>NZ_KI911335.1:0-101003 GCF_000513995.1 Pseudoxanthomonas sp. J35
GCCGCACCGCGCGGTCGTGGATCGCCGCCACGGGCTGGCCGCAGCCGCTGCAGCAACGCCGCACGCCCTCCTGCGGATCAAGCTCGATCACCAGCCAGCGTTGGCCGCCGCGCGGCTCGCGATGCCAGCGGCTCACGCCATATCCCGCCCAGCCTCCCAGCGGGAACATACAATCCAACTCGGCCACGGCCGGCCCCAGTTTGTTGTCTAGACACCAGCAAGTCTGCCGGGTCGGCCGTGTGCCTCTCTCCCTCACTTGGGAGAAGAACCTCTTTTTTGGCCCTTGATTCCCCCGCCCGCGGTCGCCATGGAGGAGGTTCGAACCATGGGAGCGCCCATGCCCGACCATCCAACGCAGCCTGCGCCCGATCCCGCCAGCGACCGCCGGCGCCTGCTGTTCGCCTTCAACTGCAGCCTCGGCTTCGTCCTGCTGCTGGTGGTGGTCGCGGCGATGCAGGCGCGCCTGCCGGTGGTGGCGATGTCGGTCACGCCCGGCACGCTGGCCGGCCTGCTCGGCCTGCTCACCGCCCCGCTGCTGCATGGCTCGGCCGCGCACCTGGCCGCCAACGCGACCGCGCTGCTGATCCTCGGCACCCTCGCCGGCAGCGTCTATCCGCGCGCCACGCTGCGCGCGCTGCCGGTGATGTGGCTGGGTTCGGGACTGGGCGCCTGGCTGCTGGGCGAACCCGGTTCGCACCACCTCGGCGCCAGCGGCGTGACCCATGGCCTGATGTTCCTGGTGACCACGCTGGGCCTGCTGCGCCGCGACCGTCCATCGATCGCCGCGGGCATGATCGCGATGCTGTTCTATGGCGGCTCGGTGCTGACCGTGCTGCCGCATGGCGACGGCATTTCCTGGCAGTCGCACCTGGGCGGCGCCATCGCCGGCACCGTCTCCGCACTGCTGTTCCGCCGCCTCGATCCGCTGCCGCCGCGCAAGCGCTACAGCTGGGAAATCGAGGAAGAGGAGCAGGCACTGCAGGCACGCGAGGAGCGCGACACCTTCGAACTGCCGCCGCCGCGCGACGTGCCGGTGCTGTGGCACCGCGACGAAGACGACGGCCGCGGCCAGGTGCTGCCGTTCCGCCCGCGCACGCCGCCCGACTGAGGCGCATCCGCCGCGATGGATGCGGCCACCGCGCTTCCCTCCATTGCCGCACACGCGGCATCATTCCGCCCGGATGAGGCCGGGACCGTCCGCGGTCGCGGCCTCCTTGCTACCCGGAGAACCCCGCATGTCGTCCCGTCCGTCGCGCCTGGCCGCGGCTTCGCTGCTCCTTGTCCTGGGCGCCTGCGCCACCACCGCCGCGCCGCCCGCGGCGGAGTCCGCCGCCGCGGCCACGCCCGCCGCAGGCATGCCCGAGCTGCGCCCCGGCTTCATCGCCGGCTACCTGGCCACTGCTGCGCTGCCCGACAGCCTCGCCCTGGTGCCGGCGCCGCCGGCCGCCGGCAGCGCCGCGCTGGAACAGGACCACGCGGTGATGCGCGCGGCGCTGGCGCTGCGCGGCACCCCGCGCTTCGAGCAGGCCCGGCTCGACGCCGACCTGCACTTCCCCTTCGCCGCCGGCACCTTCGCCTGCACGCTGGGCACCGACATCACCGAGCAGGACACCCCGGCCACCTGGCGCCTGCTGCGCCGCTCGCTGGCCGACGCGGCCGCGTCCACGCGCAAGGCGAAGAAGCACTACGAGCGCCCGCGCCCGTTCGTGGAGAACGCCGCGCCGACCTGCACGCCGGAGGACGAGGAAGCGCTGCGCACGAACGGCTCGTATCCGTCCGGCCACACCGCGATCGGCTGGATGTGGGCGCTGGTGCTGTCGCAGGCGGTGCCGGAGCGCACCACGGAACTGCTGGCGCGCGGCCGCAACTTCGGCGAGAGCCGGCTGGTGTGCAACGTGCACTGGCAGAGCGACGTGCTGCAGGGCCGCTTCATGGCCGCCGGTACCTTCGCCCGGCTGCAGTCCCATCCGGACTTCCGCGCCGACATGGCCGCCGCCACCGAGGAGCTGGCCACGCGCGCCGGCCGCGGCAACGTGACCCAGCGCGACTGCGCCGCCGAGGCGGCGGCGCTGGCCCAGCCGCTGGAAGGCGTGCTCTGACGCGACGGCGCCGGCTCAGCCGCCGGCCGGCGCCTCGCACCAGGCGATGAAGGCTTCGCTGTTGTTGGCGAAGCCGCGCTCGCGCGCCAGTTCCCACGGCCGTTCGCAACGGCCGGTGCGCGCGCACCAGCGGAAGCCGGCCGCCGCCAGGCAGCCATGGGCGTCGCGCTGGCCGCCGATGGGTTCCCGTTTCGCCGCCGGCTCTCCGCGTTCCCCGCCCGCCTGCGCCGCTTCCGGGCGTGGCGCGTCGGCCTGCTGCAGCCAGCGTTCGTGGCGGCCAGCCAGTTCGATCATCCGTGGCAGGAATTCCGGGTCGCCGCGCTCGACCGTGCGGTTGAGCCAGGCGCGGTCGATGAAGAACTGCTCGAAGCCGGCCGGGGTGATGGTCAGCACCGTCTTCACCGGGGTGGCGCCGGTATTGCCCTGGGCGTGGACCGCGCCCGGCGGGATCACCACGTGCGAGCCGGCCGGATACTCGCGCGTGCCTTCGGCGGTATCCACCGTCAGCGTGCCCTCGACCACGTAATAGCGCTCCTCCATGGTGTCGTGGCGATGCCACGGCGTGCGGTAGCCGGGACCTTCGTCGAGCTCGATCACCGCGTAGCGACCACCGGTGGCCTCGCCCGGCACCAGCAGGCGGTAGGTGCCGGCGTCGTAGGCCACGGCCGCCGCGTCGGCCGGCGCGACGCCGTGCACCGCGACCGGCCCCGCGGCATCCGGTGCCTGCGCTGCAATCGCGCCACCCACGAGTCCCGTCGCCAGCAGCATTGCCAGTCCGATCCTGCGCATCGCCTTCCTCCGGTGGTGGGCATGAGTAGCGGGTCAACGCGCCGGCGGCCGGTTGCCAGCCAGCGTCCATGGCCTGTGCCCCAGGTACGCGAAGCGCGCCCGCAAACTGGCAGGCCGTAACCTTGCCGCCGCCGCGGCGCTCAGCCCGGCAGCGGCAGGCCGCCGGACGCCTTCACCGTGCGCAGCACGAAGCTGGAATTGACGTCGGCCACGCCGGAGGCGTTGAGCAGGCGGTCGAGCAGGAAGCGCGAGAAATGCTCGAGGTCGCGCACGTAGACGTGCAGCAGGTAGTCCATGTCGCCGGTCAGGGCGTGGCAGGCGACCACTTCGTCCCAGTCCTGCACCGCAGCGACGAAGCGCTCGATGCCCGGCGCGCCGTGCTTCTCCAGCTGCACGCGGACGAAGGCCTGCAAGCCCAGGCCGATCGCCTGCGGATCCAGCCGGGCGCCGTAACCGGTGACCACGCCGCTGGCCTCCAGGCGCTGGATCCGGCGCAGGCAGGCCGAGGGCGACAGGTTCACCTGCGCGGCCAGCTCGGCATTGCTGGCGCGGCCCTCGCGCTGGAGCAGGGCCAGCAGGCGCAGATCGGTGCGGTCGAAGGCGGGGGTCGTGGCCATTTGTTGCCTTGCAACATCGGTTTCGTGCAACAAGATTGCAGCCGGGCCGTGGTTTCCTGCAACTTTGCAATCCCGTTGCGCGGGTTCCGGCCTACGCTGGGTACTGCACCGGAGGAGCACCGTCCATGGCCGAAACCGCCACCCCCCGCCGCGTCGAACACCAGCAGACCGACAAGGGCTATGTCCCGGTCTACACCACGGCCGTGGTCGAGCAGCCGTGGGAGGAGTACAGCGCCGACGACCACGCCACCTGGGGCACGCTGTACACGCGCCAGCGCGAGCTGCTGGCCGGCCGCGCCTGCGACGAGTTCCTGCGCGCGCAGGACGCGATGGGCATGGACGCGCGCGCGATCCCGCGCTTCGACCAGCTCAACGAGGTGCTGGGCGCGGCCACCGGCTGGACCCTGGTCGGCGTGGAAGGGCTGCTGCCGGAACTGGACTTCTTCGACCACCTGGCCAACCGCCGCTTCCCGGTGACCTGGTGGATCCGCCGCCCCGAACAGATCGACTACATCGCCGAACCGGACCTGTTCCACGACCTGTTCGGGCACGTGCCGCTGCTGATGGACCCGATGTTCGCCGACTACATGCAGGCCTACGGCGCCGGCGGGGTGAAGGCGCACGCGATCGGGCCGGAGGCGCTGCAGCAGCTGACCCGGCTGTACTGGTACACGGTGGAGTTCGGCCTGATCCGCCAGGCCGACGGTCTGCGCATCTACGGCGCCGGCATCGTCTCGTCCAAGGGCGAATCGCTGTATTCGCTGGAATCGGATGCGCCAAACCGGATCGGCTTCGACCTGGAGCGGGTCATGCGCACCCGCTACCGGATCGACACCTTCCAGAAGACCTACTTCGTCATCGACAGCTTCCAACAGCTGATGCAGGCCACCGCGCCGGACTTCACCCCGATCTACGCGCGCCTGGCCGCGCAGGAGACGATCCCGGCCGGGGACGTGCGCGAGGACGACGAGGTGCTCCACCGCGGCACCGGCGAGGGCTGGGCCAGCGGCGGCGACGTCTGACTTCCGGCCCTGTACCGGGGCCGCGGCCCCGATACACTGGGCCGCATGCACCGGCCCCGCCGCCCCCACCGGCACCGCGGTGCGCTGCTGGCCGCCGCCTGCAGCGCCGTCGTGGCCGCACATGCGCAGCCGGCCACCGACCTGCCGGCCGTCTCGGTGACGGCGCGCGTCGAATCGGCGCCAGCCTTCGACCTGCCCGCCTCGATCGACGTGATCGCGCTGGACGGCACGTCCACCCGCGCACAGGCCACGCTGTCCGAAGCGCTCGGCAGCGTGCCGGGCGTGCTGGCGCGCGAGCGGCAGAACCTGGCCCAGGACACGCAGCTGTCGATCCGCGGCTTCGGCGCGCGCGCCACCTTCGGCGTGCGCGGCGTGCGCCTGTACGCCGACGGCATCCCGGCGACGATGCCCGACGGCCAGGGCCAGCTCTCGCACTTCGCCCTGGCCGCGGCCGAGCGGGTGGAGGTGATGCGCGGGCCGTTCTCGGCGCTGTACGGCAGTTCCTCCGGCGGCGTGGTGCAGCTGTGGAGCGCCGACGGCACCGACGAAACGCAGGCGGTGCTGCGCGCCACCGGCGCCCGCTATGGCAACCGTGCGGCCAGCGCGCGCCTGCTCGGCGAGGCCGGCGGCACCGGCTACCACCTGGCCGCAGCGCGCTTCGAAACCGACGGCTTCCGCGAGCACGGCGCCGCGCGCCGGGATTCGCTCAACCTCAAGCTGCACCGCGAACTGGACGGTGACGGCCGCCTCGAGCTGGTCGGCAACTTCCTCGATGCGCCGGACGCGCAGGATCCCCTGGGCCTCAACCGCGCGCAGCTGCGCGAGGAACCGCGCCAGGCGACGCCGCAGGCGCTGCAGTACGACACCCGCAAGTCGGTGCGGCAGGGCCAGCTCGGCGTGAACTGGAGCCAGCCGCTGGGCGGATCCACGCGGCTGCGCGTGAGCGCCCACGGCGGCCAGCGCGAGGTCGGGCAGTACCTGGCCGTGCCGGTGGCGGCGCAGGCCAGTCCGCTCAGCGCCGGCGGCGTGGTCGACCTCGACGGCAGCTACGGTGGTGCCGACCTGCGCCTGGCCTGGACGCCCGGCGACGGCGCGTTCGAACTGACCGTCGGCACCAGCGCCGAACTGCAGGCCCAGCAGCGGCGCGGCTACGAGAACTTCGTCGGCGACCGCCTCGGCGTGCGCGGCCGCCTGCGCCGCGACCAGGACGACCGCGTCCACGGCTTCGACCAGTACGCGCAGGCCTGGTGGCGGTTGGCGCCGCGCTGGTCGCTGCAGGCCGGCGCGCGCTACAGCCAGGTGCGCTTCCGTTCGCAGGACCGCTACGTCACCGCGACCAATCCCGACGACAGCGGCCGCGCCGGATACTCGGAATTCACCCCGGTGGCCGGCCTCGTGTTCGCCCCGGCCGTGGACCTGCGTGTCTACCTCTCCGCCGGCCGCGGCTTCGAGACGCCGACCTTCAACGAACTGGCCTACCGCACGGACGGCCAGGGCGGCCTGGCCTTCGACCTGCGCCCGGCGGTGAGCGACAACCTGGAGCTGGGCCTGAAGTGGCGCGGCGACGGCGGCCGCCTGGTGCAGGCGGCGCTGTTCCGCGCCGACACCGACGACGAGCTGGCGGTGGCGCGCAACAGCGGCGGGCGCAGCAGCTACCGCAACGTCGGCCAGGCGCAGCGGCAGGGCGCGGAGGTCTCCGCGCGGCTGCCGCTGGCGGAGGCCTGGTCGCTGGACCTGGCCGCGACCTGGCTGGACGCGCGCTTCCGCGAGGGCTTCTGCAGCGGCAGCTGCGCCACCCCTGCCGACGCGGTGCCCGCCGGGGCGCGCATTCCCGGCCTGCCGCGCCGCCACGGCTGGCTGCGCCTGCAGTACGCCGGCCCGGCCTGGGAGCTGGCGGCGGAGGCCAGCGCGGTCTCGGCGCTGGTCGCCGACGATCGCGGCACCGCGGTCGCGCCCGGTCATGGGCTGCTCGGGCTGGAAGCCGCGCGCGCATTCCCGGTACGGGACGGCCGCCTGCGCGCCTTCGCCCGGCTCGACAACCTGCTCGATCGCGCCCACGTCGGCTCGGTCATCGTCAACGAGGCCAACGGCCGCTACTACGAACCCGGCCCCGGACGCAGCCTGCTCGTCGGCCTGGAATGGCGGCCGTGAACCGGCGCGCGGCGGGCGTATAGTCGTTCCACCGGGCGTCCCGGTCCGCCCATGGCGGCCCCGGCAGCCCTTCCGGAAACGGGGGACGTATGCGCACCTCGCGTCGCTGGATGACCGCGCTGCTGCCGGCGCTGCTCGCGCCCGCCACCGCCACCGCCGCGGCCGTGGAGCCGCTGGACCGCTTCAGCTTCAGCATCGGCACCTGCCTCACCCGCTTCGATACGAAGCTGCGCGCCGATGGCGAGACCGGCCGCGGCACCGAGGTCGACCTGCGCCGCGACTTCGGCCTGGACGACGAGACCCGGATCGCCTTCGCCGGACTGACCTGACGACCCTTCGACCGCCACGAGTTCGGCGTCGGCTATTTCGCCGACAGCGTGGAAGCCGACCGCCGGCTGCAGCGCGACATCGTGTTCGAGGACAAGGTCTACGAGGCGGCGAGCACCGTGCACGCGCGCTACGACCTCGACAGCATCGAGGCGTACTACGTGTGGTGGGCCTTCAGCGAGGACACCTGGGCGCTGGGCCCGCGCGCGGGCCTGACCTGGTACCGGATCGACTTCGGCCTGAAGGCGACCCTGGAGATGGACGGCACGCCGGCCAGCGGCGAGCTGGAGGAGCACTACAGGGGCGACCTGCCCGCGCCCGCGCTTCGGCGTGCTGGTCGACTACAGCCGGTTCCAGATCGACGCCAGTACGCAACGCCGCGATTTCACCGGCCACCTGCGCATGCACAACAGCGGCTTGCGCCTGGGGCTGGTATTCCGCCACTGAGGCCGCGGCCCTCCGTCTCAGCCGAAACGGTCGAGGCCATCCGGGCGGCCTGTTACGATTGGGCGGTTTGCCGGCGCGCCATCCGCGTGGCCCGCGGGCCGACCCTCCTTCCCCCAGCATCCAGAGTGCAGCCGTGTCCTTCTTCTCGAACGTCGAACTGGTCCCCGGCGACCCGATCCTCGGCCTGACCGAGGCGTACAACGCCGATCCCCGCACCACCAAGGTCAACCTCGGCGTGGGCATCTACTACGACGAACAGGGTCGGATCCCGCTGCTGAAAGCCGTGCAGCAGGTCGAGCAGTCGCTGTCGGCGACCGCCCGCCCGCGCGGTTACCTGCCGATCGACGGCCTGCCGGCCTACACCCAGGCCACCCGTGAGCTGCTGTTCGGCAAGGATTCGCCGCTGCTGGCGGCGGGCCGCGTCGCCACGACCCAGACCGTGGGCGGTTCCGGCGCGCTGCGCGTGGGCGCCGAGCTGCTGCGCAAGGTGCTGCCGCACGCCACTCTGGCACTGAGCAACCCGAGCTGGGAGAACCACCGCGCGGTGTTCTCCGCCGCCGGCTTCGAGGTGGTGGACTACACCTACTTCGACGCGGACACCCACGGCGTCGACTTCGCCGGCATGCTCGCCGACCTGCAGAAGCTGCAGCCCGGCACCACCGTGCTGCTGCACGCCTGCTGCCACAACCCGACCGGCGCCGACCTCACCGTCGAGCAGTGGAAGCAGGTCGCGGCGGTGGTGAAGGAGCGGCAGCTGTTCCCGTTCATCGACATGGCCTACCAGGGCTTCGACAAGGGCCTGGCCGAGGACGCGGCCGCGATCGCGATCATGGTCGAGGCCGGCATCGACAGCTTCATCGTCGCCAGCTCGTACTCCAAGTCGTTCTCGCTGTACGGCGAGCGCGTCGGCGCGCTGTCGGTGGTCGCCGCCACCGCCGAGCAGGCCAGGGCGGTGCAGTCGCAGGTCAAGCGGATCATCCGCACGATCTATTCGAGCCCGTCCACGCATGGCGCGGCGCTGGTCGCCGGCGTGCTCGGCAGCGCCGAGCTGCGCGCGCTGTGGGAACAGGAGCTGGGCGAGATGCGCACCCGCATCCACGCCCTGCGCGCGGGCCTGGTGGAGAAGCTGGCCGCCGCCGGTGCGCCGGAGTTCGCCTTCATCAACCAGCAGGCCGGCATGTTCTCGTACTCGGGCCTGACCCGTCCGCAGGTGGACCGCCTGCGCGACGAGTTCGGCATCTACGCCGTGGGCACCGGTCGCATCTGCGTGGCTGCGCTCAACCAGGGCAACCTGGAATACGTGGCCCGCGCCGTGGCGACCGTCAGCCGCGGCTGAGCGTTCCGCCGGCTGCACGCAGGGAAGGCCCGGTTCGCCGGGCCTTCCGCGTTTCCGCAACCGGAAACGGACAGGATTACTCGGGCACCTTCGCCGGAACGAAGGGCGACACCGGATCGCTGGCCGGGAAAGTCTCCTCCAGCGCCTCGTCCTGGTTCTCGTCCTCGCGCTTCTTGCGCTGCTCGCGTTCGCCAGGGGTCTCGGGATGTTCGTGCTGCTCGCCCGGCAACGGGGGATCCTTGCGGTCTCGCTGGGCCATGCTGGCGGTCTCTCGGGGGACGGACGGCCATGCTGGCTCCGGCTTGGGCAAGGCGGCGTGATCGGCGGGGAAATGCCGGGTAAACGCCGTCACGGACAGGCGACGGACGGAGTGGAACGCTGGCGCTTCCGTCACCCGGAGTCCTGCCATGGCCCGCCCGATCTGGACCGGCACCCTGTCCTTCGGCCTGCTCAACGTGCCGGTGTCGCTGATGTCCGGCGAACGCCGCACCGACCTGCACTTCCGCATGCTCGACTCGCGCGACCGCAAGCCGGTGCGCTACGAGCGGGTCAACGCCGACACCGGCGAGGAAGTGCCGTGGAAGGACGTGGTCAAGGCCTACGAGTACGACAAGGGCAGCTACGTCGTGCTCGAGGAGGCGGACATCAAGGCGGCCGCGCCGGAAAGCCACGAGACGGTGGAGGTGGAGACCTTCGTCGACGCCGCCGAGATCGACCCGCGCTACTACGAGAAGCCCTACGTGCTGGTGCCGGCGAAGAAGGCCGAGAAGGGCTACGTGCTGCTGCGCGAGACCCTGCGCGCCAGCAACCGGGTCGGCATCGCCCGGGTGGTCATCCGCACCCGCGAGTACCTCTCGGCGGTGCTGCCGCAGGGCGACGCGCTGATCCTGATGCTGCTGCGCTATCCGCAGGAACTGGTCGACCCGGCCGACTATGCGCTGCCGGAAGGCAAGCCGTCCGACTACCGCGTCACCGCGCGCGAACTGCAGATGGCCGAGCAGCTGATCGATTCGATGAGCGGCAAGTGGAAGGCGGGCGACTACCGCGACGAGTTCCGCGAGCGCCTGCACGCGATCATCCGCAAGCGGGTCAAGAGCAAGGGCGGCACGGCGAAGATCGAGGAAGACGCCGAGGCGCCGGAGGAGGCCACCACCAACGTGGTCGACTTCATGGCCCTGCTGCAGCAGAGCCTGGACGCGAAGAAGCGCACGCCAGCGAAGAAGGCGGGCAAGGCGGCCAACTCCACGGCCGGCAAGTCCACCAGCAAGACCGCGGCCAAGACGACCCGGCGCGCGCCGGCGAAGAAGGCGCGCAAGGCGCCGGCCAAGCGCAAGGCCGGATGACCTGGCCTGCCCATTCGGACCATTGAGCCGAAGCCCGCCATGCCAAGCCGCAAACCAGCGAAAGCACCCCCGAAGCGTGGCGCCAAGCAGGCGGCAGCGGATACGCGTGCCCCGCGTTCACGCCGGCGCGGCGGACCCGCGGGCGAAGGCGGGCCGATGGCCGTCGGTGGGGTATCGATCAGCCATCCGGAACGGGTGGTATTCGCCGTCGACGGCATCACCAAGGGCGAAGTCGCCGCGTACTACGCCGCGGTGGCGCGCTGGCTGCTGCCGGAAGCGGCGCGGCGGCCGCTGTCGCTGGTGCGCTGCCCGGATGGCGCCGGCGGCGAATGCTTCTTCCAGAAGCACCATGGTCCGGGTTTCGGCAAGGCGGTACATGCGATCCCGCTGCGGCAGAAGAGCGGCGTCGAGAACTACCTGTACATCGAGGACGCGCCCGGGCTGCTGCAGCTGGTGCAGATGAACGCGCTGGAGCTGCATCCCTGGGGCGCGACGATCGACGATCCCGAACGCGCCGACCGGCTGGTGTTCGACCTGGACCCGGGCGAGGGCGTGCCCTGGGCCGAGGTGCGCGACGCCGCGCGCCTGGTGCGCGCGGGACTGCGCGCGGCCGGACTGGAGAGCTTCCTGCGGCTGAGCGGGGGCAAGGGCCTGCACGTGGTCGTGCCGCTGGCGCCGGCGGCGCCCTGGGAGCGCGCCAGCACGTTCTGCGAGGCGTTCGCCAGGGCGCTGGCCGCGGACAAGCCGGACCGTTTCGTCGCCAACATGCGCAAGGACCTGCGCGGCGGCCGCATCTTCCTCGACTGGCTGCGCAACACCCGCGGCGCGACCAGCGTGACCGGCTGGTCGCTGCGCGCGCGCGAACACGCCACCGTGGCCCTGCCGCTGCGCTGGGAGGAGCTGTCGAAGGTCGATTCGCCGGCCTGGCCGAGCATGGCCCGCGCCCTGCAGCGCGCGGTGCGCCTGCGGCGCCATCCGTGGGACGGCATCGCCACGCTGCGCCAGACACTGCCCGGCGGCTGAGCGTCCCGCCGTCGACGCAGTGCCGGAAGTCACGACCTGCGCCGCCGCCATTGCCACGCGCCTCCGGCGGCGGGAGCATCCGCCCATGCGCCAGGCTTTCGCCAACCTGTTGCGGCCCCTGCCATTGGCCGGGCTGCTGACCATCCTCACCGTCGGCTACGCGATGCGCTTCACCGCGCCCGGCCAGCGCCTGCTGGCGGGATCGGCGCTGTGCGCCTTCCTGGTCCTGTTCGTGCTGTTCAGCGTGGTGCCCGAGCGCATGCGCCGGGTCCAGCACGCGGTGCTGCTGCTGATGCCGGTGGTGATCGTGGTCCTCAGCGCAGCCAGCGCCAGGGTCGGCGCGGCGCAGGTGCTGATGGTGGTGTGGGTGGCTTGCGCGTTCACCACCTGGCCGCTGCCGCTCGCCACCGGCGCGGCGCTGCTGGCCAACACCGGGTTCTACCTCGCCCTGCGCGGCAGCAGCGAGGGCGACCCGCTGCCGATGGTGCTGATCAACATGGGCTTCCAGGCGCTGGCGGCGATCTGCGTGCACTACGCGCGGGCGGCGGAGGAATCGCGCGACGCGCTGGCCCGGGTCAACGCCGACCTGCTCGCCACCCGCGCCCTGCTCGCCGACAGCGCGCGCGACGCCGAACGCCTGCGCCTGGCCCGCGAGCTGCACGACGTAGCCGGGCACAAGCTCACCGCGATGCGCCTGAACCTGCGCGCGCTGGCCAACGACCCGGCGCTTGCCGACCATCCCGGCGTCGCCCTGGCCGAACGCCTGTCGGGCGAACTGCTCGGCGACCTGCGCCAGGTGGTGCAGTCGCTGCGCGACGACCGCGGCCTGGACCTGGCCACCGCGCTGCGCGCGCTCGCCGCGCCGTTCCCGCGGCCGACGCTGGAGGTGGACATCGCCCCGGGCGTGCGCATCGCCGACCCGGCCGTGGCCGAGGCGGTGCTGCGCCTGGCCCAGGAGGCGCTGACCAATGCCGCGCGCCACGCCAACGCCGAGCACGTGTGGCTGCGCATCGACGAGGACGACCGCCGCTTGCGCATCGAGATCCACGACGACGGCTGGTGCGGCGAACGCGTGCGCGAGGGCAACGGCATCGCCGGCATGCGCGAGCGCCTGGCCGCGCTGTCCGGCACCCTGGAACTGGACCGCACCGCCAGCGGCGGCCTGCGCCTGCTGGCGAGGCTGCCGGCATGAGCCGGTTGCGCGTGGCCCTGGCCGACGACCAGGCGCTGGTGCGCGCCGGCCTGCGTGCGCTGCTGGAAGGGCTGGGCGTGGACGTCGCGTTCGAGGCCGAGGACGGGCAGGGCCTGCTCGACGCGCTGCAGCTGCAGGCGGTGGACGTGGTGCTCAGCGACATCCGCATGCCCGGCCTGGACGGCATCGCCGCGCTGCGCCGCCTGCGCGAGGCGGGCGACGCCACCCCGGTGCTGCTGCTGACCACCTTCGACGACAGCGACCTGCTGCTGGATGCGCGCGCGGCCGGTGCGCAGGGCTTCCTGCTCAAGGACGCGGCGCCGGCGGAACTGCACGAGGCCATCGTCCGCGTCGCCGGCGGCGACACCCTGCTGGCGCCGGTGAGCACCGATCCGGTGCGCGCCCGCTACCGCTTCCACGACGAGACGCCACCGCACGACGGCTTCAACGAACGCGAGGTGGCGATCCTGCGCCTGCTCGCCGGCGGTTACTCCAACAAGGAGATCGCGCGCAGCCTGTTCCTGGCCGAGGGCACGGTGAAGAACTACGTGTCCAACATCCTCGACAAGCTCGGCACCCGCGACCGCACCCGCGCCGTGCTCAAGGCGATCACCCTGCGGATCATCTGAGTCGCGACCACCGGCGTGGCGCCATCGGCGCCACGCCGGCGATGCACTGCGCGCGCGCTGGCCGGCGCCTTCGACCCGCGCATCGAGGCCGACTTCGAAGGTGGCGCGCGCAGTGGCGTGAGCGGGACGCCCAGCCTGTTCGTCAACGGGCTGTGCTACGACGGCCCGCGCGACCTCCACGGCCTGCTGGCTTCGCCGGACCGGGCGTCCGGCGAAGCCAGCACACGCGACGCCGGCAACCGGACGTCGGCGGATCGCGCCGCGGCCGGTTGCCGGACGCTAGTTCGCGGCCGGGTCCTTCGCCGAGCGCGAACGCAGGAACACCGCGAACTGGGCGGCATAGGCGCGCTGGTACGCCGGACGCGCCTTGCCGCGCAGCAGGTAGGCGGCCAGGTTCGGGTACCCGCCGAGCAGGCCGCTGCCTTCCAGCCGCGCCAGCACCGACGCCATCAGCAGGTCACCGGCGCTGAAGTCGCCGTCCAGCCAGTCGGCGTTGCCGAGGCGACGCAAAAGTTCGCCGAGCCGCTGCCGCACCCGCGCGTCCAGCACGGACAGCCTGGCGGCGAACCAGGGTTCGTCGCGCTCCAGGACCGTCGCCAGCGAGCGCTCGAAGATCGGCGGCTCCACCGTGTCGAGCGCGGCGAACATCCAGCAGATGGCGCGGCTGCGCGCGTGCGCCTCCCCTGGCAGCAGGCCAGGATGGCGCCCGGCGATGTGCAGCACGATCGCGCCGGATTCGAACAGCACCAGCCCGTCCTCCTCCCAGGTGGGGATCTGCCCGAACGGCTGGATGGCGCGGTGGGCCGGCGCCTTCAGCTCGTCGAAGGACAGCAGGCGCTCCCCGTAGGGCTGCCCCACCTCTTCCAGCGCCCAGCGCACGCGTATGTCGCGGGCCAGGCCGCGGCCGCGGCCGGGGGAATCGGCGAAGGCGGTGATGGTCGGGGTCATCGACGGTCTCCAGCTGCGGGAAATCCCCGCTTTCCCCCTGCGACGGCCCGGGACGCCCGAATGTGACACGGACGGCGCTGCCGTCATGTGCATGGTTCGGCAAATGCAAAGGGCGGCCAGTGGCCGCCCTTCCATCCGCATGCCCCGCGGGGCTCAGCGCTTCACGTCGAAGCGGCCCTCGCCGACCAGCGCCTCGACGTCGGCCTCGGACACCAGGTTGAAGTCTCCGGGGATCGAATGCTTCAGGCAGCCGGCGGCCAGGCCGAAGCGGATCGTGCGTTCCAGCGCCCAGCCGCGGCACAGGCCATGCAGCACGCCGGCGGCGAAGGCGTCGCCGCCGCCGATGCGGTCCACAATCGGGCCCACTTCCTCCTGTGGCGCCAGCGCGGTGCCGGCCTGGCGCCCGACCAGCACGCCGGACAGGGCGTGGTGGTCGACGTTGCGCGGGGTGCGGATGGTGCAGGCCATCCACTGCAGGCGCGGGAACGCGGCGAAGGCGTCGGCCGCGGCGGCGTCCACGCGCGCCAGCGGTTCGGCCTGCGGGTACTGCCCGCCCAGGACCACGCCCATGTCGCGGTAGTCGGCGAACAGCAGGTCGGCCTCGGCCATCAGCTCGGACAGGATCGCCTTGGCGTCGCCCTTCCACACCTCCCACAGCCTGGGCCGGAAGTTGCCGTCGAAGGAAACCTTCACCCCGGCGGCGCGGGCGGCGCGGGCGGCGGCCAGCGCGGCGCCGGCGGTGTTGGCGCCCAGCGCCGGGGTGACCCCGGACAGGTGCAGCCAGTCGGCGCCGGCCAGCAGGGCCGGCCAGTCGTAGGCATCGGCCGGGGCCAGGGCGAAGGCCGAGCCGGCGCGGTCGTACAGCACCTCGGCCGGACGCTGCGCCGCGCCCGGGGCGAGGAAGTACAGGCCCATGCGGCCCGGCACCCGGCGCAGGCCGGAGGTGTCGACGCCGTGGCGGCGCAGCTCGCCGGCCGCGGCCTCGCCCAGGGCGTTGTCGGCCACGGTGCCCACCGCCGCAACCTGGTGGCCGAACTGGGCCAGCGACACGCCGACGTTGGCCTCGGCGCCGCCGATGCGGACCTCCAGCGACGGGCTCTGCAGCAGCCTTTCCCGGCCCGGCGCGCTCAGCCGCAGCAGGAGCTCACCGAAACACACGACACGCGCCATCTTTCCTCCCGGGTATGACGGCCTCCGCCGCGGGCATGGTGGCATGCAGGGGCGCCCGCGAGGTTGGCCAGCGGTGTCATTCTAACGTGGCCGGAACCGGCCCGACGGGCGGTGCGCGGACCGCTCGTGTTGCGCTGCAAGATGAACGTCACCATTCGGCGATGTTAGCGTCTTGTTTGACCAGCGGTGTCATCCGCTGGCTGCGCATTTCCGAAAACAATCTTGCGAGTTCTTCCTCTGGGAGGGGATATGAATACCCGGAACACCCGCCGTAAGACACCGGTTACCTTGCTGGCCGCGTCGATCGGCCTCGCGCTGTACATGCCGTCCGCGATGGCGCAGGACGCCGCCGCCGAGACGCAGGGCACCGCTACCGACCTGGACACCATCGTCGTCACCGGCTACCGGGCCAGCCTCGAGCGCGCCCAGGACATCAAGCGCGGCGAGATCGGCATGGTCGACGCGGTCGTCGCCCAGGACATCGGCAAGTTCCCCGACCTGAACCTGGCCGAGTCGCTGCAGCGCATCCCGGGCGTGGTCATCACCCGCGACGGCGGCGAAGGCCGCCAGATCACCGTCCGCGGCCTGGGCCCGGACTTCACCCGCGTGCGCCTCAACGGCCTGGAAGCGCTGAGCACGGTCGGCAGCACCGACGGCGCCGGCGGCACCAACCGCAGCCGCGGCTTCGACTTCAACGTGTTCGCCTCCGACCTGTTCTCGCAGCTGGTCGTGCGCAAGACCGCCTCGGCCGACGTGGACGAAGGCTCGCTGGGCGCCACCGTCGACCTGCGCACCGCGCGCCCGTTCGACTACGACGGCTTCACCGCGGTGACCAACATCCAGGGCAGCTGGAACGACGCCGCCCGCGCCGCCACCCCGCGCATCGCCGCGCTGATCGCCGACACCTGGGCCGACGGCAAGGTCGGCGGCCTGCTCTCGGTCGCCTACTCCGAGCGCGAGACGGTCGATGAGGGCAGCGGCACCGTCCGCTGGGCCAACGGTCCGGCCAACGGCAACTTCAGCGCCGCCTCGCCGTTCCAGGAAGCCCGTTCGGCCGACGTGTTCGCGCCGCGCTTCCCGCGCTACACGCTGATGGAGCACGACCAGAAGCGCCTGGGCGTCACCGCCTCGCTGCAGTTCCGCCCGACCGACAGCACCGAGATCAACTTCGACGCGCTGTACTCGAAGATCGACGCCGAGCGCGACGAGAAGTACATCGAGGCCAACGGCCTGAGCAAGTCGTCGGCCGACGGCAAGCGCCAGATCCTGGTCAACCGCGGCGAGATCCGCAACGGCGCGCTGGTCTACGCCGAGATGGACAACGTCGACATCCGTGCCGAGAACCGCCACGACGAGTGGACCACCGAGTTCACCCAGTTCAGCCTGGACGGCAAGCACGAGTTCAACGACAGCTTCTTCATGACCGCGAAGGTCGGCACCTCGAAGTCGGACCACAAGAACCCGGTCCAGGCCACGGTGATGATGGACAAGCTGGACGTCCAGGGTTACAGCTACGACTACCGTGGCAACATGAACAAGCCGGTCTTCAACTACGGCGTCGACCCGACCGACCCGAACGGCTGGACCCTGTCCACGATCCGCCTGCGCCAGAACTACGTGACCAACGAGTTCGACACCGGCCAGGTCGACTTCACCTGGCTGGCCACCCCGTCGTTCACCCTGCAGGGCGGCATCCAGGCCAAGGACTACACCTTCGACTCGATCGAGCGCCGCCGCACCGCGACCGAAACCATCGTCCCGAACTTCGCCGACGGCACCCGCATCGTCCCGGCCGACATGACCGAGATCGGCAAGCTGACCGGCGTCAAGGGCCACCCGGGCAAGTGGGTGGTGCCGGACTTCGACAAGATCGTGAACCTGTTCGGCGCGCTGGGCGGCGAGGGCACCTTCGCCCTGTCCAACTACGCCCCGAGCGACCGCAGCGTCGAGGAGAAGGACCGCGGCGGCTACCTGATGGGCAAGTTCTCGACCGACCTCGGCGCGATCCCGCTGTCGGGCAACTTCGGCGTCCGTTACGTCAAGACCAAGCAGACCTCCACCGGCATCGCCACCGCCAGCGGCCAGCCGGTCCCGGTCACCGTGTCGCGCGAGTACAGCGACACCCTGCCGTCGCTGAACCTGGTCGCCGAAGTCACCCCCGACTTCCTGGTCCGCTTCGGCGCCGCCAAGGTCATGTCGCGTCCGGGCCTGGGCAGCCTGACCCCGGGCGTCACGGTCAGCGTCAGCGGCAGCGCGCGCACCGTCAGCGGCGGCAACCCGATGCTGGATCCGACCCGCGCCAAGACCTACGACCTGGGCTTCGAGTGGTACTTCGACGAAGGCGCGATGCTGGGCCTGGCGGCGTTCTACAAGGACATCGACAGCTTCATCCAGAACACCCGCGAGTCGCGCGTGTACGCCCAGAGCGGCCTGCCGGCCAACCTGCTCGACGGCACCACCGCCACGGTCAACGACGAGTTCGTGTTCACCGTGCCGATCAACACCCCGGGCGGCAGCCTGCGTGGCCTGGAGTTCAACTACACCCAGCCGTTCACCTTCCTGCCGGGCTTCTGGCAGAACTTCGGCGTGCAGCTGAACTACACCTACGTCGATTCGGAGATCCAGTACCTGCTGTCCAGCGGCGCCGCGGCGCAGAAGGCGGCGATGACCGGCCAGTCGAAGAATTCGTGGAACGCCACCGTGTTCTACGAAGGCGAGCGCTTCTCCGGCCGCATCTCGGCGACCAACCGCAACGACTACCTGATCCAGGTCCCGGGCACCGAAACCGGCTTCAACAGCGCCGCCAACGGCGTGCACGGCCAGAGCGGCAGCACGGTCCTCGACGCATCGATCCGCTACAAGCTGAGCGAGAAGGCCGAGATCAGCCTGGAAGGCAGCAACCTGACCAACGAAGCCCAGGAATCGTGGGTGGCCAACCCGTACGTGTCGCTGCCGCTGGAGTACAGCGAGACCGGCCGTACCTTCCTGCTGGGCCTGCGCTACAAGTTCTGAGGTCCACCGGCTGCTGCGTTGGAAAGGCCGGGGCGGCGACGCCCCGGCCTTTTCCTTTGCGGCGCCCGGCGGGTGTTGCGATGCAAGATGCCAAGCGCCTGCGGGTGCTGCTAGTTTCGCCTTTGACCATCGGTGTCATCGGCCCGGTGGCTCCTTGGGCCACGTCCGTCCCGTCGCCCGAACCGATCCACACAGCCACTCCCTGGGAGGGATCTGGAATGCCGAAGTACGACCGCACCGGAAAGACACCGGTTACCTTGCTGGCCGCGGCCATCGCCGCCGCCCTGTCCCTGCCCGCCGCGGCCCAGGAGGCCGGCGCAGCGCAGGACGTCACCGAGCTGGACCGGGTGACCGTCACCGGCTACCGGCAGAGCCTGCAGAAGTCGCTGGACGAGAAGCGCTACTCGACCGAGCAGGTCGACGCGATCTTCGCCGAGGACATCGGCAAGTTCCCCGACCAGAACCTGGCCGAATCGATGCAGCGTATCGCCGGCGTCTCGATCGACCGCGAGGGCGGCGAAGGCCAGCGCATTTCCATCCGCGGCCTGGGCTCGGACTTCACCCGCGTGCGCCTGAACGGCCTGGAGGCGCTGGCCACCGCCGGCACCGGCACCGCCGGCGTCAACCGCAGCCGCGGCTTCGACTTCAACACCTTCGCCTCCGAGCTGTTCAGCCAGGTCAAGGTCAACAAGACCCAGTCGGCGCAGATGGACGAAGGCTCGCTCGGCTCGACCGTGGACCTGCGCGGCTCGCGCCCGTTCGACTTCGACGGATTCCGCGCCTCCGCCAGCGCCCAGGCGGGCTACGGCGAACTGGCCGGGGAGATCGACCCGCGCGTGTCGGGGCTGGTCTCCAACACCTGGGCCGACGGCCGCTTCGGCGCCCTGCTGTCGGCCTCCTACAGCAAGCGCAACGTGTACGAGGAAGGCTACAACCCGGTGCGCTGGGAGCACGGCAACCACCGCAACTCCAACCAGTCCAACGCCAACAACAACGGCACCTACGGCTTCTGTTCGCCGGTCGGCTACGTCCCACAGACCCCGCGCAACCCGCTGTCCAACGAGACCCCGGCCGGCACCGGCTCGCAGGCCAACCAGGACCGCAACAACGGCTGGGGCAGCTTCGGCATCGACGCCAACAACTGCGGCACCGGCCTGCCGCGCCCGGCCAACACGCCGGAGAACGTCGCCGCCTACGAGACCGCGACCAACGCCTGGCACCCGCGCTATCCGCGCTACATCCGCACCGCCAGCGAGATCGAGCGCATCGGCGTGACCGGCGCGCTGCAGTGGCGCGCCTCCGACGACACCCTGCTCAGCTTCGACGCGATGTACTCGGAGCTGTCCAAGGACCAGCGCGAGGACTCGCTGGGCGCGAACCTGCACCGCGCGGCGAACCTGGGCGGCAAGACCCAGATCGTGGTCCGCGAGGCCGAGGTCGACGCCATGAACCGGCTGGTCTACGGCGTGTTCGACAACGTCGACTTCCGCACCGAGTCGACCAACATCCAGGAGTCGACAAAGTTCCAGCAGTACAGCCTGAGCCTGGAGCACCGTTTCAACGACGACGTGCGCCTGGACGCGCAGCTGGGCCACTCCAGCTCCAACTACGAGCGCCCGGTGTTCTCGCTGGTCAGCTTCGACAACCAGAACCTGGACGGCTTCGTGCTGGACCTGCGCGGCGACCCCGACATGCCGCGCATGACCTTCCCGTTCGACCTCAACGACCCGTCGGCGTGGTCGTGGCTGGGCTACGGCGCCGTGCCGGTCAACAGCAACGGCACCGCGCGCGGCAGCAACATCAGCGAGGTCCGGCTCAACCCGCAGTACGTGGAGAACAGCTTCGACTCGGCCAAGGTCGACCTGCAGTTCGACATCAACCCGACCTTCACCCTCCGTGGCGGCCTTGCCTACAAGGACTACGACATGAGCACGGAGGAGTACCGCCACATCAGCTACGGGCGCCTGGCCCAGGCGCTGCCCGACGGGCTGAGCGTCGCCGACCTGAGCACCACGCTCACCGGGTTCGGCAAGAACCTCTCCGGCGCGCCGTCCAGCTGGCTGGTGCCGGACTTCGGCAGGATCGTCGACCTGCTCGACATCTACTGCAACTGCGACACTGGCGTGCAGGGCGGCGACTACCGCCTGGCCAGCGTCGGCCACTTCGGCGCCTCGAACAACAACTTCGAGGTCAACGAGCGCAGCCTGGGCAGCTACCTGCAGCTGGACTTCAACACCGACCTGCTGGATCGTGCCCTGCGCGGCAACATCGGCGTGCGCGTGGTCGAGACCCAGATCACCGCCAGCGGCTGGGCGCCCTGCACCGCCGCCAACGCCGCCAACAATTCGGCCAATTGCCAAGCCTTCTTCGGCGTGGCCAACGCCACCTCCGCGCCGGGCGACCGCTACCTGGTGCGCAGCGTGGTCGACCACCGCTACCGCGACGTGCTGCCGTCGCTGAACCTGGCCTGGGACCTGAGCGACGAGCTGGTGCTGCGCTTCGGCGCGGCCAAGACCATGGCCCGGCCCACGCTGGGCTACCTGTCGCCCAGCGTCAGCGGCGGACCGACGCAGTACTTCGACGACGGCCGCGTGTTCTCGATCAACCTCGGCAACCCCAAGCTCGATCCGTTCCGCTCGACCAACTACGACCTGAGCCTGGAGTGGTACTTCCAGGAGGGCGCACTGCTGTCGGCCGCGCTGTTCTACAAGGACATCGACAGCTACGTGCAGCGCACCCGCCTGCTGACCACCTGGCGCGACATGGGCTACTCGCTGGACCTGCTGCCGGCCGGGTTCACCGCCGACACGCTGTTCAACGTGCAGAGCTACTACAACACCCCGGGCGGCCCGCTGAAGGGCTACGAGCTGACCTACCAGCAGCCCTTCACCTTCCTGCCCGGCTTCTGGAGCAGGTTCGGCGTGCAGCTCAACTACACCCACGTCGAATCCAGCATCCAGTACATGTTCAGCACCGCGACCAACAACAACCGGACCGTGGTGACCACGTACACCGAGAACGACCTGGTCAACCTGTCGCCGAACTCGTACAACGCCACCTTGTACTACGACGACGGCAAGTTCAGCGCGCGCGTGTCCACCAGCTACCGCGACGGCTACATCAGCGAGGTACTCAGCCGCGAGAACGTGTGGGACCTGGACGGCAACGAGCTGGCCACCGCCGACGTGACCGGAAAGCACGACGTGCGCAACGTGGACTTCAACATGTCCTACCGCCTCAACAAGAAGCTGACGATGACCTTAGAGGCGATCAACCTGCTCGACACCCCCGACCGGCGCTACGTCGACTCGGCGCTGCAGATGCCCGATCGCTACACCGTCAACGGACGCCAGTACTACCTCGGTGTCCGCTATCGCTTCTGACGTGTCGCTCCGGCCCCGCCCATTCCCCTTCCTCTCCCGTGGGCGGGACCGGGCGGCCCGACCGGACCTCCCGCCGTCGCCCCGGCGCCGGCGGAGACTGGCCGGGCTTCTTCTCCTGACGCTTTCCGCCACCTCGGCGGCGGCCGCGGTCAATGCCGCGCCGGCGGTCGCATTCGACGTGGCCGCCGACGGCAGCGCGCAGTTCACGTCGGTGCAGGCCGCGGTCAATGCCGCGGTCGCGGCCGGGGCACCAGCCACGGTCCGCATCCATGCCGGGACCTACCGCGAAACGGTCCGGATCCCGGCCGGAGCGCCGCCGATGGAGCTGGCCGGCGACGGGCCGGAACGCACCGTCATCGTGTTCGGCAACCACGCCGCGCTGCTCGACCCGGCCAGCGGCCGGCCGTTCGGCACCTTCGGCTCGGCCACGGTGGCGGTGGACGCGGACGACTTCCGCGCCCGCGACCTGACTATCGCCAACGACGCCGGCCCGGTCGGGCAGGCCGTGGCGCTGCGGTTGAGCGGCACCCGCGCCGCGTTCCGCCACGTGCACCTGCGCGGCCACCAGGACACGCTCTACCTGCAGGGACGCGACAGCCTGGCCTGGTTCGGAGACTGCGCGGTGGAGGGTACGGTGGACTTTATCTTCGGCGCGGGCACCGCGCTGTTCGAGCGCTGCCGCATCCACTCCCTCGGCGACGGCTATGTCACCGCCGCCGCCACGCCCCATGGCCGGCGCTTCGGCCTGGTGTTCCGCGACTGCCGGCTGACCGCCGCGCCCGGCGTGCGTGCGGTGTACCTGGGCCGGCCATGGCGCGATCATGCCCGGGTGGCCTTCCTGGACAGCGTCCTAGGCGCGCACGTGCTGCCGGCCGGCTGGCACGACTGGGACCGGCCGGAGCGGCGCGCCACCGCGCATTTCGCCGAGGCCGGCAATACCGGTCCCGGCGCCGATGCCGGCGCGCGCGCGCCCTGGGCGCACCGGCTCGGTCCGCGGCAGGCCGCGGCCTACTCGCGCCAAGCCATCCTCGGCGATTGGAGACCGTACGAATGACCGCACCGGCCCTGCTGCGCCCGCTCCTGGCCCTGCTGTTCGCGCTGCCGGCGCTGGTCGCCGCAGCGCCGCCGCCGCAGGATCCCGTGGCCGAGAACATGCTGTTGCTGCAGACCGCATCGGGCGGCTGGCCCAAGCACTGGCACGGCCGTCCGGTGGACTACGAGCGGCCCTTCGACGAGGCCGAGCGCCAGGCCCTGGGTGCGCCGGACCGGGTCGACGACGCGACCCTGGACAACAAGGCCACCACCCGCGAGATCGCCCACCTGGCCCAGGCCTGGGAACGCACCGGCAATCCCGCCTACCTGAACGCGGCCCGGCGCGGGGTGGAATGGCTGCTGCGCGCGCAGTACCCCAATGGCGGCTGGCCCCAGTACTACCCGGACCGTTCCTTCTACCGGCACCAGATCACCTTCAACGACGACGCGATGGTGCGCGCCCTGCACCTGCTGCAGGACATCGCCGAGGCACGAGGTGCGCTGGCCGCGCTGACCCCGGAGTTCGGCGCGCGCGCGCGGCAGGCCCTGGCCCGCGGCATCGAATGCATCCTCGCCACCCAGGTCCGCATCGGCGGAAGGCCGACGATCTGGGCGGCGCAGTACGACGAGACCACCCTGCGGCCGGCCAAGGCGCGCGCCTACGAATTGCCCTCGCTGGCGGTGGCCGAGTCGGTGGGCGTGGTGCGACTGCTGATGCGCCAGCCCGCTCCGGATGCGCGCATCGTCGCCGCGGTCGAGTTGGCCGCTACCTGGCTGGAGGCGCACCGCCTGCGGGACCTGGCCCTGCGCCGGATCGAAGCGCCACACGAGGAAACCGGCCGCGACGTGCGGGTGGTGCCGCAGCCCGGGGCCTCGCTGTGGGCGCGCTTCTACGACCTGGAACGGCAGCAGCCGCTGTTCGTGAACCGCGAAGGCGAGCGCGTGGCCGAGTTCGGCCGCATGCCCAACGAGCGCCGCGTCGGTTACGCCTGGTACGGCACCTGGCCGGAGAAGCTGCTGGCGGTGGAGCTGCCGCGCTGGCGCCGGGCCCACGCCGCCGCCGTGACCGCCTACCGTCGTGCGACCGCCGACGCCTCCGATCCATCGCAAGTGGAAGACCTATGAAGACCCGCCACGCCCTGCTCGCCCTCCTCCTGGCCGCCGGCGCCGCATCACCCACCGCCGCACGCGCCGAGCCCCCGCAATTGCTGTTCCGGGTATCGGCCGACGCCGGCTTCGTCGCCGACCACGCCGTCGGCGATCCGGTGCCCAACTTCCAGGACAAGGTGAAGATCGTGCCCACGGGGGTGCAGGGCGGGGCGATCGAATGGGCCGACGACGGGGTGCTGGCCTGGAACGCGCCGGGCAACATCCAGGCGCAGCGCGGCACGCTGGCGTTCTTCTGGCGCCCGCGCTACGCGGTGGGCGAGGCGCCGTTCGTGATCTTCCGCGTCGGCTACGGTGACCACAGCAGCTGGGACATGGCCTGGCTGCGGATCGACTGGAACGGCCACGGCTTCGACGCCTTCGTCACCGATGCCAACCTGGCGCGCACCCGGGTCTCGTTCCGCATGGAGCGCACGCCCGGCCCGCAGGACTGGGTCCACCTGGCCTTCGCCTGGGACGAGACCGCCGGCGTGCGCCTGTACGTGGACGGCCGGGAGGCCGCACGGGTGGAGGCCGGGCCGGTGCCCTTCGACTACGACGCGGCGCTGGACCAGTTGGGCCTGGCCGGGCGGGTGATGGCGCCGTACCAGGTGCAGAGCCGCTACAACTTCCTGCGCGGCAGCGACTTCGACGAGATCCGGGTCTACGACCGCATGCTGGACGCAGCCGGCATGGCCACGCTGGCGCGGCGCGCCGATCCTGCCGGGGCCCGCCCGTCCAGCGCCGAGGCCGTGGATGCGCAGGCGCGGCGCCGGGCCTGGCTGCACCGCCACGGCTGGGACGGAGACTTGGCGCCCCCGGCGCTGGAGGCGGCCACGACCTCGATCCGCAAGCTCGAGTTCGCCGACGTCAAGGACAAGAAGCAGTGGATGTGGAAGGGGACCGACGGCATCCCCGAGACCACCTGGCCGGGCGTGTACAACCGCTCGCGCCTGCCCGGACGCGACGACTACTTCCAGCTGCCGGACTGGAACACCTACGTCGAGGGCGGGATGGCTCTGGACCTGGCCATGCCGGACGCGCCGTTCAACCGCGTCGAGATCCGCGGCGCTGCCTTCGGCCAGGCCCTCCACGGCGCCGATCCCGAGCGGCTGCAGCCGCTGTTCGAGCGCCCGCGCGGGGCGGTGCGCAGCGTGCATGCGTTCGGCGAGCGCCGCGGCGGCCACCTGCGCTTCGTCAACGAGGTACAGGAAACCCCGATCCAGGAGATCTGGGCCTACCACGTCAGCGACGCGCCCGAGCCGGAAGGCACGGTCAAGCAGACCTACGTGGTGGACAGCCGGGTCCTGCCGGACTACGGCAACGTGCAGGCCCTGCGCCGGTACATCGACGGGCGCTACCCGGCATCGGAGCGCAGCACGGTGATGGCCCTGCCCAAGGGCGCCGGCGCGCGCCGGCGCGCGCCCGACACGCTGCCTGCGTCGCCGGACCCCATCGTCCACATCCTGGTCCCGTCCGGCGTGGGCGACGCGCCGCCGGCCCAGCCGCTGATCCGCAGCTGGGCCTACAGCTGGGAGAACATGTACGACGGCCTGGACGGCATGGCCATCGACCTGCCGGCGCTGGACCTGCCGCCCACCCACGGCGACCTGATTCCGCTCAACATCCGGGTCAAGGACCCGATCTGGCCGGCGCGCGACATGATCGACGTGTCGGTCTCGGTGCGGCCCGGACAGGCGCGCACCCTGTGGCTGGACTTGCGCGACCGCATCCTCACCCCCGACAGCCTGTGGATCAGCGTGGCCGCGGCGGCGCCGGGCTTTTCCGCCGCCGCGCTGGACGGGACCGAGATCCGGCTGGTGTTCAAGGACCGCGCCGAGGCGCTGCGCGAGCACGTGGCCGACCGCTTCAACCAGGTGCGCGACAACTGGGGCTTCCTGGTCGAGGAGCACACCACCTCCAAGCGCCAACGCCTGTACGCGCGCGTCTACGCCGACATCAGCGACCTGCTGCGGGTGGACCCGGACCACGCGCTGGGGCGCCTGTACTGGAACTACATCAGCTACAACAGCCAGGGCCGGCCGCCGTTCGAGCAGCCGCAGCCGCCCAAGGGCGCGCCGCTGTGGGCCTTCCGCCAGGTCGAGGACCTGAAGTACGTGCGCCGCTTCGTCGAGTGGTGGATCGACCACCGCCAGGTCGAATACGGCGACTTCGGCGGCGGCATCTCCGACGATTCGGACCTGGTGCAGCAATGGCCCGGCCTGGCGCTGATGGGCGTGCTGCCCGACAAGATCAACGCTTCCCTGACCGCGCTGGCCGAGGCTGCCTACCGCAACGGCATGTTCACCGACGGCCTGAGCACCATCGAGACCGACGAGCTGCACGCCTACGAGGAGGGCATCAACATCAACAGCGCCATGCTCTACCTCAACTGGGGCGATCCATTGACCCTCGAGCGGCTGATGGAGACCGTGCGCGCCTTCGACCAGCGCATCGTGCTGCCCAACCCACAGGGCCACCTGCTGTTCTCCAGCAACTGGTTCGGCGGGCGCAAGGTTTACCGCGAGCCGAACTGGCAGTGGCAGAAACCGTACTCGTTCCCTGCCCTGCACCCGGCCTTCCTGCTCGGCGACTGGAACGCCGACCCCACCGGCCGCAAGCTGGTGGTGGGCCTGGCCGACGGCTACCTGGCCCATGCCTACACCGCCGAGGACGGGCAATGGGCGCTGCCCAACGAGATCCACTGGGCCACCGGCCAGACCCGCGGCGGCGAACTGGTCATGGGTTCCGGCGGCGGCGACACCATGCATCTGTTCTGGGCCGCCTGGCGCTGGACCGGCGATGCGCGCTACCTTCGCGCGCTGGACTACCGCGCCATGCGCAGCGGTCCGGCCAGCCTGGGCAACCTGGGCGAGAACTTCCTCGGCGTGCTGGGCCGCCAGGACGACTGGGGCAAGTCCCTGGTCCAGGCCGCGGACAAGGGTGCCACCGGCTTCCCCAGCCTGGTGGCCTGGCAACTCACAGGCGACAAGTCCTACCTGGAGGCGCTGCACGCCGAGGGCATCCGCGCCAAGGCCCAGCGCGAGTACATGAACACCGAGGGCCACTGGTGGTCGGACCGGGTGGAAGCGCCCAGCGAATTCCTGCAGCGCGCGCGCCTGGGCGGCATCGCCCTCAAGCGCAACCAGTCCTATCCGGGCCACACGGTGAGCTGGCGCTTCGCCGAAGCCGACGGCGCCGAGCAGGTGGCGATCCTGGTACCCGACCCGCGCCGCGACCGCTTCAAGGTGATCGCCTACAACCTCGGTTCGAAGCCGCAGCACGCGAGCATGACCGGCTGGAACGTCGAAGCCGGCACCTGGCGCATGACCTCCGGCATCGACCGCGACGGCGACGACCGCATCGACGGCAAGGCCAGCACCCGCGAGTTCGCGTTCGAGAAGAGCGGTTCCGTCGACGTCGTGTTCCCCGCCGGGCGCACCGTGGTGATGGAGTTCGAGCTGGTCCAGCCGGGCACGCCGGTGGCGACGCGCGCGGACCTGGGCATCGGCCGCGGCGACGTGCGAGTGTCCGGCGACGCGGTGGAAGCGACCGTGCACAGCCTCGGCCACGCCCCCACCGGCGCCGGTTACGCGGTGCTGGAGGACGCCCGCGGCCGCGAACTGGCGCGGGTGGCGGTGCCGGCAATGGAGGCGCCGCTGGACCTGCGGCCACGCACCACCACCGTCTCGCTGCCGCTGGGCGGGCGCAAGGCCGAGGGCCTGTACGTCCGGGTCGGCCTTGAAGGCGACGCCGAGGAAGTGACCCGGCTCAACAACCGCCGCGCCGTGCGCTGAGCGGCGCGACCTTGGTGCACGCGAAAGGGCCGGACCTCGTCCGGCCCTTTCCTTTTCCGGTCATGCGATGCCGCGGACCGGTCTCCGGCGGTTTACAGCGGCAGCGCCTGGCGCAACGCGACCATGGCGATCGCCGCCGCCAGCCATGCCACCACGCGCCGGGCCAGGCCGCTGTCCCCCGGCGGGCGTGCGAAGCCGACCACGAAGGCATGCGCCGGCAGCGCGATCACCAGCAGGAAGGCGGCGATCCAGTACAGCGTGTCGTCGCCCAGCCGCGGCCACAGCCAGGGCATGACCACGCCGGTGAACATTCCGGCGAGCGCGGCGGTCAACGGTGTCGGTGCGATCTTCATGCAGTGCTGCCCTCCCCGAGGCGCCACCGAGTCTAGCGCGGCGGCCGGCGCGCCTCACGGGATCAGCTGGCGGCGCAGCGCCGGCACCTGCCGCGCCAGTTCGTCGGCGACGATCGCGGCGAAGAAGGCCGCGCCTTCGTCGCCCAGGTGCGTGTAGTCGAACGCCAGCTTCGGCGTGCCCATCGGTTCGACGGCGGCGTTGTCCTGCGCGGCCGGGATGACCGGTGCCGGACCGGCGGCGGCCGGGGGCGCACCGATCGTGGTGCCGGCCTGCGCGGCGGCGACCTGCTCCGGCAACGGCCGTGCCTGGGCGAAGCGCATCGCCTGCACCGGACCCATGCCCCGCACCGCCGCGGTGCTGCGCGCGTGCAGGTCCACCAGCGGCACGTCCAGTTCCCGGGCGACGCGGCGGATGGATTCCGCCCACGGTGCGAGGTCGTCGAGCAGCTCGCCATCCTTGAACTGGCGCCGGGTCAGCGGCGTCAGCAGCACCGGCACCGCGCCGGCCGCACGCACTTCCTCCACGTAGCGGCGCAGGTTGTCGGGGAACTCGCGCTCCAGGTCGGTGGAGCGCCCCGGCTTGCCCGGCTGGTCGTTGTGGCCGAACTGGATCAGCACGTACACGGCCTGGTACGGGCCCGGGCGCATCTCGTGCAGGGCGATGTCCCAGGAACCTTCGGCGCGGTAGTTGTAGGTGCTGCGGCCGCCACGGGCCAGGTTCACGCAGGCCAGGAACGAGGTGACGTGGTCGGCGCAGAACGCCGGGCCCCAGCCGCCCTGCACCGCGGTGGTCGAATCGCCGACCAGCACGATCTTGCTGGCGCGCACCGGCGTCACCGGCGGGCGGGCGCTGATCGACGGGTCGACCGCGGAGTGCACGCTCCCGGCGGCCAGGAGCAGGGCGAGCATAGCAGCGGGCGGGAGCAGGCGCGGGGGTCCGGGGTTCATGGCGGGTCGTCGTTGGGTGCGCGAAGGCGAAGGAGGTGAATGGCTGGCCATCGGTGTCATGCAGGCAGGACAGGCGATTGCACCACTTCGCACTGTAGCGGTGAGCGGGCGCCTGGCCTTGCTGCGGCGCAAGATGGCCGCAACGGCGGCGGTCTGCTAGCTTGCCTTGACCATCGGTGTCATCGCGCATGGCACCCCATCCCCGCGAACCGAAACCGAAGGACTGCCATGGCCCTGCGCCGCTTCCGCGCCCTCGCCCTCGCCCTGTCCACGCTGCTGCTGCCGCTGGCGGCCGCCGCCGCCGAGCCGCCCGCCAGCCCGTGGAAGCGCGGCATCGAGAACCAGCGCCAGGCCGACCTGGGCGACGGCACCTTCCTCAACCCGGTGTTCGCCGGCGACCGGCCCGACCCGTCGGTGCTGAAGGACGGCGACGACTATTACCTGACCCTGTCCTCGTTCGACGCCTATCCCGGCCTGCCGATCTGGCATTCGCGCGACCTGGTCAACTGGGTGCCGCTGGGCCACGCGATCACCAGGAACGTCGGCTCGATCTGGGCGCCGGACATCGTCAAGCACGACGGCCGCTACTTCATCTACTTCCCGGCGCGCACCGGCGGCACCGAGGGCAGCACGCGCAGCAACTGGGTGGTGTGGGCCGACGACATCCGCGGCCCGTGGAGCGAACCGGTGGAGCTGGGCCTGGGCCAGTACATCGATCCCGGCCACGCGGTCGGCGAGGACGGCAGGCGCTACCTGTTCCTAAGCGGCGGCGACTACGTGCAGCTGTCCGACGACGGCCTGCGCGTGGTCGGCGAACCGAAGCACGTCTACGACGGCTGGCGGTACCCCGAAGAATGGGACGTGGAGGCCTATGCCCAGGAAGGCCCGAAGATCCACAAGCGCGGAGACTGGTACTACATGACCACCGCCGTCGGCGGCACCGCCGGCCCGCCGACCGGGCACATGGTGATCACCGCGCGTTCGAGGTCGATCCACGGGCCGTGGGAGAACTCGCCGCACAACCCGATCGTCCGCACGCAAAGCCGCGAGGAGCCGTGGTGGTCGCGCGGCCACGCCACCGTGGTCGAAGGCACCGACGGGCGCTGGTGGATGATCTACCACGGTTACGAGAACGGCTACTGGACCCTCGGCCGCCAGGCGCTGCTGGAGCCGATCGAGTGGACCGACGACGGCTGGTTCGTGGCCAGGGGCGGCGACCTCGGCCAGCCCCTGCGCAAGCCCAGCGGCACGAAGGTCGGCACGCACGGGATGGCGCTGTCGGACAGCTTCGACGGGAAGGCGCTGGGCCACCAGTGGTCGTTCTTCAACCCGGCCCGGGACGAGTACGCGCGCCTGTCCTTCGGCAACGGCGCGATGAGCGTGCAGGGCAAGGGCCGCACCCCGGCCGACAGCTCGCCGCTGACCGTGATCGCCGGCGACAAGGCCTACCAGTTCGAAGTGGAGATGGAGATCGAGCCGGGCGCCATCGGCGGCGCCCTGCTGTTCTACAACGACCGCCTGTACGCGGGCGTCGGCAGCAACGGCGAGCGTTTCGTCATGCACCGCTACGGCCAGGAGCGCCCGGCCGGCGGGCTGCCGCCGGGCAAGGGCGGACGACTGTGGTTGCGGGTGACCAACGACCGGCACGTCCTCACCATCCATACCAGCAGCGACGGCAGGCGCTGGGAGAAGTACCCGGTGCAGATGGAAGTGTCCGGCTACCACCACAACGTGGCCGGCCAGTTCCTCGCGCTGAAGCCGGCCATCTACGCGGCCGGCGACGGCAAGGTGCATTTCCGCGACTTCCGCTACCGCGCGCTCGACTACTGAGCACGGCAGGACACCTGGCGACGATGGGTTTTCCCGCACGGACGGCGACGACGCTGTTGCTGCTGGCCATCGCGGCCGGCGGCCACGCGGCGCAGGACGAAGGCGAAGCGACGACGCCTCCGTACACCATCGCTCCGGGCCTGTTCGATCCCGGCGCGCCCGACCTGGGGCTGCGCCCGGCGGCAGGCACGCGCAGCGCCACCGTGTTCCGGGCCACGCCGGAGCAGGGCATGTTCAACAACGGCGCCGTGCCTGTGGTGTTCAGGGGCCGCCTCTATGTGCAGTGGCAGAACTCGGCGCGCGACGAGGATTCGCCGGACACGCGCGTGCTCTACAGCTACAGCGACGACGGGCAACACTGGAGCGCGCCGGCGGTGCTGATGGAAGCCGGCACCGGTGGCGCCATGCACTCGGCCGGCGGCTGGTGGACCGATGGCGGGACCCTGGTCGCCTACATCAACGTCTGGCCGACCGGCTTCCAGTCGCACGAAGGCGGCTTCACCACCTACAGGCTCAGCCGCGACGGGGTGACCTGGTCGGAGCCGCTGCCGGTCACCGGTGCCGATGGCGCACCCGTGCCCGGGGTGGTCGAGCAGGACCCGCACCGCCTGGACGACGGCCGCATCCTCACCGCGTTCCACCTGCAGCCCGGCATCGTCGCCGCGCCGTTCTACACTGACGATCCGCTGGGCGTGTCCGGCTGGCGGCGCGGGGCGATGCGCAACCTGCCGCACGAGGGACACGCCAGCCGCGAACTGGAACCGAGCCTGTTCCTGCGCAGCGGCCCGGGCGGGCACGCGTGCGCGGTGATGGTGTTCCGCGACCAGGGCGACAGCTATCGCCAGCTGGCCAGCGAAAGCTGCGACCGCGGCGCGAGCTGGACCGCGATGCCGGACTCGCGCGCCAAGCAGAGCGCCGGCAACCTGCCCGATGGCAGCGCCTTCCTGGTCAACGCGCCCAGCGGCAACCGCGAGCGCATCCCGCTGGCGGTGACCCTGTCGGCCGATGGCCGCTGCTTCGACCGCGCCTTCCTGCTGCGCGGCCGCGGCGAGCTGCCGGCGCTGCGCGCCGGGGGCCGCTATAAACGACCCGGCTACCACTATCCCAAGAGCGTGCTGTGGGACAACCGCCTCCTCGTGGCCTACGCGGCGAACAAGGAGGACGTGGCGGTCAGCTGGGTGCCGGTGGCATCGCTGCTGGCGGACGACGCGCGGGGCGGCTGCCCGGACGCGTCGCACTGAGCGCGGACGCCACGGGAGGGGCCCGCAGCCACCGGCTCACATCGTCCCGCGCTGCACGAACGGCGCCTGCTGCCAGAACGCGCGCTCGGCGCCGCGCGGATCGTCGGCCAGCGCGGGCGGCACGTCGAACAGCAGCGTCTGCCGCCGCGGCAGCGAGTACGGCTCCCAGCGCGGGATGCCGGCGTGGTTGGGGTCGCCGTGCCGGGCCAGCGCCAGCAGCGCCCCGCTCATCGCGTCGGCCACCGCCTGCGCGTCGGCGCCGTCGCCGGTGCGCGAGCCGGGCTGGCGGATGTTGTCGAACACCAGCGGGATGTCGAGGGTGTGGAAGGCGCGGAACGTCCCGCCATCCAGCGGCGACCCCCAGTCCAGCTGGTACGCCCAGGTCGGCGCCGCGCCCTGCGGCTGGCGCGCACGCGCCTCCAGCTCCTCGACCGCGCCGCGCCAGGAACGCCCGGCGGTGGTCGCGGCGAAGAACACCTCCGACGGCGTGTAGTGCGGATACAGCGCGCGGTAGTGCGCCACCACCAGGTCGGCGCGGATGTCCACGTATTGCTGCTTCTCCAGCCGCGCCGGCAGTTCGTCCCAGACCAGCTCGAAGTTCTTCGGGTCGCCGCCGAGGAAGGCGCGGGTCTCGTCGCGGGTGTTGCCGATCACCATCGGGATCGCCGCCGACTGCGCCGGCGCGTCCGGCCAGAACGGATGCCGCGGCAGTACCTCGCCGTCCATCACCGGGCCGAAGTACAGGCGGGTGTCCTCGATGCGCGAGAAGTCGCGCGCGGCCGTGCCCTCGAGCACCTGCTCCAGCGGCAATGCGCGCAACTTCGCCAGCGCGTCGCCCGCCTCCGGATCGATGCCCACGGTGCGCAGGAACAGCTGCGCCCGCTGCGTCGCCGCGCGCGGGCCGGCGGCGGTGACCTGCTGGCCGCTCATGGTCCAAGCCTTGTGGAACAGGCCGCGCGCGGCCGGCATCGCCATCAGCGTGGCGATCTTGGCGCCGCCGCCGGACTGGCCGAACACGGTGACGTTGCCCGGGTCGCCGCCGAACGCGGCGATGTTGTCGCGGACCCACTGCAGCGCCAGCACCAGGTCCAGCTGGCCGGCGTTGCCGGAGGCCGCGTATTCGGCCCCGCCAAGCAGGCCCAGGTAGAGGTAGCCGAAGGCGTTGAGGCGGTGGTTGACGGTCACCACGACCACGTCACCGCGCTCGCACAGGCGGCTGCCGTCGTACAGCGGATCGCTGCCGGAGCCGGTGTCGTAGCCGCCGCCATGGATGTAGACCAGCACCGGCCGGCGCGCGCGCGCATCCAGGCCCGGCGTCCATACGTTGAGGAACAGGCAGTCCTCGCTGCCCGGACCTTCCTTGCCGCGCTGCGGCGCCGGCGCGCCGTAGCCGGTGGCCTCGACCACGCCGGGCCATGACCTGGCGGCGAGCGGCGCCCGGAACCGCACCGGCGCGGTGTCCTCGCCGTAGCGGATGCCCCTGAACACATGCACGCCCTGTTCGCGTAGCCCGCGCACGCGTCCGGCGCGCGTCGCGGCAACGCTCGACGCCGGCTGCGCGGCGAACGCCGCCGGCAGCACGCCGGCCATGGCCAGGCCCGCGCCGAGGCCGGCGGCCTGCAGCAGGCGGCGCCGCGCCGGATCGGCGGGCGCGGACGCCGTGGTGGACAGGGAAGGGTGCTTGCGATCGCCGGCCATGCTTACTCCCGTGCAGGTTCGTTGTCTGTCGCAGCCGGCACCGCAGGCAGCGGCGCGTGCGCGCGGATCCACTCCACCGCCAGCTTCGGCCACAGCGCCAGGGTGCCGTGCGCGCCGCGCACGCCGAAGCCGTGGCCGCCACTGGCGTAGAGATGGACTTCGTGTTCGATGCCGGCCTCGCGCAGCGCCGCTTCGAACAGCAGGCTGTTCTCCACCGGTACCACGTCGTCGTCCTGGGCGTGCAGCAGGAACACCGGTGGCGTGCGCGCGTCGACCCGGTTCTGCGCCGAGTACGCGCGCACGGCTTCCGCATCGGGCGCCTCGCCCAGCAGCTTCTGCCGCGAGCCCGGATGGGCATGCGCGCCCATGTCGATGACCGGGTAGACCAGCACGGCGTAGGCCGGGCGCGCATCGACGGCATCGGCGCCATCGACCGGCGCGTAGACGCGTTCGCCATGGCGCGTGGCCAGGCTGGCGGCCAGGTGGCCACCGGCGGAAAAGCCCATCACCCCGACGCTGTCCGGATCGATGCCCCATTCGCCGGCGCGGCTGCGGATCAGGCGCATCGCCCGCTGCGCGTCGGCCAGCGGCACGTCGCGTGCGTTGGCGTGGCCTTCGCCCGGCAGCCGGTAGTGCAGGACGAACAGGGTCAGCCCGGCCTGTTCGACGAACGCCGGCAGCAGGGCCGTGCCTTCCTTGTCCAGGACCACGCGCTGGTAGCCGCCGCCCGGCACCACCAGCAGGGCGCGGCCGTCCGGCCGGGCCGGGCGGTACACGTCCAGCCAGGGGCGGGCGACGCCGTCGACGTAGCGGTCGGGCAGGGCAGGGTCGCTGCTGCGTTCGACGATCCGCTGCGGCAGGTCCAGGCCTTCGGATCCGGGCGGGGTGCCCGGCCACAGTGGTACCTGGCGGTCGGGAGCCGGGGGCGCCGCGCCGGCGCCGGCAGCGGCCGGCAGCAGCGACAGCGCGACCAGGGCGGCACCGAGGCGGCGGCGCAGGCGGCGGATTGGCACAGGCATGGAACCCTCCGGTTGTTGCGTTGCAGCGTGCAGTAAGGCCTTGGCGCGGTGCACATTGCTACATGACACCGGTTTACCATATACAGCTTCCGCGCCCGCTGTCGATCCGCGGCGCAACACGTTACGGGCCCGCTCCCGGGGAGACACCTTGAGTACTGCTACTGGCCACCAGGACGCCACGCCGCCGCTGCCCGAACTGGCGGGCATCGCCGACCGCTTCGTCGCCGCCCGGCGCGCGGGCGCCGCACTGGAAGCCTTTCCCGGCCAGATCCCGGCCGACCTGGTGACCGCCTACCAGGTCCAGGACCTGGCCATCGCCCGGTGGCCGGACCGGGTGGTCGGCTGGAAGGTCGGCTTCATCGCTCCCGAGCGCCGCGACGTGTCCGGCGACGAGCGCCTGCTGGGCCCGATCTTCGCCCGCCAGCTCTGGAATGCCACCGGTGACAGTACCGCGATCCCGGTGTTCGTGGGCGGCTTCGGCGCGGTCGAGGCCGAGTACGTGCTGCGCCTGGATGCCGACGCGCCGGCCGACAAGCTCGAGTGGACCCCGGAGGAGGCCGCGGCGGTGCCCAGTACCCTGTTCGCCGGCGTCGAGGTGGCCAGCAGCCCGCTGGCCACGATCAACGAGCTGGGTCCGCGCGTGGTGGTGTCCGACTTCGGCAACAACAACGGCCTGGTCCTCGGTCCGCAGATCCCGGACTGGGCCGCGCTGGACGAAGCCACGCTGCTGGCCGAAACCTTCATCGACGGCGCCAGCGTCGGCACCGGCGGCGCAGGCCGCCTGCCCGGCGGCCTGCGCGCCGCGTTCGCCTTCGCCCTGGCGCGTTCGGCGCGCCGCGGCCGCCCGCTGAAGGCCGGCGAGTACATCGCCACCGGCAACGCCACCGGCATCCACGACATCGTCGCCGGCCAGGTCGCGCGCGTGGTGTTCGACGGCTACGCCACCCTGGACTGCCACGCCGTCCCGGCGGGGAATGCCGACGCATGAGCGGGCTGACCCGTCGACGCCTGCTGCTGGGTGGCGCCGGCGCGGCCTGCGCGCTGCCGCTGGCGATGGGCGGAAGCGCCTTCGCCGCCGGTGGGGCCAATCCCGCCGCGCGCCACCTGCTGACCGCCACCGACGTCCACGTCTCCGACTACCCGACCGTGGAAGCGGTGCGCTGGATCGGGCAGACGCTGGAACGCGAGACCGGCGGCCGGCTGTCGATCCGCCTCTACCACTCCGGCCAGCTCGGCCGCGAGTCCGAGGCCATCGACATGGCCCGCTACGGGGTGATCGACATCACCCGCGTGTTCGCAGGCGCGCTCAACAACGCCTTCCCGCTGACCCAGGCGCTGTGCCTGCCGTACGTGTTCGATTCGGTCGAGCACATGCGCCGGGTCATCGACGGCGAGGTGGGCGAAGCGGTGCTGCGCGGCTTCGAGAGCCGCGACCTGGTCGGCCTGGCGATCTACGACTCCGGCGCCCGCTGCTTCTACAACACGAAGCATCCGATCGTGGAGCCGAAGGACCTGCACGGCATGAAGATGCGCGTGGCGGCCTCGGACATCTTCATCCGCCTGGTGCGCCTGCTCGGCGCCAACCCGACGCCGATGTCGCTGGGCGAGACCTTCTCGGCGATGGAAACGCGCATGATCGACGGCGCCGAGAACAACATGCGCAGCTTCCACTCCAGCCGCCACTTCGAGGCGGCGCGGTACTGGTCGGAGACGCGCCATTCCTACGCGCCGGACGTGCTGCTGATGTCGCGCGCCAGCTTCGAGGCGCTGGCCCCGTCCGACCGCAACCTGCTGGTGCGCGTGGCCCGCGAGTCGGTGCCGGTGATGCGCGAGAAGTGGGACGCCTCCGAGGGTGCCGCGCGCAAGGCCGTGCTCGCCCATGGCATCCAGGCCAACGAGTCCGACCTCGAAGCCTTCCGCGCCGCCGCCCGGCCGCTGCTGGACGAATACCAGCGCAAGCCGGGCATCGACGACCTCTACCGTCGCATCCGCGACCTGGCCTGATCCGGATCCAATGACCGAGACCGCTTCCCCCGTCCCGGCCAGCCCCGTGCAGCGCGCGCTGGACCGGCTCGCCGGCATCGTCATCGCCATCGCCGCCACCGCCCTGGTCGGGCTGGTGGTGGTGCAGGGCTGGCAGGTGTTCACCCGCTACGTGCTCAACGATTCGCCCAGCTGGACCGAACCGGTGACCCTGCTGCTGCTGGCCATCGCCATGGGCATGGGCGCCGCCGCCGGCGTGCACACCAACCGCCACTTCGGCTTCTTCCTGCTGCACGACCACGTGCGCCCGGCCGTGCGCCGCGCCATCGACGTGGTCGTGCCGCTGGTGATCGCCGGCATCGGTGCGGTGGTGGCGTACTGGGCCGGCGTGCTGCTGCTGGACGGCCTGGACATCCGCGCCGCCGGCGCCAACCTGCCGCAGAGCATCAACTACCTGCCGCTGTCGCTGGGCGGCGCGCTGATGGTGGTGTTCGCGCTCAACCGGCTGTTCCTCGCGTTCGCTCCGGCAGCGGAGGCCACCCCGGCCGCGCAGCCGGCGCCGCAGGACGGAGACCTCTGACATGGCCATCGCCCTGCTCTTCCTCGTATTCGCCATCCTGCTCGTCATCGGCGTGCCGGTGGCGTTCGCCCTGGCCGCCGCCTCGCTGGTGACCCTGCTGTACCTGGACCTGCCGTCGGTGGTGCTGGTCCAGCAGATTTCGGCCGGCTCCGGCTCGGCCTCGCTGATCGCGATCCCGCTGTTCATCTTCGCCGGCGAGATCATGATGCGCGGCGGCATTTCCGAGCGCCTGATCGCGCTGGCCTCGTCGCTGGTCGGCCGCCTGCGCGGCGGCCTGGGCCAGGTCTCGGTGCTGTCCTCGCTGTTCTTCGGCGGCGTGTCCGGCTCGGCGATCGCCGACGTCTCGGCGGTCGGCGGCACGATGATCCCGCAGATGGTCAAGCGCGGCTACGACCGCGACTTCGCCGTCAACGTCAGCATCACCGCCGCGCTGGTGGCGCTGCTGGTGCCGCCCTCGCACAACCTGATCCTGTTCTCGGCCGCGGCCGGCGGCGGCCTGTCGATCGCGCGGCTGTTCGCCGCGGGCATCGTCCCGGCGCTGCTGATGACCGTGGCTCTGATGTTCACCGGCTACGTGGTGGCACGCCGCCGCGGCTACGGCACCGAGCCGTTCCCGGGCATGCGCGCGGTGATGGTGCGCCTGGTCTCCGCGCTGCCGGGCCTGGGTCTGGTCGCGCTGATCTTCGTCGGCATCCGCGCCGGCATCTTCACCGCGGTCGAGTCGGCGGCCATCGCCGTGGTCTACGCGCTGCTGGTGACGGTGGTGCTGTACCGGCAGCTGCGCCTGCGCGAGTTCCTCGACACGGTGGTGCACGCGGCGCGCAGCACCGGCGTGATCCTGTTCGTGATCGCCACCGCGGCGGTGTTCGGCTGGCTGCTGGCCTACCTGCAGGTGCCGGCGGCGGCGGTGGAGTTCCTGCAGTCGTTCGCGCACAGCAAGTACATGGTGCTGCTGATGATCGTGGTCATGCTGCTGCTGCTGGGCACCTTCATGGACCTGGCGCCGATGATCCTGATCTGCACCCCGATCTTCCTGCCGGTGGCCAGGGCCTACGGCATCGACCCGGTCCACTTCGGCCTGGTGCTGGTCCTGACCGGCGGCCTGGGCCTGGTCACCCCTCCGGTGGGCTCGGTGCTGTTCATCGGCACGGCCATCGGCAAGATCAGCGTCGGCGAGAGCATGCGCACGATCTGGCCGTTCTGGCTGGCCGGCCTGGCCGTGCTGCTGGTGGTGGCGTTCTTCCCGCAGCTGTCGCTGTGGCTGCCCGGGATCCTGGCCTGACCGCGTCCCGGCCCGGCCGGGCGGGGCAGTCCGCCGGCCGGCGCTGGGGCTAGAATCGACCCAACCCTCCACCGAAAGCTTCCATGCCCGCGCGTCCTTCCCAAGCCCCGCAGACCCCCCGGGCCGCCACCGGCAAGGCGGCGACCATCAACGACATCGCGCGGCTGGCGGGCGTTTCCAAGAAGACGATCTCGCGGATCATCAACAACTCGCCGCTGGTGCGGAAGGACACCCGGGAGAAGGTCGAGGCGCTGATGCGCGAGGTCGGCTACGTGCCCGACCCGCTGGCGCGCGGCCTGGCCTTCCGCCGTTCGTTCCTGATCGGCATGGTCTACGACAACCCCACCGCGCAGTACATCGTCGACATGCAGTACGGCGCGCTGGACGCGCTGCGCGAATCGGGCTTCGAGCTGGTGGTGCATCCCTGCGACACGCGCAGCCCCGGCTACATCGACGGCGTGCGCCGCTTCGTCCAGCAGCAGAAACTGCACGGGGTGATGCTGGTGCCGCGCGCCTCGGAAGACCAGAACCTGGCCGACATGCTGGCCGAGATGGGCTGCCGCTACACGCGCATCGTGCCGGTCGGCTTCGAGGACACCGACGGCCGCATGATCGTGACCCACGACCGCGACGGCGCGGCCGAGGCGGCCGACTACCTGCTGACCCTGGGCCACCGCGACATCGCCCTGATCACCGGTCCGCAGGCCTACCGTTCGGCGGTGGAGCGCACCGGCGGCTTCGTCGAGACCCTGGCCCGGCGCGGAATCGAGGTGCCAAAGGAACGCATCATCGAGGCCAGCTACACCTTCGAGTCCGGCGTGGCCGCGGCGGAGAAGCTGCTGGCCGGCAAGCAGCGGCCGACCGCGATCTTCTGCGGCAACGACGAGATGGCCGCCGGCGTCTACAAGGTGGCCATGCGCGCCGGGATCAGCATCCCCCGCGACCTGTCGGTGATCGGCTACGACGACAGCCCGCTGGCCTCGCGCCTGTGGCCGTCGCTGACCTCGGTCCGCCGCCAGACCCGCGACACCGGCCGGATCGCGGCGAGCATGCTGATCCGCACCGACAACGCGCCGCTGCCGGTGGCCAGCGTGCGCCCGCACCTGATCGTCCGCGACTCCTGCCAGCCCCCTGCCTGAGCCCCGCGGAGGCGGCCTCCAGCCGCACCGCCGTTTGCCGCATTGCGGTATGACACCGGTTACCATCGTCCGCTAGAATGCCGCTTCAATGCACCACCCTGGCCGGGAATCCCAAGCCCCGGCCTTGCGTACCGAGGAGCCCCGAGCCGATGTACCAGAAGACCTATTACGCGACCCACCCCGGCGTGATGCAGGGCGCCAGCAACGACGAGCTGCGCGACCTGTACCTGATCGGCGACCTGTTCGCCGCCGACGAGGTGCGCCTGAACTACACCCACTACGAGCGCTTCGTGATCGGCGGCGCCGCCCCGGTCGACAAGGTCGTGTCGCTGCCGAAGCAGACCGAGCCGGCCTCGGCCGCCGGCAAGCCGTTCCTGGAGCGTCGCGAGCTGGGCGTGATCAACGTCGGTGCCGGCACCGGCACGGTGACCGTCGACGGCACCGAGTACGTGCTCGGTCCGAAGGACGGCCTGTACGTGGCGATGGGCAGCGAGGAGGTCAGCTTCGCCTCGGCCGACGCCGCCAACCCGGCCAGGTTCTACCTGACCTCGACCCCGGCGCACGCCCGCTTCGAGACCAAGCAGCTGTCGATCAAGGACGCCGTCGCCCTGGACCGCGGCGCGCTGGAGACCAGCAACGAGCGCACGATCTACCAGTTCATCGTGCCGGCCACCTGCAAGTCCTCGCAGCTGCTGCTGGGCCTGACCGTGCTCAAGCCGGGCAGCGTGTGGAACACCATGCCGCCGCACCTGCACGACCGCCGCAGCGAGGTCTACTTCTACTTCGACCTGGGCGAGAACGACCGCGTCTACCACTTCATGGGCCAGCCGGACCAGCAGCGCCACATCGTCATGCAGAACGACGAGGCCGTGGTTTCGCCGCCGTGGTCGATCCACATGGGTTCGGGCACGTCCAACTACGCCTTCATCTGGGCGATGGGCGGCGAGAACCTGGACTACACCGACATGAACGTGCTGGACATCTGCCAGCTGAAATGACCTGACGCGCCGCCCCGCGGCGCGCCTCCCTGTAAGCGGGGCTTGCCCCGCTCCTCCCCTCCGGAACGCCGGCCGAACCCGGCCTTCCCCGCAATGCGCCCGGCGGGCCACCCCCGCCCCACGTACAACGAGGACCGCTCATGGCAAACAACCCGTTCAGTCTGGAAGGCAAGGTCGCCCTGGTCACCGGCGCCAACACCGGCCTAGGCCAGGGCATCGCCCTGGCGCTGGCCGAAGCCGGCGCCGACATCGCCGCCGCCGGCATCGTCGAAGCCACCGAGACCGGCGAGAAGGTGCGCGCCCTGGGCCGCCGCTTCCTCAACCTGGAAGCCAACCTGATCTCGATCGAGCCGGTCCAGCGCCTGGTCAAGGAAACCGTCGCCGGCCTCGGCGGACTGGACATCCTGGTCAACAACGCCGGCCTGATCCGGCGCGCCGACGCGGTCGACTTCAGCGAGAAGGACTGGGACGACGTCATGAACGTCAACCTCAAGTCCGCCTTCTTCATGTCGCAGGCCGCCGGCCGCCACTTCATCGCCCAGGGCAGCGGCAAGATCATCAACATCGCCTCGATGCTGTCGTTCCAGGGCGGCATCCGTGTGCCGTCGTACACCGCCTCCAAGAGCGGCATCGCCGGCATCACCCGCCTGCTGGCCAACGAATGGGCGAGCAAGGGCATCAACATCAACGCCATCGCCCCCGGCTACATGGCCACCGACAACACCGCCCAGCTGCGCGCCGACGAGCAGCGCAGCGCCGAGATCCTCGGCCGCATCCCGGCCGGGCGCTGGGGCACGCCGGCCGACCTGGGCGGCGCCGCGGTGTTCCTGGCCAGTCGCGCCTCCGACTACGTCAACGGCGCGATCATCCCGGTCGACGGCGGCTGGCTGGCGCGCTGACCCCCACGTCGGGATGTTCCCGGCGCCGCGGGCAGGCGGCGCTACGCCAACGAGCGCCCTCTCTCCACGCCCGCGACCCGGAAAGATACCGGCAACCTTTGCCCCGTCCCGGCCTGCCGACGACGGGGCTTTTTTTGGAGCATGCCCATGACGACCACCAGGCTGCTGTCGCTGCTGCTGACCCTCGCCGGCATCGCCGGCTCCGCACAGGCCGAGGCTCCGCGGCGCGTCTTCCTCGCCGGCGACTCCACCGTCGCCGAATACGGTCCGGAACGGGCGCCACGCAACGGCTGGGGCCAGCAGCTGCAGTCGTTCCTCGATCCGGCCGCGCTGGAAGTACGCAACCACGCCATCGGCGGGCGCAGCTCGCGCAGCTTCATCGAGGAAGGCCGGCTCGACGCGATCGCGAAGGAACTGCGCAAGGGCGACGTGCTGCTGGTGCAGTTCGGCCACAACGACGCCAAGGTCGAGGACCCGACGCGCTACACCGACCCGGCGCAGGCCTATCCGCAGTGGCTGATGCGCTACGTGGAACTGGCGCGCAGCCGCGGCGCCACGCCGATCCTGGTCAGCCCGGTGTCGCGGCGGGTATGGGACTTCGGCTCGCTGCTGGACACCCACGCGCGCTACACCGACGCGATCCGCGCGCTCGCCGCGCGCGAGCAGGTCGCACTGATCGACCTCAACGCCAGCAGCAGCGCCTGGATCCGCGCCCTCGGCGACGAGGCCTCGAAGGCCTACTTCGAGCACGTGCCCGAACGCGGCGTGCGCGACGACACCCACCTGAGCGTCGCCGGCGCCACCCTGGTCGCCTGCCTGGTGGTGCGCGACTGGAAGGCGCTGGACCCTTCGCTGGGCAGGCACGTGGTCCGCGATACCGACTGCGGCGCGCCGCCGACCGCGCGCGCCGACAGGGCCGCGCAGGCGCATCCGTCCTCGGTGGTGCACGAGAGCGACTTCGCCCGCGAGCAGCCGGGCCCGCACGGCGGCGCCGGGCGCACCACCGGCTACACACTGTTCGCCGACGCTCCAGGCCTGCCGTTCGTGATGCGCAAGCGCGTGCTGCATCCGGGCGCGGGCATCGGCCTGCACCAGCACCACAAGGACGAGATCTACTACGTACTCGAAGGCCGCGGACGCTACGTGCTCGACGGCCAGGCCTACGAAGTCGGTCCGGGCCACGCGATGCTGACCCGCCCCGGGAGCACGCATGCGATCGAGCAGGTGGGCGAGGAACCACTGGTGCTGATGCTCGCGTACCCCGCGAGCACGCCATGACGCCGTCGTCACATGACTGAATGAATTATGGGCAGTGAGACGCGGGCTGTCCCTTGCGCGCGCCGGTCGTCGTTTCTTCCCGATACAGAAGAGACATGCGCGAAGCCTCGCACATCCCGGGGGACCATATGAACTGCCCGATCCAAGAAGCACCGCCAGGCCGATGCCGGCCCTGCCTCCCTGAAGCCAGGCCCCGCCGTCGATGCTGAAGGCCGGCGCGCACTCGCGCCGCGGCGGAGGTTCCGCCGCGCGGCCTTCCCGACCACGCCCACCCACTGTCACCGGACGATGACGGCCTGACGGCGCGCCCGCGCGCCGCCGGCGGTCCTCCGCCGGTCGGCATGCGGAGCGACGCAGGGAGCAAGGAACGATGGCGGTAGTTCCCGAAATCCGACCACGCTGCATGATCTGGCTGGGGCAACCCACGCCACGCGAACGCGAACTCCTGGCCGCGGCCGGCTGGGAACTCCGCGTGATCGACGATCCCCATGGCGCGCGCATCGGCCTGCGCGGCGGCGACCGCGTCGCCGTGCTGCTGGACCTGCGCGAAGCCGAACCGGCCTGGGCCGACGCGATGCGCGCCCTGCTCGGCCCGCATTCGGACCTGCCGCTGGTGCTGCTCGGCGGCCCGCGCGAAGGCTCCCGCGGCGAAGGCCTGCTGCAGCTGCGCGAACCGCTGGACCTGGAGCAGATCCAGCAGCTGGCGCAGATCGTCGACGGCGGCTCCCATGGCCACGACCGCGGCGGCACCGACTGCCTGGTCGGCAACAGCGCGCCGATGCTGGCGGTGCGCGCGGCCCTGCACAAGTTCGCGCCGGTGGACCTGCCGGTGCTGGTCACCGGCGAGACCGGCACCGGCAAGGAGCTGGTGGCGCGCGCCCTGCACGAGATGTCCACCCGGCGCGGCCGCCCGTTCATCCCGGTCAACTGCGGCGCGCTGCCGGCGACGCTGGTGCAGGCGGAACTGTTCGGCCACGAGAAGGGCGCGTTCACCGGCGCCACGGCGCGCAGGATCGGCCTGTTCGAGGCGGCCGACGGCGGCACCATCTTCCTCGACGAGATCGGCGACCTGCCGCTGGACGCGCAGACCAACCTGCTGCGCGTGCTGCAGGAAGGCACCCTGGAACGCATTGGCAGCCACCACACCATCCGCATCGACGTGCGCGTGGTCGCCGCCACCCACGTCGACCTCGAGGAGGCGGTGGCGCAGGGGCGGTTCCGCGAGGACCTGTTCTACCGCCTGGACGTCCTGCGCCTGCACATGCCGCCGCTACGCGAACGCGGCGACGACGTGGAGCTGCTGGCCAGGCACTTTGTGGCGGCGTTCCGCGAGCAGCACCGGGTGCGCGCGCGCGGCTTCGACGCCTCCGCGCGCCGCCAGCTGCGCGCCCACGCCTGGCCGGGCAACGTGCGCGAACTGCTCAACCGCGTGCGCCGCGCGGCGGTGGTCTGCGAGAGCGAGCTGATCGACGCCGCCTCCCTGCAGCTGCACGAGGCGGCGCCTGCACCGGCCGGATCCGCCGCGCACGGCGACGGCCTGGACGACGTCCGCGTGCAGGCCGAACGCGAGGCGATCCTCGCCACCCTGCGCGAGTCTGGCTTCAACGTCAGCGAATGCGCGCGGCGCCTGCGCGTGTCGCGGGTCACGGTGTACCGGCTGTGCCGCAAGCACCAGCTGGAACTGGAGTCGCTGCGCACCTGAGCCGGCCGCGCCCGGGGTCGTACACCCCTTACAGGCTGTACGGGATCTTGAAGCCGAGGCTGAAGTCCGGCGCGTCCGGGGTCAGGCCGATGCCGAGCAGGCCGACCATGGTCGCGTGAGGGTTCAGCGCGTAGGTCACGCCCAGGTTGAACATCGCCGCGTTGGCGTCGCTGCCGATGACCTTGGTCCACGGCTGCCCCTCGTAGCGGGTACGGGCGCGGGCGCTCATGCGGTTGCTCAGCGACATGCTGAAGCTGGTGCGCTCGTTGAACGCGAAGGCCACGCCGGCGCCGTAGTAGAACGAGTCGCCGAGCTTCACGTCGCCCGGGTTGACCGTGTCGGGGTTGTTGTCGATGTCGTCGAAGCTGGACTCGAACGAGTAGGTGTAGCCGATGTTGCCGAACAGGATCGCCGGGTCGCTGGTCTTCACCATCGACATGCCGACGCTGGCCTGCCAGGCGCCGTTGCCGGTGGGCTGCTCCTCCGGCACGGCGAAGCGGATGAAGTCGTCGTCGTCGCGCTCGAGCACCCGCCACGGGATCCCGTAGGGTTCCTGGCCGGTCGGTGCGGTGACGCCGAAGTTCAGCACCATCTCCGGGCGCGCGCCACGTTCGGGCAGCAGGCGGAAGTTGGCGCTGGCGGTGATGTCGCCCAGGCCGCTGCCGGTGGTCTCCTCCTGCGCGATCGCCGCGGCCGCGCCGCCGGCGCCGCCCTTCTGGTAGACGGTCTTGCGCGCCAGGTAGGGCACATCCAGGTTCAGGGTCAGTCGCGGGCTCACGCCCCAGCGCGCGGCGAGGTTGTAGTTGAGCGTGTCGGACTCGACGTTCTCCACCGCGATGCTGCCGAGGAAGATCGCGTCCAGGGCGAGGAAGCCGTTGAGGGTGAGCTGCTTGCGGTCGTAGCGGTTGTAGGTGAGGCCGTTCTCGATGGTCAGGCGCTGGTCGAACAGCGCGCGCGCCTGCTGCTTCACGTCGGCCACACTGCGCGACTCTTCCGCGCGCGCCTTCTCGGCGTCCGCGGCGGAACTGGCATAGCCTTCCTGCGGCTGCGCCGGCGCGCCGGAGGGCTCGGCCGGGGGCTCGGCCCGCGCAGCAGCAGCGGCCGCGGCGGTGGCGGCCGGCGTCTGCGCCAGCGGGGTGCCGGCCGCCGGTACCTTGCCGGCCAGGCGCGCCTGCAGCGCCTGCACCTGCATGTCCAGTTCGCGCAGGCGCCGCACCTCCTGGGCGTAGCTGGCCTTCAGTTCGGCCAGCTGGGAGGCGAGCTGGCGCAGTTCGGCCTCGTCCTCCGGGGCCGCTGTGTCGGCCTGCTGGGCCAGGGCGCCCGGGGCCGCGGCCCCCAACGCCACGGCGATCGCGATACGCAGTGCGGAAGCGGATGCCGCCGGCATCTTCCTGATCACGTGCTTCTCCTTGCTCGCTGCGGTTGGCAGGCCGGAGCCTGCGTCAGTAGCCGACGGCGATGCCGCGGCTGAGTGCGATCGCCTGGGCGACGTTCTGCCCGAGCGGGGCGCGTCCCTGGGCGCTGCTGCGGACCAGGTCCAGCTCCAGCCAGTTGCTGGCCATCTGCCCGTCGCTGGCCAGCTGGATGCTCTGGCCCATGCCACTCCGGCCGATCCACTGCTCCACCGCGCCGTGGCCGTCGATCTGCAGCAGCACGCGGGCGGCGTTGCCGTCCAGCGCGGCCAGCGCGGTCATGCCGTTGACGCTGGTGGAGGTGACCACCGATGCCGAAGGGTCGGGGTCCGGCGTGGTCGGCACATCGCCGTCGCGCATGTTGATCGAGGCGACGTTGATCGCACGGTTGCCGTCGCCGGCGACCTGCACGCTCTGCACCATGCCGCTGGCGTTGGCCAGGCCGGCGGCGTCGACGTGGCGGTCGCCGTCGGGCGTGGGCATCGCCGCGTTGGCCGCGGTGATGCTCACGTGCGGCTGGAAGGTCACCTTGGGCGCCTGCGGACGGCTCACGTCCACGCCCAGGGTCATGGTGCTCTTCAGCTGCGCGCCGGCCTGGGTCTGCCAAGTCGAGACCATGGTCACCCCGAACCAGGCCACCTTGTTGTCGCCGACCGTGTAGCGGCCGCGCATGTCGCCCATCTCCTCGTCGCTCAGCTCCACCAGCCCGTTGGCCGGGGGCGGTGGCGGCGCCTCCTCGACGTGTGCCAGGGCGGGCAGCGCAACCGGGCTGGTGGCCAGCCCGAGGGCGATGCAGAGCCTGCGTTTGGTGGTCATGGCGGAGTCCTCTCAGAACAGGTCGGCATGGGAGAAACCGAAGTCGAGCAGCTCGGCGTCGGTGATCGGACCCTGCCGCGCGTACAGCGCCCGCGCACTGGGCTTGGTGGTGGGTTGCAGGAGCACGGTGTTGCGGTCGAAGTCGGTGCCGATAACGACGAACACCGCGCGCGACGGCCAGGCGGCCATGAACTCGGGCAGCGGGATCACCCGGTTGCCGAGGATCGGGTCGCCGACCTCGACGGCCTCGCCGCGCACCTGCTTGAGCACGACGAAGTGGCGGAAGCCGTTGACGTCCATCAGCGCCAGCGACGGCACGCGCAGCTGGCGCAGCCGGTTCTCGTCGATCCGGTAGCCGCGGCCGCGCATGCCCAGCGACTCGACATAGCGCTTGATGTCCAGCAGGGAGAAGCCGCGTTCCTTCACGACTTCCGGGTCGGCCAGCGCGAGCATGCCTTCGATGACCGTGTCCTCGTCCGCATCCAGGTGGTATGCGTAACGCAGGATCGTGGCCAGCGAGGCCGCCCCGCAGCTGTAGTCCGTCTGCTGGCGCACCAGGTGGCGGAAGCGCGATTCGCGCATGCTCTCCACCGGCGCGTGGTACAGCGCGCCGTTGGGCAGCACCCCGCTGAAGGCCACCTCCGCCGCGCGCGCCTGGGCAGGCAGCGTGGACATCAGCGGCAGGGCCAGCAGGGCCAGGCTCGGGAGCAGCGTGCGCGACATGGCGGGTCCTGGTGCGAAAGGGGAATGGGGCGCCGTCAGGGAGTTGGAACACCCCGCCCCGGGGGGGCGGAGCGGGGTGTTCCGTGATTTCCCGGCCACGGCGGATGGCCGGGAGTCACTCCTTTGCCCTTGCGGGCCTGACCGTGGATCACTCGCCGGTCGGCGGCGGCGGCGGCGGGGTCTCGCCACCACCACCAGCGGACGGCTGGGCGACGGCCATCGCCAGGCTGTTGGCCTGCTGGTTGCCGGTGCCGGCCGAGACGTTCACGCCGATGTTGCCGGCAGCGCGCGCGAAGGCGTCGCCGGACAGCGACGCGGTGTTGGTCGTGTAGGTATCCACGACGTTGCGGGCGATCTGCACATAGCCGCTCAGGCTGGCCCACAGGTCGGCATAGCCGAGCTCCAGGAAGCCGAGCTCGCCGCTTTCCTCGCCGGCGTAGGTGCCGCTTTCGGTGTTGTCGAAGCCGATACCACCGACGCCGGGCTTGTCCGGGTTGGCGACCGCGTTCTGGATGGCGGCGTCCATGTCGATATGGCCGGTCACGTTGCCACTGCTGTGCGGCAGGGCGCCACTCCACGTGTCGAGGTAGAAGTTGTCGGACTGGTAGGAGTTGCCGGTGCCGGCGTAGGTGCCGCTCTCGCTACCGCTGTAGCTGCCACCGCCGACGGCGACGGTGCCACCGGACACTCGGCCGCGCAGCTCGATGCCGATCCGGTCGTACTGCACGTCACGCTTCGGCGCGTTGAGCGTGAAGTTGTCGTGCGACTGCTGGTTGGAGCTGACCGCAGCGGAGGCATACCGCGAGGTCGCGACCGAGGCGGCCAGCGCGTTCTTCTGCTGGTTGTTGTTGCCGGCGGTGACGTTCACCCCGATGTTGCCGCTGGCATCGGCGAAGGCCATGTCGCCAACGCTGGCGGTGTTGGTGTTGCCGATGTTCTTGGTCAGGTTGTCCTTGCCGAACTGCTGCACGAACACCTTGGAGTCGGCCAGGCCGAACGCGAAGGCGGCATCGACGGCCGACAGGGCGGCGGCGTTGTCCTGCTGGTTGTTGTCGCCGGCGGCGACGTTGAAGCCCAGGTTGCCTTCGGCCGCGGTGGCGGTGTTCTCGGAGATCGACGCGTCGTTGGTCAGGACGTCGTTCCAGCCCACGTTGCCGCTGTTCTTCTGCCGGTTGTCGACCACGGCCAGCGAGGCCGAATCGATCGGCAAGTCGCCGGACACGGTCGGGTCGCCGCTGAAGTCGATGTCGGAGGTCAGCGACAGGTCGGACTCGAGCTCGGCGGAGACACCATGCTCATCCACTTCCTTGTCGATGTCGGTGTCCGAATCGTAGTTGATGTCGGTATCGATATCGGTCTCGATGTCGGTCCTGGCCTTGTACGAGCCGTAGTACTTGCTCTTGACCTCGGTCGAGAACTCGTTCTCGACCTTGTTCTTGGTCTCGTTGTGGAGCTTGTTGTCGATGTGCGTGTCGATGTGGGTATGGATGTCGACATCGACGGCAGCGGCGTTACCGGCGGCAGTCGCGGCCACGACGGCCACGGCGAGCACGGTCCATTTCATGTTCCCTTTCATGATGTCCTCTCTCTCTTGCTCTGGTTGGGTGGATTTCCTACCGCCTCACGGGCCCGGCGGGAGCGACAACGTCAGGACGTTGCCGGTCTCGTTGGCCGAGCCCGCGATCTGGTTGAGCTGCAGCGCACCCTCGAACCCGCGCAGCGCGGTGGCCTCGACGGCCACGTTGCGGCTTGCGGTCCTCCCCGCCGGGTACGGGGCGCGCTGACGCTCCGCCGACGCGAACTCGACGGTCGACAGTTGTTGCCTGTCGGTCGTCGACTCGCGCATGCCCTGTTGCGCCAGCACCATCGACACCGCGTTGACTTCCGCGTTGCCGCTGCCGCTGGCCTGGTTGATCGAAGCGAGTCCACCGGCGCCGGCCAGGGCCGAGCCGCCGATCGTGGCGCTGGCTTGGACCGGGACGTCGTAGACATCGCCACTGGCGCGCTGGCGCGCGTCCACGTGGGTGCTGGCGTCGGGGCCGACCGCGATGGCGCGCAGGTTCGCCTGCCGGTTGTGGTCGCCGGCGGCCTGGTTGACCGCGATGGCGCCCTGGCTGCCGGACAGCGCGCGGTCTTCGATGCGCGACTGCGCCAGGTAGCCCAGCATCTCGGTGTATTCATCCGCGGCGCGCGCGGCCGACGCGCCGACCAGCAGCACCAGCAATACCGCCACGGTGAAAGCGAGCTGGCGGAACTGGAGCAGCGCGCGCCTCACGGCCCGGTCCCCGGGTTGCCGCCGACCGGGAACTGCGAGAGCGCGCCGGAGATGGTCGGCGCGATGCCGCGGGTGGCGCCGGTCACCGCGCCGGTGACGCCGCCGACGCGGCCGCTGATGCTGCCGCCGGAAAGCATGCCTTCGCCGCCCACGCGGCCCAGCGAGCCCTGCAGCGCGCGTTCGGTGGCGGCCGTGGCGAACGGCACGGGGCCGCCCGAGGGACCGGCGGACAGCAGCCCGGAGATCTCGTCGTCGGACATCTCGCCGGTGCCCAGGGTCGCGTTGATCTCCCGGTTCGGCTTGGGATCGGCGATCAGGGCGATGCCAGGCGGCACCTGACGGTAGGCATGGCGCGCACTGACGTCGCGCATCACGATCATCTCGCCGCGATTCGGATACACGCCGATATAGGCGTCCGCGGCGAAGGCCCCGGCGGCCGGCATTGACGCCAGCAGGAGGCAGGCCAGGATCCGGGTCGGTCGCATCGCGGGTCTCCCATGGAAGGGTGGGAGAACAGGAGCACGACCCGTGCCAGCTGTTTTTTTCCAGCAGAATCAGCGTGTTGCGAAGAAACGGTGCGCGCGATCGACAACCGGGTGTTACACCGCGGTTGCGGCGGAAGCGCCCTTGCACCGCGCAAACCCGCGCCAGCACTGCGTTTGCGCCGGTGTATCGCGGTTGTTACAGCCCCGGGCGCGTTTACAGCTTCAGAACAATTCGCCCTGCGGCGAGGCCGCGCGCGGCGGTGCGAAGCGGCTGCTATCGAGCCGGTGCCCGCGCAGGCCGGCGTAACCGGAACGGCGCCAGGCAAGGACGAAGCGCTGTTCCAGCAGGTCGGCATAGCGGCCGCGGCCGCGCATGCGCGTGCCGAAACCGGACTCGTAATCGCGTCCGCCACGCATCTGCTGCAGCGTGCTCATCACGTGCGCGGCACGATCGGGCACGTGTGCCTGCAGCCAGTCGCGGAACAGCGGCGCCACTTCGTGCGGCAGGCGCAGCAGGATGTAACTGGCGCTGCTTGCGCCGGCGTCGCGCGCGACTTCCAGCACCGCCTCCATCTCGTGGTCGTTGACCCACGGGATGGTCGGCGCGAACAGCACGCCTACCGGTACGCCGGCCGCGTGCAGTTTCTCCATCGCCCGCAGCCGCGCGTGCGGTGCGGCTGCGCGCGGTTCCAGCTTCGCCGACAGGTGCGGATCGAGCGAGGTGACCGAGAAGTGCACGTGCACCAGGTTCTGTTCTGCCAGCGGCTGCAGCAGGTCCAGGTCGCGCTCGACCAGGGCGTTCTTGGTGACCAGGCTGACCGGGTGGCGGAACTCGAGCATCACCTCCAGCAGCTGCCGGGTCAGGCGCAGGCGCCGCTCCAGCGGCTGGTAGGCGTCGGTGTTGATGCCCAGCGCGATCGGGCTGGGCTGGTAACCCGTGCGCGACAGCTCGCGCCGCAGCAGTTCCGGCGCGTTGGTCTTGGCGAAGATCTTCGTCTCGAAGTCCAGGCCGGGCGACAGGTTGAGGTAGGCGTGGCTCGGCCGGGCGAAGCAGTAGCTGCAGCCGTGCTCGCAGCCGCGGTAGGGATTGACCGACTGCGAGAAGCCCACGTCGGGCGAACTGTTGCGGCTGATGATGCTGCGCGCGGTTTCCTCGCGGACCTCGGTACGCGGACGCAGCGGATCCGGCCCGGATTCGTCGTCGGCCGCGGCCGGGTTCCCCGGCACGGTCCAGCCATCGTCCACGGCCTCGGTGGTGGTGGTCTCGAAGCGGCCCGGCAGGTACTGGCGCGAGCCGCGGCCCTTGATCGTCGCGCCCATCGCCGCAGGGTACGCCGGCCCGGTCTCGCCGGGCGCGACGCGTCCCGCCCCCGTACGGGTGCCGTTCAAGCCGCCACCTGCGCCGGCGCTCGCCTAGAATCGGGCCATGACTCCACTGCTTGAGTTGTGGGACCGGCTCGTCGACCTGCCCCGCCTGGGCCTTTACCTGGGTCTCGCGTGGGTGTTGTACATGGTGGGACTGGGGGTGTGGATCGTGCTGCAGAAGCGCGAGCCGGTGGCCACCCTGAGCTGGCTGATGTCGCTGGCGCTGCTGCCGTACATCGGCTTCGTCATCTACTTCCTGCTCGGCCCGCAGAAGATCCAGCGGCAGCGCCTGCGTCGCGGCCGTTCGCGCACGGGCATGGAACAGTTCAGCGGGCTGGCCGGGGAGGAGCTGAAATCGGTGGAGCTGGCGCGCCTGGGCCAGTCGGTCACCGGCCTGCCGCCCTCGACCGCCACCGCGGTACGGTGGCTGGTGGACGGCAGCGGCAAGTACCCGGCGCTGCTGGAGGCAATCGCCGCAGCCCGGCACCACGTCCACCTGCAGTACTACATCTGGACCCCGGACCGCACCGGCAAGGCCTTCCTCGCGGCGCTGGTCGAGCGCGCCCGCGCCGGCGTGCAGGTGCGGCTGCTGCTGGACGCGGTCGGCTCCGGGAAGATGCGGCGTCGGCACCTGCAACCGCTGGTCGACGCCGGCGGCCAGGTGTGCTGGTTCCACCCGACGAAGTTCCGGCCGTTCACCCGGCCGTGGCTCAACCTGCGCAGCCACCGCAAGATCGCGGTGATCGACGGCGACATCGGCTTCATCGGCGGGATGAACATCACCGACGAGGAGGACGAACGCCTGCTGCCGGAGGCCTACCGCGACCTGCACCTGCGCGTGGACGGCGAGGTCGTGCGCAGCCTGCAGCTGGTGTTCGTCGAGGACTGGATCTACGCCGGCCGCTGCCCCGCGTCGGACTTCGGCGCGCCCGAGTACTGGCCGGCCTGCGCACCGGGCCCGGTGCGCGCGCAGGTGCTGGTGTCGGGCCCGGATTCGTCCTGGGAAGCGATCCATCGGCTGCACGTGGCCGCGATCCACGAGGCGAAGCGGCGGGTGTGGCTGGTCACGCCCTACTTCGTCCCCGGCGAGGCCGCGCGCATGGCGCTGACCTCGGCGGCGCTGGGCGGCCTGGACACGCGCCTGCTGGTGCCGCGCTGGAGCGATTCGCGGCTGGTGACGCTGGCGGCGCGCTCGTACTTCGACGAGCTGCTCAAGGCCGGCGTGCAGGTCTACGAGTACGGTCCGCGCATGCTGCACACCAAGGCGCTGCTGGCCGACGACGTGTGCATCGTCGGCAGCGCCAACTTCGACCACCGCAGCTTCCGCCTGAACTTCGAGGCCTCGCTGATGCTGCAGGACGCCGGCGCCTGCGCCGGGCTGGAGCAGCTGCTGCAGGGCGAGTTCCTGCGCGCGCGGCGGGTGCGCCTGGACCGGCCGTCCGGCCTGTGGCGGCACCGCCTGCCCGAGGCCTGCGCGCGCCTGATGTCGCCGCTGCTGTAGGCCGCGGCGACGGGCGGACGGCCGCCGCGGATGCGCGGTGGCCGCCGGGGCCCGCGTCGCGGCATCATGGCGACCGACCGCGGCACGGGGCCACGGTGCCCCACCGGGAGGCTATCGATGCACTGGCTCTACCTGCTGCTGGCCGTCGGCGCGCTGCTGCTGGCGATGAACGCATCCCATGTCTGGCTGGTCATGCTGGCGCTGCTGGCCACGCTGGGTTTCCTCGCCCTCTGGGCGCGCGGCTGGTACCTGGAGCGCATCGGCGAGAGCCAGCGCGACGAGTCGGCGATGATCGATCCGGTCGAACTGCGCCGCCTGCGCGAGCTGGCCGAGGTCCGCAAGCGCGCCGCCGCCGCCGCCGCCGGTGCGCATGATGCGGGGCCACCGCAGGCATGAGCACCCGGCTGAGCGTCAACGTCAACAAGGTCGCGGTGCTGCGCAACTCGCGTGGCGGCCGCGAGCCGGACGTGGCCGCTGCCGCGCGCGCCTGCCTGGAAGCCGGCGCGCACGGCATCACCGTGCATCCGCGCCCGGACCGCCGCCACATCGTCGCCGAGGACCTGCCGCCGCTGGCCGCGCTCACCGCGGAGTTCGGCGTGGAACTCAACATCGAGGGCAATCCGTTCGCGCCGCCGCGCCCGGGCTACCCGGGCCTGCTCGAGCTGTGCCGGCAGGTGCGTCCGGCCCAGGTCACCCTGGTGCCCGACAGCGACGGCCAGCTGACCTCCGACCACGGTTTCCGCTTCGACGGCGACACCGGCGCGCTGGCCGCGCAGGTCGCGGACTTCGCCGCGCTCGGCTGCCGGGTGAGCCTGTTCGTCGACCCGGACGTCGAGCACCTGGAACGCGCCGTGGCCCTCGGCGCGCACCGCATCGAGATCTATACCGGTCCCTACGCGGAAGCCTTCGCCGCCGGCGACCCGGGCCAGGCCGTGGCGGCCTGCGCCGCCACCGCGCGCCGGGCCAGCGCCGCCGGGCTCGGGGTGAACGCCGGCCACGACCTCTCCCAGGCCAACCTCGGCCTGTTCCTGGACACGGTGCCTGGGGTGGAGGAGGTCTCGATCGGCCACGCGCTGGTCGGCGAGGCCCTGTATGCCGGGCTGGACGCCACCGTGCGCGGCTACCTGTCGATCCTCGATCGCGCCGGCTGAGCCTGCTGGCGGCGCGCCGCTCCGTTCCCGCCACGCATAAAAAAAACGCCGCCCCGGAGGGCGGCGTCATCGGCTTGCCTTGCGGTCCCGCCGCTGCAGGAAGCGGGACCTGCGAGGCGTGCCAGTCTTACTGGTTGACGAAGTTGATCTTCATCATCTGCGCGTTCTTCGCGGCCGCCAGCACCCGGGCCGTGGTCTCGTACTCCGAGTCGGCGCTGGCGTCGATGCGCAGCTCCGGCTGGTTGGTCGGATCGCGCTGCACTTCGGTCTCCATCATCTGGGGCAGCGCGGCCAGCGAGACCGGGCTGTTGTTCCAGAAGACCTGGTTGGAGGCATCGATGCGCAGGTCGATCGGCGGCGGCGGTTCCTTCGTCACCGGCGGCGGGTTGATGACCCGCTGCGGCAGGGCCACGTCGATCGGGTAGGTCGTGATCGGCGCGGTGACGATGAAGATGATCAGCAGCACCAGCATCACGTCCACGAGGGGCGTGACGTTGATGTCGGCCATCGGGCCCTTGCCGGATCCGGAACTGAAAGCCATGGCTTAGTGACCCTTCTCTTTGGTGGCGACGAAGCCCACGTCGAGCATGCCCTGGTTCTGCGCGATCTTGGTGACGTCGTTGATGATGCGCATCTTCGTGGTCTTGTCGCCACGCAGATTGAGCTTGGGCTGCGGCGTCTGCTGGGCGACGCTGGAAAGACGCGACTCGATCACCTCGCGGGTGACCGGCTCGTCGTTCCAGAACAGCGAGCCATCCTCCTTCACCGAGATGGTGATGGGCATGACCCGCGGTTCGTCCTCATTCTTGGCGACGACGTCCGTTTCCGGCAGCTCGATCTTCACTTTGTGCTGCATCAGCGGCGCAGTGATGATGAAGATGATGAGCAGCACCAGCATCACATCCACGAGGGGCGTGACGTTGATGTCGGCCATTGGGCCGCCGCTGTTGTCGGAACTGAAGGCCATGCGGGCTCTCCGTTACTTGCCTGCGACTTCTGGGAACCGGCTCAGCGCACGCGCGAGCCGGTGGCGAAGAAGTCGTGCAGATCGTGAGCGAACGAGTCGAACTTGGCGATCGTGGCGCTGTTGATCTTGCTGAAGAAGTTGTAGGCGAACACGGCCGGGATCGCGACGAACAGGCCGATGGCGGTCATGATCAGCGCCTCGCCCACCGGGCCGGCGACGGCGTCGATCGAGGCCGAGCCGGTGGCACCGATCTTGATCAGCGCGCCGTAGATGCCCCACACGGTGCCCAGCAGGCCCACGAACGGAGCGGTCGCGCCGACGGTCGCCAGCAGGATCATGCCCGACTGCAGCTTGCTGCTCTCGCGGGTGACGGCCTGGCGCAGGGCGCGGTCGACGAACTCGGAGCGGCTCAGCGACTCGCCCAGGCCGGTGCCGGCGCCTTCGGCGCGCTGGTGGTGCGCGGCGGCCTGCGCGGCGTCCAGGGCGATCTTCGAGAACGGCTCGCTACGCGGCTGCTCTTCCATCGCACGGATGGCTTCCTGGGCGTTCGGGGCATCCCAGAACGCGTTGATCACGCGGTCGGCGGCCGCCTTCAGGCGGGTGTTCCTGATGGCGTTGAAGATGGTCCAGTACCAGGACGCGGCCGACATCAGGACCAGGGTGAGGAGCACGATCCACGAGACGGCGAACTCGCCCGGATTGGCGACCATCTCGCTCAGCAGGTGGTCGAAGCCCATCTGCGTGAGGGCGGAGGCGTTGCCCCCGGCGGCGGCGGCGATGAAGAGTTCCTGCAGCATGACGCTTACCTTTGGTTTGTTTGGTGGAGAAGGAAGGCGGAAACGCTAGGCCCGGTTTCCGTCGGGGAAACAAACGGACATCAACCCAGGGTGAAGTTCACCGGGACCCGAACGCGACCGGCCGCCTTCTGGCCGTTCACAGTCGCGGGATTGAAACGCCACTTGCGGGCGGCCTCCATGGCGGCGCGGTCCAGGTCACGGTTGCGGCTGGACTTCTCGACCGACACGTTGGTCACGTTGCCGTTGGCGTCGACATCGATGACCAGGATGACCTCGCCCTCGATGCCGGCGCGCGCGGCGGCCGGCGGATAGCGCGGCGGATTCATGTTCTTCGACGAGATGTCGACGCTGGCGCCGATGTCGGCGACCGGGGCCGGCGGGGCCGGCGGAGCCGGCTCCTGGTACACGTCGGTCGGGCGCGGCTCGGCCACGTCGACCGGCGGGGCTTCCGGCGGCGGCGGAACCGGGGACGGCTTCGGCGGCGACAGCTCCTTGATCGGCGGCGGCGGCTTGTCCTGCGGCGGCGGCGGCGGCGGCGGCGGCGGGGGCGGCGGCGGGGCGTCGACCAGGGTGACGAGGACGTTGCGCTCTTCCTTGACGTCGGCCTTGGGGGCGACGGCCGGGATCAGCAGCAGCATGAGCGCGGCCAGGTGCAGCGCGATGACGAACGCAATGCCGATGATGCGCGGCCAGCTGAGCCCGCGATCCTCGGTTTCTTCGTAGTTCCTGTGGACGACCAGTTGTTCAGCCATGCGCCTAGTGACTCGGGTGTGGGGCCGGGCCTCGAGGAAAGCGTTTCCAGCAGAGGCCCAGGTTCTCGCGGGTGACACCGCATGAACCGCCAAGCATATACCAAATACCGCGTCCGGTGCCTAGGACGCGGCGCTTTTACGTTTTCTTACTTCAAGTTGATGATCTTGCGGGCGTCCTCGGGCTTCTTCACGCCCTTGGCCAGCGCCTGCTGGGCCGCCTGCTTGGCCTCGGCGACGCGGCCTTCCTGCCAGAGCACGCGGGCCAGGTTCAGGTAGGTCTCGCCGTCCTTGGACAGGGGGGCGGCCTTCTGCCAGGCCTCGATCGCCTGCGGGATCTGCTCGCTGTAGTAGTAGGACTGGGCCAGGGCCAGGTAGGTCTGGTAGTCCTGCTTCAGCACGCCCTTCTGCACGCCCTCGTTGATGACCGAGATGACGTCCTTCTCGCGGCCGTCCATGTTGGCGTAGGTCACGTACAGCTGGCGGTACTCGCGCTCCTCGGTGAGCTGGCCGGCGGCGCGCAGCTTCTCCATCACCTCGGCGGCCTTGTCCATGCGGTCGGCCTGGGCGTAGACGGTGGCGAGGTTGACCTGGGCCTTCTTGTCGGTCGGGTTCTTCGCCGCCAGCTGTTCGGCCAAGGCGATCGCCGCGTCGTTCTGGTCGGATTCGGCGTAGGACGCCATCAGCAGCTGGGTCCAGTTGTCCTTCGGCTCAGGCGAGGTCTCGATCGCCTGCTTCAGCACCGGGATCGCTTCCTGGAAACGCTCCAGCTGGTACAGCACCTGGCCCTTCAGCGCGAGGTCTTCCGGCTTCTTCGACTGGGTTTCGGCCAGGTAACGGTCGAGGGTGGCCAGGCCTTCCTGCAGTTCGTCGTCGCCCAGCTGCAGCTGCGCGAGCATCAGCATCGACTGGTAGTGGCCGTTGTTGTCCAGGCCGCCGATTTCCAGCGCCTGCTTCAGGTAGGCCTTGGCCGCCGGGATGTCGTCGAGGTTGTACGCGGCCTGCGCGGCCAGCTGCGCGGCGACCGAGCGGTCGTATTCGTTGGCCACGTCCAGCGCCAGTATCTCGTCGGCGAGGACGCGGGTCTGCTCGGCGTCGTCCTTGTTGTAGACGTCGATCAGCTTCTGCAGCTTCTTGCCGGCCTTGGCCGAAGCCTTGATGCCCGGTTCCTTGCGCGTGGCGTCCGGGAACATCACTTCCGACTTCTCGGACTTCTTCGAACGCGACGAGGTCGGTGCGGCGGCCGCGTCGGCGATCACCACGCCCCCGAGCGCGGCAGCGACGAACAGGGACAGGAGGGCTTGCTTGCTGCGGAATTTCATTGGATCACCTCTTGCGGGCCGCCTGTATTGCAGGCGGCGACGGAAACCGGGTCGGCAACGCTAACAGAACCGGCTTTCTTACGGAATGGCACAGGCTGCCAATTTTCCTGCGGCTTACGGACCGCACTGTGGCGTACGGCCGGCGCGTCGCGCCTCCTGGGCGAGGGGCTGCAGCGCGGGCGCGCGCGCTTCCAGCGCACGGATGCGGTTCTGCGGATCCGGGTGCGTGGACAGCCATTCCGGCGAACGTCCGCCGCCGGAAGCCATCATGTTCTGCCACAGGTCCACGGCCTGGGCGGGATCGAAACCGGCCTGGGCCATCAGCCGCTGGCCGAGCTCGTCGGCCTCGCTTTCCTGGGTGCGCGAGAACGGCAGCAGCACGCCCAGCTGGGCCAGGATGCCGCCGCCCTGGGTGACCAGGTCGCTGCCGGTCTGCCCATAGCGGGCGCCGGCGAGCGCACCGATCACCGCCAGTCCGGTCGACGTCGCGGCCTGGCGCGAGACGCGTTCATTGGTGTGGCGGGCATAGACGTGGCCGATCTCGTGGCCGATCACCGCCGCCAGCTGGTCCTGGTTCCTGGCCACCTTGAACATGCCGCTGTTCACGCCGACCTTGCCGCCGGGCAGCGCGAACGCATTGGGCGTGTCGTCGACGAACACCGCCGTTTCCCACGGCAGGTTGCGCCATTCGGGCGGCAGGTGCGGGACCAGGGCATCGACCACGCACTGCACGTAGCGGCTCTGCTGGCCGCCCGTGGTCTGCTGCTTGCTCTTCATTTCGGCGAAGGCCTGCGCGCCCATCTGGTTGAGCTGGGCGTCCGAGTAGGCCATGTACTGGGTGCGGCCGGTCGGCGAAGTCGTGGTCGCGCACGCCGCGACGACGACCGCCATTGCCAACGCGAGCGCGGTCGGCTTCCAGTGCATGTGCAGGGCAACCCCCGTTCCGGTACCTGAAGGAAAGTGTCCGCGCTGGCGGCTTAACTTTTCGTCAAGCGGACCGGTCAGCCGAAGCCGTGCAGGGCCAGCGCTATGCCGTTGTTCAGCGCATGGGCGGAAACCGCCGCCCATAGCGTGCCGGTCCGCCAGTACACCCAGGCGAAGGCCGCGCCCAGGCCGCCATAAGCCAGCCACAGCAGCAGCATCGCCGGCAGGGTGTTGTCGCTGAGGAACGGCATCTCGTGGGCCAGGGCAAAGGCCAGGCTGCTGAGCACCAGGCCCAGCCAGGGCCGGCCGGCGCGCAGGAAGCGCCCGAACAGCACGCGCCGGAACAGCAGTTCCTCGTAGGCCGGGGCCAGGACCACGACGAACAGGGCCAGGAACACCGGCCAGCGCGCGGCGGCTTCCTCGACCATCGCCTCGTTGCTCGGCACCGGGTCGATCCCGGCCTGCCTGCCCAGCCAGCTGAACAGCGCCGAACCGAGGAACACGACCAGGCCGGCGGCCAGGGTCCAGCCCCAGGTCGAGGGCCGGCGCAGCGCCGCCAACGAGCGGGCGCGCTCGTCGGCGGAGGCCGGCTGGCGCAGGAAGTACAGGGTCAGCGCGATGATGCCGGTGGAAAGGATCACCAGCACGATCTGCGCAAGCAGGCCCGGCTGGCCCGGCAGCGGCTCCGCCCCGGCAGCGGGAATCCCCTGCGAGAGCAGCTGCCACACGCCCAGGGCGATGCCGCCGGCGAGGCTGATCGCCAGCATGAGGAACACCGCCAGGCCGATGTCGGCCAGGAACGCGCCGACCAGCGGCGCGGCACGCGGCGCGACAGGCGCGGCCGGCGGGAGCGCCGTCGGCACCGCGGACGTATGCACGGCGTCCGCCGGCTCAGACATCCAGGTTGGCCACCTTCAACGCGTTGGTCTCGATGAACTCGCGGCGCGGTTCGACCACGTCGCCCATCAGCGTGCTGAAGATGCGGTCGGCGGCGACCGCGTCCTCGATGCGCACGCGCAGCAGGCGACGGGTGTCCGGGTTCACCGTGGTTTCCCACAGCTGCTCGGGGTTCATTTCGCCCAGGCCCTTGAAGCGCTGGATCTGGCGGCCCTTCTTCGCCTCTTCCAGCAGCCAGGCCTGCGCCTGGGCGAAGCTGGTGACCGGCTGGGTCTTGCCGCCGCGCATGACCTGCGCGCCCTCGCGGACCAGGCCGTGCAGCAGCGCCGCCGCATCGCGCAGCGGGCGCAGTTCGCCGCTTTCGAAGATCGACAGCGGCAGCACCTGCAGCAGTTCCTCGCCCATGTGCCGGCGGGTGACCTGCAGCGCGGCCGGACGCGACTCGGTGGCCGGCAGCAGCTTCAGCGCATAGCGCGGGCTGCCGAGCTTGCCGCGGTTGAGGCGCGCTTCCAGCGCCTGCAGTTCGTGCTGCTCGTCGGTGTTCTGCGCCAGGTGCTGCGCGTCCAGCGGGGTGAAGTCGATCAGCGATTCCAGCAGCAGCGGATCGAAGCGGTGGCTGTTGCGCGCGATCGCCTCGCGCGCGCCGGCGTAGGCCAGCAGCAGCTTCTCCAGGCCCTCGCCGCTCACCGGCGGCTCGCCCTCGGCCGGCACCAGCGCCGCGTTCTCCACCGCGTTGCTGGCCAGGTAGCTGTCCAGCGCCGCGTCGTCCTTGAGGTACAGCTCGGTCTTGCCCTGCTTGACCTTGTACAGCGGGGGCAGGCCGATGTAGACGTGGCCGCGCTCGATCAGCTCCGGCATCTGCCGGTAGAAGAAGGTCAGCAGCAGGGTGCGGATGTGCGAGCCGTCCACGTCCGCGTCGGTCATGATGATGATGCGGTGGTAGCGCAGCTTGTCCGGGTTGTACTCGTCCTTGCCGATGCCGGTGCCCAGCGCGGTGATCAGGGTGCCGACTTCCGCCGAGGACAGCATGCGGTCGAAGCGCGCGCGTTCCACGTTGAGGATCTTGCCGCGCAGCGGCAGCACCGCCTGGTTCTTGCGGTTGCGGCCCTGCTTGGCGGAGCCACCGGCCGAGTCGCCCTCGACGATGAACAGCTCCGACAGCGCCGGATCCTTCTCCTGACAGTCGGCCAGCTTGCCCGGCAGGCCGGCGATGTCCAGCGCGCCCTTGCGGCGGGTCAGCTCGCGCGCCTTGCGCGCGGCCTCGCGGGCACGGGCCGCGTCGACCACCTTTTCCGCGATGGCACGGGCTTCCTGCGGGTGTTCCTGGAGGAACTCCTCCAAACGTGCACCGAACGTGCTTTCAACTGCCGGCTTCACCTCCGAACTGACCAGCTTTTCCTTGGTCTGGCTGGAGAAGCTGGGATCCGGGACCTTCACCGACAGCACGGCGATCATGCCTTCGCGCATGTCGTCGCCGGACAGGTTGATCTTGGCCTGCTTGGCCAGGCCGTTCTGCTCGATGTAGTTGGTGAGGGTGCGGGTCAGCGCGGCGCGGAAGCCGGCCAGGTGGGTACCGCCATCCTTCTGCGGGATGTTGTTGGTGAAGCAGAACATCGTTTCCTGGTAGGCGTCGGTCCACTGCAGGGCCACGTCCACCACGATGCCGTTGGATTCGCCGGTCACCGAGATGACGTTCGGGTGCAGCGGCGTCTTCAGCTGGGCCAGGTGCTCGACGAAGCTGCGGATGCCGCCTTCGTACTGGAACACGTCCTGGCGGCCTTCGCCGCGCTCGTCGATCAGGGTGATCTTGACCCCGGAGTTCAGGAACGAGAGTTCGCGCAGGCGGCGCGCCAGGATCTCGTAGTGGAACTCGGTGTCGGTGAAGATTTCCGCCGCCGGCTTGAAGCGCAGGCAGGTGCCGCGGCGCGTCGAGGCTTCCAGCTGCTTGAGCGGATACAGCGGCTCGCCCAGCGCGTACTCCTGCTGCCAGTGGAAGCCGTCGCGCCAGATATCCAGCCACAGGTGCTCGGACAGCGCGTTGACCACCGACACGCCGACGCCATGCAGGCCGCCGGAAACCTTGTAGCTGTTGTCGTCGAACTTGCCGCCGGCGTGCAGGACGGTGAGGATCACTTCGGCCGCCGAACGGCCCTCCTCCTTGTGCGTGTCCACCGGGATGCCGCGGCCGTTGTCCGAGACCGCCACCGAGCCGTCCTCGAGGATGCGCACGACGATGTCGTCGGCATGGCCGGCCAGGGCTTCGTCGACCGAGTTGTCGACCACCTCGAACACCATGTGGTGCAGGCCGGTGCCATCGTGCACGTCGCCGATGTACATGCCGGGGCGCTTGCGCACCGCTTCCAAACCACGCAGGACGGTGATCTTGCTGGAGTCGTAGGAATCGTTGACGGGGGTGGAGCTCTGGATCTGTTCGCTCATGCGCTCGCCGCAATCGGGGCCGGGCCGCGGCGGGAGGCCACGACACCTTAGCTAAAGGAATCAACGGCTGATTATAGCAGCCCACCCCCTTGACCTGACCGCCGGGATTTACCCTGCGATCAGCCCCTGTTCCACGTGGAACACCTGGCAGGCCGCGGGCAGTTCACGCAGCGCTTCGGGGACCTCCGTGGCTGTCACGAACAGCTGCACGCCAGGCTGTTCCAGCAGGAACTCGAGGGTCCGGCGCTGGTGTTCGCGGTCCAGTTCCGACGGCAGGTCGTCCAGCGCCATTACCGGCCAGTGGCCCTGGCGGGCGGCGTAGTCGGCCGCCTGCGCCAGCAGCAGCGACAGCGCGGCCAGCTTGGTCTGTCCGCGCGACAGCGCCTCGCGCCCCGGCAGCCCGGCCAGGCGCAGGCTCCAGTCGGCCCGGTGCGGGCCCACCCCGGTATGCCCGCTGGCCCGGTCGCGGTCGCGGGCCAGCAGCAGGGCGTCGGCCAGCGACAGCTCCTGGCGGCGCCAGCCGGCCTGGAATTCCAGCCCCAGCAACTCCGGGCCGGTGCTGAGCCGGCGCCCGATGGCCGCGGCCCTTGGCATCAGTTCGCCGAGGTAGCGCTCACGGAAGGCGGTCAGCACTTCCCCGCTCTCGGCCAGCTCGGCATCCCAGGCATCGAGCTGGGCGTTGGAGCCGCCGGCCTTCAGCAGCGCATTGCGCTGCTTGAGCGCCCGCGCGTAACGCCGCCACAGGGACATGAAGTCGTGTTCCACGTGGAACAGGCCCCAGTCGAGGTAGCGGCGACGGTTATCCCCCCCCCCGGCGACCAGCGCATGGCTGCCGGGCTCGAAGGTCACCACCGCCAGGGCGGCACAGAGCTGGCCAAGGTGGGCGACATCGCGGCCGTCCAGGCGCCCGGTCCAGGCCTGCCCGGTATGGCGCAGGCCAGCGCGTCGTGGAACGCCGCCGCCAGTGCCCTCCTCCCACTCCACGAACACCTCGAGGGCCTCGGCGCCATCGCGGACCAGCCCGTCCCGGACACGCCCGCGGAAGCTGCGGCCATAGGCCATCAGGTGCAGGGCCTCGAGCACGCTGGTCTTGCCGGCGCCGTTGGCGCCGGTGATCAGGTTGAGGCCGGGTCCCGGGACCAGTTCCGCATGCTGGAACCGGCGCAGGTCGCCCATCACCAGCCGCGTCACCCGCATCGGCCGGCCTCCAAAGTACGACGCCCGGCGAGGGCCGGGCGTCGTTCGGGTTCCACGTGGAACATGGACCGGTCCACGGCTGCGGTCAGAGGCGCAACGGCATCACCACGTGCCGGCAACGGCTGTTGCTGGCCTCGCGGACCAGGGCCGAGGAGTTGGCATCGCGCAGGGCCAGCACGACGTGCTCGTCGCGCAGCGCACCCAGCGCATCCAGCAGGTAGTTCACGTTGAAGCCGATGGCCAGGTTGTCAACCCTGGTGTCGGCCTCGATCTCTTCCTGCGCCTCTTCCTGCTCCGGATTGTGCGAGCTGATCCGCAGCTGGCCCGGCGAAACCTCGACGCGGACGCCGCGGTACTTCTCGTTGGACAGGATCGCCGCACGCTGCAGGGCTGCACGCAGCACTTCGCGGTCCAGCTTGACCTCCTTTTCCGCGCCGATCGGGATCACCGCCTCGTAATCGGGGAAGCGGCCGTCGATCAGCTTCGAGGTAAAGGTCACGTCGTCGCGCTTCACCCGGATGTGGCTGCGGCCCAGTTCCAGCTCGAGCGCGCGGTCGCCGCCTTCCAGCAGGCGCTGCAGCTCGGTCACGCCCTTGCGTGGGACGATGATCTGGCGCTTGGCGCCGGAAGCGCCTTCCAGCGGGGCTTCGCACAGGGCCAGGCGGTGGCCGTCGGTGGCCACGCAACGCAGCAACTGGTCGCGCAGGTCGAACAGCAGGCCGTTGAGGTAGTAGCGCACGTCCTGCTGGGCCATCGCGAACGCGGTGCGTTCGATCAGTTCCTTCAGGCCGGCTTCCGGCACGCCGATGCGTTCGGTGGCTTCGACCTCGTCCACGGACGGGAAGTCGTTGGCCGGCAGCGTGGCCAGGGTGAAACGGCTGCGCCCGGCCTGCACGGTGACCTTGTCGCCGGACTGGCTCACGGTGACGCGGCTGCCGTCCGGCAGTGCACGCACGATTTCGAACAGCTTGCGCGCGGGGATCGTGGTCTCGCCGTCCTGCGCGTCATCGACCGCGGCACGGGCCACCATCTCCACTTCCAGGTCGGTGCCGGTCAGCGAGAGCTGGCCGCCCTGCACCTGCACCAGGAAATTGGCCAGGACCGGCAGGGTCTGACGCCTTTCGACGACGTTGACGACCTGGGCCAGGGGCTTGAGAAAGGCCTCGCGTTGCAGAGTGAAACGCATGGGAGTCCGTGCCTCTACGCTTTGAAGGAATGTGGAATAAATCTAAAAGAGGTGGTGCTGGAGTTGGTCCCGGCCTGTGGATAACAGCACCAACTATTTGAAATAAAAGAAGTTTGTTTGAGGGTAAAGCCTGCGTGCAAGGCCGGTCGGGGCGGTGGGACAAGCTGTGGATGGTTTTGCGCACCGCGTTTTGTCCCCGGTTTATCCCCAGCCCGTCCCCCTGCTCTCCACCGCGTATCCCGCCGCAAATCTACCGCACCTGCGGGAGCGCGTCGTGGCGCCCCCTTCCGCCTACTCGCTCAGCTTGCGGATCAGCTTGTCCCAGTCCTCGCGCAGCTTGCCGTCGGTCTCCATCAGGCTGCGGATCTGCCGGCAGGCATGCAGCACGGTGGTGTGGTCGCGGCCGGCGAAGGCGTCGCCGATCTCCGGCAGCGAGTGCTCGGTCAGTTCCTTGGTCAGCGCCATGGCCACCTGGCGCGGGCGCGCCAGCGAGCGGGTGCGGCGCTTGGACAGCAGGTCCTTGACCTGCAGCCCGTAGTAGTCGGCCACGGTCTTCTGGATGTTGGGGATGCCGATGGCCTGCTGCTGCGCGCGCAGCAGGTCGCGCAGGGTCTCCTGGGCGAACTCGATGCTGATCGCGCGGCCGGTGAAGTTGGCGCGCGCGGCCAGCGTGTTGAGCGCACCTTCCAGGTCGCGCACGTTCGAGCGCATCTTCTTGGCCAGCAGGAAGGCGACCTCGTCCGGGATCTCGGCGCCGCGCTCGCGCGCCTTGGCCAGCACGATCGCCGCGCGGGTCTCGAAGTCCGGCGGGTCGATCGCCACCGACAGGCCCCAGGCCAGCCGTGACTTCAGCCGCGGCTCCAGGCCGTCGACCTCGCGTGGGTAGCGGTCGCAGGTCATGATGATCTGCTGGCGGCTGTCGAACAGCGCGTTGAAGGTGTGGAAGAACTCTTCCTGGGTGCGGTCCTTGCCGGCGAAGAACTGGATGTCGTCGATCAGCAGCGCGTCGATCTGCTGGAACTGGCGCTTGAACTGGTCGGCGGTCTTCTCCTGCAGCGAGCGGAAGAAGGCGTTGTAGAACTGCTCCGAACGCAGGTACAGCACGCGCGCGCCGGGGTTGAGGCGGCGCATCTCGTTGCCGGCGGCGAACATCAGGTGGGTCTTGCCCAGGCCGGTGCCGCCGTACAGCAGCAGCGGGTTGTGGGCGCGGTCGCCCGGCTTCTGCGCCGCCTGCCAGGCCGCGGCGCGGCCGAGCTGGTTGGAACGGCCTTCGACGAAGTTCTCGAAGGTGTAGTGCGGGTCCAGGTTGCCGTTGAACGGCTCGGCCGGGGCCGGCGCCGGGCGGGCGCTGGCGGTGGCCAGCGCGGCCGGGGCGGGCTTCGGCGGTTCGGCCGCGCGCGGGCGCGAGCCGATCTCCAGGGCCACGTTCAGGCCGGCGAAGTGCCGGGCCAGCTCGCGGATCCGCGGCAGGTAGCGGTCGCGCACCTGCTCGACGATAAAGGCGTTGGGGGCGTAGAGGACGACGCTGTCCGCGCGTTCCTCCGCCTGCAGGGGTTTGAGCCAGGTATGGACGTCTTCGGCCGGGAATTCGGCCTCCAGACGTTCCAGACAGCGGGGCCAGGCATCCATCGGAAAGGCAAAGCTCATGGGGCGGTCGCCGGTCGCCAGGGGCGCCACCGGGGACCGGGAGGGTCGGGGAATCGGACTGGGCAGACTACCACCCGGACCGGCTTTTCCCAAGAATCATCCACAGGGCATCCACAGGCCCATTGACAGCCCGCGCGCCAGCAAGTGCCGCAAAGGTTGACCCGCGGCGGGGCCTCCCCTAGACTTTCCGGTTCTTTCGATCCGACTTCAGCCGAGTGCCACCATGGCCACCAAGCGCACCTACCAGCCCAGCAACCTCAAGCGCAAGCGCGACCACGGTTTCCGTGCCCGCATGAAGACCGCCGACGGCCGCAAGGTCCTCGCGCGTCGCCGCGCCAAGGGCCGCAAGCGCCTCTGCGCCTGATCGCCTCCCGGCCCCGCCTGCCGCGTGCAGGCCTGCCTTCCGCAGACCGGGGCCGCCGCGATCCACAGCTCACGATGAACTCCGGCCCGCGCGCGCGATTCCCTCGCAGCGCGCGGGTTCGTTTGCGCGCCGAATACACCGCGGTGTTCGAACAGGGCCGCCGCCTCGGCGATGCCCTGTTCGGCCTGCACTGGGTGCCCGGCGAGCAGCCGGCCCGGCTGGGCCTGGCCGTGTCGCGCAAGGTCGACCCGCGCGCGGTCGGCCGCAACCGGATCAAGCGCGTGCTGCGCGAGGCCACCCGCCACCTGCGCCCGCAGATGGCCGGCGGCGACTATGTGGTGGTCGCGCGCCCGGCCGCGGCCCGCGCCAGCAACGCCCAGCTGGTCGAGGCCTACGTGAAACTGCTGCGGCGGCTGGGCGCATTGCCCCACCCGGTTGCCGGCGGCACAATGCCCGCGGCCACTCCGGCCGGATTGCAGCCCTCTTCCCCGACTTCCTCTTCCAGGCCGGACCCCCACTCCGGCTGAGCCTGCCTGCCCGATGAACCAGACCCGCGTATTCCTGATCCTTGCCTGGCTGATGGTGGCGATGCTGCTGTGGATGGAGTGGGGCAAGGAGCAGGCCGCACCGGCCGCGCCCGCCACCCCGGCCGCCACCGCGACCACCGCCGCAGGCGTGCCCGCCGCGGTCCCGGCCCCGGTCGCCGGCGACGCCGCCGTGCCGGCCGCCACCGCGCCCTCAGTGCCGGCCGGCGCCGTGGCCGCGGCCCCGGCCGGCCCGAGCCGGGTCAGCGTGCGCACCGATACCCTGGAACTGGTCCTGGACGGCGGCGCCGTGCTGCAGGCCGACCTGCTGCAGTTCCCGCAGACCCGCGACGCCGGCAGCCCGCCGGTACGCCTGTTCGACACCGACCCGGCGAAGTTCTATGCCGCCCAGCTCGGCTGGGTCAGCGCCAGCGGCGCCGCGCCGAACCACCAGTCCGGCTTCGTGCCCGAAGGCAGCGAGCGCGAGTTCGTCCTGGCCGACGGCCAGCAGCAGGTCGAAGTCCCCTTCATCTGGAACGGGCCGGACGGCGTCAGCATCCGCCGCACCTTCACCCTGACCCGCGGTTCCTACGCGATCGAAGTGCGCGACGAGGTGATCAACCGCGGCAGCGCGCCGTGGCAGGGCCAGGTCTACCGCCAGCTGATCCGCAAGCCGCCGGTGATCGAGCGCGGCTACACGAAGCCGGAGTCCTTCAGCTTCACCGGCGCGGCCTGGTACGACGGCGACTACCAGCGCCGCAAGTTCGACGAGGACTACCTCGAGGACGGCCACGTCAACGCCAAGGCCGCGCGCGGCTGGATCGCGATGCTGCAGCACCACTTTTTCAGCGCCTGGATCCCCGAAGGCGAGCAGCCGTCGACGATCTCGCTGGACCAGCCGGCCACCGGCGCGCTGGTGCGCGCGCTGGGCGAGGTCGTGGAGGTCGCCCCGGGCGCCACCGTCACCAGCCAGGCCCGCCTGTACGTCGGCCCGAAGCTGGTCTCGCAGATCCGCGCCCAGCAGGTGCCGGGCCTGGAGCGCGCGGTCGACTACAGCCAGTTCTCGATCCTGGCCCTGCTGGGCGAGGGCCTGTTCTGGGTGCTCAGCCACCTGTACGGCCTGTTCGGCAACTGGGGCTGGGCGATCATCGGCCTGGTGGTGATCGTCAAGGCCATCATGTATCCGCTGTCCGCGGCGCAGTACAAGAGCTTCGCCAAGATGCGCAAGTTCCAGCCGCGCATCCAGCAACTGAAGGAACGCTATGGCGACGACCGCCAGAAGTTCCAGGAAGCGATGATGGAGCTGTACCGCAAGGAGAAGATCAACCCCATGGGCGGCTGCCTGCCGATCTTGGTGCAGATGCCGGTGTTCCTGGCGCTGTACTGGGTGCTGGTGGAGTCGGTCGAGCTGCGCCACGCGCCGTGGGTCCTGTGGATCCAGGACCTGACCGCGCGCGACCCGTACTTCATCCTGCCGGTGATCAACGTGGCGGTGATGTGGTTCACCCAGAAGCTGCAGCCGGCCCCGGGCATGGATCCGGTGCAGCAGAAGATGATGCAGTTCATGCCGGTCGCCTTCGGCGTGATGATGGCCTTCTTCCCGGCCGGCCTGGTCCTGTACTGGGTCACCAACGGCGCGCTGGGCCTGCTGCAGCAGTGGTACATGATGAAGAAGCACGGCGAGCCGGCCCCGAAGCCCTCCACGGCGAAGTAAGGCCGGACCGCACGACCAAGGAACCCGCCGCCAGGCGGGTTCCTTCTTTGTGGCGGCAGGCAACGCCGCGAACCGCTAGGCTCTCCACCACCCCGAAGGCCGGATACCGATGAACCCGCCCGACACCATCGCCGCGATCGCCACCGCGCCGGGCGCCGGCGGCGTCGGCATCGTGCGCCTGTCCGGGCCGCGCGCGCTGGAGATCGCGCGGGCGCTGTGCGGCCGCGAGGCGCCGCCGCGGCAGGCGCTGCGCGCGCTGTTCCGCGACGCCGCCGGCGAGGTGATCGACGACGGCATCGTCCTGGCCTTCCCCGCGCCGCGCAGTTTCACCGGCGAGGACGTGGCCGAACTGCAGGCGCACGGCAGCCCGGTGCTGCTGCGCGCGCTGGTGGCGCGCTGCATCGAACTGGGCGCGCGCCAGGCGCGGCCGGGCGAGTTCAGCGAACGTGCCTTCCTCAACGGCAAGCTCGACCTGGTCCAGGCCGAGGCCATCGCCGACATCATCGCGGCCGCCGACGTGCGCGCCGCACGCGCGGCGCGGCGTTCGCTGGACGGCGTGTTCTCGCAGCGCGTCGAGGCGCTGGCCGAGATCCTGCTGCGCCTGCGCGTGCACGTGGAGGCGGCGATCGATTTCGTCGACGAGCCGATCGAGACGCTCGGCATCCCCGCGGTCCGCAACGGCATCGAACAGCTGCGCACCGACCTGCGCACCCTGCTGGCCGAGGCCGAGCGCGGCCGCCGCCTGCGTGACGGCCTGCACGCGGTGCTGCTGGGCCCGCCCAACGCCGGCAAGAGTTCGCTGCTCAATGCGTTGGCCGGCGACGCCCGCGCCATCGTCGCCGACGTTGCCGGCACCACCCGCGACGTGCTGCGCGAGACCGTGCGCATCGACGGCCTGGAACTGGTCCTGGCCGACACCGCCGGCCTGCGCGAGGGCGGCGACGAGATCGAGCGCGAAGGCATGCGCCGTGCCCACGCCGAGGTGCAGCGTGCCGACGTGGCCCTGCTGGTGCTGGACGCGCGCGACCCGCAGGCCGGCCGCGCCGCGCTGGAGGCCGCCGCCGCCGGCGTGCCCAGGCAGCTGTGGATCCTCAACAAGTCCGACCTGCTCGATCCGGGCGCGCCGCCCCCCGCCGGCGGCATCGCCGTGTCGGCGAAGACCGGCGCCGGGCTGGATGCCCTGCACGCCGCGCTGCGCGAACTGGCCGCCGGCGGCGCGCCGGACGCGGTCGAAGGCGAGTTCAGCGCCCGGGCCCGCCAGGTCGGCGAACTGCAGCGGACCTCGGAACACGCCGCCGCCGCGCTCGCCGAACTGGATGCCGGCCACCTCGAGCTGGCCGCCGAGGAGCTGCGCCTGGGTCATGCCGCGCTCGGCCGCATCACCGGCCAGGTCAGCGCCGACGAACTGCTCGGCCACATCTTCTCCAGCTTCTGTATTGGCAAGTAGTTCGCCAATCGTTGATCTGTGTCACACTTTTTCGCGGCGATCGTGCCCGCGACATTCCCGCCAGGGCCGTGCCGCGCTTGTGATGCGGGCCGGCGAGGTTGACAATCGGCTGGGGATGGCGCGAGCTGAAAGGGGATCGTGCCAGATGCCGTACAACAGCTTTTCCACGGGGGAGTACTGATGTTGTCCATGACGATTTCGCCGAAGTCGCGGCTGTGCGCGGGCCTGTTGCTGGCCATTGCGCTGGGCGCCTGCTCCAAGCAGGAAGAATCCGCGCCGGCCACCGCCGCGGAAGGCACGCGCGCCTCCACTGCCGCGGCCCCGGCCCCGGCCGTCGCCGCCGAGGTGCAGGCGATGGGCGCCGACCAGCTGCGCGAAGCCGCCGGCCAGGCCCTGCGCGAGAACCGGATGTACGCGCCGGCCGGCGACAACGCCATGGAGTACTACCTGGCCCTGCGCGACAAGCTGCCCGACGATGCCGCGGTGGCCAGCGCGCTGACCGACCTGATGCCGTACACCGTGATCGCCGCCGAGCAGGCGGTGGCGCGCGAGCAGTTCGACGAAGCCCAGCGCCTGGCGGCGCTGATCGAGAAGGCCGACAGCGCCGCCCCGGCGCTGCCGCGCCTGCGCCAGGCCATCAACAACGCGCAGCAGGCGGTGGCCCAGCGCAGCGAGGCCGAGGCTGCCCGCGCCAAGGCCGAAGCCGAGGCCCGCCAGAAGCAGCTGGCCGCGCAGCAGGCGGCGCAGCAGGCTGCCGAGGCCGAGGCAGCCCGCCGCCTGGCCGAGCAGCAGGAGGCCGCGCGCCAGGAAGCCGCCCGCCGCGAGGCCGAGCAGCGCGAAGCCGCCGCCCGCCAGGCCGCGGCCCAGCAGCAGCATCAGCAGGCCGCGCAGGTCGCGCAGCAGGCCCCGGCGCAGCGCAACCTGCGTCCGATCAGCATGCCGGCGCCGCGTTATCCGCCCGATGCGCTGCGCGCGGGCCTGTCCGGCGAGGTGCTGGTCGAGTTCACCGTGGGCAGCGACGGTTCGGTCACCGACGCGCGCGTGCTGCGCGCCAACCCGGCCCGCACCTTCGACCGCGAAGCGCTCAACGCGGTCCGTCGCTGGCGCTTCGAGCCGGTCGACGCGCCGGTCACCACCCGTCGCACCGTGGCCTTCAGCCCGGGCGGCTGACCGGTTCCACGTGCCGCATGGAAAGGCCCGGCATTGCCGGGCCTTTCTTTTCGCCGCAGGGTCAGCAGCGATCAGGTGGAGATGGCCAGCTTCTCCTGGCGGTAGCGCATCACCGCCGCCAGCCATAGCAGCAGGGCCAGGCCCAGGCTGCTGCCGAGGTAGACGGCCCACACCTGCGCGGTGATCGGCTCGCTGCGGATCACCTTCAGCAGCAGTTGGTTCTGCGCCAGGAACGGCACCGCGAACTGCCACAGCTGGGTCTTCACCGGGTTCACCATCAGCATCAGCGTCGGGATCATCGGCAGCAGCATCAGCCAGGTCATGTGGCTCTGCGCTTCCTTCAGGCTCTTGGCCGCCGCAGCGAGGAAGGTCAGCAGCGAGGTGCCGACCAGCAGCATCGGCAGCAGCACGAACAGCATCTTGCCGATCGACAGCAGCGACACGTCCAGCGAGCGCGCCACGCCGGTGGACATCTGCGCGCTGAGCTTCAGCGCCAGTAGCGCCAGCAGCAGCGTGACCAGGCCCAGCGCGATCGCCGCGGCGATCTTGCCGCTGACGATGGCGCCCCGGGAGGCCGGCGTGGCCAGCAGCGGTTCCAGCGACTGCCGTTCGCGTTCGCCGGCGGTGACGTCCAGCACCAGGGCCGCTCCGCCGAGGAAGGCGGTGATGATCAGGAAGTACGGCAGGATCGTCGCCAGCAGGCGCCCGCGCTTGGCCTCCGGCGTGGACACGTCCAGCGTGCCCACGCTTACCGGCCGCGCCACCGAGGCGTCGATGCCGCGCACCATCAGGCGCAGCGAGCCGACCTGGCCGCCGTAGGCGGCCAGCGCCCCGCGCAGCCGCTGCCCGGGGATCTCGGCGTCGGGCTGGGTCGAGTCCAGCATCACCTCCACCAGCGCCGGGCGGCCGGCGCGCCAGTCCTCGGCGAAGCCTTCGGAAATGCGCAGGCCCACGTCGTGCTGCTGCGTGCGCAGGGCGTGCTCCAGGTCGGCGGGCGGTTCGATCGCACGGATGTCCTGGGTGCCGAGGAACGCCACCAGGTTGGGTGCCCGTTCGATGCCGATGGTCGGCACCTCAAGGACCTGCTGGATCTGGGTGCGTGTGCGCTTCTCGCCGAGCGTGCCCAGGCCCAGGATGATCGCCGGGAACAGCAGCGGGCTCAGCAGCAGGGTCAGCGCCAGGGTGCGGCGGTCGCGGCTGATGTCGCGCAGCTCCTTGAGCATCACCGTCCACGTCGTTGCCAGGATGCTCATGCGTGCAGGCCCTCCTCCGAACCGATCACCTTGACGAAGGCGTCTTCCAGGTTGTCCTCGCCGGTCTGTTCGCGCAGCTGGTCGGCGGTGCCGGCGGCGACCACCTGGCCCTTGGCCACGATCACGATGCGATCGCACAGCGCGGCGACCTCCTGCATGATGTGGCTGGAGAAGATCACGCAGCGTCCTTCGTCGCGCAGCCTGCGCAGGAATTCGCGCATCGCGCGGGTGGTCATCACGTCCAGGCCGTTGGTCGGCTCGTCCAGGATCACGTTGCGCGGATCGTGGACCAGGGCGCGGGCGATCGCGGTCTTGGTGCGCTGGCCCTGGGAGAAGCCCTCGGTCTGGCGGTCGAGGATGTCGCCCATGTCCAGCGCCGCCGACAGCTGCTCGATGCGCTCGGCGGTGCGCTGCGCCGGCAGCTCGTGCAGGCGCGCGAAGTAGGCGATGTTCTCGCGCGCGGTCAGGCGCTTGTACACGCCGCGAGCGTCGGGCAGCACGCCCAGGGCGCGGCGCACGGCCATCGGGTCCTTCGCCGGATCGATGCCGTCCACCTCGATGCGGCCCTGGTCGGGCTTCATCAGCGTGTAGAGCATGCGCAGCGTGGTGGTCTTGCCGGCGCCGTTGGGGCCGAGCAGGCCGGTGATCTGGCCGTCGTGCGCCTCGAAGCCGACGCCGGACACGGCCTTCACCGTGCCGGTGCGGGTCTTGAAGCTCTTGTGCAGGTCGTGGGCGCGGATCATGGCGCGTCTCCCGCGTGGATGCGTCGGTTCATCAGGGTTCCCATCCGTTGAAGCTGGTGAAGGGCGGCACGTAGGTCATCGAGTCCAGGCAGCTGGCGTCCAGCGCCTTGGCATCGGCCGATTCCATGAACCGGCCCAGCAGGCGCGGCATGCAGCCCTGGCCGAAGGTGCCGTGGCCCTGGCCGCGCAGGACGAGGTGGCGGCCGTTGGGCAGGTGCTCCAGCACGCGCTCGCCGAACCGCGGCGGCGTCACCGGATCCAGTTCGCCGGACAGCAGCAGCACGGGCAGGTCCGAAGCCAGCGGCGCGGTGAAGTCGTCCGGACGGCCGCCATGCGGCCAGTGCGGGCAGGCGGCGAAGAACATCCGCGCCACGTCCGGGCCGAGCAGCGTGCCTTCGGCGCTGTCGTCGCGGTGGCGGTCCGCGTCCTCGGCGCAGATCACCGACCACTGCATGCCGCGCGCCATCGCCCCGCCCATGCTGCGGCCCATCAGTTCATACAGCGACATCAGCGGCGCGTAGCGGCCGTGGCTGGCTTCGTCCAGCACCAGCGGCAGCAGCGCCGCGGTCTGCGGCATGTACGAGAACATGAAGGCCAGGCTGGTCACGGTCTGGGCGTTGACCGTGCCGGTGCGGATCTCGCCGGTGGTCGGGTCGCGGTACTCGACCGCCGCCGGGTTGGCGCGCAGCCGCTCGACCAGGCCGGCCAGCTGCGCCCGCGCGTCCTGCGGGAAGCGCTGCGCGCAGGCGGGCAGCTGCCGGCAGCGCTCTGACTGCAGCGCCAGCGCATCCTCGAAGGTCCGCGCGAACTCGCCGCCGACGACCAGGTCGTTCGGCGCTACGCCGTCGAGGACGATGCTGCGCACGTGCTGCGGATAGCGCCTGGCATACTGCTGCGCCACGCGCGTGCCGTAGGAACCGCCGACCAGGTTGATCTTCTCCGCGCCGATGGCCGCGCGCACCGCATCGAGGTCGGCGATGGCGTCGGTGGTGGTGTAGAAGCGCGTGTCGGCGCGTTCGGCCACCTCCGCGGCGCAGCGTCGCGCGAACGCGGCGATGGCTTCCGCATCCGCCGGACCGGCCTGCTCCTGCTCCTCTTCCGTCGGCTCGCAGGCCAGCAGGTTGGAACCGCCGGTGCCGCGCTGGTCGACCAGCAGGACGTGCCGCTGGCGGCGTACCTGGGCGAACGCGCCGTCGATCATCGGCCACACCTGCACCGCCGACTGGCCCGGGCCGCCGGCGAGGAAGAACACCGGATCGTCCGTCGCCGCGCCCTCGTTGGTGGCCGGCAGCCAGGCGAGGTTGAGCCGGATCCTGCGCCCTCCGGGATTGCTGCGGTCCTCGGGCACCTCGAAGCTGGCGCAATGCGCCTGCACGTTGTCCATGCCCTGGCCGCTGGCCAGCGTGCATGGCTCGAAGGCGATGTCGCCGTAATGGCGGGTGGCGCTGGCTTGCCTGGCCTGTTCGGCGTCGTCGCAGCCGCCCAGCAGCGCGACCGCCAGCGCCAGGGCGCCGAGACGGAACACCTGCTTGCGTGGATTACCGGGGGTCATCGAACGGGTTCTCCGGTGGATGGAAGTTGGAAGGAAGTGGAGCAACGGGCGCGCCTGCTCAGTCTTCCGGCAGGAACACGTCCTCGATGCGCAGCGCGAACAGCTTCGCGATGCGGAACGCCAGCGGCAGGCTGGGGTCGTACTTGCCCGTCTCCAGCGCGTTGATCGTCTGCCGCGACACCTGCAGCCGTTCGGCCAGCTCGCCCTGCGACCAGGCCCGCGCCTCGCGCAGCTCGCGCAAGCGGTTGTTCATCGGCCAGCGCTCACTGGTAACGCCTTGAGACCGCGACCTTGGCCAGGCCGTAGGCGAAGCAGACCAGCGGGAACACCCAGATCATCGCCGCGCTCGCCGGCACGTCGATGACCTTCGCCGCCTGCAGGAAACCGCCAGACATGTACAGCAGGCAGACGAAGGCGGTGGCGATGCTCACCGCTTCCAGCTCGATGCGCTGCTGCAGCTCGTCCACGTCGCGGATGTAGCGCACGATCGCGCGCAGGGCGAAGGCGATCGGCGGCACCGGCAGCAGCGCCACCACCGCGCGCAGGGCCGGATCCATGTCCACCCGCTTGAGCACGGTGACCGACAGCAGAAGCACCGCCACGTACGCGCCCATCGCCAGCAGCAGCTCACGCGTATAGCGCCGGCGCAGGCCGGCCGGGGCCACGTCGCAGGAATCGGGCAGGCGCCAGCGCAGCAGCGCGGCGAACCCCAGGCCCAGGCCGGTGCCGAACAGCAGCCCCACGACCAGCGCCGGGACCTGGCCCGGCAGCAGGCGCGGCAGGCCGAATCCAAGCACGCCGCAGGCCACCGCCCCGCCGAGCAGGACGCCGGGATGGGAGGCGTTCATCGCCCGCCTCCCGCGCGGAGACACGCGACCAGCCCCAGCCCGGTAAACAGCAGGCCGGCGACGAGCATGCCCGGCACCCGTATCCCGGCCAGCCAGGCGCCCAGCACGGCCAGGCCCGTGCCGAGGAAGCCATCAGCGGAATCCTTGCTGCAGAAGCTGTCCATCGCCCTACTCCCTGTCAAGCGTGCTTGACAGACGATAGGGACGAGGGTGGGCGTGTGTCAATCGTCCTTTACAAGGGGCGGCCCAAGCCCCTTTCCCCCGCGCTGCCGCGGCTCCGTCCGAAGCCCGCCACCCCATTCAACGGCAGAGCACACGGGATGCGGTGAGTCCGCAGACGCGTGGCGACGCGCCAGACGTCGCCAGCGCCCCTCGTTCATTCCCGGCGCCCCCCGCGCTGCCGCGGCTCCGTCCGAAGCTCGCCACCCCAGCGCTTCGAACAGCACGAGGCGCACAGGATGCGGTGAGTCAATTGACGCGTGGCGACGCGTCAGACGTCGCCAGCGCCCCAGTTCATTCCCGGCGCCCCCCCCGCGCTGCCGCGGCTCCGTCCGAAGCTCGCCACGCCAATGCTTTCGAACAGCAGGACGCAGAGAATGTCCGCTGCGGAGCAACGCGCGCGGAGACCGTGATCGCCGGCGTCCTACTTGTTGCTGACGTACTTCTCGCGGCGGATCTGCGCCACCGGCAGCCCGTAACCCTTCAGCGCCTCGAAGCTCGCGTCGACCATGTCCGGATTGCCGCACAGGTAGGCGATGTCCCCGGCCGGATCCGGCGCGAACTCCGCCAGCTGCTGCTGCACGTAGCCATGGCGCACGTCCGGATGGTCCAGTGCCGAACCGGCCGCCGGCAGCTCGCGCGACAGGCACGGCACGTAACGGAAGCCCGGATGCGCCTCGGCGAAGGCACGGAAATCGTCCGCGTAGAGCAGCTCGCCCGGCGTCCGCGCGCCGGACAGCAGCACCACCTCGATCCCGCGCTCACGGATCTGCTGCGCCAGCACCGGCAGCATCGAACGGTACGGCGTCACGCCCGTACCGGTGGCGATCAGCAGGTAGCGGCGGTTGCGGTCGCCCGGCATCAGGCAGAAACGCCCGTACGGACCACTGGCGTTGACCCGGTCGCCCACCGCCAGCCCCTCGAACAGCGCCGTGGCCGCGCCTCCCGGCACGTGGCTGACCGCGATCTCCACCGCCTCGCCCGGACCGATCGCATGGTCGTGGATCGTCGCCAGCGAATAGCTGCGCCGCGCCGGCGTGCCGTCGGCGTAGTCGAAGTGGATCTGGATGAATTGCCCCGGAACGAAGTCCAGCGGCTTGCCATCGTCGCGCGCCAGCACGTAGTGGCCGATGGTGGGCGCCAGCATGCGGCGTTCGACGAGGCGGAGCGGGAACTGGACGGGCACGATGGTGGATTTCGCAACAGTGTGTAGCCGGGTCCAGGCCCGAGACGCTCCTATAATAGCCGTTGCCCAGAGCAGGCGCCGACCCGGCGCGAAGGCCCCCCGATGAACCCCACCCACGAGGCAGCGGTCCCCGCGCTGCGCGTGCGCGACTTGCGCAAGACCTACGACAACGGCGTCGAAGCGCTCAAGGGCGTGTCCCTGGACGTGATGCCCGGCGACTTCTTCGCCCTGCTCGGCCCCAATGGCGCCGGCAAGTCCACCCTGATCGGCATCGTCAGCTCGCTGGTGAACCTGAGCTCCGGCTCGGTGGAGGTGTTCGGCACCGACCTGGTCGCCCGCCGCAGCGACGCCATGCGCCTGATCGGCCTGGTCCCCCAGGAGATCAACTTCAACCTGTTCGAACAGCCGTTCGACATCCTGGTCAACTACGCCGGCTTCTACGGCGTGCCGCGCAAGGAGGCCGAGGCGCTGGCCGAGGTCGAGCTGCGCCGCGCCCACCTGTGGGACAAGGCCAGGGTGATGAGCCGCACCCTGTCCGGCGGCATGAAGCGCCGGCTGATGATCGCCCGGGCGATGATGACCCGGCCCAGGCTGCTGATCCTGGACGAACCCACCGCCGGCGTGGACATCGAGATCCGCCGCGACATGTGGCGCGTGCTGCGCGAGATCAACGCCGCCGGCACCACCATCATCCTGACCACCCACTACCTGGAGGAAGCGGAGAACCTGTGCCGCAACCTCGCCATCATCGACCGCGGCACGATCGTCGAGCAGGGCCCGATGCGCACGCTGCTGGCCAAGCTCGACGTGGAAGGCTTCCTGTTCGACATCGACGGGACCCTGCCGGAACGGCTGCCGGCGATCGAGGGCACCACCCTGGTCGCGCTGGACGACCACACCCTGGACCTGGACATGCCGCGGGCGATGGACCTCAACCGCGTGTTCGCCGCGCTCGACGCCGCCGGCATCCGCGTCCGCTCCATGCGCACCAAGAGCAACCGCCTGGAAGAGCTGTTCGTGCGCCTGACCGGCAAGCAGCAGGAGGCCGCGTGAAGGACACCGCCAACCCCGCCGTGGCCTCAGCGCGCAGCGACACCGCGCGCAACTGGATCGCGCTGGCCACGATCGTCCGCCGCGAGGTGCGGCGGATCCTGCGCATCTGGGGCCAGACCCTGGTGCCGCCGGCGATCACCATGACCCTGTACTTCCTGATCTTCGGCGGCCTGATCGGCTCGCGGATCGGCGAAATGGGTGGCTACAACTACATGCAGTTCATCGTCCCCGGCCTGGTGATGATGAGCGTGATCCAGAACAGCTACGGCAACATCTCCTCCTCGTTCTTCGGCGCCAAGTTCGGCCGCCACGTCGAGGAGCTGCTGGTCAGCCCGATGCCGAACTGGGTGATCCTGTGGGGCTACGTCGCCGGCGCGGTGCTGCGCGGGCTGATGGTCGGCGTGATCGTGCTGGGCATCGCCATGTGCTTCACCCCGGTGCGCGTGCCGCATCCGTTCGTGACGCTGAGCACCGTGCTGCTGGGCGCGACGATCTTCTCCCTGGCCGGCTTCGTCAACGCCGTGTACGCGAAGAAGTTCGACGACGTGGCGATCGTGCCGACCTTCATCCTCACTCCGCTGACCTACCTGGGCGGCGTGTTCTATTCGGTGACCCTGCTGCCGGGCTGGGCGCAGGCGGCAACCCACGCCAACCCGATCTTCTACATGGTCAACGCGTTCCGCTACGGCCTGCTCGGCACCTCCGACGTGCCGCTGTGGGTGGCCTACGCGCTGATGCTCGGCTTCACCGCCGCCCTCGCCATCCTGTCGCTGTGGCTGCTGCGCCGCGGCGTGGGCCTGCGCAGCTGAGGCGGCGGCGATGCGCATCCTCGTGCTCGGCGCCGGCGGTACCGGTGGCTACTTCGGCGGGCGCCTGGCCCGGTCCGGCGCGGACGTGACCTTCCTGGTGCGGCCGGCGCGCGCGGCGCTGCTGCGCGAGCACGGCCTGCGCATCCGCAGCCCGCTGGGCGACGCCGACCTGGCGGTGGCCTGCACCACCGCCGACGAACTGCCCGCGCTGGCGGCGGCCAGGCCGTTCGACCTGGTGCTGCTGGCCTGCAAGGCCTACGACCTGGACAGCGCGATCGAGGCCGTGGCCCCGGCGATGGGCCCAGCCACCACCCTGCTGCCGATCCTCAACGGGCTGCTCCACTACCAGGCGCTGGACGCGCGCTTCGGCCGCCAACGCGTGCTCGGCGGGCTGTGCTTCATCAGCGCCACCCTCGGCGCGGATGGATCGATCCTGCACCTGGGCCGGCCGGCCTCGATCACCTTCGGCGAACGCGACGGCGGCAGCAGCGCCCGCGTCGACGGCTTCGCCGCGGCGTGCGCGCAGGCCGGCATCGACCATCGCGCCACGCCGGACATCGCCCAGGAACAGTGGATCAAGTTCAGCTTCCTCGCCACGCTGGCCGCCGGCACCTGCCTGATGCGCGCCAGCGTGGGCGCCATCGTCGCCACCGGAGGCGGCGCGGAGTTCATGGCCGCGCTGCACGAGGAATGCCTGGTGGTGGCCGCGGCCGAAGGCCAGCCGGTACCGGAGAAGGCGCGCGGCATCGCCCGCGCCAGCCTGGTGCAGGAAGGTTCGGACGTGAAGGCCTCGATGCTTCGCGACCTGGAAGCCGGGCAGCCCGTGGAAGCGGCGCACATCGTCGGCGACATGCTGCACCGCGCCCGCGCCGCCGGCCTGGCCACTCCGCTGCTGCAGGCCGCCTGGGTGCACCTGCAGGTCTACCAGGCCGGCCGGGCCGCCAACCGCCCGGCCTGACGCCCCCGCGGCGGCCGCTGCACTGGACGGTCAACTACCTCACGCTGAAGCCGGAACTGCGCCGCTGAGCGGCCCGGCCGTCAGGGTAGGCGGAAGAAGGCCCGTGCCGTCGCGGTGCTCGCCGCCGCGACGGCCTCCACGGCCTCGCCGCGGTCGCGCGCCAGTTCCTCGACGATGTGCGGCAGGAAGGCCGGCTCGTTGCGCCGGTCCTTGGGCATCGGCCTGAGCGTGCGCGGCAGCAGGTAGGGCGCGTCGGTCTCCACCATCAGCCGGTTGGCGGGGATGTTCCTGACGATCTCGCGCAGGTGCTGGCCGCGGCGTTCGTCGCACAGCCAGCCGGTGATGCCGATGTGCCAGTCCTGGTCCAGGTAGTCGAACAGCTCCTCGCGGGTGCCGGTGAAGCAGTGCACCACCGCCGGGCCATGGCGGCCGTCGAACTGCTTCATGATCGCCATGAAGTCCGCGTGCGCATCGCGCTGGTGCAGGAACAGCGGCTTGGGATTGCCGGCCGCCGCCAGGTCGGCGGCGAGCTGCAGCTGGCGTTCGAACGCGCGGCGCTGCGCCGGGCGCGGCGAGAAGTCGCGGAAGTAGTCCAGCCCGCACTCGCCCACCGCCACCACTTCGGCATGCGCGTGCAGCGCGCGCAGCTCGGCGTCGCATTCTTCGGTGTACTCGGTGGCGTGGTGCGGATGCACGCCGGCGGTGGCGTACAGCATGCCCGGATGACGGCGGGCCAGTTCCAGCGCCTGCGGGTTGTGCTCGCGGCTGGCGCCGGTGACCACCATCTGCCCCACCCCGGCCTCGCGCGCGCGCTGCAGGACCGCGTCCAGGTCGTGGCCGAAGCTTTCGTGGGTGAGGTTGGCGCCGATATCGACCAGTTGCATGGAACGTCCGCTCGCGAAAACGCGCATTTTACCCGGGCGTCGGACCGCGGTTCCCGCGCCGGGCCCGCGGGCGACTATCATCGCCGGCCCATGCAGTTCCCCATCAGCCCGCTGCTGCCCGCGATCCGGGACAGCCTCGCCGCGCACCCGCGCCTGGTGCTCGAGGCTCCTCCCGGCGCCGGCAAGACCACCCAGGTGCCACTGGCCCTGCTCGATGTGCCGTGGCTGCAGGGCCAGCGCATCGTGATGCTGGAACCGCGCCGGGTGGCCGCGCGCAGCGCCGCCATGTTCATGGCCCGGCAGCTGGGCGAGGAGGTGGGGCAGACCGTCGGCTACCGGATCCGCTTCGAGAACCGGGTGTCGGCGCAGACCCGGATCGAGGTGGTCACCGAGGGCATCCTGGCCCGGATGATCCAGGACGATCCGCTGCTGGAAGGGGTCGGCGCCCTGCTGTTCGACGAGTTCCACGAGCGCCACCTGTCCGCCGACCTCGGCCTGGCCCTGGCCCTGGACGTGCAGGCGCAACTGCGCGAGGACCTGCGCGTGGTGGTCATGTCGGCCACCCTGGATGGCGAGCGCCTGGCGCGTTTCCTCGACGCCCCGCGCCTGTCCAGCGAGGGCCGTTCCTTCCCGGTGGAGATCAGCCACTTCCCGGCGCGGCGCGAGGAGTCGCTGGAGGCGCAGGCGCGGCGCGCGGTGGAGCAGGCGCTGGCGAAGCACCCGGGCGACGTGCTGGTGTTCCTGCCCGGGCAGCGCGAGATCGCGCGGGTGGGCGCGGCGCTGGACGCGGCGGCCCTGCCCGGCGACGTCGAAGTGCTGGCCCTGCACGGCGAACTGCCGGTGGAGCAGCAGTCGAAGGTGCTGCAGCCGGCGCCCGACGGGCGCCGCCGGGTGGTGCTGGCGACCAACGTCGCCGAATCCTCGGTGACCCTGCCCGGCGTGCGCGTGGTGATCGACTCCGGCCTGGCGCGCGAACCGCGCTTCGATCCCAACAGCGGCTTCTCGCGGCTGGACGCGGTGGCCATCTCGCAGGCCTCGGCCGACCAGCGCGCCGGCCGCGCCGGCCGCGTGGCCGAGGGCTGGGCCTGGCGGCTGTGGCCGGAGTCCCAGCGTCTGGAGGCGCAGCGCCGCCCGGAGATGGCCCAGGTCGAACTGGCCGGGCTGGCGCTGGAACTGGCCGCCTGGGGCAGCGACGAACTGCGCTTCGTCGACCCGCCGCCGCCGGGCGCGCTGGCCGCCGCACGCGAGCTGCTGCAGCGCCTGGGCGCGCTGGACGGCAACGCGATCACCGCCCTGGGCCGGCGCATGCTGGCCTTGGGCACGCATCCGCGGCTGGCGGCGATGCTGCTGGCCGCGCGCAGCCCGCGCGAGCAGGCGCTGGCCGCCGACCTGGCCGCGCTGCTGGAAGCGCGCGACCCGCTGCGCAGCCGCAGCGACGCGGCGGCCGAACGCTGGCGCGCGCTGGCCGCGTTCCGCGGCGGGCGCATGCCGGCCGATGCCAGCCGTTCTGCACTGGCCGCGCTCGACGCGGCGGCGAAGCAGTGGCGCCGCCGCCTGCGCTGCGAATCCGCGCCGCCGGCCGACATCGAGGCGCACGAACTGGGCGACCTGCTCGCCCACGCCTTTCCCGACCGCATCGCCGCCCGGCATCCGTCCGACCCGCTGCGCTACCAGCTGGCCAACGGCCGCATGGCGCGGTTGTTCGAGGACAGCGCGCTGCGTGGCGAGCCCTGGCTGGTCGCCAGCGAACTGCGCTTCGAGGCGCGCGGCGACGCCCTGCTGCTGCGCGCCGCGCCGGTGGACGAGGCGCGCCTGCGCGCCGATTTCCCCGCCCGCTTCGTCGAGGAGGAAGGCGCGGTCTGGGACGCCGGGCGCCGCGCCCTGCTGGCCCGGCGCGAATCGCGCTTCGACCGCATCGTGCTCGACAGCCGCCCCGCCGGCCGCGTCGACCCGGCGCAGGCCGCGCAGGCGCTGACCGCCGCGGTGCGCGAGCTGGGCCTGGACGCGCTGCCATGGACCGAAGGCCTGCGCCAGTGGCAGGCGCGCGCGGTATCGCTGCGCCAGTGGATGCCGGAGCTCGGCCTGCCCGACCTCGGCGACGCCGCCCTGCTGGCGACGCTGGACGACTGGCTGACGCCCGCCTTCGCCGGCAAGACCCGCCTGGACGCGCTGTCGGAAGAGGAACTGGGCGAGGCGCTGAAGTCGCCGCTGGAGTGGAGCCAGCGCCAGCAGCTGGACCGCCTCGCCCCGGTGCGGATCACCGTGCCCTCGGGCATGGAGCGGCACATCGAATACGCCCTGGACCATGAAGGCCAGGCGCAGCCGCCGGTGCTGGCGGTGAAGCTGCAGGAGCTGTTCGGCCTGGCCGATACCCCGCGCATCGCCGATGGCCGCGTGCCGCTGACCTTGCACCTGCTCTCCCCCGGCGGCCGCCCGCTGCAGGTCACCCAGGACCTGCGCGGTTTCTGGGACCGGACCTACCCGGAGGTGAAGAAGGAGATGAAGGGGCGGTATCCGAAGCATCCGTGGCCGGACGACCCCTGGACCGCCACGGCCACGCACCGCGCAAAGCCGCGGGGCACGTGACGGTCCCGTCGCCTGTGGCGACGGCGCGGCGGGCGGGACTCCGGGGGAGGCGTCCTGGCGCGGCTGAACTGCAGTTGCATGCCCGCGCGGCGCGGATGCGCTGTCGCCGACGACGGTGTAGCGTGATGGCACGGCATGGACGCTCCGGCGCGCGGCCTCGGCGGCGCCACTGACGTTCCATGCACGGCCCGTCGCCGATACTGGCGGCGTCCCCCTTTCCCGCCACGGATTGCGCCATGAGCAAGATGACCATCATCACCGACCGCGCGATGGAGCTGGCCGAGCAGGCCGGCGCCGGACTGCGCAATGCCGGTGCCAGCCTGCGCGACGCCGGCGTCGGTGCCGAGCAGTGGATCCGCACTGGAGCCGCGCTGGGCGCGGCCAAGGCCGGCTTCAACGTCGCCCGCGGCACCGTGCGCCGGCACCCGGTCGCGGTGGCCGCCGCCGCTGCGGTGGTCGGCGCCGGCGTGCTGGCCTACGTGATGTACCGCAAGCGTCGCCAGGAGGAGCGGCAGGCGCCGATCGACGGCCAGTCGCGGCGCGTCAGCCGCGAAGGCAACGGTGCCCCGCGCGCCCGTCCGCGCGCGCGCCGCGCTTCGGGCGCGAACGACACCGCCAGCACCTGAGCCCAGGCGCGGCGGTTACGCCGCGCCGTCCACCCGGTGCCAGCTGCCGGGCGGCAGCCAGCCCGCGTCCGGCCCCTGCCCCGTGGCCAGCCGGTGCCGGCCGATCGCCACGCGCACCAGCCGCAGCGTCGGCAGGCCGACGGCGGCGGTCATGCGCCGCACCTGGCGGTTGCGGCCTTCGCTGATGACCAGTTCCAGCCAGGCGTCGGGCACGGTCTTGCGGTAGCGCACCGGCGGATCGCGCGGCCACAGTCGGGGCGCCGGATCGAGCCGCCGTACCTTCGCCGGCCGGGTCGGCCCGTCGTTGAGCACCACGCCCTCGCGCAGGGCCTGCAGCTGTTCCGGCCGTGGATCGCCTTCCACCTGCACCCAGTAGGTCTTCGGCAGCTTGTGCCGCGGATCGGTCAGGCGGTGCGCGAGCGCGCCGTCGTCGGTCAGCAGCAGCAGCCCTTCGCTGTCGTGGTCCAGGCGCCCGGCCGCATACACGCCCGCCGGCAGGCCGAAGCCGGCCAGGGTCGGCCGCGGCGGCACGCTGCGGTCGGTGAACTGGCACAGCACCCCGTAGGGCTTGTTGAACGCGATCAGCATCCCGGCGGCGACTGCGGGGTGGAACGGTGCGGCATCGCGCTCAGTCCTGCGCCAGGCCGTGGCCGCCCAACGGCCGCGTCAGCACGTGCGAGTCGAAGCCGGCGATCAGCGGCCGCGCACGGCTGATCGCTTCGCGCACCGCGGGCAGCTGCAGCGAGGCTTCATGGCTGGCGGCGTTGTCCCAGACTTCGGTGATCCACAGCGCGTCCTCGTCGTCCGGGTCCTCGGAGACGACGTAACTGAGGCAACCGGGCATGGCGCGGATGCCGTCGAGCAGGATCGCGGCCAGTTCATCGCGGTTGCCGGGGGTGGCGCGCAGGCGCCCGATGAGTCCGTGCATGGGGGGGCTCCGATGGGGGAGCGGAGAGGGGGAGAGCGCTGGCGCGTCACGGAAGCGCGGCCGCGGCGCCGGCGCTCTCGCTCTTCATTTCATTCCCGGGGCGGCTTCACGAAGCGCAGGGTCATGCGGTCGCTCTCGCCGATGGCCTGGTACTTCGCGCGGTCGGCCTCGTCGTGGTTGTTGGACGGCGGCAGCGTCCACACGCCGTTCGGGTGGTCCTTGCTGTCGCGCGGGTTGGCGTTGACCTCGCTGCTGCCGGCCAGTTCGAAGCCGGCGGCCTTCGCCAGCGCGATTACCTGGTCCTGGCCGACGTAGCCGCTCCTGTCGTCGGCCGGCACGTCGCCCTTGGCACGGTGCTCGACCACGCCCAGCACGCCGCCGGGCTTGAGCACCTCGTAGAAGCCCTTGAACATGCCCTCGGCCTGGCCGGCGCTGCGCCAGTTGTGCACGTTGCGGAAGGTCAGGACCATGTCGGCCGAACCGGCCGGGCCGAACACCGGCGCCTTCGGGTCGTAGGCCACGACCTCGGCCTTGCCGAACTGTTCCGGCGCATCGGCGAACTTCTTCGCCAGGCCGTCCTTGCTGCGCTGGTAGTAATCGCGCTGACGTTCGACCTCGAACACGCCCGGATCGACGATCGCGGCGACGTACTGGCCGCGATCGCGCAGGTACGGCGCCAGGATCTCGCTGTACCAGCCGCCGCCGGGGGTAATCTCGACCACGCGCATGTCCGGGCGGATGCCGAAGAACGCCAGGGTCTGGCCGGGATGGCGGTACGGGTCGCGCGCGGTGTTGGCCGGGTCGCGCCAGCTGCCGTCGATCGCCGCCTGCAGGGCCGCGTCGGGCGCCGGCAGGGTGGCGCTGTCGGCCGGCTTGGTCGCCTGCGCCAGCGGCGCGGCGAAGGCAAGGGACACCGCCAGCAGGCAGGCGCGGGAAAGCGGCGTGCGGATCATGGGCAGGCTCCAGTAGATCGGTGCGGCGAGACTAGCACTAAGGCCGGGATTGGGGATTCTTTGAGGCCGTGATTCGGGATTGGTGATTCGTGATTCGTGAAAGCGGAGCCGTCGGAGCACATGGGCGGGACAGCGACCTGACGGGCTGTTGCTCTCCCCGATCACCAATCCCCAATCACGGCTCTTCAAGCCAATCGCAAAGCGTCGGGGTACGGCGGCGTGTCGGGCCATTCGCCGCGGCGCAGCGCGGACTGCAGGGTGCGCCACTAGTGCGGATCGAAGATCGACCCGTGCACGGTCTTCAGCGCCGCCAGGAGCGGCGCCGGCAGGCCCATGAACATGCCGAAGCGCTCGGGGAACACGTCCTCCGGCTCGACGTGGAACCAGGGCTCGGCCGCCACCTGTTCCTCGTAGCTGGACGCCTTGGGCCAGTCGCGGAAGTTGCATTCGCTGACCGCGCGGATCTCGTCGTAGTCGTAGAACACCACGCGGCGGTGGCGCGACACGCCGAAGTTCTTCAGCAGCATGTCGCCGGGGAAGATGTCGTTGCGGGCCAGGTCGATGATCGCCTGGCCGTAGTCCAGCGCCGCCTGGCGCGCGCCCTCGGCGGTCTGCTCGCGCAGGTACAGGTCCAGCGGGCGCAGCCGGCGCTGCACGTAGCACAGCCGCAGGACGATGTCCTCGCCGTCCTCGTCGAGGCTGGCGGCGCAGGTCTGGCGCAGTTCCTGCAGCAGCGCCGGATCGAAGCGCGCGCGCGGGAAGCGCAGGTGGCGGAACGGCTGCGCGTCGAGCAGGCGGCCGACCCGGTCCAGGCGGAACACGCGTTCGTACTGCGCCTGCACTTCCTCGCGAGTGGTGTTCTTCGGCCAGGCGAAATGGTCGCGGATCACCTTGAACACCAGCGGCTGCCCGGGCAGGGTGAACACCGCCATGACCATACCGGGCGTGCCCTCGGCGCGCATCAGCCGCTCGGCCGGATGCGCGTGGAAATAGCGGAAGAAGCTGCGGTAGCGCTCGGTCTTGCCCTGCTTGGCGCGGCCGAGCACGGTGTAGATCTCGTCGACGGGTTTCTGCGGCAGCAGGCTGCGCAGGAACACCACCGCGTCGCCGACCGTCGGCAGGTCGGCCTGGAAGTAGCTGCGCGATACGCCGAACAGCTGGGCCACGTCGGCGCGGCGGGTCAGCACGGCCTCGGCGCGGATCCCGTCCTCGCCGTTGACCAGGGCGATCACGCATGGCGAGAAGCGGTGCTCGCCGAACACGCGGCCAACCAGGTAGGCGCGGCGCTCGCGGTAGAACACCGTGTCCAGCAGCTCGATGCCGCGCACCGGGTGCTCGCCCCAGTGCGCCAGGTCGTCCTGCAGGCGGATCGCGATCGCCGCCGCGCAGCGGGTCAGGTGCGCGTACGGCACGTCGAAGCGGTAGTTGCCCAGCACCCGGATGAAGGTGTCGGTCGGCCGCCGCTCGGAGACCGCGTAGCTGTGCCGCGCCACCGGCCGGGTGATCGCGTCGGTGGGCTCGATGTCCAGCGCCACGAATTCCACCGCCGGATCGACGCCGCGGGTGCCGAAGAAGCGCCGGGTCAGGGTGTTGTAGAACGTCTTGTACAGCTCGGTGTCGATCGCGTCCTCGATGGACGCGGCGTAGTGGTCACGCACCTGCGCCCACAGCGCGCGGTCGTGCGCGTGCGTGCCGAGGGTCGCGGCCAGGCGTCGTCCGCAGTCGCCGACGCAGGCGTCGTACAGGTCCAGGCGCTCGGCGGCGTCGGCTCGGGCGCCGGTCCAGTCGCGCTGCTCGAAGCGGCGCCGCGCGCGCCGGCTGATCTCGGCGAACCGCGCGTGGTAGTCGTCGAAGGCGTCGTGGATCTGCTGGGCGATGGCGTCGGCTCGGAGCATGCGGGCGATGGTAGGGGCTGGCGGGCGCGTTCAGCGCGTGGCGGTGGCGGCGGCCTGTTCCATGATCCAGGCGCGCACCGTGGCGAAGGCCGGATGCGACAGGCTGCGCTCCGGATAGACCAGGTAATGGCCGAACCCGGCCGGCAGGCGCCGGCGGCCGAGCAGGACCAGGCGTCCGGCGCGCAGCAGCGGTTCGGCCAGGGTCAGGCGCGCCAGCGCCACGCCCACGCCTTCGGCCGCGGCCTGGTGCAATGTCTCGGTATCGTCGAAGTGGGCCACGTGCTGCGCCGGCGGCCGGCCGCCGGCGTGGGCGAACCATTCCTTCCAGCGGTCGGCCGGGTCGCCTAGCAGCGGCAGTTTCGCCAGGCGCTGCGCCGCCGGCACGTCGCGGTGCTTCTGCAGCAGCGCCGGGCTGGCCACCGGCGCGATCCACTCGTTGAACAGCAGCTCGGCGTGCACGCCCGGCCAGCGGCCATCGCCCAGGCGCAGGGCCAGGTCCACCGGCTCGCGCTCGAAATCCACCACGTGGGTGCTCGACTGCAGGCTCAGGCCCAGGTCCGGGTGCGCGGCGAGGAACGCCGGCAGCCGCGGCACCAGCCAGGCGGTGGCCATCGACGGGATCAGGCTCAAGGTGATGCTGCGGTCGTTGCGCGGGGTGGCGCGGCGCAGGGCCAGGCCGATCGCGTCCAGCGGCGCGGACACCGCGTCGTACAGCCGGCGCCCTTCCACGGTCAGCTCCACCCCGCGCGGGCCGCGCGCCAGCAGGCGCCGGCCCAGCCGCTCCTCGAGCTGGCGCATGCGGTGGCTCAGCGCGCTGACGGTCAGGTGCATGGCCTCGGCCGCACGGGTCAGGTTGCCCATCCGCGCGGCGGTGACGAAGGCCTCGACCTGGTCCAGCGGGAGTCGTCCCATCTTGAATCATCCTCAAGCCTGGCTTGCAGGATTTGCGCTTTTTGCCGGCTCAGCATCGGGCTAGCTTGATCTGCATTCAAGTCCCGAAGGAGACGGCGATGGCTGGCTGGCACGACGGAGCGGTATTCCGGCAGATGGCGGCGATGTTCCGCGGCATGGCCTCCATGCACGGGTTCGTGTTCGACACCGAGGCGACCGGGGCGACCGCGGCGCAACGACCGCCGCCCGCAAACGACGACGCCCGGCATGGAGCCGGGCGTCGCGGGTGCTGCGGGGTGGACGCGTCGGTCAGGCCGACAGCGCGGCCAGCGCCGCGTTGAAGGTCGCCGACGGGCGCATCGCCGCGGCGGTCTTGGCCAGGTCCGGCTGGTAGTAGCCGCCGATGTCCACCGGCTTGCCCTGGGCGCCGTTGAGCTCGGCGACGATCTTCGCCTCGTTCTCGGCCAGGGCCTTGGCCAGCGGCGCGAACTTCGCCTGCAGCGCGGCGTCCTCGTCCTGGGCGGCCAGGGCCTGCGCCCAGTACAGGGCCAGGTAGAAGTGGCTGCCGCGGTTGTCCAGCTCGCCGACCTTGCGCGCCGGCGAACGGTTGTTGTCCAGCACCAGGCCGTTGGCCTGGTCCAGGGCCTTGGCCAGCACCTTGGCGCGCTGGTTGCCGGTCTGCTCGGCCAGGTGCTCCAGCGAGGCGGCCAGGGCCAGGAACTCGCCCAGCGAATCCCAGCGCAGGTAGTTCTCCTCGAGGAACTGCTGCACGTGCTTGGGCGCGCTGCCGCCGGCGCCGGTCTCGAACAGGCCGCCGCCGGCCATCAGCGGCACGATCGACAGCATCTTGGCGCTGGTGCCCAGCTCCAGGATCGGGAACAGGTCGGTCAGGTAGTCGCGCAGGACATTGCCGGTCACCGAGATGGTGTCCTTGCCCTGGCGGATGCGCTCCAGCGAGAACTTCGTGGCCTCCACCGGCGACATGATGCGGATGTCCAGGCCGGTGGTGTCGTGGTCCTTGAGGTACTTCTCGACCTTGGCGATGACTTCGCGGTCGTGGGCACGGTTGGAATCCAGCCAGAACACCGCCGGGGTGCTGCTCAGGCGGGCGCGCTTCACGGCCAGCTTGACCCAGTCCTGGATGGCCGCGTCCTTGGTCTGGCACATGCGCCAGATGTCACCGGCCTCGACCTTGTGCTCGAACACGACCTTGCCGTCCTGGTCGACCACGCGCACGGTGCCGTCGGCCGGGATGCGGAAGGTCTTGTCGTGGCTGCCGTATTCCTCGGCCTTCTGCGCCATCAGGCCCACGTTCGGCACCGAGCCCATGGTGGTCGGGTCGAACGCGCCGTGCGCCTTGCAGTCGTCGATCACCGCCTGGTACACGCCGGCGTAGCAGCGGTCCGGGATCACCGCCTTGGTGTCCTGCAGCTTGCCTTCGGCGTTCCACATGCGGCCGGAGTCGCGGATCATCGCCGGCATCGAGGCGTCGACGATCACGTCGGAAGGCACGTGCAGGTTGGTGATGCCCTTGTCCGAGTTGACCATGGCCACGGCCGGGCCGTTGGCGTACACCGCCTCGATGTCGGCCTTGATCGCCGCCTGCTGCTCTTCCGGCAGCGAAGCGATGCGCGCGTACAGGTCGCCGATGCCGTTCTCCGGCGAGAAGCCGACCGAGGCCAGCACGTCGGCGTGCTTGGCCAGCGCGTCCTTGTAGAACTCCGAGACCACCACGCCGAACATGATCGGGTCGGAGACCTTCATCATGGTCGCCTTCAGGTGCACCGAGAACAGCACGTCCTGGGCGCGCGCGTCCTCGACCTGGGCGGCGACGAAGGCGGCCAGCGCCTTGCGGCTCATGGTCGAGGCGTCGACGATCTCGCCGGCCTTGACCGCCACCTTCTCCTTCAGCACCACGGTCCCGCCCTCGGCCTGGGCCAGCTCGATGCGCAGGCTGCCGGCCTCGGCAATCGTGGCCGACTGCTCGCTGCCGTAGAAATCGCCGGCGTCCATGTGCGCCACGTGCGACTTCGAATCCTTGCTCCAGGCGCCCATGCGGTGCGGATGCTTGCGGGCGTAGTTCTTCACCGAGGCCGGCGCGCGGCGGTCGGAGTTGCCCTCGCGCAGCACCGGGTTCACGGCCGAGCCCTTGACCCGGTCGTAGCGGGCCTGGATGTCCTTTTCCTTCTCGTCCTTCGGCGCGTCCGGATAGTCCGGCAGCGGGTAGCCCTTGCCCTGCAGCTCCTTGATCGCGGCCTTCAGCTGCGGGACCGAGGCGGAGATGTTGGGCAGCTTGATGATGTTGGCTTCCGGCCGGGTCGCCAGTTCGCCCAGCTCGGCCAGGTGGTCGCCGATCTTCTGCCCCTCGTCGAGATAGTCCGGGAACTGCGCCAGGATGCGGCCGGCCAGCGAGATGTCCCGGGTCTCGACCTCGATGCCGGCGGTGGCGGCAAAGGCCTGGACGATGGGCAGCAGCGACTGCGTGGCCAGGAACGGCGCTTCGTCGGTGAGGGTGTAGATGATCTTGGGCGTATTCGACATGGTCGGCGGGGGCTCTCTGGTGCGGATCGGCGATACGGAACAGGAAAGCGCCGGAACGCCCGTGCGGCGGACCCGGCGGCGAAACCCCCGCATTGTCGCGTGTTTTGCCCAGCGATGCGCGCACCCGGCCATCCCCGGCGGTATGGTTGGCCCGGGTACACCGCCTGTGGCCTGCTCGACCTGTTATCGTCGCCGCCAGCGGGCGGTGGCGAGTGGGTGATCGCCCGATGTGCTCGCAGCACTTGTGGCCTTGTGCCCGTTTCGTATGATCTCAGGCAGCCTTGGAGGGCGGCTGGGCATGCAAGCCGGATCATGGATGGCCTACTGGGGAAAGGCCGGAAGGCGGGACGATCTGACGTCGCACCATCCCTTGGTGTTCCACTGCCTCGACGTGGCCGCTTGCGGGCAGGCCTATCTGGATCGGCGTCCCGAGCTCCTGGGCCAGCTTGCGCGTTGGCTAGGCCTGGACGAGGCGCCGACCCGGCAGCTGCTGGTGTTCCTGCTGGCGGTGCACGACATCGGCAAATTCGCCGAAAGCTTCCAGTACAAGGTTCCAGAACTGGTCGAACATGCCTTCGACCCTCCATTGCCGCGCCTGCCAGGCGATATGCGCCATGACGCGATCGGAGCGCTGTTCTTTGCCTGGCTGGCGGAGGAACGGAGGCTTCCGGCTCCATTGCCCGACTGGGGGCCGGATCTATGGAACGTGCTGCTGGCGCCGGCTTTCGGCCACCATGGCATGCCGCCACCGGCCTTGCCGCCGGGGGCAGGAATGGCCTTGGCCAGCCTGCGCGAGGTGATGTCTCCGCGGAGCCGCGAGGCTGCCGAGGGATTCTTCGCCTGGTGTGCCCGGATGTTCCTGCCTGGTCCCCTGCCCGCCTCCTGCGACGGGGAGGGGGCGGCACTGGCCAGCTGGTGGATTGCCGGCCTGGCGGTGCTGGCGGACTGGATCGGCTCGAACACCACGTGGTTCGGATACGCCGGGCCGGACCTGCGGGCGTTGTCGCCGGAGGAGTACTGGGAGCGGCATGCGTTGCCGACGGCATGCCGGGCCGTGGAGGAGGCGGGAGTCGTTTCCGTTCGGCCACGGCCCTACCACACCGCCGAAGTCCTGCTGCCGCGTCTGGCCGAAGGACTGCGCCCGGCGCAGGCCGCGGCGGCCGCCATCGACATTCCGCCCGAACCCCAGTTGTTCGTGCTTGAAGATGCGACCGGTTCGGGAAAGACCGAAGCAGCGTTGATCCTGGCTGCGCGTCTGATCGATGCGGGACTGGCCGATGGCCTGTTCTTCGGCCTGCCGACCCAGGCCACCGCCGACCAGATGTTCGAGCGCGTCACCCGCGACGTGCCGGCATGGTTCGATGACCCCTCCCGCGCCACGCTCGTCCTGGCCCACGGGATGCGTGACCAGTCGCATGCGTTCCTGCGCCACCTGGCCCAGCTCGACGACGAGGTGCCGGGCGAAGGGCGTTCGGCAACCCTGCGCTTGACCGAATGGCTGGCCCAGGGCAACAAGCGCGCGCTGCTTGCGCAGATCGGCGTGGGAACGCTCGACCAGGCCCTGCTGGCGGCCTTGCGGGTCCGCCACCAGTCCCTCCGGTTGCTGGGGCTGTTCCGCAAGGTCCTGGTGGTGGACGAAGTCCACAGCTACGACCCCTACATGACCCAGGTACTGCTGCGTACCCTGGAGTTGCACGCCGCGTCTGGCGGCAGTGCCATCCTGCTGTCGGCCACGCTTCCCCTGGCACTGCGTTCGCGCCTGCTGGCCACCTACTCCGCGGGGATCCGCCGCTGGCAGCCTGGTGGAAGGGCGACAGGAGGCGGGCGCCGGCGCGGCACGTTGGTGCAGGCGCCCCAGGCGCAGTCCTTGGAATATCCGTTGTTGACCCGCTGGTCGGGGTCGTTCGGAACCTGTGCCCAGGAACAGGCGTTCCCGTCCGCAGGCCACAGCAGGCGGGCGATGGATGTCGAGTACCTGACGACCGAAGACCAGGTGTTGGACCGGATCGCCGCGTGGCATGCGGCGGGCGAGGCCGTGGTCTGGGTGCGCAACACCGTCGGTGATGCCTGCGCGGCCTGGTCGGCTCTAGCGGAGCATTTCGGTGCCGATGCGTGCACGCTGTTCCACGCCCGCTTCGCCGCTGTCGACCGCCGGCGCATCCAGGAAGAGGTCCTGGCGACACTGGGCCGGGACAGCGACGCGGCACGCCGGAGGGGGCGGATCATCGTCACGACCCAGGTTTTCCAGGAAAGCCTGGATGCCGATGCCGACCGCATGGTCACCGACCTGTGCCCGGTCGATGTCATGTTGCAACGTTTCGGCCGCTACCGCCGCCACCTGCGCGACGCGCGGGGCAACCTGTTGCGCGACGGCCAGGCCGGGGACGGCCGCCAGCCGGGCCCGGTCGTGGTCTTCGGTCCCGACCGCGAGGCCGAACCCGCGGGTGACTGGTATGCGCGTTTCTCGCGTGGCGCCGCGCACGTCTATGCAGCACACGGGTGCGTCTACCGCAGCGCACGCGCGATCGGCTGCCATATCGAGCTTCCCGGCCAGTTCCGCACCCTGGTGGAGGAGGTCTATGGCGAAGACGGCGAGCCGATCCCGGATGCCCTGCAGACGGCCGAGGACAGGGAACTGGGCAAGGTCATCGCACAGGGAGCGCAGGCCGGCCAGAACGCCATTTCCCTGTCCGGGGGATACTGCGGCGCCGATTGGGATAGCGATGAGCGCATCGGCACCCGGCTGGGAGACAGCATCGAGGCGGTGCTGGTACGGGCCACCGGCCACGGCCTGGAGCCATGGGCTGCTGGGCGTTGCGGCCAGGACGAGGATGTCTGGGCGCTGAGTTCCATCCGCTTGCCCGGCCACTGGATGGCCCGGATCGAAGAGCCCGCCTGTCTCGATGTACGCCTGGCGGCCCTGGTGGCGGACCTCAGGGAGCGCGTGCCGGCGTTGCGTTATCGCTTGGTTCTGCCGCTGGTGGAGGACGGCAACGGCACCTGGTCCTGCACCCTGGCTGGCGAGCCTCCGCTGAGTCTCAGCTATTGCGACAGAACCGGCTTAAGACGCGGGAAACGGGTTCGGGAGACCTGAGGGGAACGCAGGAGACGGAGGAGGAAGGAGCTGATGAACCTGATGACCGATCCATGGATTCCGGTTCGCTGTGCCAGTGGTCGACCACGCCTGATCTCGCCACTGCAACTGGCGGACGAAGAAGACCCGCCCCTGGAGCTTGACGCGATCCGGCCAGACTTCAATGCCGCGCTGGCGCAGTTCCTGGTCGGGCTGATGCAGTGGCTGGCGCCGGACAACGAGCCGGAGTGGCGACGGGTCGCCGAAGGTCGGGAGCGGCCCGCGTTCGAACGGTGGCGTGAGCTCGGGCATTGCTTCTCCTTAGACACTGGATCGCATCGCTTCATGCAGGACATGGATTTCGAGCCCGATGAGGCGGGCGACCTGTCCGCATTGCTGCTGGAGGCGCCTGGCGGCAATACGTTGCGCAACAACACCGACCTGTTCATCAAGCGCAGCGAAGGCACGACCCTGTCGATGCCGATTGCCGCCCAGGCGTTGCTTACCCTGCAGATCAACGCACCAGCGGGAGGGCAGGGCCACCGCACGTCGGTCCGGGGAGGCGGCCCTGTTTCAATGTTGCTGTGGCCCCCGAGGCTGGGGAACGAGACGACACCGTTGTGGCGCAAGTTGTGGCTCAACACCCTGGTGCTGGAAGGCGACGAGCCGCGGCTGGACGTCGTCTTTCCCTGGATGGCGCCGTGCCTGACCAGCGAGGGCGGACGCGACGTGCACACCCACCTGGCGGAGCAACCGCCCAGCGACATCGAACAGGCCTTGTTGTGCTACTTCGCCACGCCGCGCCGCATCCGCCTGCACTTCGAGGTTGAGGGTACCTGCTCGCTTACCGGCCAGCGCGGCCCCTGCGCCATCGCCATGGAGATGCGCAACCTCGGCGCCAATTACCGCAGCGACCTGTTCCAGCACCCGCTGTCGCCGTACTACCGCGACAAGGCCGGAAGCCTCTTGCCGATCCACGTCCGGGAAACCGGATTTACCTATGCCGACTGGGTCCTGGCTTGCGAGGACAGTGAACAGTTCCGCAGCCCCCGCTCATTGAGGAGCGAGCGGCTGGGCATGGAGCTGCGTGTTCAGCTGCCTGCCGATTCGGTGTGGGCCACGGGCTTTGCCATGGACAACATGAAATGCCTGGCTTGGCACGAAGTGCGGTTTCGCCACCTGGACCTGGACGAAGCCCGCAGGGCTGCCGTCCTGCATGAGGTCCGTATCTGGCTGGGCGGGGCGGAACATGTCCGTCAGGAGCTGGCCAAGCAGTTGCGGGTTGCCTGGGGTGGGACTGGCGCGGGGGATACCAGCGTGGTCGAGCGCGAACTGTTCAGCCGGACCGAGGAGGCTTTCTACCGCCTGGTCGGCGAACTTGCGGCCATGGGTGAGGCGACCGAGGAACAACAGGTGCAGTTCCACCAGGAGCTGCGTCGCCGCTGGCAAAAGCAGCTGGCGGGTGTGGCCTTGCAGCTTTTCCAGCGGCATGCCGAGCAGGGTGATGCGGCAGAAGAAACCGTACAGGCGTTGAGGCGCGTTTCCATTGCCCACCGCAACCTGCTCCAGGCCGTCCATGGCGGACTGGCCAGGAAGCTTGGAATCGCCAGTCCCGCCGCGAAGGCGGGTCGGACGACTGCAACCGGAAAGAAGGAGAAAGCAGCATGAGGGATCGCAGACGATGGGCGGAGGTAGTGCATCGTGCAAGCTGCGCCATAGAACGAAATGGCCGCCTGCGCTCGGCCTTGCGTCGCGCCGCCTGCTGTGGCGATGCAGTCGGCTACGAGGAGACCGAAGTCTTCGCCCAGGCATTGGCTTCCTGCTTGGGGTCACGATGGCTGGAAGAGGCAGTGGCGGATGGTGCCATGGTGCTGCTGGCACAACGCAATGTGGCGCCTTGGCCCAAGCAGGATGAGGTAGACGCGTTGCCGGAGCCAGGCCGGTTGCCAAGGCTCCTCGGACAGCCCGTCGGAGAACGACGCCGCCTCTCCGAGCTGAGGTTTCAGCGCCTGTTGCGTGCCGCCGACAGCGACGAACGCCTGCAGCACCTGCGTCGTGCCCTGCCCTTGCTGGACGGGCCCGTGCATCCCCTTGCGGTGGTGGAGGCCTGGCTTGACCTGCATGGCGAGCAGGGACGGCGTGCGTTTGCGCGCGCTTACTTCACCGGAGACGCAGCCCCTACCCACCCGCAACCATCCGAACCGACCGCTGACGCGGCCTGAAATTACTCACGGAATCGAGGACAGAACATGAAGCACCGTTTCCTGCAATTGCATGTGCTCACCGCCTATGGACCGTCCAACCTCAACCGCGACGACCTGGGAATGCCCAAGACCGCCGTAGTCGGCAATGTGCCCCGCCTGCGCGTTTCTTCCCAGAGCCTGAAACGCACCTGGCGTACCAGCGACGTGTTCCAGTCGGCGCTGGCTGGCCATCTGGGTACCCGCACGAAGAAGATTGGCCAGCTTGCGATGGACGAGATGCTCAAGGCGGGCCTAGATGAGAAACGCGCGTTCGATTGGTCCAAGTTCATCGCCCAGGCTTTTGGCAAGCTCAAGGAAGGCGAGGACGGCGAGCAGGTCACTGAAGGCGCCGAGGAAGGCGCCGGCAAGGGCAAGCGTGGCAAAGGCAAGAAGGGGGAAAGCAACGAAGTCGAGACCCTGGTATTCCTGTCGCACGAGGAGCGCGAGGCCATCCTCGCTCTGGCCCGTACCCTGGCCCAGTCGAAGCAGGCCCCTTCAGCCGACCAGCTTGCCTTGCTGAGGAAGAGCAATGCCACCGCGGACCTGGCGTTGTTCGGGCGCATGCTGACCGCTGACAAGTCACGCAAGGCTGAAACCTCGGATCGCCCCCAGTACAGCGTGGAAGCCGCTGCACAGGTGGCGCATGCCATTACCGTGCATAGAGCCGTTCCTGAAGATGACTTCTTCTCGGCGGTGGATGATCTCAACACGGACGAGGAAACCGGCTCCGGTCACCTCGGCGACCTGGGCTTCGGATCGGGCGTGTTCTACGAGTATGTATGCGTCGACCGCGAGCTGCTGGTTCGGAACCTGGACGGGAACGTGGAACTGGCGGCCCGTACCTTGCGCGCGCTTGCAGAAGCGGTGGTATCGGTGGCGCCCACCGGCAAGCAGAAGAGTTTCGCCAGCAACGCCCGGGCCAGCTTCGGCCTGGCGGAACTGAGCGACGAAGCCCCCCGCCAGCTGACGGCGGCATTCCTGCGCCCGGTGGAGGCCTCGGACATGGACATGGCGGCCCGGGCTGCCGAACGCCTGCGGGACCTGGTGGTGCGTTTCGACGATGTGTACGGCTTCGACGGTATGCGCCTGCACTTCAATGCGACCGATGCCGATACCTCGACGTTGGACAGGGGCGTGCAGGCTGATTCGCGGCCCCGCTTCCACCAGTTCGTCGACTTCGTTGCCCGTGGCCTGGACGAAGGCACCCCGGACGGACTGGAGTAAACGTCATGCACTGGCTGCTGTTCGAACTTGCAGCGCCATTGGCCAGCTTCGGCGGCGTGGCCCCCGGACAGGTGCGGGACACGGAACTGCTTCCTTCGCGCTCGGCGGTACTCGGCCTGCTGGCTGCGGCCTCGGGTCTCGAGCGTGATGATGTCGCCGCCCAGCATGCATTGGCTGAAGGTCTGTACATCGCCGCGCGGGTCAGCACTGGCGCGAGCCTCCAGCGCGATTACCACACCGCACAGGCACCTGGCCAGGCGGCATTGAAAGGCCGCCCTTGCCGCACCCGGCGCGACGAGTTGTCGGTGGCGAAGGACGACCTGAATACCGTGCTGTCGGACCGTTACTACTACGCTGGTTATGCCGCGACCATCGGCGTGGCGTGCAGATCAGGCGAGCGCCTCGATGGATTGGAACAGGTCCTGAGACGTCCCCGTTTCGCGTTGTACCTCGGTCGCAAGAGTTGTCCGCCGGCCTGGCCGGTGGTTCCCCACCGCTTGCAGGCCGATACCTGGGCACGGGCGCTGGCTGGCTACGAAGACTACGCTCTCGCCCGGATCGACCGTTTCAGGGACTTCGGCGCGGATGGCTGGCTGCGTAGCTGCAAGGGCAGCTATCTCCACCGCGTAGACGAAGGCGTCGAGCCCGGTGAGCTGCCGGGGGTGAAGCACCTGGTCGTGCGTCGCGACCATCCCCTGGATACGGCTCGCCGCCTGTTTGCCGAGGGCCGGCACTGGCGCATTGGCCCGGAGCAGGAGGTGCGGCCATGAGCTGGTTCAGCCGGGTGACCATGGTGGCGGGCGTCAGGGATGAGCGGCAACACCTGCGTGCGCTGCGCGTCCATCCCTACCGCCAGCATCAGGCCCTGTGGGGAATGTTCGAGCGGCCGGAAGGGACTCCTCAGCCGTTCCTGTTCCGCCAACTCCCCGACGAGGACGCCGACGTACTGCGCTTCCTCGTGGTCAGCCAGGATCGCCCGCGCGAGATCCCGGGTTGGCATGTGGAATGCAAACCCTACCAGCCAAGGCTGCGGGTCGGAGAGTGCTACCGCTTCGGCATACGCCTGAACCCCACGCGCACGGAAGCGTCAGCAGCTGGCCGGGGCAAGCGCCAGGACTACGTCATTTCCCGACTGCACCAACTGCGGGTAAAGCCGGAGCAACGGGCCCCGGAACGTCAGCGAGTGGTGCACGAGGAGCTGCCGGAATGGTTGCGTCGCCGGGGCGAGAGGCATGGGTTCGATATCGAAGCGTGTCACGTGGAGCGTTACGAGGTTCTGCGCACGCAGAAGGGAAGTCACGCCGTCACCCTCGGCGTTGCCGAATTCGGTGGTGTCCTGCGTGTGGCGGATCCGGAGAAGCTGACCGCTACCCTGAGCCAGGGCTTGGGGCATGGGCGCAGTTTCGGCTTGGGGCTGCTGCTGCTCAAGCCTTGCTGACTGATTGGGTGGTCCCGTCGGCATCAGGCCGGCGGCACCACCCGGCTTCCGGTGCGACCGGGAGAAGCTTCATGCACGACGCAGGTACCTGACCTGATCTGAGAAAGATGAGCACACCACTGCTTCCTCCGCTCAAGCCCCTTCCGATGAAGGACCGGGTGTCGATGATCTTCGTCCAGTATGGGCAGATCGATGTGCTGGACGGCGCTTTCGTGGTGGTGGACAAGAACGGAGTGCGCACGCACATCCCGATCGGATCTGTGGCCTGCATCATGCTGGAACCGGGTACGCGCGTCTCGCACGCCGCCGTCAGGCTGGCTTCCCTGGTGGGCACCCTGCTCGTTTGGGTCGGCGAGTCAGGTGTCCGTCTTTATGCCAGTGGCCAGCCAGGAGGAGCACGTGCTGACCGCCTGCTTTACCAGGCCAAGCTCGCACTGGACGACGAACTGCGGTTGAAGGTCGTCCGGAAGATGTACGAGGTTCGTTTCGGGGAGCCAGCGCCACTACGGCGTAGTGTCGAGCAGTTGCGCGGAATCGAAGGCGTGCGTGTCCGCGAGACCTACAAGTTGCTGGCCCGGAAGTATGGCGTGAACTGGCGTACCCGGAACTACGACCGCGAGGAGTGGGATGCGGCTGACATACCCAACCGCTGCCTGTCCGCGGCTACGGCTTGCCTGTACGGGATCACCGAGGCAGCGGTGCTGGCAGCAGGCTATGCGCCGGCGGTCGGATTCATCCACACCGGCAAGCCGCTCTCGTTCGTGTACGACATAGCCGACCTGTTCAAGTTCGAGACGGTGGTGCCCGTTGCTTTTCGTGTTGCAGCCCAGGCGTCGCGGGAACCCGAGCGCGAGGTCCGCCTGGCTTGTCGCGACCTGTTTCGCAGCGAGAAACTCCTGGGTCGCATCATCCCGACCATCGAGGCGGTGCTGGGGGCTGGCGGCATCCAGCCCCCCGAGGCTCCGTCCGAATCCGTGCCACCGGCAATTCCCAACCCGGATGGCATTGGTGAAGTCGGGCACAGGACGCAGGGATGAGTTTTCTGGTGGTCGTCACTGAGAACGTGCCACCCCGCCTGCGGGGAAGGCTTGCCCTGTGGCTGCTGGAAGTCCGCGCGGGCGTGTACATAGGCGACGTGTCCCGTCGTACCCGCGAGATGATCTGGCAACAGTTGTCCGAAGGCTGCGAGGACGGGAACGTGGTCATGGCCTGGGCCAGTCGCCACGAATCCGGGTATGAGTTCCAGACGCTTGGCTCGAACCGCCGGATGCCCGTGGACTTTGATGGCTTGCGTCTGGTGGCATTTCGTCCGCCACCGGATGCTACTGCTCTTTGAAAATTCAGCTTGGTAGAATCCTGTAAGCCATTTTTCCATTGGTGAATCAATGGCTTGCGTCAAGTGTGTTCCCCGCGCTCGCGGGGATGAACCGGCGGGATCGAACAGTGAATCCAGCTCAGCCACGTGTTCCCCGCGCTCGCGGGGATGAACCGACGGTCTTGGCGCTGGAATTCGCCCTGGAGATGTGTTCCCCGCGCTCGCGGGGATGAACCGCCTTCGTGGCCGACTATGCCAGCGCACTGCCGGTGTTCCCCGCGCTCGCGGGGATGAACCGCA
>NZ_KI911335.1:101464-101923 GCF_000513995.1 Pseudoxanthomonas sp. J35
GTGTTCCCCGCGCTCGCGGGGATGAACCGTGCTCCTGGAGCACATGTACGCGATCGAGGAGGTGTTCCCCGCGCTCGCGGGGATGAACCGGAGCCGCCGCCGGAGTTCGATCCCGGCATGATGTGTTCCCCGCGCTCGCGGGGATGAACCGCCGTACACGATCAGCGCGGAAATCTTCACGTTGTGTTCCCCGCGCTCGCGGGGATGAACCGCGCATCACCTGGGCGCGGCCGGCTGGCAGTCCGGTGTTCCCCGCGCTCGCGGGGATGAACCGTTTTTGCGGACGTTGCGGATCGCGGCCATGCTGTGTTCCCCGCGCTCGCGGGGATGAACCGTTATCCAGTCGCCCGCGTGGCGATATCTACAGGTGTTCCCCGCGCTCGCGGGGATGAACCGATTTGCGTCCGCCATTTCAGTTCATGTTCCAGGTGTTCCCCGCGCTCGCGGGGATGAACCGCG
>NZ_KI911335.1:102169-103186 GCF_000513995.1 Pseudoxanthomonas sp. J35
TTTTCGTGTTCCCCGCGCTCGCGGGGATGAACCGCTGATTTCGTAGGGCAGCCAGCGATTCACGACGTGTTCCCCGCGCTCGCGGGGATGAACCGGAGTCGTCATCGGCCACAACCGCGACGGCAAGCGTGTTCCCCGCGCTCGCGGGGATGAACCGGGAACGACCTGCCGCCGCCGGACCTGTTCATCGTGTTCCCCGCGCTCGCGGGGATGAACCGCCGACCACGACGCGCCCGCCCTCGTACCAGGGGTGTTCCCCGCGCTCGCGGGGATGAACCGGAGCCTTCACCATGAACGGCAGGCCGCCTAGCGTGTTCCCCGCGCTCGCGGGGATGAACCGAGCTGGCGCCGCTGCCGCAGTACCCGCAACCCGTGTTCCCCGCGCTCGCGGGGATGAACCGTCGTGCCGCCGAATCCGCCATCGCCGCATGGAGTGTTCCCCGCGCTCGCGGGGATGAACCGAAAGAGTGTGCAGGCGAACTGAAAGCCGCCCTCGTGTTCCCCGCGCTCGCGGGGATGAACCGCCGGAGATCTACATGGTCCGGCCCGGCCAGACGTGTTCCCCGCGCTCGCGGGGATGAACCGCTGTTCCGGGACGCGGCCCTGGGCGTTCAGGAGTGTTCCCCGCGCTCGCGGGGATGAACCGTCTTCGACCACCTACGCCAATGCCCGATATGCGTGTTCCCCGCGCTCGCGGGGATGAACCGTTCAACGACTTCATCCAGAGCCTGCACCGCATGTGTTCCCCGCGCTCGCGGGGATGAACCGCCGGGCACCCATATCTACGCCTACCGCACCGCGTGTTCCCCGCGCTCGCGGGGATGAACCGGTGGTCCGGCAGATCGAGTCCGAGGCCCAGGCGTGTTCCCCGCGCTCGCGGGGATGAACCGGAGGCGGCATGAGTCGGGGGGCAGCGGATGCGGTGTTCCCCGCGCTCGCGGGGATGAACCGGTTTTGATCGGCGCGGTTGCGGGAGATATTGCGTGTTCCCCGCGCTCGCGGGGATGAACCGTGGGC
>NZ_KI911335.1:103305-103645 GCF_000513995.1 Pseudoxanthomonas sp. J35
GGTGTTCCCCGCGCTCGCGGGGATGAACCGGACGCGAACTCCGGCGAGTCCTTGTGCGGGAGTGTTCCCCGCGCTCGCGGGGATGAACCGAACATGCGGTCGCCTGCATTCATCTTGACAACGTGTTCCCCGCGCTCGCGGGGATGAACCGATGGACGGCACCGTGGCTGCCCCGGGGGAGCGGTGTTCCCCGCGCTCGCGGGGATGAACCGGGCAGCGGCAACGCCGTCGTGCAGATGACGGGCGTGTTCCCCGCGCTCGCGGGGATGAACCGGGCTGCGTGGCGTTCGGCACCGGCATGGACATCGTGTTCCCCGCGCTCGCGGGGATGAACCGGAAT
>NZ_KI911335.1:105471-107039 GCF_000513995.1 Pseudoxanthomonas sp. J35
GTGTTCCCCGCGCTCGCGGGGATGAACCGATCGGCGCCGATGGCGCGCGCCTGGCCAACGAGTGTTCCCCGCGCTCGCGGGGATGAACCGCTCCCAGAAATGGCGCTGGAAACCATCGACTCGTGTTCCCCGCGCTCGCGGGGATGAACCGCAGGAGAGCGCCATGGCCAACACATTCACGCCGTGTTCCCCGCGCTCGCGGGGATGAACCGNGTGTTCCCCGCGCTCGCGGGGATGAACCGGCCTCCACGTAGCACTCGTGCTGCGGGAAGTGGTGTTCCCCGCGCTCGCGGGGATGAACCGCCGAAGAACAACCAGGAGACGTTCCAGCTGCAGTGTTCCCCGCGCTCGCGGGGATGAACCGCTCGATTCTTTCTACGAAGCTGACGATCGACAGTGTTCCCCGCGCTCGCGGGGATGAACCGCTGGANGTGTTCCCCGCGCTCGCGGGGATGAACCGCTCGATTCTTTCTACGAAGCTGACGATCGACAGTGTTCCCCGCGCTCGCGGGGATGAACCGCTGGAGCAGGGCGCCTTCATCGCGCGCCTGCTGTGTTCCCCGCGCTCGCGGGGATGAACCGTACTCCGTCGCCGGCGTCGTCCACCGCGGCGAGGTGTTCCCCGCGCTCGCGGGGATGAACCGGTGCCCACCGGCGAGATCGCCGCCTACCGCAAGTGTTCCCCGCGCTCGCGGGGATGAACCGGGGCGAGGTCCGAGCCAGCCCATCAGGCTGCCGTGTTCCCCGCGCTCGCGGGGATGAACCGGTGACTCGCAGGGTCATGCCGCCTTCCTCCGCGTGTTCCCCGCGCTCGCGGGGATGAACCGTGGTGCATTGCCCAGGCTGAGGCCATCGAGGCGGTGTTCCCCGCGCTCGCGGGGATGAACCGAACGCCGTCGTCGCCGCGTGGCTGCGCGCCGGGTGTTCCCCGCGCTCGCGGGGATGAACCGCGGACGGATGGCCGCGAGCAGGACCTGGAGTGGTGTTCCCCGCGCTCGCGGGGATGAACCGGCACCTTGGGGCGCCCTTTGGTCACAGTGGTCGTGTTCCCCGCGCTCGCGGGGATGAACCGGCCGCCGACTCATCCGGGATGGCCGAGTCCGGCGTGTTCCCCGCGCTCGCGGGGATGAACCGCGTTCGATCTCGCCCTGCCAGCGCTGCAGCTGGTGTTCCCCGCGCTCGCGGGGATGAACCGGGTTCGCTGCGCTTCCGCTCCACCGCCGACATGGTGTTCCCCGCGCTCGCGGGGATGAACCGTTCCACGCCGGACGCGAGGTACGGGCGGAGATGTGTTCCCCGCGCTCGCGGGGATGAACCGGCCAGCTCCTTTCCATGGACGCGCTGGCGGCTGTGTTCCCCGCGCTCGCGGGGATGAACCGAGCCGACCCGCGAATACAGCGCAGAGATCAGCGTGTTCCCCGCGCTCGCGGGGATGAACCTTCAGGATGTCGGCCACCCGATGCTGGTGGTCGCGTGTTCCCCGCGCTCGCGGGGATGAACCGGCTACCGGCCTGTACACGGAGGACGACATCGAGTGTTCCCCGCGCTCGCGGGGATGAACCGTCCTC
>NZ_AZVB01000020.1 GCF_000513995.1 Pseudoxanthomonas sp. J35
ACCAACTGAGATGGTTGCCGCCTAACAGTTCCGTGGGGAGCTTCCCGTCAACCCGGGGTGCATGACGTCCTTGCCTTGAGCTTCAGGCATTGCTGCTTCCTCGTTGTGGTGTTGTTGCTCTGCTGCTCTGCTGCGGTGCTGCTGTTCGCTCAGTGGTCGGTGGCAACGAAAGCCAGACTGCATTTCCGTGGACGGTCTTGTTGGATCGATGTCGCCGATCCGGACCAGGGCAAAAACCGCACCCGAAGGCCTCTCTCATTCATCGGGTCGCGAACCCGGGTGTAGAGCGCGCTGCCCTCGACCAGCTTGCAGGCCCGTCCGCAGGCCTCGCGGCGCTCGCGGTAGGCCCTGCCGGCGAGCGTCGCATCGTAACGCCCGCCCTGCGCATTGCGCCGCAGCTCGCGCGCCACCGTCGACGGGAAACGACCCAGCATCCGGGCAATCGCCGCCCCGGTGCTCCCTCGGAGCGTCTCGGCCATGATCAAGCCGCGCTCCTCGGCTGACAGGTGTGTGTATGCTCGAGCCATGCCTGAACCTTAAGGGTTAGGCGTTGCACTTGGAAGTTGAGACTAGCCTCAATCGTGCGGCACGTCCGCGTCCGCGTCCGGCTGCAGGCCGGTGTAGCGGGCGCGCGGCCGGATCAGGCGGCCCAGGCTCTGCTGCTCCAGCGCATGCGCGAGCCAGCCGGCAAGACGTCCGGCGGCGAACATCGACAGCGCCGGCGCCGGTCCGAGGTCGTGGGTCCAGCAGATCGCGGCGAGCAGGAAATCGACGTTCGGCTTGCGCCCGCTGGCCTTGGCCGCCGCTTCGATCACCGCTTCGAGCAGGCACATCTTCCCCGGGTCCACCGGCGCCTCGCGCAGCATCGCCAGCAGCGCGCCGGCGCGCGGGTCGCCGTGCGGGTACAGCGCGTGGCCGAAGCCGGGCAGGTCCTCCCCGCGCTGCCAGCGGCTGGCGATGAAGCGCTCGAGGACGTGGCTGGCGCTGGCGTCCTCGACCAGGGCGAATGCGCGCGCAGTGGCGCCACCATGGCGCGGGCCGGACAGCGCGGCCAGGCCGGCGCAGACGGTGGCATGCAGGTGCGCGCCGGTGGAGGCGACCACGCGCGCGGCGAATGCGGACACGTTGAGCTCGTGGTCGGCGCACAGCACCAGCGCCGCGCGGACCAGGTTGGCGAAGGCCGCGTCGCCGGGGCGCCAGGCTTCGCCAAGCAGGTGGTGCACCGGGCCGGCCGGGCGCTGCGCGACCAGCAGCGCGGCGTTCTGCCGGAGCAGCGTCGCGGCCACCGCGCGGCGGGTGGGCTGGTCGGCCTGGAAGGAGTGGGGCACGTGCAGGGCCAGCAGCGGGATCGCCGCCATGGCCCGGCTCAGCGGCGGCAGCGAGGTGTCGCCGGCCAGCGGAGCGACCCGCGCCGGCCAGTCGCCGGGCGGGCTGGCGAACGGGTCCTGGCTGCCGCAGTCCCACAGCAGGCGGGCGGTGTCCTCGAGGGTGGCGCCGGCGTGGGCGGCGGCCACCGCCGAGCGGCCGCGGTAGTAGGGGCCGTCAGGGCGGATCAGCGAGATCCGGGTCTCCAGCACCGGCAGGCCGCGGTCCAGGCTCTGCGCGGCGCCGCGCGCCGGACCGCGGCCCAGGCGCTTGCGCTGGGCCAGCCGCTCGACGTCCTGGCGCCGGTACACCCGGCTGCGGTGGTCGTGTCCTGGGCGCGACTCGAGCAGGCCGCGGCTCACGTAGGCGTAGAGCGTGGCCGGGCTGATGCCGAGGATCCGGCAGGCTTCGCGGGCCGGGATCAGGTCGCTGTCCATACCGGAATCATTGATTGGAACGATCAAGATTGATCAACCGGTGACAGGGTGACACATTGCCGGCGTCGCGTGCACTCCCCGCGCGCGCTGGAAATCCTCCGATGGCCATCTCTTCCCCGGGCGCGAAGTTCCGCGCCGCCCTCGCCGCCGAATCCCCGCTGCAGGTGATCGGCGCGATCAACGCCAACCACGCCCTGCTGGCCAGGCGCGCCGGCTACAGGGCGATCTACCTGTCCGGTGGCGGCGTCGCCGCCGGTTCGCTCGGCCTGCCGGACCTGGGCATCAACACGCTCGAGGACGTGCTGGTCGACACCCGCCGCATCACCGACGTGTGCGACCTGCCGCTGATGGTCGACATCGACACCGGCTTCGGCCCGAGCGCGTTCAACATCGAGCGCACGATCAAGTCGCTGATCAAGGCCGGCGCCGCGGCATGCCACATCGAGGACCAGGTCGGCGCCAAGCGCTGCGGCCACCGCCCGGGCAAGGAGATCGTGAGCCAGGGCGAGATGGTCGACCGGGTCAAGGCCGCCGCCGACGCCAAGACCGATCCGGACTTCTTCCTGGTCGCGCGCACCGACGCGATCCAGGTCGACGGCGTGGACGCGGCGATCGAGCGCGCCATCGCCTGCGTCGAGGCCGGCGCCGACGGCATCTTCGCCGAGGCCGCCTACGACCTGGACACCTACCGCCGCTTCGTCGACGCGGTGAAGGTGCCGGTGCTGGCCAACATCACCGAGTTCGGCAAGACCCCGCTGTTCTCGCGCGAGGAACTGGCTTCGGCCGGCGTGGCCATCCAGCTGTTCCCGCTGTCGGCGTTCCGCGCCGCCAACAAGGCCGCCGAGAACGTGTACGAATCGATCCGCCGCGACGGCCACCAGAAGAACGTGGTCGACACGATGCAGACCCGCGAGGAGCTGTACGAGCGCATCGGCTACCACGCCTTCGAACAGAAGCTCGACGCGCTGTTCGCCGCGAAGAAGTAACGCATCCAGCCCGACGCCGAGGCGGCCGGGCCCCCGAGCCAGGAGCATGAAGATGAGCGAGACCACCGCCACCGCCACGCCGTTCAAGCCGAAGAAGTCCGTGGCCCTGTCCGGCACCGCCGCCGGCAACACCGCGCTGTGCACCGTCGGCCGCAGCGGCAACGACCTGCATTACCGTGGCTACGACATCCTCGACCTGGCCCGCGCCTGCGAATTCGAGGAAATCGCCTACCTGCTGGTCCACGGCAAGCTGCCCAACCGCGCAGAACTGGCCGGCTACAAGGCCAAGCTGAAGTCGCTGCGCGGCGTGCCGGCCGGCGTGCGCGCCGCGCTGGAACAGCTGCCGCCGTCGGCGCACCCGATGGACGTGATGCGCACCGGCGTGTCGGTGCTCGGCTGCCTGGCGCCGGAGAAGGACGACCACAACCATCCCGGCGCGCGCGACATCGCCGACAAGCTGATGGCCTCGCTGGGCCCGATGCTGCTGTACTGGTACCACTACAGCCACAACGGCGTGCGCATCGGACTGGACAGCGACGAGGATTCGATCGGCGGCCACTTCCTGTACCTGCTGCACGGCGAGAAGCCGCCCGAGTCGTGGATCAAGGCGATGCACACCTCGCTGATCCTGTACGCCGAGCACGAGTTCAACGCCTCGACCTTCACCTCGCGCGTCATCGCCGGCACCGGCTCGGACATGTACAGCTGCATCGCCGGCGCGATCGGCGCGCTGCGCGGTCCCAAGCACGGCGGCGCCAACGAGGTCGCGTTCGAGGTGCAGAAGCGCTACGAGACCCCGGACGAGGCCGAAGCCGACATACGCGCCCGTGTGGAACGCAAGGAAGTGGTGATCGGCTTCGGCCACCCGGTGTACACCGTTTCCGATCCGCGCAACGAGGTCATCAAGCAGGTCGCCCGGGAACTGTCCGCCGAGCAGTCGAACATGAAGATGTACGACATTGCCGAGCGGTTGGAGGCGGTTATGTGGGAGATCAAGAAGATGTTCCCCAACCTCGACTGGTTCAGCGCGGTCAGCTACCACATGATGGGCGTACCCACGAGCATGTTTACCCCGCTTTTCGTGATCGCCCGTACTGCCGGCTGGAGCGCCCATGTGATCGAGCAACGGATCGATGGCAAGATCATCCGGCCCAGTGCCAACTACACCGGGCCCGAGGACCAGGAATTCGTTCCGTTGGATCGGCGGGGATGAAGAGGATCACGGCAATGCGCAGACGCCTTAGGGGGGCCATGCGCGAGGTGATGTATCGAAAGACAGAGGCCGGTAGGGAAGAAATCAGCCAGAGAACGCGCAAGCTGCCGACGCAGCTGCGCACGATTTTGTTGATGGTCGATGGCCAGCGCAGCTGCGTGCGCTCATCAACGACATGAAGGCTCCACCGGATGCGCTGGAGCAGCTGGCCCTAGAGGGCCTGATCGAACTGGTGCCGGCCGGCTTCAATGCCGCCGGCGTGCTGGACGTGGTGACGCCGCGCGGGGGCGCGGCGGCGGCACCGGAGCCTGCGGAAGCGGCGGCCGTCGCCGCCCTCGAGGCGCAGGCGGTCGTCGACGCGGAGGCGACCGACGACGCCTCGGCGGCGCAGTCGGGCAAGTACATCCTGCTCTACGAGAAGATGAGCGAGGCCGTGCGCGCCCACCTCGGCCTGCGCGGCTACTTCATGCAGCTGAAGATCGAACGCTGCACGACCGCCGACGAACTGGAAGCGCTGCTGCCGGAATTCCGCGAGGCCCTGGCCAAGGGCAAGGGCGAAACCTTCGCGGCGGACTGGCTGCGCGCGTTGTCGCCGGTCGCCTCGTAGCGTCCGCGGCCGGCGCGCGCCGGCCGCGGGGTCTTTGCCGGGGCCGGCCCGCTCAGGCCAGGCCTTCGGCCTTCAACGCCTGCTGCACGCCGGCGTCGGCATCCATGCGCGCGCGGAACGCGGCCAGGTTGTCCAGGCCGGACAGGTCGACGCCGGTGCGCTCGGCCCAGCGCGTGGTGACGTACAGGTACGGATCGGCGTAGCTGCGGAAGCCGGCCAGCCAGGTGCGGCCGGCCAGCTGGCGGTCGGCCACTTCGAACAGGCTGCGCACGCGCTTGCGCGCGGCGGCCCTGAGCGCGTCGTGCTGGGCCGCGTCCTCGATGTAGTTGCCGGGGCCGAAGATCGGCTTGAACGCCGGATGCAGGTCCGAATTGACGAAGGCCAGCCAGCGGGCCGCCTCGGCGCGCTGGCGCACGCTGCCATCGCCGGCCAGGCCTGCCTGCGGGAAGCTGTCGGCCACGTAGCCGACGATGGCGGCGTTCTGGGTCAGGACGAAGTCGCCGTCGACCAGGACCGGCACCGCGCCGGACGGGTTGAGCGCGCGGAACTCCGGCGACTTCATGTAGTCGGCGTCGACCACCTGGAGTTCGAACGCCTGGCCGGTCCAGCACAGGTCGATGTGGACGGCGGTGGAGCAGGCGCCGGGCTTGGTGTAGAGCTTCATGTGTTCCCCTGCACTTGGGATGGACAAGGACCCGCGATTATCGCGGGCCGGCCATCGTTCGTGCATGGCGGGGCGGCGCAACGGCCCGTTGCACGGGCCCGGCTTGCGCGGCCGTCAGGTGCGGGGGGGCTGGGGCTTGAGGCGCTGCACCCGGTAGAAGGTGTGGTCGCCGATCGTGGCCACCTGGTAGGCATTGCTCCACGCCGGGCTCGCGATGGCATGCGCGGCGAAGTGGCTGGCGCCGGGCACGATCTCGCGGCGCTGGCCCACCGGCAGGGCCCAGTTGCGCTCGGCGCGCAGGGCCACGTCCACGGACCGGTCCCAGGCCTTGAGGTTGGCCAGGCGGGTGTTGGGCGAGACGATGGTCGGCGCGAACTGCTTGCGCGCGGTGACCACGTCGCACATCGAATTGCCCCACAGGCCGCTGTCGCGGCGACGCAGGGCGACCTCGGCGACCGCTTCCTGGCCGCGCACGCTCTGGTCGCGCGCTTCCAGGTACACGGTGGTGCTCAGGCACAACGAGTCGGCGGCCGGCTGGGGCAGGAGCTGCGACAGCCAGAGGATCCACGCCAGTTTCATATTGTCTCCTTGCTCCGTCTGCGCGACGCCTTGCCGTGGACACGGGGTCCGTGGCGGGGCGACGCGGGGCGTCATGGGGAGGCGGCCATTGGTTCCGGGGCCGCCCGGGTTGCCGGCGAATATGGAGGGCCGGCGTGGCCTGCCAGAAGGGGGGGGCAGGCCCGAGATGGCGCGCACGATAGGTGCCGGTTTCCCAACGGAAACTGAACGAGCCAGCTTGAAATGAGCTCCGGGCATGGGCTCCGGAAATGAGACGCGCGGAAAATCTCCTGCGTATTCAGTCGGTTGCGCAAAACGGATGCCGCCGCCCCCGGCGGCCATCACGGCTGAACGACGACGCCTTCACCCCGAACCCACGTGGAGGCGGGGCCGGGAAGCCCCTCTCCCGCCGGGAGAGGAGCCGGTGGAGAGGCCGGCGCCGAAACAGACCGCCCCGGTAGAGTCGGGCTTGCCCGACTGCCAGCGCATGAGCTCCCGCGCCCTCAGCGCCCTCAGAGCCTTGCCGCCAGCCGGCTCCCCTGGTCGATCGCGCGCTTGGCATCCAGCTCCGCGGCCACGTCCGCGCCGCCGATCAGGTGCACCGGGACCGTGGTGCCGGCGGCCTGCAGCGCGGCCTGCAGGTCGCGGCGCGGCTCCTGGCCGGCGCAGACGACCACCGTATCCACCGGCAGCCACTGCTCGGCGCCGTCCACCCGCAGGTGCAGGCCCTGGTCGTCCACGCCCAGGTACTCGACCCCGCCGAGCATTTTCACGCCCTTGGCCTTGAGCGTGGCGCGGTGGATCCAGCCGGTGGTCTTGCCCAGCCTGCGGCCGGGGCGGCCGGGGCTGCGCTGCAGCAGCCAGACCTCGCGTGCCGGCGGTTCCGGGCGCGGCGGGACCAGGCCGCCGCGGCTGCCACCGTCGAAATCCACGCCCCATTCGGCGCGCCAGCGTTCGCCGTCCAGGCTGGGCGACACCCCCTCGTGGACCAGGAACTCGGCCACGTCGAAGCCGATGCCGCCGGCGCCGATGATCGCCACCCGGCGGCCGGGCACGGTGCGGCCGGTGAGCACGTCGATGTAGCCGGCGACCTTGGGGTGGTCGGCGCCGGGGAAGTCGACCCGGCGCGGCACGATGCCGGTGGCCAGCACGATCTCGTCGAAGCCGGCCAGTTCCGCCGGGGTGGCGACGGTGCCCAGGCGCAGCTCCACCCCGGTTTCGGCGATGCGTTCGCCGAAGTAGCGCAGGGTCTCGTTGAATTCCTCCTTGCCCGGGATGCGCCGGGCGAGGTTGAACTGGCCGCCGATCGCGTCGGCCGCGTCGAACAGGGTCACCGCATGGCCGCGCTGCGCGGCGACGGTGGCGCAGGCCAGGCCGGCCGGGCCCGCACCGACCACCGCGATGCGCTTCTTATATGTAGTGGGCAGGTAGTTGAGTTCGGTCTCGGCGCCGGCCCGCGGGTTGACCAGGCAGCTGGCGACCTTGCCGACGAAGATGTGGTCCAGGCAGGCCTGGTTGCAGGCGATGCAGGTGTTGATCGCCCGCGCGCGGCCGGCGCGGGCCTTGTTCGGCCATTCCGGGTCGGCCAGCAGCGGGCGCGCCAGCGAGACCATGTCGGCCTGCCCGCCGGCGAGGATCGCCTCGGCCACGTGGGGCATGTTGATGCGGTTGACCGCCACCAGCGGAAGGGAGACGTGCGGCTTGAGCCTGGCGGTGATCCCGGCGAAGGCAGCGCGCGGCACCGAGGTGGCGATGGTCGGCACCCGCGCCTCGTGCCAGCCAATGCCGGAATTGATGATCGTTGCGCCGGCGGCCTCCACGGCCTTGGCCTGGGCGACGACCTCGTCCCAGGCGTTGCCGTCCTCGACCAGGTCCAGCAGCGACAGCCGGTAGATGAGGATGAAGTCCGGGCCGCAGGCCTCGCGCACCCGGCGCACCGTCTCCACCGCGAAGCGCATGCGCTTCTCCGCGCTGCCGCCCCAGGCGTCGTTGCGGCGGTTGGTGCGCGGCGCGGTGAACTGGTTGATCAGGTAGCCCTCCGAGCCCATCACCTCGACGCCGTCGTAGCCGGCCTCGCGGGCGCGGGCGGCGGCGCTGGCGAAGGCGCGGATCTGGCGTTCGACGCCGCGGGCGGTGAGGGCGCGCGGGGTGAAGGGGCTGATCGGTGCCTTCAGCTTCGACGGCGCCACCACCAGCGGGTGGAAGCCGTAGCGGCCCGAATGCAGCAGCTGCATGCAGATCTTGGCGCCGTGTCCGTGGACGACGGCGGTGACCTGGCGGTGGCGGGCCACTTCCCAGGGCCAGGACAGCTTGCCGCCGAACGGGGACAGCCAGCCTTCCACGTTCGGGGCGAAGCCGCCGGTGACGATCAGGCCGGCGCCGCCGGCGGCCCGCTCGGCGAAGTAGGCGGCCAGCTTCGGGAAGTCGCGGGCGCGGTCTTCCAGGCCGGTGTGCATGGAGCCCATCAGCACGCGGTTGCGCAGCGTGGTGAACCCCAGGTCCAGCGGCTGGAACAGGTGCGGGTACGGGGTGGCGGAAGCGGCGGTTGCAGCTGGCGTCATGGCGGATACGCATGCGTACGGATCGCGCATCCTCCCGCCAAACTTCTCCCATGGCAAGCGTCGACCCCCGTACCCTCTCTCCCCGCGGGAGAGGGGCAGGGGAGAGCGCCGGTTGTTACCTGTACTGCTGGAAGTCGCGCAGGAATTCGAAAGCCCGGTGTTTCCGCTGCCGGCCTGGGACACCAGCGCCCAGACCGGCGCAGGCACCTTTCCGATGGAAGCCTGCGCCGGTTTTCCCGTGCGGCCAGCGAATATCGCCGCTCAGGGAACCGGGCGATGGATTTCACGGCCTGTGAAAAATCCGCGCCGCAGAATCGCGGCGTCTCGCTCCGGTTATCCAGCCACGGTTCCGGCGTTCGGGCCAGCGGACTCCCGCCCTCAGTCCCACCCCACCAGCACCAGCTTGCCGATGGTGGCGCCGGATTCCATGCGGCGGTGGGCCTCGCGCAGGTTGGTTGCGTTGATCGGCCCCAGTACCTCGGTAAGGGTGGTGCGCAATTCGCCGGCCTCGACCAGGCTGCCGGCGCGGGACAGGATGCGGTGGTGGCAGATCATGTCGGCGGTGCGGAATTTCGGCCGGGCGAACATGAACTCCCAGTGGATGCCGATGCACTTGGCCTTGTACGGGTTGCCGATGCGCAGCGCGCCGGTGGGCTCCACGACCAGGCCGACATGGCCCTGCGGCGCCAGCAGTTCGCCCAGCGGCTCCCAGTAGCGGTCGGTGTCGGCCAGGTTGATCGCCGCCTCGACGTTGTCGAAGCCCAGCGCCTGCAGCTGCGGCGCCAGCGGCTGGCGGTGGTCGACCACGTGGTGCGCGCCCATCTGCTCGCACCACTGCCGCGTCTGCGGACGCGAGGCGGTGGCGATCACCTTGAAACCGGCGCGCCGGGCCAGCTGGATCGCGATCGAGCCGACCCCGCCGGCACCGGCGATGACCAGCAGGCTGCGCCCGTTTTCCTCGGCGTCGAAATCGAACGGCATGCGTTCGAACAGCAGTTCCCAGGCGGTGATGGTGGTCAGCGGCAGCGCCGCGGCCTCGGCGAAATCCAGGGTGGTGGGCTTCGGCCCGGCCAGGCGCTCGTCGACCAGCTGGTACTGCGCATTGCAGCCGGGACGGGTGACGTCGCCGGCGTAATAGACCTCGTCGCCGGGCTGGAACAGCTCCACTTCCCCGCCCACCGCCTCGACCACGCCGGCGGCGTCGAAACCGAGGATCCGCGGCGGATCCAGGATCGCCGGCGCGCCGGCCTTCGGCGCCCGCAGCTTGGCGTCGACCGGGTTGACCGAGACCGCCTCGACGCGGACCAGCAGGTCGCGCGGGCCGGGCTGGGGCCGCGGCAGGCGCAGGTCCTGCAGCGCGTCCGGGTCGTCGATCGGCAGGTGGCGGGTCAGGGCGACGGCTTTCATTTCCTCGGCCATGGCGGTGTCCGGTCTGGGGGAAGAAAGCGACCGAGTATGCGCCGGCCGGGCATAAAGGTGGCCGCCGGACTCCGCGCCATGCGTTTGCCCGTTTCCAGACCCCGGGGAAACCCTTGGAACGCTTGCGCATCCGGGGCGCAATAAGCAGAGTGAGAACGGATCGACGGTTTTCACATGTTATGTTACTGTTAACACTGTCTTCACCTGGTCCCGAATAGGCTTCCGCGGGACGACGTGCAGCACGGCCGTCTGGATGTCTGCCGCAAAGATTCGTTTTCGTATTGATGCGTTAAATCGGCAATCCGGTTTCCAAACCCCGAATCAGCAAGGAGCTACACGATGAACAAGAAACTTCTGACCGCTGCGCTGCTCGGCGGCCTCGCCGTTGCGCAGGCTGCTTCCGCGCAGGAGTTCGACGACCGCTGGTACCTGACCGGTTCGGCGGGATTCAACTTCCAGGACAGCGACCGCGGCACCGAGGACGTTCCCTTCCTGACCCTGGGCATGGGCAAGTTCATCAGCCCGAACTGGTCGCTCGATGCCGAGCTGAACCACCAGAACCCGGGCCTGAACAGCAACAAGCACCTCAACTGGAGCCAGTACGGCGTCTCGCTGGATTTCCGCCGCCACCTGATCCAGGAAGGCCGCGCGTACAACCCGTACTTCCTGTTCGGCGTCGGCTACCAGCGCGCCGAGGAAGAGTGGGACGCGTTCCCGAGCCCGGATTCGCCGCAGCAGCGCGAGGAAGGCAACCTGGCCGCCAAGGTCGGCGTCGGCCTGCAGACCACCTTCGACAGCCGCGTCGCCGTGCGCGCTGAAGTCGCCTACCGCGCCGACTTCGACGACCGCAGCGTCAACGCCCCGAACGAAGACTGGTTCGGCGACGTCCTGGCCTCGATCGGCCTGGTGATCCCGCTGGGCCCGGCCCCGGTCGCCGCCCCGCCGCCGGCTCCGACCCCGGTCGCCCCGAGCTGTGCCGACCTGGACGACGACGGCGACGGCGTCAACAACTGCGACGACAAGTGCCCGGGCACCGCTGCCGGCACCATCGTCGGTCCGGACGGCTGCCCGGTCCCGGTCTCGATCGACCTGAAGGGCGTGAACTTCGACTTCGACAAGGCCACCCTGCGTCCGGACGCCCTGGCGATCCTGGGCGAGGCGACCGAGATCCTGCGTCGTTATCCGGAGCTGCGCGTTGAAGTCGCCGGCCACACCGACCTGTGCGGTCCGGACGCCTACAACCAGAAGCTGTCGGAGCGTCGCGCCAAGACCGTGTACGACTACCTGACCAGCAACGGCATCGACGCCTCGCGTCTGGCCGGTCCGGTTGGCTACGGCGAGAGCCGTCCGCTGGAGCCGACCCCGCAGACCCTGCCGGGCTGCAAGAGCGAGACCAACCGCCGTACCGAGCTGAACGTCCAGAACTGATCGGACGCCAAGCTGCAAGACCACAAGGCCCGGCATCGCCGGGCCTTGTTTTTTTCCGGGCGGCGGCGCGGCGCCGCGCGCGAAAACGTGCGCGCGCTGGCAACTGCACGCTCCGGCCTGCATTCGTCCTTGAATCGACCCCGGGCGCTGCCTACACTCGGTCGCATTCCTGTCCTGGAGCATCCCCATGCGCGCTCTTGCCGCCGCCTTCTTCGGCCTCGCCCTCATGCCGGCCGCCGCGATCGCCGCGCCGGACTGCTCCGGCTCCTCGCTGCAGCAGCCACTGCCGCTGGCGTCGACCGCGGTCGTGCCGGTGGCCATGGAACTGGGTTCGCGTACCTCGCAGCTGGGCATGCCCAGCGGCGTGCTGACCCCGGAGTTCGACAGCGCGCAGTCGCTGGACCGCGTGCTGCTGCGCCTGCGCATCGAGAACTGCCGCAACGTCGCCAAAGCGCTGCCGGCGGCCTACAAGCCGAAGACCGAGTTCGACAACACGCCGTGGCGCTTCAACATGACCCAGGACGGCAAGCGCATGACCGTCGACGAGTTCGAGGCGTGGATGAAGGCCCGCGGCGCGCGCGTGGCCACCGGCAAGCCGACCACCGCCACCCCGGCGGCCGCGCCTGCGGCAGCGACCGCGGCGCCGGCGAACTGAACCTTCCCGGTCTGCCATGAAGGGCGGGACGCGCTCCCGTCCGCCGGGGCCAAAGCCTTCGGGTAAACCCGCCGATGCACCGCGCCGGCATGGCCTGGCGCGGGTGCTGTCGAAGGCGGGCGTGTGTTCGCGCAGCGAGGCCGAGCGCTGGGTCCGTGCCGGGCGCGTGCGCGTTGGCGGCCGCGTGGTCCTCGATCCGGAGCATCCGATCGATGACGGCATGCGCCGGGTCCAGGTCGAAGGCCTCGACGCCCAGCCGCCGCGGCGACATTACCTGGTGCTCAACAAGCCGCGCGGCCTGGTCACCACCGCGCGCGACGAGCGTGGCCGCGACACGGTCTACCGCTGCCTCGACGGCAGCGGCCTGCCATGGCTGGCGCCGGTCGGGCGGCTGGACAAGGCCAGCGAAGGCCTGCTGCTCTTCAGTAACGATCCGGAGTGGGCGGCGCGGGTACTGGATCCGCAGCACGGCCCGGAGAAGACCTACCACGTGCAGGTCGACCAGGTGCCCGATGCGGCGCTGCTGGCGGCGCTGTGCGAGGGCGTGGGGGAAGAGGGCGAGCGGCTGCGTGCGAGGTCGGCGGTCTTGTTGCGCAGCGGCACGCGCAATGCATGGCTGGAGATCGTGCTCGACGAGGGCCGCAACCGGCAGATCCGCCGCCTGCTGGCGGCCTTCGGGGTTGGCGTGATGCGCCTGGTGCGGGTGGCCATCGGCGACCTGCAGCTGGGCACGCTGGGCAAGGGCCAGTGGCGGGAACTCGACGCGGGCGAACGCGATGCGCTGGCGCCGGCCTCCGCCGATGCCGGCGAATCCGCACGCGGCGCCGCGAACTGAATCCGCCGTCATTTCCCGCGTCCCCGGAAGCGGGGAGGGGACGGACTTTCCACCGCGCACGCTTGCCAGCTTTCTTCCGCATTAACGGCTTCCCGGCCCGCCATCGCCGCCGACGCTGGCGTCGCGCATCCAGCGCCTAGACTGCGGTATCGCCCGCGGCTCCCCCATGCGCCCACGCACATCCGGCGTGGGAGTCGGGCAAGCCCGACTCTACGGGCGCACCGCCGGAGCCGCCATGCCCACGACAATCGCGCCCGCACGCCTTCTGGCCACGCTTGCACTCGCCGCACTGGTGGCCGGCTGCGCCGGCAACCGTGTCCGCGAACCGGTGGTGGCCGAGGTCGTGGAGGAGGATCCGGAAGCGGTCATCCTGCTCGACCCGGACGACCCGTACGCCTACCGCTTCGACATGGAGCAGGAGGGGGTGCAGATGACCGCCGACGACTTCGATGCCTGGATGAAGCGCCATGGCATGAAGATCAGCAAGGGCGCGCCCGCCATGGCGCTGCCCGATCCGCCCCCGGCCCTGCCGGAACCGCCGGCGGACTGAGCGCGGGCGCACGCTTCGCGCGGGACGCCGGTGGCAAGCTGCGAATCCGCTTGGGCGCCGGGGCTTGCAGGCATGTTTTTCCGCTCCCGGACGAGGCTAGACTCGCCTCGCCGCATCTCCGGGGGAAGTCCGTATGTCCAGCACCGAACGCGTCGTCCGCGCCTGGCTGATCCTGTCCGCCACGGCCATGCTCGCCGCCTGCGCCAGCATCCGCGAACAGCCCGGCGCGCAGGCCGCACAGGCCGTGCCAGCGCCGGCCGCCAAGGCGGCCGATGCGAAGGACGCATACACCTACCGCTTCAACATGACCCAGAACGGCAAGGCCATGAGCGCCGACGACTTCGACGACTGGATGAAGGCCCGTGGCCTGCGCGTGTCCAAGGGCCCGGAAGAGGGCAAGAAGGACGGCAAGCTCGTCGCGCAGAACCCGGACAGGAACAAGTCGAAGAGCCGCGACAAGGGCTCCGACTGAACCGCGGCGCATGAGGGCGGGGCGCGCCGGAGTCCGGCACGCCCCTGTCGTCAGCCCTTGATGACGGCCAGCTCGCGGCCGATGCGGGTGAACGCGTCGATCGCCCGGTCCAGCTGCTCGCGCGTATGCGCGGCGCTCATCTGCGTGCGGATGCGCGCCTGGCCCTGCGGCACCACCGGGAAGAAGAAGCCGATCGCGTAGATGCCTTCCTCGAGCAGGCGCCCGGCGAAGCGCTGCGCCAGCGGCGCGTCGTACAGCATCACCGGGCAGATCGGGTGCACGCCCGGCTTGATGTCGAAGCCGGCGGCGGTCATGCGCTCGCGGAAGTACGCGGTGTTTTCCTGCAGGCGGGTGCGCAGCTCGCCGGCGGAGGACAGCATCTCGAACGCCTTGATGCCGGCGGCGACCACGTGCGGCGGCAGCGAGTTGGAGAACAGGTACGGGCGCGAGCGCTGGCGCAGCAGCTCGATCACTTCCCTGCGCGCGGTGGTGAAGCCGCCCAGCGCGCCGCCCATGGCCTTGCCCAGGGTGCCGGTGAAGATGTCGATCTTGTCCATCACGCCCTTGACCTCGGCCGAACCGCGGCCGGTGGCGCCGAGGAAGCCGGTGGCGTGGCATTCGTCGATGTGCACGAGGGCGTCGTACTTGCGCGCCAGCGCGGTGATCCCGTCGAGCGGGGCGATGAAACCGTCCATCGAGAACACGCCGTCGGTGGTGATCATGACCGTGCGCGCGCCGTCGGCGCGGGCCTGCTGCAGCTGCTTCTCCAGGTCGGCCATGTCGCAGTTGGCGTAGCGGTAGCGCTTCGCCTTGCACAGGCGCACGCCGTCGATGATCGAGGCGTGGTTGAGCGCGTCGGAGATGATCGCGTCGTTCTCGTCCAGCAGCGGCTCGAACAGGCCGCCGTTGGCGTCGAAGCAGGCCGCGTAGAGGATCGTGTCCTCGGTGCCGAAGAACTCCGCGATCTTCGCCTCCAGCTGCTTGTGCAGGTCCTGGGTGCCGCAGATGAAGCGCACCGAGGCCATGCCGAAGCCGTGGCTGTCGAGCGCCTCCTTGGCCGCCGCGATGATGCCCGGGTGGTCGGCCAGGCCCAGGTAGTTGTTGGCGCAGAAGTTGAGGACCTTGCGCCCGTCGGCCAGCTCGATCTCGGCCGACTGGGGGCTGGTGATGATCCGTTCGGCCTTGAACAGGCCCTGCTGGCGCAGGCCTTCGAGCTGGGTGGCGTAGCGGGCGAGGGCGGCCTCGGACATCACAGATCCTTGTTCGGAAAGGGAAAGCGCCCATTCTAAGCCGGCCGCCCGGGCCACGCCGGCTTAATGGCCATCGGCTATAAGGGGTGGCCCCTGATTCATTTCCCGTGGTCAAGCTGAATAGGGACTATCCTGTTACCGGCCATGGGCCATGACGCAGGGGCAAGGGCAATGCAGCGACACAATCGAGTGCAGGGTGCCGGCGGGAGGTCGCCGCTGTGGCTGACCGGGGCGCTGGCCTGCGCCTTGGCGGTGCCGGCGGCGGCCCAGCAGCAGGCGCCGACCCTGGAGGAGCTGGCGCGACGGCTCGCACAGCTGGAGCAGCGCTACGGCGCAGGCACTGCCGCAGCGGAAGGTGGGGAAGAGGGGCTCGACCTGGCCGCGCTGGACCAGCGCCTGCGCGCGCTGGAACGCAACCTCGAGCTGCAGGAGGAGGCGCGCCAGGCCAGGGAGAAGGAAGCCCCGGTAGTGGCGGTCGGCAGCCGTGGCGCCTCGCTGAAGTCGGCCAACGGCGACTACGAGTTCCGCTTCCGCGGTCTGCTGCAGGGCGACGGCCGCTTCTTCAACAGCGGCGCCCCCGGTGCCAACGACACCTTCCTGCTGCGCACCGCGCGCCCGACCATCGAGGGCACGCTGGGCAAGTGGATCGGCTACCGCTTCACCCCGGAATTCGCCGGCGACAGCGCCAGCATCGTCGACGCCTACGCCGACCTGAAGTTCTCGCCGGCCGCCACGGTGCGGCTGGGCAAGTTCACCTCGCCGGTCGGCCTGGAGCGGCTGCAGTCCTCGTCCGCGCTGTCGGCGGTGGAGCGCGGCATCGCCAGCGAGCTGGCGCCCAACCGCGACATCGGCGTGCAGCTGCAGGGCGAACTGGCGAAGGGCACGGTGTCCTATGCGGTCGGCGTGTTCAACGGCGCGGTCGACGGCCGCGACGCGGTCACCACCAACCCGGACGACGAGTTCGAGTACGGCACGCGCCTGTTCTTCGAGCCGTTCCGCAACGACCCGGGCTTCTGGTCCGGGCTGGGCTTCGGCATCGGCGGCAGCGTCGGCGACGTCAGCGGCAGCGGCAACAACTTCCTGCCGCGCTACCGCACCCCGGGCCAGCAGCAGTTCTTCGGCTACCGCGGCACGGTCGCCGCCGATGGCCGCCGCACGCGCTGGTCGCCGCAGGGCTACTTCTACCGCAACCGCTTCGGCGTGCTGGCCGAGTACATCGAGTCGGCGCAGGAAGTGGCGGTGGCCGGCACCCGCGCCGAGCTCGAGCACGACGCCTGGCAGGCCACGGTCAGCTGGGTCCTGACCGGCGAGGACGCCTCCTACCGCGGCGTGGCCAAGCCCGCCAGCCCGTTCAACCCGGGCAAGGGTGGCTGGGGCGCGTGGGAACTGGTCGGCCGCTACGGCGAGCTGGACGTCGACGCCGCCGCCTTCCCGCTGTTCGCCGATCCTGCGGTGTCGGCGCGCGGCGCCCAGACCTGGACGGTGGGCGTGAACTGGTACCTCAACAGCAACCTCAAACTGGTCGCCAACTACCTGCAGACGAGCTTCGACGGCGGCGCCGCCGGCGGCGCGGACCGCAGGGACGAGAAGGCGGTGTTCACCCGGCTGCAGGTCGCGTTCTGACCTGGCGCCACAACCGGAGCATGCACATGAAGAAGTCCAACCTGCGCAGGTCCGCGATCCGGATCGGTGCCGCCGTCTTCGGCCTGGTGCTGGCCGTGGGCGCGCTGGCCAAGGACGCGCAGCTGCTCAACGTCTCCTACGACCCGACCCGCGAGCTGTACCGCGAGTTCAACGCCGTCTTCGCCAGGCACTGGCAGGCGACCAAGGGCCAGAAGGTGGCGATCGAGGCCTCGCACGGCGGTTCGGGCAAGCAGGCCCGCGCGGTGATCGACGGCCTGGAGGCCGACGTGGTCACCCTGGCCCTGGCCTACGACATCGACTCGATCGCCGAGCGCTCGAAGCTGCTGCCGGCCAACTGGCAGCAGCGGCTGCCGGAGAACAGCGCGCCGTACACCTCGACCATCGTGTTCCTGGTGCGCAAGGGCAACCCGAAGAACATCAAGGACTGGCCGGACCTGCTGCGCTCCAACGTAAAGGTCATCACGCCCAACCCCAAGACCTCTGGCGGCGCGCGCTGGAACTACCTTGCCGCCTGGGCCTTCGGCCTGAAGATCTTCAAGGGCGACGAGGACAAGACCCGCAACTTCGTCGCCGCGCTGTTCCGCAACGTGCCGGTGCTGGATACCGGCGCGCGCGGCTCGACCACCACCTTCGTCCAGCGCGGCATCGGCGACGTGCTGCTGGCCTGGGAGAACGAGGCGTTCCTGTCGATCGAGGAGCTGGGCCCGGACAAGTTCGACATCGTCGTGCCCTCGCTGTCGATCCTGGCCGAGCCGCCGGTGGCGCTGGTCGACCGCAACGTCGACAAGCACGGCACCCGCGAGGTCGCGCAGGCCTACCTGCAGTACCTGTACTCGCCGGAAGGCCAGCGGATCGCGGCGAAGAACTACTACCGCCCGCGCTATCCGCAGCATGCCGACCCGGCCGACGTGGCGCGCTTCCCCAAGGTCGAGCTGGTGACCATCGACCAGGTGTTCGGCTCCTGGGCCGCGGCGCAGAAGAAGCACTTCGCCGACGGCGGCGTGTTCGACCAGATCCAGGCGAAGAAGTGACCGGCGGCCGCCACCCGATGCAGCGGAACGACCCATGAGTTCGAACCCGGCCCTCCCGCGCCGGGACGCCACGCCGCCGCCGGGCGGCGTGGCCGTGCGTGCGCGCCGCCGTCGCCGCGTCGTCCCGGGCTTCGGCCTGAGCCTGGGCTACACGCTCACCTGGCTGGGCCTGATCGTGCTGATCCCGCTGGCCGGCGTGTTCGTGTATTCCTCGCAGCTGGGCTGGGACGGCCTGTGGCGCGCCTGGACCGAGCCGCGGGTGCTGGCGGCGTTGAAGATCAGCTTCGGCACCGCGCTGGCGGCGGCGGCGTTCAACGCGGTGATGGGCACGCTGGTGGCGTGGGTGTTCGTGCGCTACCGCTTCCCGGGCCGGCGCCTGTTCGACGCGATGATCGATCTGCCGTTTGCCCTGCCCACCGCGGTGGCCGGCATCGCCCTGACCGCGCTGTACGGCCCAACCGGCTGGATCGGCCGCTGGCTGGAGGCGGCCGGGATCAAGGTCGCATACACCCCGCTGGGCATCACCGTGGCGCTGGTGTTCATCGGCCTGCCGTTCGTGGTCCGGGTGGTGCAGCCGGTGCTGGCCGAGGTCGAGCGCGAGCTGGAGGAGGCGGCGGCCACGCTCGGCGCCAGCCGTTGGCAGATCGTGCGCAAGGTGGTGCTGCCGGCGACCTGGCCGGCGGTGCTGGCCGGCTTCGCCCTGGCCTTCGCCCGCGGCGTGGGCGAGTACGGCTCGGTGATCTTCATCGCCGGCAACATCCCGCAGGTGTCGGAGATCGCGCCGCTGCTGATCACGATCAAGCTCGAGGAATTCGACTACGCCGGCGCGACCGCGATCGCGGTGGCGATGCTGCTGCTGTCGTTCGCGCTGCTGCTGGTGATCAACACCCTGCAGTCGCGGCTGGCCCGCCGCGAGCGCGGCAGGGGGAACTGACATGGGTGGTACAGTGCATGGCGTCCTTGCCGTAGACGCGGGTGAGCAGGTGCTGGAGCGCAGACACGGTCGCAGTTCCGCCAGGCCGGCCTCGCCGACCACCGAGCCGCGCTGGGTGCAGGTTCTGCTGATCCTGGCCGCGCTGGGCTTCCTGCTGGCCTTCCTGCTGCTGCCGCTGGTGCTGGTGTTCGCCGAGGCGCTGCGCGGCGGCGTGGAGGCGTTCGCCCGCGCCGTCACCGACCCGGACGCGATGGCGGCGATCCGCCTGACCCTGCTGGTGACCGCGATCGTGGTGCCGCTGAACCTGGTGTTCGGCGTGGCCGCGGCCTGGGTGGTGACCAAGCACGAATTCCCCGGCAAGCGCTGGCTGGTGACCCTGATCGACCTGCCGTTCGCGGTGTCGCCGGTGGTGGCCGGCCTGATCTTCGTGCTGATCTTCGGCGCGCAGGGCTGGGCCTGGCCGCTGATCGACGAGGGCTGGCGTGGCAGCCTGCCGCTGCTGGGCGAGGTCCACCTCCACCTGCCGAAGATCATCTTCGCCCTGCCGGGCATCGTCCTGGCCACGGTGTTCGTGACCTTCCCGTTCATCGCCCGCGAGCTGATGCCGCTGATGGAGCAGCAGGGCACCGACGAGGAGCTGGCCGCGCTGAGCCTGGGCGCCAGCGGCTGGCAGGCGTTCTGGCGGGTCACCCTGCCCAACATCCGCTGGGCGCTGCTGTACGGCGTGCTCCTGTGCGGGGCACGGGCGATGGGCGAGTTCGGGGCGGTGTCGGTGGTCTCCGGCCACATCCGCGGCCGCACCAACACGCTGCCGCTGCACGTGGAGATCCTCTACAACGAATACGCGTACAGCGCCGCCTTCGCCGCCGCTTCGCTGCTGGCCCTGAGCGCGCTGGTCACGCTGGTGCTGAAGACCTGGCTGGAGTGGCGCCACGGCGAATCGCTGGCCGCCAACCACCGCCATTGAGGACGACCCGATGACGATCAAGATCGAGAACCTGCGCAAGCGCTTCGACGCCTTCCCGGCGCTGGACGGGATCGACCTGGAGATCCGCCAGGGCGAACTGCTGGCGCTGCTGGGGCCGTCGGGTTCGGGCAAGACCACCCTGCTGCGGGTGATCGCCGGCCTCGAGCATCCGGACGCCGGCCGCGTGCTGTTCGGGGGCGAGGACGCCACCGGGCTGGGCGTGCAGGAGCGCCGGGTGGGCTTCGTGTTCCAGCACTACGCGCTGTTCCGCCACCTGACCGTGGCCGACAACATCGGCTTCGGCCTGAAGGTGCGGCGCGGCAGGGAGCGCTGGCCGAGGGCGAAGATCGACGCGCGGGTGGAGGAGCTGCTCTCGCTGGTGCAGCTGCAGGGCCTGGGCGGGCGCTATCCGGCGCAGCTGTCCGGTGGCCAGCGCCAGCGCGTGGCCCTGGCGCGCGCGCTGGCGATCGAGCCGCGCGTGCTGCTGCTGGACGAACCGTTCGGCGCGCTGGACGCGCAGGTGCGTCGTGACCTGCGCGGCTGGCTGCGCGAGCTGCACGAGCGCACCGGCCTGACCACGGTGTTCGTCACCCACGACCAGGAAGAAGCGCTGGAACTGGCCGACCGCGTCGCCATCCTCAACCATGGTCGCATCGAGCAGCTGGGCACGCCGGCGGACGCCTACGACCGCCCGGCCTCGCCGTTCGTGTACTCGTTCGTCGGCGCGGTGAACCGCCTGCGTGGACGCCGCCAGGGCGAGCGCATCGAGGTGGCGGGCCTGGCCCTGCCGGCGCCGGTGGACAACACGCCGGCCGAGGGCGAGCTGGACCTGTTCGTGCGTCCGGAGGACCTGCGCGTGGGCGAGGGCGGCTGGTCGGCGACGGTGGTGGCCGCGCAGCGCAGCGGTCCGCGCATGCGGGTCCGCGCGCGCCTGGACGAAGGCGAGGGCCAGGAGCTGGAGATCGAACTGCCGGTGGATGCCGGTCGCGTGCACACCCCGGGCAGCCGCGTCGGCCTGCTGCCGGTGCGCTTCGGCGCCTTCCCCGCGGGCTGAGCGCGGCCCGTCGTGGCCCGCGCGTCGCCGCCGCGACGCGCGCGCCTGGCATGAGGTGGCGCACGCGGCTGCGGTCATGACGTGTGGCGATGTGCTCGTGCCGAATCGTTCTCGCCGGCATGGCCGCAAATAACCCCGCCTTTACCTGCTGCGACGCGCGCGGCGCTTAACTGCCCTCCGGACTGGCGGAGGGCGAGGCGATGCGGATAGCGATCATCGGTGCGGGTTTCAGCGGCAGCGTGCTGGCCACGGAACTGGCGCGCAGCGCCCCGGCCAGCGTCGACCTGTGCCTGGTGGGCATGCCGGAGAGCTTCGGCCGCGGCGTGGCCTACGGCGAGGCGCGGCCGGAACACCTGCTCAACGTCCGTGCCCGCGACATGGGCGCCACCCAGGACAAGCCGGTGGAGTTCGCGCGCTGGCTCAACCTCACCCGCCGCGCGGAGGAAGGCTTCCTGCCGCGCCTGGTCTACGGCGAGTACCTGTATTCGAGGCTGCAGCCGGCCGCGCAGACTTCGCTGGCCAGCTTCACCCAGGTGCAGCAGGAGGTGGTGGCGATCGACCGCGAAGGCACGGCCTTCCGCGTCATGCTGGCCGACGGTTCGGACTTCATCGCCGACAAGGTGGTGCGGGCGGTGGGCGCACTGCCGCCGCAGCGGCTGCAGGGCGTCGGGCCGCGGTTGCTGGTCGATCCGGGCTACATCGCCTGGCCGTGGCAGCGCGACCTGCGCGGACGCGACGCGCTGGCCCAGGTGCCGGCCGAGGCGCGCGTGCTGGTGATCGGGAGCGGCCTGACCATGGCCGGCACCGTGGTCACCCTGCTGCGCCGCGGCCACCGCGGGCCGATCACCGCGCTGTCGCGGCACGGGCTGCTGCCGCGGCCGCACCTGGAGGAGCCGGGCCCGCCGGTGGCGCTGCCGCCGAACGTGCTGCACGTGCTCAACAGCGCCGACGTGCGCCTGCTGTTGCGCACCCTGCGCGCGCTGGCGCCGATCGTGCCGGACTGGCGCGGCCTGGTCGACGCGCTGCGTCCCTGCCTGCAGGGCTACTGGAAGACCCTCCCGGACGAGGAACGCAGCCGTTTCATGCGCCATCTGCGTTCCTACTGGGAAGTGTTCCGCCACCGCCTGGCGCCGAGCGTGCACCGCGAGCTGGAGGAGCTGCGCCGGCAGGGCCAGCTGAAGATCCGTGCCGGCCGCCTGCTGCGCGCGCGCCGCGGCGAGACCGCGATCGAGGTGGTGCTGCGCGAGCGCGGCCGGTCGCACGCGGAGTTCGAGCAGTACGACGTGCTGGTCCGCGCCACCGGCCTGGACACCGACATCGAACGGACCAGCCACCCGCTGGTCGGCCAGCTGCGCGACGCCGGCACGATCAGCGCCGATCCGTTCGGCCTGGGCCTGCGCGCCAACGCGCGCTACGAGGTCCTCGATCGGCACGGCGCGCCGGTACGCGGGCTGTACTGCCTGGGGCCGCTGCTGCGCGGGCAGCTGTGGGAGACCCCGCGGTCCCCGGGCTGCGGGTGGCCGCGTGCGAGCTGGCCGCGCAGCTGCTGCGGGCGGTGGAGGCCGCCGGGATCACGGCGGGGGCGGGGCCGAGGTTGGCCGCGTCCGCCGGTTAGGCGGAGGGGTTTCCGGGGAGCCTGCGGGCAGGCAAGCCTCGCAGGCCAGGGGCGCGGAGCGCAGGTGGGGCGGGGGTTCCCGTGCCGCCGACGCTCTCGCGCCCGGCACTTGACGCGGGAAATGTTGCATCGCAGTATCGGGCTGGGTTAATTATTCGTGAAACCGTGATCGCGACCGAGGTCGCGGCCCCGGCCCCGCCGCCCGCAACATCCCCACCGCCAGGAGATCCAGGATGAAGCCGTTCAAGCTTGCCGCCTCGCTTGCCCTCGCGCTGTCCGCACTGCCGTTCGTCGCCTTCGCCCAGGACGCGGAGGAAGAATCCTCGCCGCTGACCTGGTCGGTCGCCGCGACTTCGGACTACGTCTGGCGCGGTGTCTCGCAGAGCAACGAAACCTCGACCGGCCAGGCCGGCCTGACCTACAACTCGCCGGTGGGCCTGTACGTGGGTACCTGGGCCTCGGGCGTGGACTTCGGTCCCGGCGATCCGGACTTCGAAGTCGACTACTTCGTCGGCTACAACGTCGACTTCAGCGACTCGGTCAACTTCGACATCATGCTCAACCGCTACACCTACCCGGATGCGAGCGAGCTGAACTTCAACGAGCTGATCACCACCACCACCTTCGCCGAGAACTACAGCCTGACCGTCGCCTACAGCGACGACTTCGGCGGTTCCGACACCGACGCGTGGTACGTGGCCGGCGGCGCCAGCATCGGCCTGCCGAACGACTTCAGCCTGGACCTGGGCGTTGGCCGCAGCATGTTCGAGAAGGACTACGGCGAGGACTACACCGACTGGACCGTCGGCGTGAGCCGCAGCTGGGGCCTGGTCTCCGCCTCGCTGGCCTACGTCGGCACCGACGGCAACGGCCGCGATGCCTTCGGCGAGATCGCCGACAACCGCCTGGTCCTGACCCTCAGCGTGGGCAACTGATCGACGCCGGGCGGCCACGCCATCCACGAAAAAGGCGCCGCGAGGCGCCTTTTTCCTTTCCCGGGTTCGCCTGGTCGCTCAGTTCCAGCTGAGCACGACCTTGCCGGCCTTGCCCTGTTCCATCAGGTCGAAGCCGTGCTGGAACTCGTCCACGTGCAGCTGGTGGGTAAGCACCTTGCCCAGCGGGAAGCCGGACAGCACCAGCTGGGTCATCTTGTACCAGGTCTCGTACATCTTCCTGCCGTAGATGCCCTGCACGGTCAGGCCCTTGAAGATGATCTTGTCCCAGTCGCAGCCGGCGCCCTTGGGCATGATCCCGAGCATGGCGATCCTGCCGCCGTGGTACATGCACTCGAGCATGTCGTTGAAGGCGCGCGGGTTGCCGCTCATCTCCAGGCCGACGTCGAAGCCTTCCATGTGTAGGTCGGCCATCACCTCGCGCAGCGAGGTGTTGGCGACGTTGACCACGCGGGTGGCGCCCATGTCGGCGGCCAGCTTCAGGCGGAAGTCGTTGACGTCGGTGACGACGACGTTGCGCGCGCCGATGTGCTTGCAGATGCCGGCGGCGATGATGCCTATCGGGCCGGCGCCGGTGATCAGCACGTCCTCGCCGACCACGTCGAACTCCAGCGCGCAGTGCGCGGCGTTGCCGTAGGGATCGAAGAACGCGGCCAGCTCCGACGGGATCGGGTCCGGGATCGGCCACAGGTTGGTGGCCGGCATGACGATGTACTCGGCGAAGGCACCGTCGCGGTTCACGCCGATGCCCACGGTGTGCGGGCACAGGTGCGGACGGCCGCCGCGGCAGTTGCGGCAGTGGCCGCAGACGATGTGGCCTTCGGCCGAGACGCGCTGGCCGATCCTGTAGCCGGTCACGCCCGGGCCGAGCGCGGCGATGCGGCCGACGAACTCGTGGCCGATGACCAGGCCCGGCCTGATCGTGCGCTGGCTCCACTCGTCCCACAGGTAGATGTGCAGGTCGGTGCCGCAGATGGCGGTCTTCTCGACCTTGATCAGGACCTCGTTGGGGCCGGCCTCCGGCACGGGCACCTCTTCCATCCAGATGCCCTTGGTGGCTTCGCGCTTGACCAGCGCCTTCATGGTTGCGGACATCGATCGGCCTTGCGAGGGAAACAGGGGCGGACATTATAGGTTGCGGGGGTAACCATCGCCCGTGGTGGCATGGCCGCGACCGGGGAAGCCCGGAGCCCCTGCCGAAAGTCATGGGCCGGCGGGGTCCGGGCGGCCGCTAGAATCGGGAATCCTTTCAGCTGGAACCGTCCTGATGCGTCTTCGCCTGCTCTCCGCCTCCGTCCTGGCCGCCCTGGCCGCCGCTCCCGCCGCCTGGGCCGGGGAGGGCATGTGGGTGCCGCAACAGCTGCCGGAGATCGCCGGCCCGCTGAAGCAGGCCGGGCTCAAGCTCTCCCCCGAGCAGCTGGCGGACCTGACCGGCGACCCGATGGGCGCGGTGGTGGCGCTGGGCGGCTGCACCGCCAGCTTCGTGTCCCCGAACGGCCTGGTGGTGACCAACCACCACTGCGCCTACGGCGCGATCCAGCTCAACTCGACCGCCGAGAACAACCTGATCCGCAACGGCTTCAACGCGCCGACCACCGCCGACGAGCTCAGCGCCGGCCCCAACGCGCGCGTTTACGTGCTCGACGAGATCACCGACGTGACCGCCGAGGCCCGCGCCGCCATCGCCTCGGCCGGCAACGACCCGCTGGCCCGCACCCGGGCGCTGGAAGCCTTCGAGAAGAAGCTGGTCGCCGACTGCGAAGCCGAGGCCGGCTTCCGCTGCCGCCTGTACAGCTTCTCCGGCGGCAATGCCTACCGCCTGTTCAAGAACCTGGAAATCCGCGACGTGCGCCTGGCCTACGCGCCCCCGGGCAGCGTGGGCAAGTACGGCGGCGACGTCGACAACTGGATGTGGCCGCGCCACACCGGCGACTTCGCCTTCTACCGCGCCTACGTCGGCAAGGATGGCAAGCCGGCGGCGTTCTCCCCGGACAACGTGCCGTACCGGCCCAGGCACTGGCTGAAGATCGCCGACAAGCCGCTGGGCGAGGGCGACTTCGTGATGGTCGCCGGCTACCCGGGCTCGACCAACCGCTACGCGCTGGCCGCCGAGTTCGACCACACCGCGCAGACGGTGTACCCGGAGACCATCCGCCACTACCGCAACCTCATCGGCATGATCGAGGAAGCCGGCCGCAAGGATCCGGACATCCAGGTCAAATACGCCAGCAACATGGCCGGCTGGAACAACTACGCCAAGAACTACGCCGGCCAGCTGGAAGGCTTCAAGCGCATCGACGCCGCCGGCCAGAAGCACGCCGAGGAAGCGGCGGTCCTGGCCTGGCTGAAGGGCCAGGGCACGAAGGGCAGGGAGGCGCTCAAGGCGCACGCCACGCTGATGCAGCTGCTGGAGCAGAACAAGGCCACCCGCAGCCGCGACTACACCCTGGCGATGTTCAACGGCACCGGCGTGGTCGGCGCCGCCACCCAGCTGTACCGCCTGTCGCTGGAGAAGGCCAGGCCGGACGCCGAGCGCGAGCCGGGCTTCCAGCAGCGCGACCTGCCGACCATCGAAGGGGCGATGAAGCAGCTCGAGCGCCGCTACGTGCCGGCCATGGACCGCCAGCTGCAGGCCTACTGGCTCAACGAGTACATCAAGCTGCCGGCCGCCCAGCGGGTGCCGGCCGTGGACCAGTGGCTGGGCGGCAGCGACGCCGCCGCGGTGGAGCGCGCGCTCGACCGCCTGGCGGCGACGAAGCTGGGCAGCACCGAGGAGCGCCTGAAGTGGCTGTCCGCCGACCGCGCCGCGTTCGAGGCCAGCGACGACCCGGCGATCCAGTACGCGGTGTCGGTGATGCCGACCCTGCTCAAGCTCGAGCAGGAGCGCAAGGTCCGCGCCGGCGAGAACCTGGCCGCGCGCCCGGTGTTCCTGCAGGCGCTGGCCGACTACAAGAAGAGCCAGGGCCGCTTCGTCTACCCGGACGCGAACCTGTCGCTGCGCATCACCTTCGGCAACGTGATGGGCTACGCGCCGAAGGACGGCGTGGCCTACACCCCGTTCACCACGCTCGAGGGCCTGGTCGCCAAGGACACCGGCGAGGAGCCGTTCGACTCGCCGAAGGCCCTGCTCGACGCGGTCGCGGCCAAGCGCTACGGTGGCCTGGAAGACCCGCGCGTGGGCTCGGTGCCGGTCAACTTCCTCTCCGACCTGGACATCACCGGTGGCAACTCCGGTTCGCCGGTGCTGGACGCCGAGGGCAAGCTGGTCGGCCTGGCCTTCGACGGCAACTGGGAGTCGGTCAGCTCCAACTGGGTGTTCGACCCGAAGATGACCCGCATGATCGCGGTCGACCAGCGCTACATGCGCTGGGTGATGCAGGAAGTGTTCCCGGCGCCGCAGCTGCTGCAGGAACTCAACGTCGCCAGGTGACCGGCGGGCCGGGGCGTGAGGCATTCCCGCCCCGGAGACCCTGGCCAGTGCGGCCCACGGGACGGGAGCGGGTATCATCCGCTCCCGTCCTCGCGTCCGGACCCCGGCAACGGGCAGGTCCAGGCCGGGTCGCCACCCCTACCGGAAACACTGCTGCATGCGCATCCTGCTTGCCCGCCACGGCGAAACCCCGTGGAACGCCGAAGGCCGCTACCAGGGCCAGATCGACATCCCGCTTTCGCCCGTCGGCGAAGCCCAGGCCCGCGCGCTGGGCGAGCGCCTGCGCGACGTCCCGGTCAGCCGCGCCGTCGCCTCGCCGCTGTCGCGCGCGCGCCGCACCGCCGAACTGGCGCTGGGCGAAGAGCGTGCCGGCCTGCTGCAGCTGGATCCGGACGTGCAGGAAATCGCCCACGGCGAATGGGAAGGCCTGCTGGCCGCCGAGATCGGCGAGAAGGACCCGGCCCGCCTGCGCGCCTGGCGCGAGGAGCCGGACACGGTGCTGATGCCCGGCGGCGAATCGCTGCGCCAGGTGCTGGACCGTTCCTGGCGCGGCCTGGTGCGCGCCACCGAGGGCCTGGGCGAGGACGACACCCTGCTGCTGGTGGCGCACGACGCGGTCAACCGCGTGCTGCTGTGCCGGATCCTCGGCCTGCCGATCGGCAAGCTGTGGACCTTCCGCCAGGCCCCGACGACGCTCAACCTGCTCGAAGGCCCGGACGTGGACCGCCTGGAAGTCGTGCGCCTGAACGACTGCTCGCACCACACCCCGTTCTTCGGCGAAGCGAAGCACCGCGCGCTGTAAGGCGCACCGGACCGCGGCGAAGTGGGACGCGGCGGGGACGCGGCGCGCCTGCGCGCGCGTGGCACGCCACGGGGCGTCGGCGGTATCGTCGCCGCGTGCCCGCACCGAAGGAATGACCTGGGCGGAAGTCCGAACCGATGAACCTGCAGCAGTGGCTCGACCATATCGAGCGCCAGCATCCCCGCAACATCGAACTGGGCCTGGATCGCGTGCGCGAGGTCGCCGGGCGGCTGGGCCTGCGGCGTCCGGCCGCGCAGGTGGTCACCGTCGCCGGCACCAACGGCAAGGGCTCGACCGTGGCCTTCATCGAGGCCATCGCCCGCGCCGGCGGCTGGAAAGTCGGCGCCTACACCTCGCCGCACCTGCTGCGCTACAACGAGCGGGTGCGCATCGACGGCGACGAGGCCGGCGACGAGGCGTTGGCGCAGGCCTTCGCCGCGGTCGACGCCGCGCGCGGCGATACGCCGCTGACCTATTTCGAGTACGGCACCCTGGCGGCGCTGTGGCTGTTCGATCGCAGCGGGCTGGACCTGGCCGTGCTGGAAGTCGGCCTGGGCGGCCGCCTGGATGCGGTGAACATCGTCGATCCGGACGTGGCGGTGATCACCACCGTCGACATCGACCACGTCGACTGGCTGGGCCATGACCGCGAGGCCATCGGCGCGGAGAAGGCTGGCATCGCCCGTGCCTGGAGGCCGCTGGTGCTGGGCGAGATCGATCCGCCGTCCAGCGTGCTGCGCCACGCCTACGCGATCGGCGCCAACGCCATCCGCCTGGGCAGCGACTTCTTCCACGAACCGGTGGACGCCACGCAATGGCGCTGGCGCGAGGTCGGCGCCGAACTGCTGCTGCCGATGCCGCGCCTGCCGGCGCCGGCGCAGCTGGCCAACGCCGCCACCGCGATCGCCGCGCTGCGCGCGCTGCCGCGCGAACTGCCGGAGGACGCCTTCGCCGCCGGCGTGGCCGCGGCGACCCTGCCCGGTCGCCTGCAGCGCTTCGAACGCGACGGCGTCGAGGTGGTGCTCGACGTCGCCCACAACCCGCAGGCCGCCCGCGAGCTGGCCGCCTGGCTGGCGCTGCAGCCGGCGGCGTCCACCGCGGCGGTGTTCGCGGCGCTGGCGGACAAGGACGTGGCCGGCGTGGTCGCGGCGGTGGCCGGCGCGGTCGCGCGCTGGCACCTGGCCGGGCTGGACGGCATCGCCCGCGGCGAGGCGGTGGACGCCTTCGCCGCGCGCCTGGCCGGCACCGCGGCGGCCGCTGGCAGCCGCGACGCGGTCGTGGCCGATGCGCTGCAGCGTGCGCTGGAGGCTTCGGCGCCGGGGGACCGGGTGCTGGTGTTCGGTTCCTTCCACACCGTGGCCCAGGCGCTGGAAACGCTGCGTTCAGGCCGCTGACGGCAGTCCGGGGGCCTGCAGCCTATAATCGCCCGGCATTCCCGGCGCGCTGCGAGGCCCAGTGGATACCACCCTGAAACAACGCCTGATCGGCGGCGCGGTCCTGGTCGCGCTGGCGGTCATCTTCCTGCCCATGCTCGTGCAGGGGCCGGCCCCCGACAGCGGCGTGGCCGACGTCTCGACCCGCGTGCCGCCGACGCCCGGCGGCGAATACGAAACCCGCGAACTGCCGCTGGTGCCCGGTGCCGCGGATCCGGCGTTGCCGGCGCCGGCGAGCGAAGCGGCGCCCGCTCCGGCCGAAACCACGGCCCAGGACGCGGTCGCGCCTGCGGCAGCCGGCAAGCCCGATCCGGCGGAAGCCGCCGGCCAGTGGGCGGTGACCTTCGGTGCCTACGCCAGTGCCCGCGACGCCGACACCGTGCTGTCGCGGCTGCGCCAGGCCGGCCTGGAAGGCTTCAAGGAAGAGGCCGAACTCAACGGCCGCAAGGCCTGGCGCGTGCGCGTGGGGCCGTACCCGGACCGTGCGCTGGCCGAGGCGGGCCGCCTGCAGGCGGTGCGCATCCGCAGCGACGTCAACGCGCAGGTGATCGCGCTGGATGCCGGCAACGCCGCCACCGGCACGGCGTCCGCGCCCGCCACCGCGGCCGCAACCCCCGCTGCCAGCCAGCCGGCGCCGGCTTCGAGCCAGCCGGCCGCCACGGCACAGGCGTCGGCGACGAAGACCGAAGCCTTGCCGGCGGAAAGCAAGCCAAAGCCCGCCACCCCGCCCGCGCAGCCGGCGCCGGCGCCGGCGAAGGCCACCACGGCCACCACGGCCACCACGCAGGCACCGCCGCCCACCGCGCCGGCGGCGTCCGGCGTCGGCTTCGCCGTGCAGCTGGGCGCGTTCTCCAGCGCCACCGAAGCCGACGCGTTGCGCGACCGCCTGCGCGGCGCCGGCTACAGCGCCATCGTGCAGCCGGTGCGCACCGACAAGGGCACCCTGCATCGCGTGCGCGTCGGCCCGGTGGCCAGCCGCGCCGAGGCCGAGCAGCTGAAGTCGCGCCTGGCCCCGGGCTTCGGCGCCGGCATGGTGGTGCCGCACCCGTGACCGCAGGGGCCGACGCACGGGAGGGGTGCGCCGCGTGAATCCGATCGACCTGGTCCTGTGCGTGCTGGTCCTCGCTTCGGCGCTGTTCGGCGCGATGCGCGGGCTGGTCGGCGTGGTCGCCTCGCTGGTGGCCTGGATCGGCGCCGCCTGGTTCGCGTTCCGCTACGGCGCCGAGCTGGCTTTCTGGTTCAGCGACGACGGCCAGCCGGGCGCCACCGAACTGCTGGCCGGCTACGTGGCCGCCTTCATCGGCGTGCTGGTGCTGGTCGGCGTGGTCGGCTGGATCGTGCGCAAGCTGGTGCATGCGGTCGGCCTGTCCGGCGTGGACCGCTTCCTCGGACTGCTGCTGGGCCTGGCGCGTGGCGCGCTGGTCGCCTGCATCGCGATCGTGGTGCTGGCGTTCAGCCGCCTGCCGCAGGAGCCGGCATGGGCCGAATCCCGCGTCGTTGCGGTGTTGTTGCCCGGTGCGCAGTGGCTGGCGCGCTGGTTGCCGGACTGGGCCGTGCACGAACTGGACTTTGGCAACGGCCGTCCGAGCGGCGATAATGGCGTCCTTGATCGGGCCGGCGCAGTCGTCGGGACGATCACCGAGGCGCTGCCCACCCCCGTGGACGAGAACGGACCTCCTCCCCGCGGCGCGGAGCCGCCGCCCCCCCCGTCTTCCCCCGGTCGCTGAGACCGCAGCGAGTACCCCCGAACATGTGCGGCATCGTCGGAATCGTCGGCAACCAGAACGTTGCCGGTCAGCTTTATGACGGCTTGACCGTCCTCCAGCATCGCGGCCAGGACGCGGCGGGCATCGCCACCGCCGACGGCACCCGCCTGCGCGTGCACAAGGACAACGGCCTGGTCCGCGACGTGTTCAACGCCAAGGCGATGAGCGTGCTGGAAGGCCGCGTGGGCATCGCCCACTGCCGCTACCCGACCGCGGGCTCGGAAGGGATGGACGAGGCGCAGCCGTTCTACGTCAACTCGCCCTATGGCATCGCCCTGGCGCACAACGGCAACCTGATCAACACCGAGGCCCTGCGCCAGCAGGTGTTCGAGCAGGACCGCCGCAACATCAACACCGATTCGGACAGCGAGGTGCTGCTGAACGTGTTCGCCCACGAGCTGGACGTGCAGCGCACGCTGAGCCCGGAGGCGGCGCTGCGCGCGATCGCCGGCGTGCACAGGCGGGTGAAGGGCGGCTACGCGGTGGTCAGCGTGGTGCTGGGCCTGGGCCTGGTCGCGTTCCGCGACCCGCACGGCATCCGCCCGCTGGTGCTGGGCAAGCGCGAGCAGGGCGAGGGCACCGAGTACATCGTCGCCTCCGAATCGGCGGTGCTGGACATCCTCGGCTTCCAGCGCGTGCGCGACGTGCTGCCGGGCGAGGGCATCGTCATCACCGCCCGCGGCGAGATGTTCGCCGGGCAGTGCGCCGAGCCGGCCGAGCGCGCGCCGTGCATCTTCGAATACGTGTACTTCGCCCGCCCGGACTCGATGATCGACGACGTGTCGGTGCACAAGGCGCGCATGCGCATGGGCATCAAGCTCGGCGAGAAGATCCTGCGCCTGCGCCCGGACCACGACATCGACACGATCATCCCGATCCCGGACACCTCGCGCGACGCGGCGCTGGAGATCTCCAACGTGCTGGGCGTGAAGTACCGCGAGGGCTTCATCAAGAACCGCTACGTCGGCCGCACCTTCATCATGCCGGGGCAGGGCGAGCGGGTGAAGTCGGTGCGCCGCAAGCTCAACCCGATCCACCTGGAGTTCCGCAACCGCGTGGTGCTGCTGGTCGACGACTCGATCGTGCGCGGCACCACCAGCCAGCAGATCGTGCAGATGGCCCGCGACGCCGGCGCGCGCAAGGTGTACCTGGCCTCGGCCGCGCCGCCGGTGCGCTACCCGAACATCTACGGCATCGACATGCCGTCCTCGGACGAGCTGATCGCGCACGGCCGCAGCGTCGAAGAGATCGAGAAGCTGCTGGGCTGCGACTGGCTGATCTACCAGGACCTCGAGGACCTGGAGGCGGCGGTGCGCGAGGGCAACCCGCAGCTGACCCGCTTCGATTCCTCGTGCTTCGACGGCAACTACGTCACCGGCATCGAGCCGGGCTATTTCGAGCGCATCCAGCAGTTGCGCTCGGACGAGGCCAAGCGCAAGCGCCGCGCCGGCTGACGCGAGGGCGTGCCGCGCCCCCGCGGCCGCCGGTTCCCGATGGATTCGCTGTTCGACGCCGCCCGCCAGTGCCTGGATGCCGCCGATCCGGCGGAGAAGGTCGCGCTCACCCATCGCCACTTCGCCGCCCTGCAGCGCGGCGGGCTGGCGATCCCGCAGGATGCGCCGCCCCCGGAGCCGATCCGCATGCCAGGCCGCCCGCCGCGGCCGCGGCTGGTGCATCCGCGCGACCTGCCCAGGCGCGGGCTGGGCAGCGACGAGGGCAAGGCGGCGTTCCTGCACGCCATCGCCCACATCGAACTCAATGCCATCGACCTGGGCTGGGACGCGGTGTACCGCTTCCGCGGGCTGCCGGAGCAGTTCTACCTCGACTGGGCGCGGGTGGCCGACGACGAGGCGCGCCACTTCGCGATGCTGCGCCAGCGCCTGCAGGAATGCGGTTACGACTACGGCGACTTCGACGCGCACAACGGCCTGTGGGAGATGTGCGAGAAGACCGCGCAGGACGGCCTGGCGCGGATGGCGCTGGTGCCGCGCGTGCTGGAGGCGCGCGGGCTGGACGTGACCCCCGGCATGATCGAACGCCTGCGCACCATGGGTGACACGCGCACGGTGGCGGTGCTGGAGGTGATCCTGCGCGAGGAGGTCTCGCACGTGGCCGCCGGCTCGCGCTGGTACCGCTGGTACTGCGAGCAGCGCGGGGTGGAGCCGCGCCAGCGCTTCCGCGAGCTGCTGCACGAATACGCCGGCGGCTACCTGCGCGGCCCGTTCAACCTGGAGGCGCGGCTGCTGGCCGGCTTCGACGAGGACGAACTGCTGGCCCTGCAGCAGCAGGCCGGCTGAAGCCGCCTCAGCCGACGGCGGCTTCCTCCCCGCGGATCAGCTCCATTGCCGCCTCGGCCTGCAGCGGGCCGCCGAACAGCACGCCCTGGGCCTCGTCGCTGGCCGCGTCGCCCAGCAGCGCCAGCTGCTCCTCCCGCTCCACGCCCTCGATCACGGTGGCGATGCCCAGCCGCGCGCACAGCCCGGCGACCGCGTCGATCACCGCCGGGCCCTGGGCGTTGCGTTCCAGGTCGTCGAGGAAGGTGCGGTCGAGCTTGACCTTGTCGAAGACGAAGCTACGCAGGTAGGCCAGCGAGGAACTGCCGGCGCCGAAGCAGTCGATGACGATGGCTACGCCGGCCGCCTTCAGCTGCGCCAGGCTGGCCTCGGCGGCTTCGAAGTGCAGGAACAGCGTCTCCTCGGCGAACTCCAGTTCCAGCCGTTGCGGCGGCAGGCCGGCCGCGGCCAGTTCCTGCAGGACCCATTCGTGCAGGCCCGGGACGAGCTGGCGGCCGGCGAGGTTGACCGACAGGGTCAGCGGCGCCGGCCAGCGCAGCGCCTCGCGGACGGCACCGCGCAGCATCCAGCGGCCGACCTGGTCGACCAGGCCCAGTTCCTCCAGCAGCGGCAGGAACTGGTCCGGCGTCTGCAGGCCGCGCCCGGGATGGCGCCAGCGCAGCAGCGCTTCGAAGCCGCGCAGCCGCCGTTCCGGCAGGCGCACGCGCGGCTGGTAGTGGCCGGTGTCAATCGCCTCGCGCAGCTCCAGCTCCAGCCGGTGGCGTTCCTGCATGCGCCGGTCCATGGCCGGGTCGAAGAAGCAGAAATGGCCGCGGCCGTCGTTCTTGACTGGTACAGCGCCAGGTCGGCGTTCTGCAGCAGGCGCTCGGCGGTGCCGGCGTCCTCGCCGGTCAGGGCGATGCCGACGCTGGTGCCGACCACCACGCGGTGCCCGTCCAGGTCGTAGGGCGCCTGCACGGTCTCGACCAGGCGTTGCGCCAGCTTCGCCACTTCCTCCGCGGCGACCGGCGCTTCCAACAGCACGGCGAATTCGTCGCCGCCCATGCGCGCCACCAGGTCGCCGTCGCGCACCGCCTTGCGCAGGCGCACGGCCACGGTGCGCAGCAGGGCGTCGCCGAACGGATGGCCCAGGGTGTCGTTCACTTCCTTGAAGCGGTCCAGATCCAGACACAGCAGCGCGCACTGGCGGCCCTCGCGTCCCGCCTCGACCGCGGCGGCCAGGCGTTCCTTCAGCACGCCGCGGTTGGCCAGGCCGATGAGCGGGTCGTGCTGGGCCAGGTAGACGATGTGCGCCTGCGCCTGGTGGCGCGCGTCGACGTCTTCCAGCACGCCGACCCAGCCGCCGCCGTCGCCGGCCGGCAGGCGGTCGCCGCGGGCGCGGACCCAGCGCCACTGCCCGCGGGCGTCGCGCACCCGGAACTCGATGTCGAAGGGTTCCGGTCCGTGGATCACCGCGCTCCAGGAACGGTTGCGTGCGGGCAGGTCCTCCGGGTGCACGGCGCGCAGCCAGCCGCGGCCCAGCGCGGCCGGTTCCGGCTGGCCGGTCAGTTCGGGCCAGCCGGTGCCGGTGCTGATGGTGCCGTCCGGGCGCGCCTGCCAGAAGACCAGCGCGCCGGCCTCGGCGACCGTGCGGTAGATGCGCTGGCTGCGGTCCAGGCTGGCGGCGAGGGCGCGGGCGTCGTCGGCGCGCCGGCGCAGCGCGACCTCGGCGGCGGCAATGCCTTCCTGCAGGGTGGCCAGTTCGCGGATCGTCGGCGGCGTATCGGATTCCAGCGCAGGCCCCGCATCCTGGCCGTCGACGATCAGGCGCGCGCGCCGGGCCGCCAGGCCGCGCACCGGGCGCAGGATACGGTTGGCCAGGACGTGGCAGGCCAGCAGGCCCATGGTGCCGGCGAGCAGCGCGCCCAGCACGATGCCCACCAGTGGCCCCTGCCAGCGCGCCTGGAACGCCTCCAGCGGCTCGCCCACCACCAGCGCCCAGCCGGGCGCAGCGTCCAGCATCCGGAACGCGAACACCACTTCCTGGCCTTCCTTGGAGGTGGCCTCGAACACGCCGCTGCGGGTGCCCAGCGAGGTGAGGTTGGGCCAGTCCGGGACCGGCTGCCCGAGGTAACGTTCGGGGCTGCGCGAGCGCGCGGCGATGCGGCCTTCCGGATCGGCCACGGCCACCAGCAGGTGCTGGTCGGTGGCGGCGATGGCCACCGCGTCGATCAGGCGGTTGGAGCGCAGCACCACGGCCAGGCCCGGCGCTCCGGGCGTGGTGCCGGGAACGGCGATGGCCACCAGCGGCGCGTGCGGGTCGTCGCCGCCGAAGAACAGCCGCGAGACCTGCGCCCGGCCGCTGGCGCGCGCGGCCTCGATCAGCGGCGACAGGGTCGCGTCGGCTTCGCCGGCGGCGATCACCCGGGCATCCAGCCCGGAGGCCTTGCTCTGCCGCCACAGGCTGGTGGCGCCAGCGGCGTCGCCCGCGGTGGCGTCGTGCAGCATGCCCAGGCTGCCGATGTGGTCGCCGATGCTGCGGTCCACCGCGTGGGCCAGCAGCGCGGCGGTTTCGGCGAGGTGGCGGCGCGAGTCCTCGCGCAGCCGGGTGCCTGACTGCCACAGCGTGAGCAGGACGATGCCCAGCATCGGCAGCGGCGCCGAGGCGACCAGCAGGTAGAGGTGGTTGCGCAGGTCAAGCAGGGGCCGGGCCGTCGGGGATTGCCGTCCGTCGGGCTGCGCCAAGCCGGTCATTCCCCCTCCTGTCGTGCCGGGACCGCGTGGAGGCCCGTCCACGCCGCCCACGATTCCAGCTTGGGGGCCGCCTGCGCGCGCTGGCAACCGGGGTGCGGGCGCGGACTGGCCCGCGAACCTGGGGCAGCGGATGGACTGGCTCGCTGCTGCGGAACCGCAAGGCGGGCAGTCCGGGACGGCGGGGACGACGGCGAAGCCAGGGCAGGCGACGGCATTCCCGTCGGCATGGCGCGACGCACAGGCGCGGTCTCCGGCGGAGGCCCTCGCGCGTGCCGCGCCGGCGCGGCACGAACGGCTACAGCCGGTCCAGCTGCATTCCGGAGGCATCCACGCGCAGCACCGAACCCTGTTCGTACCAGTCGCCGAGCACGACGCGCCGGCACTCGCGGCCGCCGGCCCGCAGCGCATGGATCGCCGGCCTGTGGGTGTGGCCGTGGATGAGCGTGGCCACGCCGAAGCGGGCGAGGGTGGCTGCCACCGCCGCCGGGTTCACGTCGGTCACCGTCTCGAACGTGCCGCGGTCGCCAGCGAGCATCTGCTTCTGCCGGGCCATGCTTGCCTGTCGTGCCTGGTTGGCGAAGGCCAGGCGCGCCTGCAGCGGCTGGTCGAGGAAACGCTGCTGCCAGCCCGGGTCGCGGGTCTGCGCGCGGAACGCCTGGTAGGCGGTGTCGTCGGTGCACAGCAGGTCGCCGTGCATCAGCAGGACCGGTTCCCCGTACAGCGACACCACCGCCGGATCCGGGAGGATGCGCATGCCGGCGCGGCGCGCGTAGGCCTGGCCGACGAGGAAATCGCGGTTGCCGCGCATGAAATACACCGGCATGCCGGCATCGGCCACCGCGCGCAGGCCGTGCGCCACCTCCGCGCCGGCTTCGGACGGATCGTCGTCGCCCACCCAGGCCTCGAACAGGTCGCCGAGGATGTACAGCGCGTCGGCGCGCATGGCCTCCTCGCGCAGGAAGTCCAGGAACAGGGTGGTGATCGCCGGCCGGGCCGGGTCCAGGTGCAGGTCGGAGACGAACAGCGTGGTCATGCGGCGATTGTAGGACGGCGGCGCGGCGCGCGCCGGGGATTCATCCGGCCACGGCCTGTTCGCGCATCCGCTGCAGCGACCGCCGCCACGGCGAGTCGTCGGGGATGCCTTCGGCGTCGAGCAGGGCCTGGTAGCGTTCGAGTACCCGGCGCATGCCCGTGCTGCCGCCGGACTCACGCAACGCGCGGGCCAGGTGGCGCATGGCGTTGTCGTACACGACCATGAAGTCGCGCGCATGCGGCAGCACGGCCTGCTCGGCGCGGACCAGGACGGCGATCGCCTCGCGCCGGTCGCCGCCGGCTTCGAGCATGGCGAAGCCCAGCGCGCCGAGGGCATAGGCGTAGTTGACCGCGTCGATCCCGGGCGCCGCGCGCGCTTCCAGCGCCGGCAGGACGTCGCGCAGCAGCCGCGCCGATTCGTCGTGGCGGCCGGCACCGGTGAGCGCCTGCGCGGTGGTGACCGCGATCTGCAGGTAGAAGCGGTTCTCCGGCCCGCCGGCCTCGCGCGCCACCTGCGTCGCCAGCAGCAGCGTCTCCAGGTGGCGGGCCTTGTCGCCCAGCAGCTCGTAGCCGATACCGAGCTGGTTGAGCACCACCGCGCGCTGCACCGTGGCCTCGCCGACCAGGCGCACGTAGTCGTGGTCGACTTCCTCGAGCAGGGCCACGCCTTCCGCCGCGGCGTTGTCCGACAGCAGCATCGCGCCGAGGTTGGACCGGGCCAGCAGCCGCGTGGCCGGCTGCGAGGCGTAGTGGACCTCCATCAGCGCCACCACCTCGCGCTGCACGGCCAGCGCCTCGTCCACGCGCTCGGCGCGGTTCAGCGCCGAGGCCAGCGCTTCCAGCGCGGTGATCCGGACCCGGCCCATCGACTGGGTGGTCGCCAGCGGCTGCAGGCGGCCGTCGAGCTCGCGCAGCACTTCGATGATCCGCGCCGCGGGGACTTCGCCGAGCAGGTCCTCGTTGCGCAGTTCCTGCACGCGGCGCCGACCCGCCAGCGGTGCCGCCAGGCGAAGCGGCGCAGGCGGTACAGGTGCTGGCCGCGGCGGGCCGACACCGGGCGCGAGTCGAGGAAGCGGCGCAGTTCGTCGGCCAGGGCCGCGACCGAGGGATAGCGGTCGCCCGGATCGCGGCGCAGCGCCTTCAACACGATCGCATCCACGTCGGCGGGGATGCGGCCCACGCCGGCATCCGGCGAAGGCGCATGGCGCGCGCTGGCGCTGGGCGGGCGGATCTCGCCGGAGACGATCGCGCCGGGCAGCAGGTGGCCCGCTTCGACGCCGTGGTGGGGGCGCACGCCGGCCACCAGTTCGTACAGCACCACGCCCAGCGACCACACGTCGGCCGCGGTCGACAGCGGCCGGCCCTCGACGTGCTCGGGGCTGGCGTAGGCCAGGGTCAGGGCGCGGTGCGCGGTGGCCGTGGGGTCGGCGGTGTGGGCATCGCCGGTGGCGAGCCGGGCGATGCCGAAATCCAGCAGCTTCGGCTCGCCGTCGGCGCGCACCAGGATGTTGGCCGGCTTGAGGTCGCGGTGGATCACCAGGCGCTGGTGGGCATGCTCGACCGCGGCGCAGACCTTGAGGAACAGGCGGATGCGGGCGTTCAGCGGCAGCCGGCGGGTTTCGCACCAGCGGTCGATGCGTTCGCCTTCCACGTACTCCATCGCCAGGAAGGGCTGGCCGTCGGCGCTGAGACCGCCATCGATGAAGTGGGCGATGTTCGGGTGCTGCAGGTTGGCAAGGATGCGCGGCATTCGTCGGCCATCCGCGCCGCGGTGCGTCCGGCCTGCGGGCCGGTGCCGGCCAGCATCTTCAGCGCGACCTACTGGCGCAGGTCGCCTTCGCCGCGTTCGGCCAGGGAGACCCGGCCCATGCCGCCTTCGCCGGGCATGCGCAGGATCCGGTAGCGGCCCGGCTGCGCGGCGCCGATGGTGGTGTCCTGCGCCAGCGGTTCGGTCGGGGCGTCCCCGGCGGCCCAGCGCGGCACCATCACCTCGGTCATGTCGGCGCGCAGGACCTCGAGCAGCCAGTCGACCTCGGTGCGCAGCCCCGGGTCGCCTGCGCAGCGCTGTTCCAGCCAGGCCTGCCGCGATTCGGCGGGCAGCTCCATGGCTTCCATCGCGATGGACTTCGCTTGCAGGTACCGGTCCGACATGGCCTTGCTCCCCCGGGGTGCCATGGACGGGCCATGGTATCGGGGTCCGCGGCCGTCTGCGCGGGGCGGGCGGCGTTCCGCCGGGGGATGGGCGCGGCGGGGTAAAATCCCCGGATTCCATCGCTCCCCCCGCCTCCATGACCTGCCGCACCCGCTTCGCCCCCAGTCCCACCGGCTACCTGCACATCGGTGGCGCCCGCACCGCGCTGTACTGCTGGCTGGAGGCCCGCCACCACGGCGGCAAGTTCATCCTGCGCATCGAGGACACCGACCGCGAGCGCAGCACCCAGGCGGCGATCGACGCCATCCTCGAGGCCATGGACTGGCTGGGCCTGGACTACGACGAGGGCCCGATCTACCAGACCCATCGGATCGACCGCTACCGCGAGGTGGCCGAACAGCTGGTCGCCCAGGGCAAGGCCTACTACGCCTACGAGACGAAGGAAGAGCTCGAGGCCATGCGCGAGGCCGCGATGGCCCGGCAGGAGAAACCGCGCTACAACGGCGCCGCGCGCGAGCTGGGGCTGCCGTACCGCGACGACCCGAACCGGGTGATCCGCTTCAAGAACCCGCTCGATGGCGTGGTGGTGTTCGACGACCTGATCAAGGGCCGCATCGAGATCGCCAACAGCGAGCTGGACGACATGGTGATCTTCCGCCCGGACGGCTACCCCACCTACAACTTCGCGGTGGTGGTGGACGACTGGGACATGGGCATCACCGAGGTCATCCGCGGCGACGACCACATCAACAACACCCCGCGCCAGATCAACCTGTACCACGCCATCGGCGCGCCGGTGCCGAGGTTCGCCCACATCCCGATGATCCTGGACGAGGCCGGCGCCAAGCTGTCCAAGCGCACCGGTGCGGCCGACGTGATGCAGTACAGGGACATGGGCTACCTGCCCGACGCGCTGCTGTGCTACCTGGCGCGCCTGGGCTGGTCGCATGGCGACCAGGAGATCTTCAGCCGCCAGGAGCTGGTCGAGCTGTTCGACGTGCGCGACTGCAACTCCAAGGCCTCGCGACTGGACATGGCCAAGCTGGGCTGGGTCAACCAGCACTTCCTCAAGACCACCGACCCGGCCGCGATCGCGCCGCAGCTGGTCTACCAGCTGGAAAAGCTGGGCCTGGACCTGGCGAAGGGCCCGAAGCCGGAAGAGGTGGTCGTGGCCCTGCGCGAACGCGTGCAGACGCTGAAGGAAATGGCCGAGAAGTCGGTGGTATGGTACACGCCGCTGGACACCTACGACGAAGCCGCCGTCGCCAAGCACCTGAAGGCCGGGGCCGATGCGCCGCTGGCCAGGGCCCGCGAGCTGCTGGCCGCGCTGCCGGAATGGACCGTCGAGGCCGTCGGCCAGGCCCTGCACGACACCGCCGCCACGCTGGAACTGGGCATGGGCAAGGTCGCCCAGCCGCTGCGCGTGGCCATCACCGGCACCCAGGTCAGCCCGGACATTTCCTGGACGGTCTACCTGGCCGGCCGCGACGAGGCCTTGAAGCGCATCGATGCGGCCCTCACCAAGGTTCCGAAGGGCTGATTCCGGAGACGCCATGGGCAAGCCGCACGCCTGCACCGACCCGCACCACCACGTCGACAGCGCCGATGCGTTCGTCTCGGCGGTGGAACGCGCATGCGGCGAGCGTGGCCTGCGGCTGACCCCGATCCGCGCCAACGTGCTGCGCCTGATCGCCGACGCCGGCAAGCCGGTGAAGGCCTACGACCTGCTGGAGAAGGTGCGCGAGAGCAAGGGCGCAGGCGCGGACGCACCGCCGACCGTGTACCGCGCGCTGGATTTCCTGATGGCCAACGGCTTCGTGCACAAGCTGGCCTCGGTGAACGCCTTCGTCGCCTGCCACCACCCGGACAGCGCGCAGCACTCGGTGCCGTTCCTGATCTGCGACCGCTGCCATAACGCGGTCGAGCTGGAGGACCGCGAAGTGGTGGCCCAGCTCGATGCACGGGCCAAGGCGCTGGGCTTCCAGCCGCAGGCGCAGACCCTGGAGGTGCACGGCCTCTGCGCGCGTTGCGCGGGCTGAGCCGGAACCCGCCCGACTGACGCGGCGCGGGCTTATGCCGCCGCGGCCGCCAGCCGCCGCTCCCGGATCGGTACGTTGGCCGCCGCGGCCACCAGCGCCAGCGCCATGTCCGCGTACCACATCCACTGGTAGCTGCCGGTGGTTTCCAGCGCCATGCCGCCCAGCCACGCGCCGAAGAAGCCGCCGACCTGGTGCGAGAGCAGGGTCAGGCCGAACAGCGTGCCCAGGTAGCGCGGCCCGAACAGCTTGCCGACCAGGCCCGCGGTCGGCGGCACCGTTGCCAGCCAGGTGAAGCCAAGGCCCGCGGCGAACAGGTAGAACGTCCACGCGCTCGGCGGCGCCAGCAGGAACAGCGCGATCAGCACGGCGCGGCTGGCGTACATCGCCGCCAGGAGCCACTTCATCCGGAAGCGTTCGCCCAGCTTGCCGGCGGCCAGGCTGCCGGCGATGTTGAACAGGCCGATCAGCGCGATGGACACCGCCGAGACGCTGGCCGGCAGTCCGCACAGTGCGACCTCGCCGGGCAGGTGGGTGACCAGGAAGGCCACGTGCACGCCGCAGGTGAAGAAGCCCAGGTGCAGCAGCCAGTAGCTGCGGTCGCGCAGGGCCACGCCCAGCTGGTGGCGCAGGCCGCGGTCCTCGAAGCCTTCATGCGCGACCGGCGCCTGGCCTTCGCGGCGGCGGAAGCAGCGCGCCAGCGGCAAGGTCAGCAGCGAGGTGGCGGCCATGCCGAGCATCGCCACGGTCCAGCCGGCCGCGCCGATCACCAGCTGCAGCAGCGGCGCGAACACGAACTGGCCCAGCGAGCCGCCGGCGTTGATGATGCCTGCCGCCGACGAACGCTTTTCCGGCGGCAGGCGCCCGGCGGTGGCGCCGATCAGGATCGAGAAGCTGCCGGCGCCGGCGCCGGCAGCGGTCATCAGGCCCAGGGTCAGCATCAGGCCCGGCCCCGAAGGCAGGAACGGCACCAGCGCCAGGCCGGCGGCGAGCAGCAGGCCGCCGGCGACGAGCACCGGTTCGGGGCCATGGCGGTCGGCGATGGCGCCGAACACCGGCTGTACCGCGCCCCACACGAACTGGCCGATCGCCAGCGCCAGGCTGATGGTGGCGATGCCGATGCCGGTATCGAGGTGGATCGGCGCGACGAACAGGCCGGTGGTCTGCCGCGCGCCCATGGTCAACATCAGGATCACGCCAGCGGCAACGACCAAGCCGGTGGTGCCGCGGCCGCCGGCCGCGTTCATGCCTGCCGCTCCTGCGCCAGCGCCGCATGGAGCGCGTCGAGGCTGGCGTGGAGGCGGTCGCGGCCCCGTTCGCCGAGCAAGGCGTCGACGCGCTGCTGGGCCTTGCGCCACAGCGGCCGGGCCTGGGCGAGGCGTGCGCGGCCGGCATCGGTGAGCCGGACCAGCCGCTGGCGCGGATCCTCGCCGCGCGCGTCCTCGACCAGGCCATCGCGCAGCAGTGGCTGCAGGTTGCGGTTGAGGGTGGTGCGGTCCATGCCCAGGCGCGCGGCCAGTTCACCCAGCGCCAGCGGCGCGCGCGCATGGCGCAGCAGCGAGTACTGGTTGACGCCCAGGCCGGCCCCGGCGAGGGCATGGTCATAGACCTGGGAAACCTGCCGCGCCGCGCGGCGCAGCAGGAAGCAGGTGCAGGGCGAGGACGCGCGTTCGCTCATCGGCCGGGCCAGGGGAGGTGCGGGCCTTCACTATACGTGCATATGCACGTATGCGCGCCCCGGTCCGGCCGGCGCACCGGGCGCCGACCGTGGCCACGCCCTCAGAACCAGGCGCGGATACCGAACGCCAGCGCCCGCCCCGGCAGCGGCGCGTACTCGCGCAGCAGCGAGGTATGCGGACGCGCCTCGCGGTCGCCGAGGTTGCTGCCGTCCAGGAACAGTTCCCAGGCGCGGCCGCCGTCGCGGTCCCAGCGGTAGGCCAGGTGCGCGTCGACCAGGGTATACGCCGGGCTCGGCTCCTCGTGGCGGGCGACGTCGCGCTGTGCGTGGTACCGGACCGCACCCAGCGACGCACGCCAGCCGCCCAGTTCCCAGGAAAGGCCCGCGCCGACGCGCGCCGGCGCGATCCGCGGCAGGTGGCCGCCGTTGTCCAGCTCGGCCTCGTAGGCGTGGCCGTGGTCGCCGTGGGGCACCTCGAACGCGACCGTGCGCGTGCCGCGGCCGTCGAGGCGGCCATGGACGCGGTCGGCGAACAGGCGCAGGTCCCAGGCGCCGCTGCCGCCATCGGCCAGGTGCAGGACGGCCTCGGCCTCGGCGCCGGTGAACAGGGCGTCAGCCTGGGTCCACAGCCGCACCGGCGTGCCGTGTTCCTCGATGCCGGTGTCGGCCAGGTAGATGAAGTCGCTGAAGCCGTTGCGGTACACCGACAGCTTCAGGTCCACGCGCTCGTTGTGCGCGTGCAGGCCGATCTCGCCGCGCAGCGCGCGCTCGGTGTCCATGCTCGCGTCGCCGATCTCGATCGAGGCGGTGGCCACGTGCAGGCCGCCGGCGTACAGCTCCTCCTGGCTCGGCGCGCGCTCGGAGCGGTCCACGCCGAAGCGCAGGTCGACCCTTTCGTCGAGCTTCCAGATCGCCGCGGCGGACACGCTGGTGGTGTGGAAATGGCGCGTGGGGCGGGCGCCGTCCGGATCCAGCCGCACGCGGTCGTGGCGCGCACCCAGCTCCAGCTTCACCGGGCCGAAGGCCTTCTCCTGCAACACGAACAGGCCGTGGTTGCCGGTGACGGTGCCGGGGACGAAGGCTTCCTCGCCCACGGCCGAGAAATCCGTCTGTCCCAGCTGCAGACCGAACACGCCATCCCAGCCGGCGAGCGTCTGCTGCACCGCCTCGATCCGCGCCTCGTAGCCTTCTCTGGCGAAGCGCGTGCCGACCACGCCGTCCTCCAGCTCGGCGTGCGCGTAGTCGCTGTAGCTGCCATGCAGCTCCAGGCTCTGCAGGAACGGCAGGGGGTCGTAGACGCCGGCCTTCAGCTCGACGCGGTCCTGGACCATGTCGATGCGTACCGCCCCGGCGCCGTGCGCGGCGTGGCCGTCGTCGTCATCGTGGTCGTCGTGGCCGTGCGGATCGTGATCGTCGTCGCCATGCACGTGCGCGCCGGCGGGGATGCCGTAGTCGCTGCGCCAGGTGCTGGCCGCCAGGCCGAAGTAGCCGGCGCTGCCGAACCAGGTCGCGCCGACGGCCCCGGCGCGGGTCTGCAGTTCGCTGTTGGGCAGGGTGCCTCGCACCCGTTCCTCGCCGTCGTGGTCGCCCGGATGCGCCGCGGCGTACCCGGGAATGTCGTAGTCGCCGGTATCGCGCAGGAGGCCGTCCACGTGCAGGACCCAGTTCCCGTTGACGCCGTCGAACCGGAACATGCCGCTGCGCTCGTTGTTGACGGTGTTGCCGCGCAGTTCGGCGCGGCCGCTGAGCGGAGTTTCCGGCAGGGCCAGCGCGATGCGGCCGTTGGCGACGTTGACCGCGCCGCCGATCGCGCCACTGCCGAACAACAGGGTGGCCGGGCCCTTCAGCACTTCGATCTGGTCGGCCAGGAACGGTTCGACGCTGGTGGCGTGGTCGGCGCTGACCGTGGAGGCGTCCATCACCCCGAGGCCGCCGGCCAGGACCTGCACGCGCGGGCCGTCGAGGCCGCGCAGGATCGGGCGGCCGACGCCGGGGCCGAAGTAGCTGGTCTGCACGCCGGGCAGCCCGGCCACGGTTTCGCCGAGGGTGCCGGCCTTGGCCCGGTCCAGCGCGTCCCCGCGCAGGACCTCGACCGGGCGGGCGAGGGATTCGGCATCGCCGGCCAGCGGCGAGGCGGTGACCTGCACCGCATCCAGGTCGACCGGCTCGTGGGCCCCGGCGACGCCGGGAAGGGCGGCCAGGACGAGGATCAGGGCGGTGGAAAGGGGGGTGGGGCGGAGGTGATGCAGAGGGGTGTAAAGCATGGAGTCCACGAATGGAGGGCAATGACAACCGGTGCGGAATGTTATAATGTATCCAAATCAGGCAACACCCCCCAGGACCCGCGTCTTGTCGTTCGATCGCCACAAGGACCTCCTCGACCGCCTCGGCGCCACCGGCTCGCTGCTGTGCGCGGTCCACTGCGCGCTCACGCCGCTGCTGCTGGCCGCGGTGCCGGCGCTGGGGCTGGGCCTGTGGTTCGATCGCAGCGTGGAGTTGGCGCTGGTGGTGTTCGTCACCCTGCTGGGTGCGTCCAGCCTGGGCTGGAGCTACCGCCGGCACCGTTCCCTGCGTGCGCTCGGGCTGCTTGTTCCCGGGCTGGCGGCGCTGTGGGCGGGCCTGGTGTACGCGCCCCTGCACGAGTCGACGCTGCCGCACGCGCTGGTGATGGCACTCGGCGGCACCCTGGTCGGCGTGGCGCACCTGCTCAACCTGCGGCTCAACCACGGCCACGTCCACGACGCCAGCTGCGCCCACTGAGGGCTGCATGCTAGGCTTGCCGGCCTGCCGTGCGCCGCGCGGCCAGGACTTCATGCGAATCAAGGAGTTGAACAATGGGCAAGGGTGACCGCAAGACCGCCAAGGGCAAGCGCTACAACGCCAGCTACGGCAACGCGCGCCGCCATGGCGGTACCCGTGCCGCCGCGGGCGCTGCCGCGCCGGCTGCGAAGAAGACCGTGGCCAAGCCGGCCGCGAAGAAGGCCGTGGCCAAGAAGACCGTGGCGAAGGCCGGCTGATCCCAGCCCCACCACACGGTGTAGCGGAGAACGCGGCGCCTGGCGCCGCGTTTTCTTTGGGCGCCGCTCAGGCCCGGACCGGGCGGCCGCCGATCCAGCTGGCCAGGCGCAGGTTGCCGCCGAGCCAGTAGGCCAGTTCCGCCGGCTGGCCGATGTCCCACAGCACGAAGTCGGCGCGCAGGCCCGGCTGCAGGCGGCCGCGGTCGTCCAGGCCGAGGGCGCGGGCCGCATGCACGGTGGCCCCGCGCAGCGCCTCCTCCGGGGTCAGGCGGAAGTGGGTGCAGGCCAGCGACATGGCCAGGCGCAGCGACTGCAGCGGCGAAGTGCCGGGATTGCAGTCGGTGGCCACCGCCATCGGCACGCCATGGCGGCGGAATCCGTCCAGCGGCGGCAGCCGGGTCTCGCGCAGCACGTGGAAGGCGCCAGGCAGCAGCACCGCGACGGTGCCGGCGCGCGCCATCGCCTCCACGCCGGCAGGCGAGGTGTATTCGACATGGTCGGCCGACAGGCCGCCGAACTCCGCCACCAGCGCCGCGCCGTCGCCGTCGCCGAGCTGGTCGGCGTGCAGTTTCACCGGCAGGCCGAGCGCGCGCGCGGCCTCGAACACGCGCCGGGTCTGCGCGGCGTCGAAGCCGATCTTCTCGCAGAAGGCGTCGACCGCGTCGACCAGGCCTTCGGCGTGCAGTTGCGGCAGCCAGGCGCAGACCGCCTCGATATAGGCGTCGGGCCGCCCGGCAAACTCCGGCGGCAGCGCGTGCGCGCCGAGGAAGGTGGTGCGCACTTCCAGGCCCAGGGTCTCGCCGATGCGGCGCGCGACCTGCAGCATGCGCCGTTCGCTGTCCAGGTCCAGGCCGTAGCCGGACTTGATCTCGACCGTGGTCGCGCCGTCGGCCAGCAGGGCGCGGGCACGGGGCAGCGACTGCGCCAGCAGCGCCTCGGCACCGGCGGCGCGGGTGGCGCGCACGGTCGAGACGATGCCGCCGCCGGCGCGGGCGATCTCCTCGTAACTGGCGCCCTGCAGGCGCTGCTCGAACTCGCCGGCGCGGTCGCCGCCGAACACCAGATGGGTGTGGCAGTCGATGAGCCCGGGGGTGACCCAGCGGCCATGTGCGTGGGTGACCTGCGTGGCCAGCGTCTCCGGCGCACCGGGAAGGTCGGCCTGCACTCCGGCGAAGACGATGCGTCCGTCCTTCCAGCCCAGCGCGGCATCGGCGATGGCGCCATAGCCGGCCTCGCCCTGCAGCGTGGCGAGGTTCGCGTCGAGGATGAGGCCGTCCCAGCGGTGGGTGTTGTCCATGCGCCGATTCTATCGGGCCGTCCGCCGGGGCTGGGGGCCGGTGCGGGGTGCGGCGCGGCACCGGATCGCCAGCGCCACCGGTTCCGGCGAGAATGCGCGCATGCATATCCCGAGCGACGCTTCCCTGATGTGGACCCGCGCCGGCTGGCGCCGCGATGCCGCGCCGGCAGTGGAGGATGGCTGCGTGGCCGCGCCACCTGCGGCCGGCGGCAATGGCGGCTGGGTGCTGCCTGGCATCCCCAACCTGCATTCGCACGCCTTCCAGCGGGCGATGGCGGGGCTGGCCGAACGCCAGACCCATCCGCAGGACTCGTTCTGGACCTGGCGCGAGGCGATGTACCGGATCGCCGCGCGCTTCGATCCGGACAGCCTGTACGCGGTGGCTGCGCAGCTGTACGCAGAGATGCTCGAGGCCGGCTTCACCACGGTGTGCGAGTTCCACTACCTGCACCACGCGCCGGACGGCAGCGCCTATGCCGATCCGGCGGCGATGTCGCAGGCGCTGGTCGCCGCGGCGCGCGACACCGGCATCCGCCTGACCCTGTTGCCGGTGCTGTACATGACCGGTGGCTTCGACCGGCGCCCGCTGTCGGCGCGGCAGAGGCGCTTCGGCCACGACCTGGACGGTTTCCTGCGCCTGTTCGAAACGCTGCGCGCGCAGGAGCACGCGACCCTGCGCGTGGGCGTGGCCTTCCACAGCCTGCGCGCGGTGCCGGCCGAGGCGCTGTCGGCGGCGCTGGCCGCCCTGCCGGCGGACATCCCGTTGCACATCCACATCGCCGAGCAGGTAGGCGAGGTGCAGGACTGCCTGGCGGTGCGCAATGCGCGGCCGGTGGAATGGCTGCTGGCGAACGCGCCGGTCGACGCGGGCTGGACCCTGGTGCACGCCACCCACCTCACCGCCGACGAGGTCGCCGGCATCGCGCGCAGCGGCGCCACGGTGGCGCTGTGTCCGACCACCGAGGCCAACCTCGGCGATGGCCTGTTCCCGCTGCGCGACTACCTGGCCGCTGGCGGACGCTGGGGGGTCGGCTCGGATTCGCACATCTCGGTGTCGCCGGTCGAGGAACTGCGCTGGCTCGAGTACGGCCAGCGCCTGCAGGCGCGCCGCCGCAACATGGCCGCCGGCGGCGAGGGCGACAGCGTCGGCGAGGCGCTGCTGCGCGGGACGCTGGCCAGCGGCGCGCAGGCCACCGGCCAGCCGGTGGGCGAGCTGGCGCCGGGGATGGCCGCCGACTGGATCGTGCTCGACACGGCTTCGCCGGTGTTCGCCGGCGCGCGTGAGCAGGACGTGGTGGACCGCTGGCTGTTCTCCGGCAACCGGCCGCTGGTGCGCGACGTGTACGTGGCCGGGGAGCAGGTCGTGTCGGACGGCCGCCATCGCGACCGGGAGGCGATCGCGGCGCGCTACCGGGCAGCGGTCGGGCGGCTGCTGGCGGACTGAACCGCAGGTCCTTCCTCTGGCCTTCGTAGCCCGGATAAGCGCAGCGCATCCGGGAGCGAGGTGCGGCGGGCGCCGGGGGCGGGGAAAACAGCGTGGCTTCGTTCGCTGTTCCCTCTCCTCGGGGAGAGGGGCTGTGGCTCGCGTCTGTAGAGCGGGGCTTGCCCCGCTGTCTTTCACATGCGCTGGGACGTCAGGCGGGGAGTCGGGCAAGCCCGACTCTACGGGCGGGGGGAGTCGGGCAAGCCCGACTCTGCGGGCGCCTGGCGGGCTCGCCCGGGGATCCTCCCGCGCGGTTTGTCGCCCGCAGGCGGGTGTTCGTCGCAAGCCCGCACGCTTGCCGGCGGCTCCGGCAGCATGGCCCCATCACGACACAGGAGGTGCTGCATGAACATCCGTCCCGCCGTGCTGGCCGCCACCCTCGCCGCCGCGCTGTCCGTTCCCGGCTTCGCCCAGGCGACGACCGACGCCGAGCTGGCCGGCATCGTCCGCCAGCGCATCGATGGCGACCGCACCGGCGCCTGCATGGCCGTCGCCGTGGTCGAGAAGTCGCACGTCGCCCGCACCTTCCAGTGCGCCAACCCGGCCGACGCCGCGCGCATCGGCCCGGATTCGGCGTTCGAGATCGGCTCGGTCAGCAAGACCATGACCGCCGCGCTGCTCGCCGACCTGATCCTGCAGGGCAAGGGCTCGCTGGACGACACCCTGGCCTCGTGGCTGCCGGAAGGCACCAGGGTGCCCGACTATCAGGGCCAGCCGATCCTGCTGCGCCACGTGGTGACCCACACCTCGGGCCTGCCGGCGCTGCCGTCGCGGCTGGGCGCCACGACCATGGACGATCCCTACGCCAACCTCGACGAGGCGGCGCTGCTGGCCTCGTTGGGCGATGTGCAGCTGGCGGCCGCGCCGGGCACGAAGTTCGAGTACTCCAACTTCGCTTCGATGGTGCTGTCGTACGCGGTCACGCGCCGCGCCGGCACCGATTTCGAGAGCCTGCTGAAGGAGCGCCTGTTCGCGCCGTTGGGCATGGACCGCGCCCACGTCAACCAGCCGCCGGCGGGCGTGCGCGCGGCGACCGGGCACACGCCCGATACCCGCGCCACCTCGGCCTGGCACTTCGCCACCAACCTGGCCGGCGTCGGCGGCGTGCGCGCCACCCTGGACGACATGGTGAACTACGTGCAGGGCGGCCTGGGCTGGACCGGCGCGCCGATCACCGCGGCGCTGGCAAAGACCCACGAGCCGGTGTCGGAGAAGCCGGCGATGGGCATGAACTGGCTGATGATGCCGGTGGCCGGGCGCACCGTGCTGGCGCACGAAGGCGGCACCGGCGGCTTCTCCTCGTACGTCGCCATCGATCCGCAGCAGCAGCGCGGCGTGGTGATCCTGTCCGACACCGCGCTGCATTCGATCGGTGGGCTCGGCAGCCTGGGCAACCACCTGGTCGATGCCTCGCTGCCGCTGGGCAAGCCGCGCAAGGTGACCGCGGCCGACCCGGCGCTGCTGGAAGCGCTGGCCGGCGAATACCAGCTGCAGGGCGCGATGAAGATGACCCTCGGCCACCGCGACGGCAAGCTGTTCGTGCAGCCGGCCGGGCAGGGCGAGTTCGAGATGGGCCACGACGACGCCGGCGATTTCTTCCCGCTCAAGCTCGATGCAGTCCTGCGTCCGACGCGCAAGGCCGATGGCAGCTATACCTTCACCTGGCTGCAGATGGGCGGCGTCCTGCCGGCCACGCGGATCGACGCCGCCGCCGCGCCGGCACCCAGCGCCGCGGAGCTGTCCGCGTACGCCGGGGACTATCCGCTGATGCCCGGCTTCTCCCTCAACGTGCGCAGCGAAGGCGGCAAGCTGCTGGCGCAGGCGACCGGGCAGGGCGCGTTCGAGCTGGATGCCGCGGCGAAGGACCGCTTCGAGGCGCCGGCCTTCGGCATCGAGATCCGCTTCCTGCGCGGCGCCGATGGCCAGGTCGAATCGCTCGAACTGCACCAGGGCGGGAGGGTGCTGCGTGGTGCGCGCACGCCGGCCGCCGCCGGCGCCGGTCGCTGAGGGGATACGCCCATGGAGATGCTGACCACCCTGCTGGCGCCGGCCGCCGCCCTGCTCGCGCTGCTGCTTCCGGGCAGCAGCGGACGCCGTACAGCCTGAGGACTGATCGATGAGCGGACGTTCCGGTTATCCGTTGGGCCAGGTATTGCCTCCGGCCGTGCTGCTGGGCGGCAACGCGGTGTGGAGCCGCTACCGCCAGTACCCGGTGTTCAGCCTGCGCTGGCTGGCCGGACGCAGCCTGCTGGTGTGCAGCATCATCGCGCTGTTCTCGACGTTCACCGCCACCGGCATGGGTCTGGCGATGCAGGACTGGGGCGGCGGCCTGCGTGGCGGCCTGGCCCACTTCATCGCCTTCAGCCTGATGGCCACGCTTGGCCCGGCGATGGCCACGGCGGTGCGTCACCGCCGCTGGCCGGAAGCCACCGAGCGCCGCGCCGTGGTGCTGGCGGTCCTGGCCGGCATGGTGATCAGCTACGGCGTCGACAAGGTCGCTTCCGCCTACGTGGCCGAGCTGATGCAGCCCCACCTGGCGGCGATGGGCCTGAAGTCCACGCCGGGCCCGCAGCTGGGGCCGGTGGCCAAGGCGGTCGGCCTGGCCTTGAACGTGGCCGCGCTGGTGGTGATCTACGGACTGTTCGGCGGCGGCCTGGCGCTGCGTGCGTACTTCAGCGAGCGCCGCCGCTGGGAAGCCGACCAGCACGCGCGCGAGGTGGGTGAGCTCGAGTCGCGGGTACGCGAGGCCGACCTGCGCCTGGGCGTGCTGCAGGCGCAGGTGGAGCCGCATTTCCTGTTCAACACGCTGGCTTCGGTGCGCGCGCTGGTGCGGCAGGATCCGGCGCAGGCCGAGGCCACCCTCGACGCGCTGGTCGGCTTCCTGCGCGCGACCATTCCCAAGCTGCGCGATGGCCAGTGCCTGCATGCGACCCTTGGGCAGCAGCTGGACATCTGCGCCAGCTACCTTGAGCTGATGCGGGTGCGCATGGGCGGGCGGCTCACGTACACGATGTCGGTGGCGCCGGACCTGCGCGCGCATCCGTTCCCGCCGTCGCTGCTGATCACCCTGGTGGAGAACGCGATCAAGCACGGCATCGAGCCGCGCCCCGGCCCCGGCCGCATCGACGTGGTGGCCGAGCGCGAGGGTGGGCGGCTGCGCGTGCGGGTGGTCGATGATGGCGCTGGCCTCAAGCCGGGCGTCGGCGGCGGCATGGGCCTGGCGAACGTGCGCGAGCAGCTGGCGCATCGTTTCGGCGAGCAGGCCAGCCTGTCGCTGCAGCCCGGGCCCGATGGCGGGGTGGTGGCGCAGGTGGAAGTGCCGTACACGATGGGGGACGCATGACGGACAACGGGGAAGCGCGCGTCACCGCGCTGGTCGCCGAGGACGAGGCGCCGCAGCGCCGCGCACTGCACGAGCAGCTGCTGCAGGCGTGGCCGGGGCTGGAGGTGGTGGCGGTCTGCGAGGACGGGATCTCGGCGCTGGAAGCGGTGCAGGAGCGGTGTCCGGACGTGGCCTTCCTCGACATCCGCATGCCCGGCGTCAGCGGGCTGGACGTGGCGCGGGAGGTGGTAGCGCGCGGCGGGCTGGTGGTGTTCACCACGGCCTACGACGACTATGCGGTGAAGGCGTTCGAGGCTGGTGCCGCCGACTACCTGCTCAAGCCGGTGCAGATGGGGCGCCTGGAGCAGGCGGTGGAGCGCCTGCGCGAGCGGCTGGCGGGACGCCAGGCGCGCGACGGTGGCGCGGACCTGCGTTCGCTGATCGACGACCTGGATGCGCGGCTGCGTCCGCAGGGCGAGCGGCTGATCCGCTGGATCACCGCCAGCGCCGGCGACAGCGTGCGCATGATCGGCATCGACGAGGTGCTGTTCTTCCAGGCCAGCGAGAAGTACGTGCGGGTGGTGACGGCCAGCGGCGAGGGCGTGATCCGCACGCCGCTGAAGGAGCTGCTGGCGGGGCTGGATCCGGACGAATTCTGGCAGGTGCACCGGGGGACGGTGGTGCGGGTGCAGGCGATCGACCGGGTGACGCGCAACGAGCTGGGCCGCTACGTGCTGAGCCTGAAGAACCACGGGGAACGCCTGGTGGTCAGCGCGGCGTTCGTGCACAGGTTCCGGGGGATGTAGCGGCGGCGCGGCCGGTGCTGCGGCGAAGGTGATGGTGGGTGGCCACGGCGGCTGCAACTGCGTTTGCGACTGCGGCTGCGGCTGCAACTGCAACTGCAACTGCAACTGCAACTGCAACTGCAACTGCAAAGGCGTTGGCGTGCGCCAGCTCCGGACGGAGCCGCGGCAGCGCGGGGGTATCGCGCATCGCGCGGTTCCGCGTCCTGCTCCAACACGCGAACGCAGCACATCCATGTGCTGCTTGCGCGATACCCCCGCGCTACCGCGTCTTCGAGCGCGTCGAGGGCGTGGCTTCGTTCTTTGCCCGAAGGAAGAGCGGCTATCGGCGAGGCTGTTGTAGAGCGGGGCTTGCCCCGCTGCTTTGTCGCGCGAGGTCGGGTATCAGGCGGGGGAGTCGGGCGAGCCCGACTCTACGAGGTTGCCCTCGGTTCCATGGCACCGCGCCTTCCGGCGGGGCGGGGCCTCGATGGGTCTGTAGAGCGGGGCTTGCCCCGCTGCTTTGTCGCGCGAAGTCGGGCATCAGGCGGGGGAGTCGGGCAAGCCCGACTCTACGAGGTTGCGTTCCGTTCCGTGGCACCGCGCCTTCCGGTGGGAGCGGTGCCTCGATGCGTCTGTAGAGCGGGGCTTGCCCCGCTGCTCTTGGCGTGTGCGGGGACATCAGGCGGGAGAGTCGGGCAGGCCCGACTCTACGGCGCGCCTCACGGCGGGGAGGGCCGCTGCCGGCGGGGCTCAGAACAGCAGCGACGCCATCCGGCGGCGGTACTGGCCGACCAGGTCTTCGTCCTCGACCACGCGGAAAGCGTCGATGAGGGCCTTCTTGGGCAGGCCGTCCTCGTAGGCGCGGTCGCGGCGCAGCATCTCCAGCAGCTGCTCCAGGCCGGCGGCGGCGTCGCCGCCGACCAGGTGGTGCACGGCCAGGAGATGGCGGGCCTTGAGGTCGTCGGGGTTGGCGGCGATGGCCTGTTCCAGCACCGGCACCGGCGGGGCATCCTTGAGCAGGGCGGCGAAGCCGAGGCGGGCGCGGGCGCGCACGGCGCGGTCGTCGGTGGAGAGGTTGGCCGGCAGGCCGTCGAGCAGCTGGGTGGCTTCGGCGGTGCCGCCGATCTTCAGCAGGGCCAGGGCCAGGTCGAGCTTGAGACCGTCGTTGTCCGGTGCGGCTTCGACTTCGCGGCGCAGGCGCACGACTTCGGCGTGCGGGTCGATCGGCGCGGCCTCGTCGGGTGCCTGTTCGGCGGCGGCGAGGGGTTCGATGCCGTGCTGCTGCAGGAACTGGCGCAGCTGGCCTTCCGGCAGGGCGCCCTGGAAGGCGTCGACCGGCTGGCCGCCGACGAGCAGGAACACGGTCGGCACCGAGCGGATCTGGAACGCGGCGGCGATCTGCTGCTGCTGGTCCACGTCGACCTTGGCGAGGACGAAGGCGCCGCCGTACTCGGCGGCCAGTTTCTCCAGGATCGGAGTCAGCGACTTGCACGGACCGCACCAGGTCGCCCAGAAGTCGACCAGCACCGGCGTCTGCAGCGACTGCTGCAGGACCGCGCTTTCGAAGGTGTCGGTGGTGACGTCGATGACGTGGGGCAGGTCGGCCATGAAGGGTTCCGTGGGGGAGTGGGCGAATGGCGCCGAGATGGAGCCTGGGGGCGCAGCTTACAAGCCGATGTAAGGTCGACTTGACATCACAGGGCGCGGATGTAAGGTGGATTTTACATCCTGTCCACCATGGACGACGTCGATGGCCTCCACGCCCGGCACTCCCGTCGGCAACGACATCCGCCGCTGGCGCGCCGAGCGCGGCGGGATGACCCAGCAGGCGCTGGCCGAGGCCTGCGGGGTCACCCGGCAGACCATCATCGCGCTGGAAGCGGGGCGTTACGCGCCGTCGCTGGAACTGGCCTTCCGCATCGCACGCGCGCTCGGGGCCGGCATCGAGGACGTATTCCACTGGAGGGACGCATGAACACCATCGACCGGTTGCGCCTGCCGCTGGCCCTGGCCGCGCTGGCCAGCGCCGTGGTGGCGGCGCTGGTCGCCGGACTGGCGACCGAGGGCTTCTCGCACCTGCGCCATCCGCTGGCCGTCCTTGGCGCGCAGCAGCTGGAATGGCGCGGCAGCCTGTTCGGCCTGTTCGGCTTCGTCGTGCCGGGGCTGGTCGGCGCCTGGCTGGCGCTGGACCTGCGCCGGCGGCTGCCGCAGGGCAGCGGCTGGCCGGCGCGGATCGGTGCGCAGCTGCTGTTGCTGGCGGCGCTGGCTTTCGCCGCGCAGAGTGTGCTGCCGCTGGACCTGGAATCGCTGGACGGCGGCATCGGCCGCTACCACGCCACCGCCTGGCTGCTGTGGGCGCTGGCCTTCCCGCTGGGCGGGCTGCTGCTGGCCGGCGGCTTGTGGCACGCGCCGGGCTGGCGTGGCTTCGCGCTGGCCAGCCTGGTGGCCGCGATCGTGGTCGTCGCCTGCGGCTTCCTCGGCAGCGGCTGGATCGGCGCGGCGCTGGCGCAGCGCATCGCCTTTTTCGCGTGGCTGGCGTGGGGCGTGCTGGCGGCCACCGCGCCGGTGCCCCCGCTCAGCCGTGGCGCAGCTTGAACGCGAGGATCAGCAGCGCCAGCGCCAGGGTCACGCAGTTGGACAGGATCATCGGCCAGGAACCGAGCACGATCCCGTAGGCCAGCCAGAAGCACAGGCCCACGGTGAATATCAGGTACATGCCCAGCGAGATCGAGCGGGTGTCGCGGCTGCGCAGGGTCTTCACCGCCTGCGGCACGAACGCCGCGGTGGTCAGCGCGGCGGCCACGTAGCCGAGCCATTCGCCGCTCATGGCGCACCGGGCGACTTGTACACCACGCCGTCCTTCATCACGAAGGCCACGTCCATGACCACGCCGATGTCGGCCAACGGGTCGCCCGGCACGGCGACGATGTCGGCGCGCTTGCCGGCTTCCAGCACGCCCTGGTCGTCCACGCCCAGCACCTCGGCGGCGCGGATCGTGGCCGCCTGCAGCGCCACCGCGGCGGGGATGCCGGCTTCGACCATGTAGATGAACTCGCGCGCGTTGTCGCCGTGCGGGCCCACGCCCATGTCGGTGCCGAAGGCGATCTTCACCCCGTTGCGGTAGGCGCGGCCCGCGGTGTCCTGGATCAGCGCGCCGATCCGTGCCGCCTTCGGCTGCACCACCTCGGGGAAGTAGCCGTCGACCTTCGCCTTGTCGGCGACGAAGCGGCCGGCGTAGATCGTCGGCACGTACCAGGTGCCGTGCTGCTTCATCAGCCGCATGGCCTCCTCGTCCATGTAGGTGCCGTGCTCGATGCTGGTGACGCCGGCGCGGATCGCGCGCTTCATGCCCTCGGCCCCGTGGGCATGGGCGGCGACGCGGTAGCCGTAGTCGCGGGCCGTCTCCACCACCGCGCGGACCTCGTCGTCGGTGAACTGCGGCGCGTCGCCGGAGCGGGCGTAGGACAGCACGCCGCCGGTGGCGGTGATCTTGATCAGGTCGCTGCCTTCCTTGTAGCGCTGGCGCACGGCCTGGCGGGCGCCGTCGACCGAATCCACCACCCCGTCGGCCGGGCCGGGCGGGCCGTGCAGGTCGGAGAGCAGGTGGTTCCAGCCGTTGGTCGGGTCGGCGTGGCCGCCGGTGGTGGCGATCGAACGGCCGGCAGCGAAGATCCGCGGGCCGCGGACCCGGCCCTGGGCGATGGCGTCGCGCAGGTGCGGGGCCACGTCGCCGCCGAGGTCGCGCACGCTGGTGAAGCCGGCCAGCAGGGTCTTCTCGGCGTAGGCGACGCTGCGGAAGGCGTAGTCGACCGGATCCAGGCGGAAGCCTTCGGCGTAGCTCTGCGGGCCGGACTGGTCCTCCAGGTGCACGTGCAGGTCGGTCCAGCCGGGCAGGCAGGTGTGCCGGCGCAGGTCGACCGCCCCGGCGACCGGGTTGTCCGGGAAGCCGGGCCGCACCGCCTCGATACGGCCGGCGCGGACCTGCACCGTGTGCGGGCCGAGCAGGCGGCCGCTGCGGGCGTCGAACAGCCGGCCGCAATGCAGTTCGGCCGGTTCCGGCGGGGCGGCCAGGGCGGCGGCGGGGGCGAGCAGGGCCAGCGACAGCAGCAGTACGCGCATCCGACGGTCTCCGGTGGTGTCGGCCGATGGTAGCGGCTGCGGGGGCGGTTCCGGCGCCGCCCGCCGGCCCGGGACGCCCGCCGCCACGCGGTCCGGCGCCGCCCCCGCGGGGGCCGCCAAGTGGAGCGGGATGCTGCGCTGCGGTACCCTTGGCGACTTTGCCGCAGCCGCAGCGAACCCGCATGTCCGCCGTTCCCGAAAACGCCTCGTCCTACGATCCCCGCCAGGTGGAGGCCGCCGCCCAGAAGTTCTGGGACACCACCCGCGCGTTCGAGGTCTCCGAGTCCTCCGACAAGCCCAAGTACTACTGCCTGTCGATGCTGCCGTATCCGTCCGGCGCGCTGCACATGGGCCACGTGCGCAACTACACCATCGGCGACGTGATCAGCCGCTACAAGCGCATGACCGGCCACAACGTGCTGCAGCCGATGGGCTGGGATGCGTTCGGCCTGCCGGCGGAGAACGCGGCGATCAGGAACAAGGTCGCCCCGGCGAAGTGGACCTACCGGAACATCGAGCACATGCGCGCCCAGCTCAAGTCGCTGGGCTACGCGATCGACTGGTCGCGCGAGTTCGCCACCTGCACGCCGGAGTACTACGTGCACGAGCAGCGCATGTTCGTGCGCCTGATGCGCAAGGGCCTGGCCTACCGCAAGAACGCGGTGGTGAACTGGGACCCGGTGGACCAGACCGTGCTGGCCAACGAGCAGGTGATCGACGGCCGCGGCTGGCGCTCCGGCGCCCTGGTCGAGAAGCGCGAGATCCCGCAGTGGTTCCTGCGCATCACCGACTACGCCCAGGAACTGCTGGACGGCCTGGACGAGCTGCCGGGCTGGCCGGATTCGGTCAAGACCATGCAGCGCAACTGGATCGGCCGTTCCGAGGGCCTGGAGATCCGCTTCGACGTGGTCGACGCCACCGGCGCCGCGCTGGAGCCGCTGCACGTGTTCACCACGCGCCCGGACACGCTGATGGGCGTGACCTTCGTGTCGATCGCCGGCGAGCATCCGCTGGCGCTGAAGGCGGCCGCGTCGAAGCCGGAGCTGGCCGCGTTCCTGGAGGAACTGAAGCGCGGCGGCGTGTCCGAGGCCGAGCTGGAGACCCAGGAAAAGCGCGGCATGGACACCGGCCTCAAGGCGGTGCACCCGGTCACCGGCGAGCAGGTGCCGATCTGGGTGGCCAACTTCGTGCTGATGGGCTACGGCACCGGCGCGGTCATGGCCGTCCCCGGCCACGACCAGCGCGACTTCGAGTTCGCCAGCAAGTACGGCCTGCCGAAGATGCAGGTGATCGCGCTGAAGTCGCCGCGCAACGAGGAAGAGAAGACCTGGGACGCCGGCACCTGGCGCGACTGGTACGGCGACAAGACCCGCGACGACCTGGAGCTGGTCAATTCCGGCGAGTTCGACGGCCTGGACTACTGGGGCGCGTTCGAGGCCCTGGCCGAGCGCTTCGAGCGCCAGGGCCGCGGCCAGCGCCGGGTCAACTACCGCCTGCGCGACTGGGGCGTGAGCCGCCAGCGCTACTGGGGCTGCCCGATCCCGGTGATCTACTGCGACAAGTGCGGCGCGGTGCCGGTGCCGGAGGACCAGCTGCCAGTGGTGCTGCCGGAGGACGTGGAGTTCAGCGGCACCGGTTCGCCGATCAAGACCGATCCGGAATGGCGCAAGTGCAAGTGCCCCGAGTGCGGCGCCGACGCCGAGCGCGAGACCGACACCTTCGACACCTTCATGGAGTCGAGCTGGTACTACGCCCGCTACACCTCGCCGCAGGCGCGCGAGATGGTCGACAAGCGCGGCAACTACTGGCTGCCGGTGGACCAGTACATCGGCGGCATCGAGCACGCGATCCTGCACCTGATGTACTTCCGCTTCTTCCACAAGCTGCTGCGCGACGCGCGGCTGGTGGACAGCGACGAGCCGGCGCTGAACCTGCTCACCCAGGGCATGGTCATCGCCGAGACCTACTACCGCGAGAACCCGGACGGCTCGAAGGACTGGATCAACCCGGCCGACGTGGACGTGCAGCGCGACGAGAAGGGCCGCGTCACCGGCGCGACCCTGCGCGCCGACGGCCAGCCGGTGAGGATCGGACCGGTCGAGAAGATGTCCAAGTCGAAGAACAACGGCGTGGACCCGCAGGCGATGGTCGACAAGTACGGCGCCGACACCGTGCGCCTGTTCTCGATGTTCGCCGCGCCGCCTGAGCAGTCGCTGGAGTGGAACGAGGCCGGCGTCGACGGCATGGCGCGCTTCCTGCGCCGGCTGTGGTCGCAGGTACAGAAGCACGCCGCCGAGGGCGCCGCCCCGGCGCTGGACGTGGCCGCGCTGGACGCCGCGCAGAAGGCGCTGCGGCGCAAGACCCACGAGACCATCGAGAAGGTCTCCAACGACTATGGCAAGCGCCACAGCTTCAACACCGCCATCGCCGCGGTGATGGAGCTGATGAACACGGTGGCGAAGTTCGACGACGCCAGCGCGCAGGGCCGCGCCGTGCGCCAGGAGGCGCTGGAAGCGGCGGTGCTGCTGCTCAACCCGATCACCCCGCACTCCAGCCACGCCCTGTGGCAGCTGCTGGGCCACCCGGAGACGCTGCTGGAGGACGTGCCGTTCCCGAAGGCCGATCCGGCCGCGCTGGTGCGCGACGCGCTGACCCTGGCGGTGCAGGTCAACGGCAAGCTGCGCGGCACCATCGAGGTGCCCGCCGACACGCCGCGCGACCAGATCGAGGCCCTGGCCAAGGCCGAGCCGAACGCGGCCAAGTACCTGGAAGGCCTGACGATCCGCAAGGTCATCGTCGTCCCGGGCAAGATCGTCAACATCGTGGCCGCGTAACGGCCACGATGCCGGCGGAGCACCCCTGACCCGGGGTGCCTTGTGTCCGATCGCTCCCGACCAGGGCGGTCTTGCGTCCGATCGCAACCGCCCCCCTGTAGACTCGGGCTTGCCCGACTCCCCCGCCTGATACTCCAGCGCGCATGAAAAGCAGCGGGGCAAGCCCCGCTCTACAGAAGCGGCGCGTGCCGACAGCCCCTATCTCCCCGGGAAAGGGGGAAACAAAGAACGGAGCCACGGCCTCAAGGCGCCCGAAGACGCGGTGCTCCGGGGGCATGGGGCAAGCGGCACATGGATGTGCTGCGGTCGCCAACGCAGTACGAGCGGTGAGAAGGCTGGCGTGGCGACGCACCGGACGGCGCCAGCGCCCATGCTCAGTCCTGCGCGGATGGCGGAACCGCGCGATGCCCCATGCCCCCGGAGTGCCGCGGCTCCGTCCGAAGCCGGCGCAGCCCAACGCCCGGACGTCCGCGTGTGTCCGCTCCAGTTGCCGAATCCGCCCTGGACCCCGCCTACAACGCCTGTTCACGCCCACTCGGGCAGGCTGCCGGTTGCCGCTGCCTGCCGGCTCGTCCAGACTTGCGCCCATGATCCGATACGTGTTGCCTGTCCTCCTTGCCCTGGCCCTGGCCGGCTGCGGCTTCCACCTGCGCGACAGCCTGGCGCTCCCGGAGGACACGCCGCCGGTGCTGGTCTCCTCGACCACGCCCTTCAGCGAACTGGTGACCACCCTGGAGCGCAACCTGCGCAACGCCGGTGCCACCGTGGCCTCGCGCGAGCAGGTCGCCGTGGACAAGAAGGCGCGCGTGGCGCGGCTGGAGATCCTGTCCGAGCGCTGGGGCGACCTGCCCATCGCCATCGACGACCAGGGCCGCGCCCAGGAATTCAGCCTGCGCTACGCCACCATCTTCACCTTCCGCCTGGCCGACGGCCGCGAACTGGTGCCGCAGCAGGTGGTGGAACTGTCGCGCGACTACGTGTCGCCGCCGGAGGACGCCACCGGCACCAGCACCGAGCGCGAGATCCTCGCCGACGAACTGCGCCGCGAGATGGCCGCCTCGATCCTGCGCCGCATCGACAGCGTGGTGCGCGCCGAAGCCGCACACGGCGCCATCCTGGCCCCGGCCGCGGCCGACGCTCCGCTGCCGGCCCCGCCGCCGTCGCCCACGCCCTGATGGCGTCGATGGACGCGTCCTGATGGAACTGCGGCCCGACCAGCTGGCGACGCAGGCCGCCGCGCAGCCGTTGCAGCCGGCGTACCTCATCGCCGGCCCCGAGACCCTGCACGTGATCGAGGCCGCCGATGCGGTGCGCGCCCGCGCGCGCGCCGACGGCGCCGAGCGCGAGGTCTTCGACGGCGACGGCCGCGACCCGGACTGGGACGCGCTGGCCGCCAGCTTCAACGCCCCCAGCCTGTTCAGCAGCCGCCGGCTGCTGGAAGTGCGCCTGCCCAGCGGCAAGCCGGGCAAGACCGGCGCGGAGGTGATCGGCAGCTTCTGCGAGAACCCGCCCGCCGACGTCACCCTGCTCATCGTCGCCGGCGACTGGAGCAAGGCCCACCAGGGCAAGTGGGTCGAGGCGATCAACCGCCGCGGCGTGGTCTCCATCGCCTGGGCGGTCAAGCCGCACGAACTGCCGGGCTGGATCGACCGGCGCCTGCGCGAACGTGGCCTGCGCGCCTCGCCCGAGGCGGTGCAGGGCCTGGCCGAGCGCGTGGAAGGCAACCTGCTGGCCGCCGCGCAGGAAATCGACAAGCTGGCGCTGCTGGCGCCGGAAGGCGTGCTCGACCTGGCGGCGATGCAGTCGCTGGTCGCCGACGCGGCGCGCTACGACGTGTTCCGCCTGCTGGAAGCGACCCTCTCCGGCCAGGCCGCGCAGGTGCGGCGCATGCTCGCCGGCCTGCGCGCCGAGGGCGAGCAGGTGGCCGGGCTGATGCCGATGGTGATCCGCGAACTGCTGCGCGCCGCCGCACTGTCGCGGGCGCAGGCGCGCGGCGCCAACCTGACCGCGGAAATGAAGTCGCAGGGGCTGTGGGAAGCCCGCCAGGCGCCGTTCAAGCGCGCCTTGCAGCGCCATGCCACGCCGCTGCGCTGGAACCGCTTCGTCGCCTACGCCTCGCGCATCGACCGCGCGGCCAAGGGGCGCGGCCCGGGCGAGCCGTGGCAGCTGCTGGAGCGGCTGCTGCTGGCCATCGCCGAAACCCCGGCCACCCGGCTGCTGGCCGCCAACCGCTGAGCCGGGCGTGCATGGCGTGCTGACCCTCTGGTACGGCGGCACCTTCGATCCGGTGCACGAAGGCCACCTGGCCATCGCCCGCAGCGCCGCCGACGCCTTCGGCGTGCCGGTGACGCTGGCGCCGGCGGCCGATCCGCCGCACCGTGACGCCACCGGCGCCTCGGCCGGACAGCGCGCCCGCATGCTGGAACTGGCCATCGCCGGCGATCCGCGCCTGCGCGTCGACCGTCGCGAACTGCATCGCGACGGCCCGTCCTGGACGGTGGACACGCTGCTGGAACTGCGCGCCGAACTGGGCAAGGACGCGCCGCTGGCGCTGCTCCTTGGTGCCGACAGCTTCCGCTCGCTGCCCACCTGGCACCGCTGGTGTGAGCTCCTGCCGCTGGCGCACCTGGTCGTGGCCGCGCGCGGAGACGCGGACCTGGCCGAACTGCCCGGCGCGCTGGCCGCCGAAGCCTCTGGCCGCTGGACCGACGATCCGGCCCGGCTCGCCGCCGCCCCGGCCGGGGCCATCCATGCCCTGAAGCAACCGCTGCGCCCGGAATCGGCCACCGCCGTGCGCCAGGCCATCGCCGGCGGCGATCCGGCCTGGCGCCGACAGGTGCCGGCCGCCGTCGCCGCCTACATCGAGGCCCACGGCCTGTACCGCCAGCCGTGAAGGCGGGGCCCCGCCCACGACCGGTATAATCGGCCCCCTGTTTCCGCCCGTTCCGCAGAGCCTTCCTTGAGCAGCCAAGCCCACGTCATCAAGACCCGCCTTCCCGAACCGCCGCCGTCCGCCGAGAGCCTGCTGGCGACCGTGCGCGCCGCGGTGGAGGAGATCAAGGCCAAGGATGTCGTCGAGATCGACGTGCGCGGCAAGACCAGCGTCACCGACCACATGGTGATCGCCTCGGGCACCTCGACCCGCCACGTGAAGTCCATCGCCGACGAGGTGATCAAGTTCGCCAAGAAGCTCGGCGCGATGCCGCTGGGCGTGGAAGGCGAGCGCGAGGCCGAGTGGGTGCTGGTCGACCTGGGCGACGTGGTCGTCCACGTGATGCTGCCGCGGGTGCGCGAGTTCTACGCGCTGGAGCGGCTGTGGACCGTCGGCGACCAGGCCCAGGCGCAGGACGCCGGCTGAGCCGCCGCGCCCCGTGCGTATCGCGCCGGGCGCCTCCTTCCTGATCTCCCGCGCGCCAGGCGGCGCGCTTCCGCTTCGCCAAGCGGCGCGGCGCCGCCTTAACGTGCTTTGCCCTGGCGCGCCGCGTAGATCCCGAACACCGCGCCGGTGAAGCCGCCGGCCACCGCGGTGCTGAGCAGGGTGCCGTCGACGCCTTCGGCCAGCGTGCGCCAGTCGCCCTCGCCGATGGCGTACTGGAAATCGCAGGTCGCGCCGCGGGCGCGGATGCGCAGCCGCAGCTCTTCCATCGCCTGCGCCGGCAGCGTCGCCGACGCCAGCCGCGTCCCGGTGGCCGGCTCGTCGCGCTGGCGGCCGTCACGGCGGTCGAGCACGATCTTCAGCGCGCCGTCCTCGCGGGTGAGCGCCAGCAGGTACCAGTAGGCCTCGTTCTGGAACGCGACCAGTCCGGCGATGTCGCCATCGCGTCGAGGCGCGAAGCGCATCGCGGTGGTGGCGGTGGCGTGCTGGTGCTGCTGGCGCCGGGCCAGGAACGAGGGATTGTCGCGCTGGCCCAGCAGGATGCCGCGCGCGCGCAGGTGCAGCGCGCCGTCGTCGAGGCGGTACCAGGCCTCGCGCGGGTTGCGCACCGTCATCCAGTACAGCGGCAGCGTGTGGCCATCGAATTCATCGCGGAGCGTGAAGTTGCCGCTGGTCGGCAGCGCCGCGCTGCCGCGCGGCAGGCGCGGCGCGTCGAGCACGTAGGGTACGGTTTCGCCGGGCGCGGTGATGCGCGGCCAGCCGTCCTCCCAGCGCACCGGCATCAGGAAGGTCTCGCGGCCGGTGTTGACGTAATGGCCTTCGGCCGGCGGATAGGGCCGGTTGCCGAGGAACAGCGCCCACCAGTCGCCGTCCTGCGTGCCGACGAGGTCGGCGTGCCCGGCGGAGGTGACCGGGAACGGGCGTTCGCGCGGCAGGTCGCGCTGGGTCAGGATCGGGTTGCCTGCCCACGGCTCGTACGGGCCGGTGACCTGGCGGCTGCGCAGGATCACCTGGCGGTGCATCTCGCCGGTGCCACCCTCGGCGGCGGTGAGGTAGTACCAGTCGCCGTGGCGGAACAGGTGCGGGCCTTCGACGTACTCGGGCTTTTCCGCCGGATCGATGCCGCCGTCGAGGATCACCTTGCGCGGGCCGATGGTGCGCAGGGCCTTCGCGTCGAATTCCTGCAGCCAGATCGCGCGGTGGCCGTTCCAGCGTTCGCCACCTTCGGGCAGGTCGTTGTTGACGATCCACGCGCGCCCGTCGTCGTCGAAGAACAGCGAAGGATCGATGCCGCCGGCCAGGTCGGGCAGCCACACCGGATCGGACCACGGCCCGGCTGGATCCTTCGCGGTGATCACGTAGTTGCCGCCGCAGTCGGGGAAGCAGGTGTTGACGATGTAGAAGGTGCCGTCGTGGTATTCGATCGCCGGGGCGAACACGCCGTTGACCAGGTCGTGCCGGCCGAAGTCCAGCTGCGTGGTGCGGTCGATGGCGTTGCCGATCTGGGTCCAGTGCACCAGGTCGCGGCTGTGGAACACCGGGATGCCGGGGAACCAGCCGAAGGTGGAGGTGACCAGGTAGTAGTCCCCGCCGACGCGCACCACGCTGGGGTCGGGGTGGAAGCCCTTCAGCACCGGGTTGCGGAACTGGCCCGGGCCGGGATCCACCGTCGCATCGACCGGATCGCTGCCTTCGTACGCGAACCATTCGAAGGAGGCTTCCGGCGGCACGTCTTCCGCGGCGACGGCCAGTGGCGCCACCAGGCAGACGGCGGCCAGCAGGCCGAGTACAGGGCGGCGGAAGTCCATGGGTTCCCTCCCGGAACGGATGCGGACGGCGCCTCGACGGGCCGGCGGACCGTAGCACGTGCATGCAGGGGCATATCAGCGCTGTCGCGATGGAATAGCCCGGCATCGGCGCGCGCGCCGCTATCATGGCCGGCATGAAGGCCCGACTGATCGCCACCGGCGAGCGCGCTCCGCCCTGGGTGGCGGAGGGTTTCGCCGAATACCGCAAGCGCCTCTCGCACTGGCTGCCGCTGGAGCTGGTCGAGGTCGAGCCGGGCATGCGCGGCAAGGGCCGCGATCCGCAGCGGGCGATCGAGGAAGAGGGCAGGCGCGTCCTGGCCGCGCTGCCGAAGAACGCGCACGTGGTCGCGCTGGACGTGCCCGGGAAGCAATGGTCGTCCGAGCAGCTGGCGCGGCGCATGGAGCACTGGCGCCAGCAGGGTCGCGACCTGGCCTTCCTGATCGGCGGCCCCGAGGGCCACGCGCCGGAAGTGCTGGCCGCCGCCTCCGAGTCCTGGTCGCTGGGCCTGCTGACCCTGCCGCACATGCTGGTGCGGCTGGTGGTGGCCGAGCAGCTGTACCGCGCCGCGGCGCTGCTGGCCAACCACCCCTACCACCGCGCCTGAGGCGCGGCTGCCGCGGAGCGGATGGCATGGCGCGGTGGCCGGCGCGCGTGGCGCATCGATGTCCGCGCCCGAAGAATCGTGCACGCGCCGGGGCGCGTGCAGGCGGCGCTCATTGCAGGGTGAAGCTGATCGGCACCAGGCCCCAGGCCTGCACCGCGCGTCCGTCGCGCATGGCCGGCTCGAAGCGCCAGCGCTGCTGCACGTGGCGCACCGCCTCGCGGTCCAGCGAGCGGTGGCCGCTGCCGCGCTCGACCGCCACTTCCAGCGGCCGGCCATCGACGTCCACGAGGATGCGCAGCAGCACCACGCCCTCGGCGCCGGTGCGGATGGCGTCGCGCGGATACGGCGGCGGTGGCGCCACCGCGTAGCGCAGTTCGGCGCCCTGCAGCGGCTGGCCGTCGCCGGCCGGGGCCAGTCCGCCGGGAGTGCCGGCGGTGGGCGCGGGATCGATGGCGAGGGTGCCGAAATCGATCACCGCTTCGACCGGAGCCATCCGCGGTTCCGGCGTGGCCACCGGTTCGATGCGCGGCAGCGTGCGGGGCTGGGGCTGCGGCGGCTGCACCAGCTGCGGTGGCAGGGGCGGAGGCGGCGGGACTTCGGTGATCTTCCAGCGCTCCGGTTCGGAGGTCGGGCGGGCCGTCTCCACCGGCGACTGGACCAGCGGAACGAGCAGCACCAGGAAGGCCAGCGCGTGCACGGCGATGGCGAAGCTGATGGCGAGGATGCGCTGGAAGTCCAGGCGCGGGGTGTCATCGGACGGCAGCGTGCGAACCATGGTCCACCTCCATTGCAGGAATGACGGAGGAAACAACACACGGACATGGCGGCCGGGGTTTGGCCGCGATGGCCCGGTTCCAGACTGCGCCGGGCCATTCGCCTGACGCAAGCTCCCAGGTTGCGTCCTCGACCAAAGTCAGGGGTGCGGTGCCCGTCGCCAGGGTCGGGCTTGCCCGGCTCCCACGCTGGATGCCGCACGCCCGCGAAGAACAGTGGGGCAGAGGTGCTGATGGGGCACCACGCATCCGGATGCGTGGGAGCGGGGCAAGCCCCGCGCTACAGGAGCATCGCCGCAGCCCGGACAAGGCCTCTCCCATGGGGAGAGGGGGCGCTCAGCGCCCCAGCTCGAACACCACGTCCAGGTTCACCGAGACACTGCTTTCGCCGGCGGCGACCGGGGTGCTGTCGTAGGCCTCGGCCTTCATCATCGCCATGCGCGGCATCGGCGGCGGCAGCGCCGCGCCGCCCTCGCTGATGCTGACGATGCGGCGCACGCGCAGGTCCAGGGCCTTGGCGTAGGTATCGGCGCGGTCGCGGGCGCGGCGCAGCGCCTCGACGCGGGCCTGGTCGTACAGCGGCTCCGGATCGTCGATGCCGAAGCTCGGGCCGTTGATCTGGTTGGCGCCGCTGGCCACCAGCGCGTCCAGCACCTTGCCCATCTTCGCCACGTCGCGCAGCTTCACGTTGACCGTGTTGCTGGCCTGGTAGCCGGTGATGCGCGGCGGCTGGTTCTCCTCGTAGCGGTACTGCGGGTGCAGGTTGATGCCGCTGGTCTGCACGTCCTTCTCGGCCACGCCGGCGGCGCGGATCGCGGCCAGCACCCGGTTCATCTGCTCGGCGTTCTGGCGCATCGCCGTGTTGCCGTCGGCGGCCTGGGTGACCACCCCGGCCGAGACCGTGGCGATGTCCGGCGCCCGGCTGGCCTGGGCCTGGGCCGAGACCGACAGCAGGGTGCCGTCGGGCGGCAGCGGCGGGGCGCCCGACGGCTGGGCGGCGGCCGGGGCGGACAGGGCGAGGGCGAGCAGGACGGCAATCGGGTAACGCATGTAAGGCTCCTTTCCTGGGATGCGATGACAGTGGCCGTGCGGGGGTTGCCGCAGGGTCGGTTCGTGGGGATGAACGCGCGGTGAGTCCGGCCGGGGTTGGCGGGCCGAACCGCCGGTCCGGCCACGGTTCAGCCAGCCGGGCCGGGTTATCCTTGCCTCCATGCTGTATCTGGCCTCGAAATCCCCCCGCCGCGCCGAGCTCCTGGACCGGATCGGCCAACCCTACCGCCTGCTCGACGTCGACGTCCCGGAAGTCCGGGCGCCGGGCGAGGGGGCGGCCGACTACGTGCGCCGGGTCGCCCGCGACAAGGCCCGGGCCGGCTGGGCGCGGGTCGCCGGCGAGCCGGGCGCGCGCGTGCTGGGTGCCGACACCGAGGTGGTGCTGGACGACGAGGTCTTCGGCAAGCCGGCCGACGCCGCCGACGCGGCGGCGATGCTGCGACGCCTGTCCGGCCGCGCCCACACCGTGCTGTCGGCGGTGACCGTGATCGACGCGGCCGGCGAACGCCAGGCACTGTCGGTGACCGAGGTCCGCTTCGCCACGCTGGACGAGGAGGCCATCGCCCGCTACGTCGCCACCGGCGAGGCCATGGGCAAGGCCGGTGCCTACGGCATCCAGGGCCGCGCCGAGGTGTTCGTCGAGCACCTGGCCGGCAGCTACTCCGGCGTCATGGGCCTGCCGCTGCACGAGACCGCGCGGCTGCTCGCCGCGCCGCCGGCCGCGCCGGCGCAAGCGGGTGGCGCCACCGTCGCCGTGGCCGGGTGAGCGGGCGCATGTCCGAGGAGATCCTGGTCAACGTCACTCCCCGCGAGACCCGCGTGGCGGTGGTCGAGAACGGCATGCTGCAGGAGCTGCACATCGAGCGCGGCTGGCGGCGTGGGGTGGTCGGCAACATCTACAAGGGCCGCGTGCAGCGGGTGATGCCCGGCATGCAGGCCGCGTTCGTCGAAGTCGGCCTGGAGCGCGCCGCGTTCCTGCACGCCAACGACGTCATCCGCCCGGTGCCGGTCGATGCCGGCATCGCCGACGACGCGCCGCCGCAGCCGCTGGCCACGCCCTCGATCGTCGAGCTGCTGCGCGACGGCCAGGACATCGTCGTGCAGGTGGTGAAGGACCCGATCGGGACCAAGGGCGCGCGCCTGACCACCCAGATCAGCATCCCCTCGCGCTACCTGGTGCTGCTGCCGCAGTCGCGCAGCATCGGCGTGTCGGCGCGGATCGAGGACGAGGCCGAGCGCCAGCGGCTGAAGACCCTGGTCGCCGACCTGTCGGCCAGCTACGGCGGCCACGGCTACATCGTCCGCACCAACGCCGAGGGCCAGCCAGCCGAGGCGCTGGCAGAGGACATCGCCTACCTGTCGCGGGTGTGGAACGTGGTCGAGCGCCGCGGCCGCGAGGCGCCATCGGGCACGATCATCTACGAGGACCTGAGCCTGCCGCTGCGCGCGGTGCGCGACCTGATCCGCCGCGATGTGGAGAAGGTGCGCGTGGACTCGCGCGACACCTACGACCGGCTGCAGGCCTTCGTCGCCAAGTACATGCCGGTGCTGGCCGAGAAGATCGAGCTGTACGTCGGCGACCGCCCGATCTTCGACCTGTACGGGGTCGAGGACGAGATCGGCCGCGCCCTGGACAAGCAGGTGCCGCTGAAGTCCGGCGGCTACCTGGTCATCGACCAGACCGAGGCGATGACCACCATCGACGTGAACACCGGCTCGTTCCTCGGCCAGCGCAACCTCGAGGAAACGGTGTACCGCACCAACCTCGAGGCTGCCCAGGCGGTCGCCCGCCAGCTGCGCCTGCGCAACCTCGGCGGCATCATCATCATCGACTTCATCGACATGACCGACCCGGAGCACCGCCGCCAGGTGCTGCGGACGCTGGAGAAGTCGCTCTCGCGCGACCACGCCAAGACCACGGTGTACGACTTCTCGCCGCTGGGCCTGGTCGAGATGACCCGCAAGCGCACGGTCGAGAGCCTGGAGCGCCAGCTGTCGGAAACCTGCCCGCAGTGCAGCGGGCGCGGCACGGTGAAGACCGCCGAGACGGTGACCTACGAGATCTTCCGCGAGATCACCCGCGCGGTGCGCCAGTTCGATGCCGCGCGCCTGCTGGTGATCGCCTCGCCCAAGGTGGTGGCGCGGATCACCGAGGAGGAGTCGGCCGCGGTGGCCGAGCTGGAGGAGTTCCTCGGCAAGACGATCCGCTTCCAGGCCGACGAGCAGTACCTGCAGGAGCAGTTCGATGTGGTCCTGCTCTGACCGCAGGCGCGGCGCGGAGGCCTGATGCCCACCCCGTTGCGCCGCCGCCTGCGCCTGGCTCGCCGCTGGGCCGCCTACCTGCTGGCCGTGGTGCTGGTGGCGATGGCGCTGGTGCTGGGCGCGGTGAGCCAGCTGCTGCCGCTGGCCGAGCGCCATCCCGAACGCATCGCCGCCTGGCTGAGCGAGAAGGCCGGACGTCCGGTCGCCTTCGACCGCGTGCGCACGCAGTGGACCCGCCGCGGCCCGCTGCTGCAGCTTGAAGGCCTGCACGTCGGCGCGCCGGGCGCGGGCGTGCACGTCGGCCAGGCCGAGGTGCTGGTGTCTATGTATGCCGGCCTGCTGCCGGGCAGCTCGTTCACCGAGCTGCGCCTGCGCGGCCCGTCGCTGACCCTCGAGCGCGACGACGACGGCCGCTGGTCGGTGCGCGGCCTGCCCACCTCCGGCGCCGCCGCCGGCGATCCGCTCGAGTACCTGGAAGGCCTGGGCGAACTGCAGGTGATCGGCGGCAGCCTGGACGTGCGCGCGCCGCAGCTCGGCCTGCGCACGCGCATCCCGCGGATCGACCTGCGCCTGCGCGTCAACGACCAGCGCGTCGACGCGGGCGCGCGCGCCTGGATCCGTCCCGACGGCACGCCGGCGCGGATGGCGTTCGATTTCGACCGCGGCAGCGGCGCCGGCCGCGCCTGGTTCGGCCTGGACACCGAGGCGCTGGGTGCGTGGGCGCCGCTGCTCAACCGCGCGGGGATCACGGTGGCCGACGGCCGCGGCCATGTCGAGGTCTGGGCCGAACTGCGCCAGCACCGCGTGGTCCTGGCCACCACCCGATTCGAGCTGCGCCACCTGCTGCTGGCCGGCGCGCCGCTGACCGACGGACTGCTGCCGCAGGTGCGCCTGGACGAACTGCGCGGCCGCGCGCGCTGGCGGGTGACCGCGCAGGGCTGGCGCCTGGATGCACCGCAGCTGCAGGTGGCCGACGAACGCGGTGCGCAATCGCTGGACGGCCTGCTGCTGGCCGGCGGCCAGCGCTACGCGCTGCAGCTCGAACGGGTCGACGCAACCCCGCTGCTGGCCGTGGCCGCGCTGTCCGACGCGCTGCCGCCGGGCCTGCGCGGCTGGCTGCGCGAGGCCGCGCCGCAGGCGCAGGTGTCGGCGCTGGAAGTGGCCGGCATGCGCGGCGGCCCGATGCATGCGCAGGGCCGGCTCGAACGGATCGTGTTCGACCCGGTCGGCGACGCCCCCGGCATGGATGGCCTGTCCGGCCGCTTCGAAGGCGACGGCCAGGGCTGGCAGCTGGCGCTGGACCCGCGCAGCGCCCTGCGCTTCGACTGGCCCAGCGGCTTCGGCGTGCCGCACGAGCTGGCGCTGGACGGCACCCTGCTGGCCTGGCGCGAAGGCGCCGGCTGGGAGGTGGGCACGCCTGCGCTGCGCCTGGATGGCGGCGACTACGCCGCCAACGTGCGCGGCGGGCTGTGGTTCCAGGGCGACGGTACCCGCCCGTGGATCGGCATTGCCGCCGACATCGACGACGCGCCGGTGCCGGTGGCGAAGAAGTTCTGGGTCCACCACCGCATGTCCAGGGCGGCGGTGGACTGGCTGGGCATGGCGCTGGAAGACGGCGTGGTCAGCGGTGGCCGCGGCCTGGTCGCCGGCGACCTGGACGACTGGCCGTTCACCGGCAACAACGGCCGCTTCGAGGCCACCGCGCATATCCGCGACGGCCGCATCCGCTACCAGCAGGACTGGCCGGTGCTGGAAGCGCTGGACGCCGAGGTGGCCTTCATCGGTAACGGCTTCAGCCTGCAGGGCCAGGGCACGACCCGCGGCCTGCCGATCCAGCGCCTGCAGGCCGGCATCGCCGACTTCAGCCACGCGCCGCTGAAGGTGCGCGCCAGCGCGCGCGGCGACGCGGCGAACATGCTCGAGCTGCTGCGCGACAGCCCGCTGGACCGTGAACACCACGAGACCTTCGCCAACCTGGAAGCCTCCGGCCCGGCGGCGACCCTGTTCGCCCTGGACCTGCCGCTGGGCGCGGGCGGGGGCCCGGCGCGGATCGACGGCAGCGTCGCCCTCGACGGCGCGCGCCTGGTCGAGAAGCGCTGGAACCTGGCCTTCGACGCGGTGCGCGGGAACGCGCGCTACGACGGCAACGGCTTCGACGCCGAAGAACTGGCAGTGCGCTATCGCGGCCAGGACGGCACGCTCGCGCTGCGCGCCGGCGGCCATGCGAAGGACGCGGCCAATGCCTTCGAAGCCAGCCTGGACGCGCCGATGGACGCGGCCGACCTGTTCGCGCGCGCCCCGGAGCTGGACTGGCTGGCGCCGCGCGTGCAGGGCCGTTCGCCGTGGCGGCTGGACGTGGCCCTGCCGAAGCAGGCGCGTGGCGACCTCGTCGGCACGCTGCAGCTGCAGTCGAACCTGGCCGGCACCCGCCTGGACCTGCCGTCGCCGCTGGCCAAGCCGGCCGGCGACGCGCTGGCCACGACGGTGAAGCTGGGCCTGCCGCTGGGCAGCGGCCCGATCGACGTGGCCTTCGGCGACCGCATGGCGGTGCGCGCGCGCCAGCGCGACGGCCGCACCGGCGTGCGCGTGCTGCTGGGCGCGGCCACCGTGGACGCCGAACCGCCGGCGTCGGGCATCGTGGTCGGCGGCCGCACCACGTCGCTTGACGCGCTGGAATGGATCGGCCTGGCCAAGGGCGGCGGCGATGGCCCGGCGCTGCGCCAGATCGATGTCCTGGCCGACGAGCTGCATCTGCTCGGCGGCGTGTTCCCGGATACCCGGCTGCAGCTGCGCCCGGAAGGGCAGGCGTTGCAGGTGGACGTGGAGGGTCCGGCGCTGGCCGGCCAGGTGCGCGTGCCCGGGCAGTCCGGGGCGACCGTGGAAGGGCGCTTCGGCCGCTTCCACTGGCAGCCGCCGGCGAGCGTGGCGAAGGCGTCGGCTTCGGGCGGCGAGGTCGCGCGCGATGCGGTGGCCGCGGCCAATACCACCGAAGGCACCGATGTCGAGGCGCCACAGCCAGCCGACGAGGGTTTCGATCCGGCGGCGATCCCGCCGCTGGCGTTCGATATCGACGACCTGCGCTACCGCGACGCGGCGCTGGGTCGCGCCCTGCTGCGCACCCGCCCGGTGCCCGGCGGGCTGCGCGTGGAGCAGCTGCAGGTGCAGGCCGGCGAACAGAAGATCCAAGCCACCGGCGAATGGCTGGGCCAGGGCGAGGCCGCCCGCACCCACCTGGCGCTGACCGTCGACAGTCGCGACATGGGCGCGCTGATGGACGGCCTGGGCTACCGCAACTGGCTGGCGCGCGGCGAAGGCAAGGTCAGCTTCGACGCCAGCTGGCCCGGTTCGCCGGCAGGCTTCCGCCTCGGTGGGCTGCAGGGCAGCCTGCGGATCGCCGCCCGCGATGGCCAGCTGCTGGAAGTGGAGCCCGGCGCCGGCCGCGTGCTCGGCCTGTTCAGCCTGGCCCAGCTGCCGCGCCGGCTGATGCTCGACTTCCGCGACTTCTTCTCGCGCGGCTTCGCCTTCGACCGGCTGGAAGGCAACGTGCGCTTCGCCGACGGCCAGGCCCAGACCGACGACATGCTGATTGAGGGCCCCGCCGCCGATATCCGCATCCGCGGCACCACCGACCTGCGCGCGCAGCGCTTCGACCAGACCATCGACGTGCTTCCCAAGTCCGGCAACCTGCTGACCGTGGTCGGCGCGGTGGCCGGCGGTCCGGTCGGCGCGGCGGTGGGCGCGGCGGCCAATGCGGTGCTGTCCAGGCCGCTGGGCGGGATCGGCGCCAAGACCTACAAGGTCAGCGGGCCTTGGAAGGAACCGAAGGTCGAGGTGATCGGCCGCGAGCAGTCGCGCCGCGAGCACGAAGAGGCCGAGGCGCAGGACGCCGGCTAGGCGGTGGCGTGCGACCGGGCCGGGTTACGGGTGCGGCCGTGTCATCGGTATCGGGAAATACGCAGGGGGGCGCGGTCGCTCCGGGCGTGCGGGGGAATCATGCGGAGGGAGTCGGGCAAGCCCGACTCTACAGAGGGCGGCTATTTGGCGCGGGTGAACTGCGGCAGGCGCAGCTTCACCCGGTGGCCTTCGGCCGGGCAGCCGCGCACGTCGACGCCGCGGAAGTAGCCGCGCTGCCACTGCTCGCGCGCCGCTTCCGATTGCGGATCCGGCAGTTCCTGCAGGAAATGGCCGCGGCTGTGGGTCCAGGCGTGGTACTGCGAGTGCAGGTCCGGCGCCTCCGACAGCGGCCGCCATTCGGCGCTCACGCCCTCCAGCAGCGGCCGGTGCAGCGGCAGCAGGTGGCAGAACGGCTCGCCGGCCTCGAAGCGCACCCGGCCGGGGCGGGTGAACTTCCAGTTCATGGTGAACGGATAGGGGCTCCAGCCGGTCTCGACCACGCCGGTCAGCGCGGCGATGCCGTCGCGCGGGCGGTTGACCGGGCCGGTCACCATCAGTTCCACGTCCGCGTCGCTGCGGAACAGGCAGGGCACGTGGAAGGTCAGCACGCCGTAGCCGAAATGGCTCACCGCCGGCGCCGAGGTGCCCGGGTCGGGCGTGACCTTCACGTCCTCCAGCGCGTCGCCGCCGCTCCATTCGGCGCTGAAGCCGGTCTGGCACAGCAGTTCCCAGCCATGCACATTGGCCATGTCCAGCGGCAGGCAGCGGTAGGCGTAGCGCTGGTCGGTGCGCTCCATCCAGTCGCGCTCGCGAGGTGCCGGGCGGATGTCCAGGGTATGGCCGTCGATCACGTAGGCGGTCAGCTTCATCGGGCGTGGCGGTCAGGTCCGGAAGAGGGTGGTTAAGGCCGCCGGGCGGCCAGCTGTCATCATAGGCATGCTTGCCATCCCCGGCGCCCGCCCCCATACCCCGTACATGACCTCGACCACGCTCGCCCTCGCCGAAAACCGCCTGCTCGTCCCCGGCGGCCTGGACCCGTCCGGGCTCGACCGCGCCTTCTCGGCCCTGCTGGGCCCGGGCATCGATTTCGGCGACCTGTATTTCCAGCATTCGCGGCGCGAGAGCTGGACCGTGGAGGACGGCATCGTCAAGGACGGCGCGCACTCGATCGAGCAGGGCGTGGGCGTGCGCGCGATCGCCGGCGAGAAGACCGGCTTCGCCTATTCGGACGACATCAACGCCGAGGCCCTGCGCCTGGCCGCCGGTTCGGCGCGGGCGATCGCCCGCGACGGCGCGCGGGTGGAGCGGCAGCTGGTCCGCACCGGCGCGCCGGTGGTGCGCGACCTGTACCCGGCGCTGGACCCGGTCGACGGCATGGGCAACGAGGACAAGGTCGAGTTGCTGCGCTCGCTGGACCGCCTGCTGCGCGCGGCCGACCCGCGTGTGGTGCAGGTGTCGGTGAGCCTGTCCGGCGGCGTGGACACGGTGCTGGTGGCGCGCAGCGACGGCGTGCTTGCCGCCGACGTGCGCCCGCTGGTGCGGCTCAACGTGCAGGTGATCGTCGAACAGGGCGGGCGCCGCGAATCCGGCTATGCCGGCGGGGGCGGCCGCTATTCCTACGCCGAACTGTTCTCCGGCGGGCGCCCGGAGGCGCTGGCGCGCGAGGCGCTGCGCCAGGCGCTGGTGAACCTCGACGCGATCGACGCGCCGGCCGGGACCATGCCGGTGGTGCTGGGCGCCGGCTGGCCCGGCGTGCTGCTGCACGAGGCGGTGGGCCACGGCCTGGAAGGCGACTTCAACCGCAAGGGCACCTCGACCTACGCCGGCCGCCTCGGCCAGCGCGTGGCCGCGCCGGGCGTGACCATCGTCGACGACGGCACCCTGGAGGGCCGCCGCGGCTCGCTCAACATCGACGACGAGGGCGAGCCGACCCGCTGCACCACCCTGATCGAGGACGGCGTGCTGGTCGGCTACATGCAGGATTCGCTCAACGCCCGGTTGATGGGCATGGCGCCCACCGGGAATGGCCGGCGCGAGTCGTTCGCGCACCTGGTGATGCCGCGCATGACCAACACCTACATGCTCGCCGGCACGCACGACCCGGCAGAGATGATCCGCTCGGTGAAGAAGGGCCTGTACGCGGTCAACTTCGGCGGCGGCCAGGTCGACATCACCAGCGGCAAATACGTGTTCTCGGCCACCGAGGCCTACCTGATCGAGGACGGCAAGGTGACCGCGCCGGTGAAGGGCGCGACCCTGATCGGCAACGGCCCGGAAACCATGCAGAAGGTGCGCATGGTCGGCCACGACCTGGCCCTGGACGAGGGCGTGGGCGTGTGCGGCAAGGACGGGCAGAGCGTGCCGGTGGGCGTGGGCCAGCCTTCGCTGCTGATCGACGGCCTGACCGTCGGCGGAACGCGGGCGTGAGGCGCGGCGCGTGAGCCCGGCGGCGCGGCCGCCGGCACGCCACGGTCCGGCGCGCCTATTCGTCGTCGCCGGGTTCGAAGCCTTCGCCGGCCTCGTCGAAATCGAACGCGTCGCTGTCGGCGGCATCGTCGGCGTGCGCGACGGCTTCGCCGGCGCCGCCGGCCAGCAGCAGCGCACGCAGTTCGCGGAACAGCTCGCGGAAGGCGCGCGGCGGCTTGTTGCGCCTGCGCTCCTCCAGCGTGCTGCGGACCAGCTGGCGCAGGCGCTGGCGATCGGCGCCGGGGTGCTCGTCGAGCAGCTCGGCCAGCGCCGCGTCGCCTTGGGCCAGCAGGCGCTCGCGCCAGGCCTCGACGCGGTGCATCGCGGCGACCTCGCGGCGCGCGGCCTTGCCGTCCTCGTCCAGCGCGTCGCGGATCGCGTCGAGGGTCTCGTCGTCCTCGCGCCGCATCTGCTTGGCCAGGTAGGCCAGCTGCCGCTTGCGGGCGATGTGCGCGGTGATCTTGCGGGTGTGCTCCAGGTGCGGCAGCAGGTCCTCGGGGATCGGCAGTTTGGCCAGCTGGCTCGGCGTGAGGCTGGCGAGCTTCTCGGCCAACTCCAGCACGCCCAGCGCCTCGCGGCGCTGCTGGCTGCGGCTGGGGGAAAGGTACTCGCCGGTTTCTTCGTCGCGTCCGCGCATGGGGCTGGGGCTCTGTTCAGTGCGGTGGATTCTACCCGCCCGGCCATGAATACCGCGGGCCCGGCACGTCGCCGGCGCCCGCTGGCGCGGATCCCGGCAGGCCGCCGGACGCGCCGCCCGCGTCGCGCGGGCACGCAGACTGGACTTCGGAATCACAGGTGGAACCCTTGAACGACATCGTGCACAACGACGACAGCCGGCAGCGCCTGGAGCGGCTGGCGGAGATCTCGCAGCGCCTGCTCGACCGCGCCCGCGCGCTGGGCGCCAGCCAGGCCGAAGTGAGCTGCAGCGAGGAACGCGGGCTCAACGTCTCGGTGCGGATGGGCGAGGTGGAGACGGTCGAGTCCACCCGCGACCGCGGCATCGCCGTGACCGTGTACTTCGGCAGGCGCAAGGGCAGCGCCAGCACCGCCGACCTGCAGGAATCCAGCCTCGACGCCACCGTCGAGCAGGCCTGCGCGATCGCCCGCCATACCGAGGACGATCCGGCCGCCGGCCTGGCCGACGCGGAGCTGATGGCCACGGAGTTCCCCGACCTGGACACCTGGCATCCGTGGGCGCTGGAAGCGGACGAGGCGATCGACCTGTGCCTGGCCTGCGAGGCCGCCGGCCGCGAGGCCGACGCGCGGGTGACCAATTCCGACGGCGCCTCGCTGGGCAGCGGCGAGAGCCTGTCGGTCTACGCCAACAGCCACGGCTTCATCGGCCGCGAGCGGGAGACCCAGCATTCGCTGGGCGTGGCCCTGATCGCCGGGCAGGGCGAGGGGATGCAGCGCGACGGCTGGTACAGCATCGGCCTGGCGCAACGCGACCTGGAGGCGGCGGCGGCCATCGGCCGGCGCGCGGCCGAACGCGCGGTGTCGCGGCTGGCGCCGCGCAGCGCGCCGACCGGCGAGTTCCCGGTGCTGTTCTCGGCCGAGGTCGCCCGTTCGCTGGTCGGCCACCTGATCAACGCGGTGTCCGGCGGCGCGCTGTACCGGCGCGCCAGCTTCCTGCTCGACAGCATGGGCACGCGCCTGTTCCCGGAGTGGTTCTCCATCCAGGAGCGCCCGCTGATGCCGCACGGCCTGCGTTCGACCGCGTTCGACGCCGACGGCGTGGCCACCCGCGACAGCGCCCTGGTCGCCGGCGGCGTGCTGCAGCGCTACGTGCTAGGCAGCTATTCGGCGCGCCGGCTGGGCCTGCAGACCACCGCCAACGCCGGCGGCGTCCACAACCTGGAAGTGGCGGCCAACGCCGGCACCCTGCAGGAACTGCTGGCCGGGATGGGTCGCGGCCTGCTGGTCACCGAGCTGATGGGGCAGGGCGTCAACAGCGTCACCGGCGACTATTCGCGCGGCGCCGCCGGATTCTGGGTGGAAAACGGCCAGCTGGCCTACCCGGTCGACGAGCTGACCATCGCCGGCAACCTGCGGGCGATGTTTGCCGGGATCGAGGCGGTGGGCCGGGAGGTGGACTCCCGCTCGCACATCCGCACCGGTCCGGTCCTGGTGGGGCGGATGACCGTGGCCGGGGGGGATTGATATGCTCGGGCCGGCTACACCACTACTTGCGGTGTCCGGCACCGCTTCGCCATGGGGGAACACCAATGAACGACTACAACACCACCGCCCAGCCGCAGAACGATGACCGCACCATCGCCATGCTGGTGCACCTGTCGGGCATCCTGCTCGGCTTCATCGTTCCGCTGATCGTGTGGCTGATCAACAAGGACCGCCCCGAGAAGGCCTTCCTCAACGACCAGTCCAAGGAAGCGCTGAACTTCCAGATCACCCTGCTGTTCGTCTACATCGTCGGCACGGTCCTGACCATCATCCTGATCGGTGCGCTGATCAACTTCCTGGCCTGGATCGCCTGCATCATCCTGAGCATCATCGCCGGCCTGGCCGCCAACCGTGGCGAGGAATACCGCTATCCGTTCGCGATCCGGCTGATCAAGTAAGTCGTACCCCATCGCAGATGGACGAAGGGCCCGGCATCGACCGGGCCCTTCGCGTTCCTGCGTCCTGCACGGCGCGGTGTCAGTGGTTGCGCCGCACCGCCATCTCGCCCAGCGCATCCAGCAGCGCGCAATCGCCGCCGATGCCGGCCAGCGCCGCGCGCATCTCCGTCGCCAGCTGCTCGAGCCTGGCGCGCGCGCCGTCCACGCCCAGCAGGGCCGGGTAGGTCGACTTGGCCTGGGCCACGTCCTTGCCGGCGGTCTTGCCCAGCGTTTCGGAACTGGCCTCGATGTCGAGCAGGTCGTCGCGGACCTGGAAGGCCAGGCCCAGCGCGTCGGCGTAGCGGTCAAGCTGCGCCAGCGTGCCGGCGTCGGCGCCGCCGCCCAGCGCACCCATGCGCACCGCGGCGCGGATCAGTGCGCCGGTCTTGAGCGCGTGCATGCGCTGCAGGCGGGCGAGCGGTTCGGAAGCGTCGCCGGCCGTGGCGGGGCGGCCGCCGCTGCCGGTGGCGTCGATGTCCAGCGCCTGGCCGCCGCACATGCCGGCCACGCCGGAGGCGCTGGCCAGGGTGCGTACCCAGTCCACGCGCAGTGCCGCCGGGGCGTCGGCCTCGGCCAGGGCGGAGAAGGCCAGGGTCTGCAGCGCATCGCCGGCGAGGATCGCGGTGGCCTCGTCGAAGGCCACGTGCACGGTGGGGCGGCCGCGGCGCAAGTCGTCGTCGTCCATCGCCGGCAGGTCGTCGTGGACCAGCGAGTAGGCGTGGACCAGCTCGACCGCGGCGGCTGGCGCGTCCAGTGCCGCCTCGTCGGCGCCCAGCGCGGTGCCGGCGGCGTAGACCAGCAGCGGGCGCATGCGCTTGCCGCCACCGAGGGTGGCGTGGCGCATGGCAGCGTGCAGGCGCGAGGGTTCCTGTGCCGGGTCGGGCAACAGGCGCTCGAGCGTCGCTTCGGTGCGCGCGGCCCAGCGCGCGAACGCCTCACTCGCCATCAGGGCCGGCGAAGGGTTGGGCGCTGTCGGGCTGATCGGGATCGGTGAGCAGGCGCACGCGCAGTTCGGCCTGTTCCAGCGCGGTCTGGCAGCGCCGGTAGAGGCCGATGCCGCGCTCGTACGCGGCCAGCGAATCTTCCAGGCTCATCTCGCCCTGTTCCATCTTCTGGACCAGTTGTTCCAGCTCGTCCAGCGACTGTTCGAACTGCGCGACGGGCGAGGCGTCGCCGGAGGTTTTCTTGGACATGGGGGAAGTGTGCGCGGTGCGGCGGCCGGGGGTCAACGCGGGGGCATGCTGCCGGGCGGATGCCAGGCCAGCTTCCAGCCGCGGGCGTCCAGCCAGCGCGCCAGGGCGTCGGCCAGGACGACGTCGCCGGCGGCCAGCACGGTGCCTTCGGCGGCGGACAGCAGCGGCAGGTGGCGCCGCCGCCAGGGCGGGACACCGCGCTCCTGCAGCACGTGCTTGAGCGCGTGCGAATGCGTGCGGCCGGGCAGGGTGATGCGCTCGCCGCCCTGGCGTGCGTGCACGCGCAGCGCGGCGTCGAAGCCCGTTGCGCCGCCGTCGCCGGCGTGCAGCCGGAGGAGGCCGCCGTCGGGCAGGCGCAGCGGCGCGCGGCCGTCCCATTCCACGCTCCAGGACGGCGGCAGCGGCCCGCGCACGCGGTCGGCGTGCAGCAGTCCGCGCCAGCGCTCCATCGAGGCGCCCGCCCAGGCGAAGCGGGGCTGGGCGTCGGCGCGTGCCGCCAGCAGTTCGCGTTCGATCCGTTCCACCGCGTGGCCGGGCAACGGCGGCAGGCCCAGTTCGCGGACCCAGCGGCGCAGCAGGCGCGCGCGGCGTTCCGGCGGCTGGCTTTCCAGCAGCTGGAGCGGCAGCGCGTGCGGATCCGCGCCGGCGTGTTCGCGCAGCAGCTGCGCGTCGGCATCGGCCAGCAGGGCGTCGGCCTGCGCGCACAGCTGCGCGCTGCGGGCCAGCGCGGCGGAGGCATGGGGCCAGCGTTGGCGCAGCAGCGGCAGCACCTGCAGGCGCAGGAAGTTGCGGTCCGGATCCGGGTGGAGGTTGCCCGGGTCCTCGATCCATTCGAGGCCGTGCGCGCGCGCGTAGTCGAGCAATGCGTCGCGCGGCAGCTCCAGCAGCGGCCGCCACTGCCAGCCGTGGCCGCGCGGCCGCAGCGGGCGCATCGCGCCCAGGCCTTCGGGCCCGGAGGCGCGCAGGGCGCGCAGCAGGAAGGTTTCGGCCTGGTCGTCGAGGTGGTGGGCGGTGGCCAGCACGTCGCCCGGCGCGAGCGTCGACAGCAGCGCGGCGTAGCGCGCCTCGCGCGCGGCGCCTTCCAGGCCCAGCCCGGCATCGCGCGGCACCCCCACTTCGATCACCTGCAGCGGCACCTCCCAGGCGGCGGCCTGGCGCGCGCAGTGCGCGGCCCAGTGGCCGGCATCGGCATGCAGGCCGTGGTGCACGTGCACGGCGCGCAGGTCGCGGGCGCGCGCGGCCGGTTCATGGGCAAGCGCGTGCAGCAGCGCGGTCGAATCCAGACCACCGCTGAAGCCCACGACCAGCGCGCCGGTCGCGGGCAATGCATCGAGGGGAAGCGGCAGGCGAGGGGGCATGCCGCAATGGTAGCCGTCGCCGGCTCAGCGCACCTGTCGCAGGACCACCACGATGGCGAAGATCCAGCACACGGTGACGAACCAGGCCGGCACCCAGCCGGAAGCGATGCCGCGCCGGTTGCGCGCCAGCCGGTTCACTGCCAGCGCCAGCAGCAGCGGCACCACGAACAGGCCGACCGGCAATGCCCATCCCGGAAGTGCACCCATGGCCGCTCTCCCCGAACCCTGGAGTCCTGCGCGACAGCATACGCGCCGTCGCGCGGGATGGCGGGTCGCCGCGGTTACGCCGCCTCGTAGGCGCCGTAGCCGTGCAGGCGCTTGTAGCGGCGCTGGACCAGCTCGTCGGTCGGGATCTTCTCCAGCGCGTCGAGCTCGTTGAGCAGGACGGCCTTGAGCCGGCGCGCCATCTGCTTCGGGTTGCGGTGCGCGCCGCCGGTCGGCTCGCGCACGACCTTGTCGACCAGGCCCAGCTCCTTCAGGCGCTTGGCGGTCATGCCCAGCTGTTCGGCGGCTTCCTTGGCCTTGCCGGCGTCCTTCCACAGGATCGAGGCGCAGCCTTCCGGCGAGATCACCGAGTAGGTGCTGTACTCGAGCATGATGGTCGCGTCGCCGACGCCGATCGCCAGGGCGCCGCCGGAGCCGCCTTCGCCGATCACGGTGCAGATCACCGGGACCTTCAGCTCGGCCATCTCCAGCAGGTTGCGGGCGATCGCTTCGGACTGGCCGCGTTCCTCGGCGTCGATGCCCGGCCAGGCGCCGGGGGTGTCGATGAAGGTGAGGATCGGCAGGCCGAAACGTTCGGCCAGCTTCATCAGGCGCAGGGCCTTGCGGTAGCCCTCGGGCTTGGGCATGCCGAAGTTGCGGCGCACCTTCTCCTTGGTGTCGCGGCCTTTCTGGTGGCCGATGACCATGACCGGGCGGCCGTCGATGCGGGCCAGGCCGCCGACGATGGCCTTGTCGTCGGCGAAGGCGCGGTCGCCGGCCAGTTCCTGGAACTCGTCGCAGATCACGCGGACGTAGTCGAGGGTGTACGGGCGGGCCGGGTGGCGCGACAGCTGCGAGACCTGCCAGGAGCTCAGCTCGCGGAAGATCTGGGCGGTGCGCTTGCGCAGCTTGTCCTGCAGGGCGCGCACTTCGGCGTCGACGTTGACCGCCGGGCCGGTGCTGGCATTGCGCAGCTCCTGGATCTTGGCTTCCAGGTCGGCGATGGGCTGCTCGAAATCGAGGTAATTCGGGTTCATCCGTGGGCTGACGCTGCCGGAGTACGGGAAGTCGGGGAGTGTAGCCGAACCGCCCTGAAGGGACCGGACCGTATGGTACGGAGATGTGATGGCGTCTCGCTTCCTCTCCCCTCTCCCGGCCGGGTGAGACGTCTAACCGCATCGTCCAGCCCCACGCTTTTGCACACCCCCGCGCTACCGCGTCCTCGGGTGCGTTCCGGTCGTGCCTTCGTTCGTTTCTTCCCCTCCCCTCCGGGGGCGCCCCTGTAGAGCGGGGCTTGCCCCGCTCCCACGCATCCGGAGGCGTGGGGCCATCAGGGCTTCGCCTCGCTGTTCTTCGCGGGCGTTGGGATATCGGGCGGGGGAGTCGGGCAAGCCCGACTCTACGTGTGGGGGCGCTCAGTGCGCCCAGGGGCGGGCGATGGCGACCTTGACGGCGCGGACGCCGGGTTGGGCGCGCAGGGCGTCGAGCAGGGACGGGGCGACACGGACGGAGTTGGCACCGTTGAGGTCGAGGACGCCGGTGGCGGCGTTGGCGCCGCGGCCGACCTGCAGGTGCAGGCGCAGCGGGGTGGGGCCGGGGCGGTGGCGGGCCAGCACTTCGTCGATGCGGTTCCACACGCTGGAATCGCGCAGGTCCACGCGCAGCGACAGGCGCTGCGCGTGGCTGGCGCAGAGCTGTTCGAAGTCCCAGGCCTGCTTCAGGCGCAGGCTCCAGCCGCCGTTGAACTCGTCCTCGCGCAGGCCGCCCTGCACGACCAGCACGCGGTCGCGCACCAGCAGGCTGGAGAGCTCGGCGGCGGCCTCGGCGAACACGCCGCATTCGAGGCGGCCGCGGCCGTCTTCCAGCTGCACGAAGACCTGGCTGTCGCCCTTGCGGCGGATGCCGACGACCATGCCGGCCACCACCACCTGCACTTCCGGCCGCCAGCCGCGCTTCTCGCCCTGCGAGGCGGCGCCCCACAGGCGGTCGAGCTCGCCCAGGTCGCTGCCGACCAGCTGGCGCACTTCGTCGCGGTACGGGTCGAACGGGTGGCCGCTGAGGTAGTGGCCGAGGGTCTCGCGTTCGCCGTCCAGCAGCTGGCGCAGCGGCCATTCGTCGGATTCGGGCAGGTCCAGCGCCAGCGCCGGGCCGGCGTCGGCCGAGGGCATGCCGAACAGCGAGACCTGGCCGGCCGCCGCTTCCTTGGCCATCTGGTCGGTGGCCTTCATCACTTCCGGCAGCTGCAGCATCAACGTGGCGCGGTTGCGGCCCAGCGCGTCCAGCGCGCCGGCGTTGACCATCGCCTCCAGCGCGCGGCGGTTGAGCTTGGTCGAATCGACCCGGCGGCAGAAGTCGAGCAGGTCGCGGTACTCGCCGCCACGCTCGCGCTCGGCGACGATCGCCTCGCACAGGCCGCGGCCGACGCCCTTGATCGCGCCGAGGCCGTAGCGGATGGTGTCGGCGGTCACCGCCTCGAACATGTAGTCGGAGTCGTTCACCGCCGGCGGCAGCACCTGCAGGCCCAGGCCGCGGGCCTCGTTGAGGAAGCCGACCACCTTGTCGGTGTTGTCCATGTCCGAGGACAGGGTCGCGGCCATGAACTCGGCCGGGTAGTGGCGCTTGAGCCAGGCGGTCTGGTAGGAGACCAGCGCGTAGGCGGCGGCGTGCGACTTGTTGAAGCCGTAGCCGGCGAACTTCTCCATCAGGTCGAAGATCTCGTCGGCCTTCTTCTCGTCGACGCCGCCCTTGGCCGCACCCTCGCGGAACATCTCGCGGTGCTTGGCCATCTCCGCCGGGATCTTCTTGCCCATCGCGCGGCGCAGCAGGTCGGCGCCGCCGAGCGAGTAGCCGCCGACGATCTGCGCCATCTGCATGACCTGCTCCTGGTACACCATGATGCCGTAGGTGTCCTTCAGGATGGCTTCGGTGCGCGGGTCCGGATAGACGATCTCCTCCTGCCCGTGCTTGCGCGCGTTGAACGAGGGGATCAGGTCCATCGGGCCGGGGCGGTACAGCGACACCAGCGCGATCAGGTCCTCGAAGCGGTCCGGGCGCGCGTCCTTCAGCAGGCGGCGCATGCCCGAGGATTCGAACTGGAACACCGCGCCGGTGTTGCCGCTGGCGAAGATGTCCCTGTACGTGGCCACGTCGTCCAGCGGCAGCGAGGCGATGTCCAGCGGCGGGATGCCGGCGCGCTCGTGGCGGCGGTTGATGGCCTTCACCGCCCAGTCGATGATCGTCAGCGTGCGCAGGCCGAGGAAGTCGAACTTCACCAGGCCCACTTCCTCGACGTCGTTCTTGTCGAACTGGGTGACCGGGTTCTTGCCCAGCCCGTCGTGGTCGTGTTCGGCGAACAGCGGGCAGAACGTGTACAGCGGCGCCGGCGCGATCACCACGCCGCCGGCGTGCTTGCCGGCGTTGCGGGTCAGGTCCTCCAGCTGGCGCGCCAGGTCGATCAGGTCGCGCACGTCCTCTTCGGAGCCGTAGCGCTGGATCAGCTCGGGCGAGGCCATTTCCTCGTCCTTGCCTTCGCCCATCGCGTCCTTCAGCGAGATGCCGAGGATGTTCGGGATCAGCTTGGCCACGCCGTCGACGAAGCCGTACGGGAAGCCCAGCACGCGGCCGGCGTCGCGCACCACCGCCTTGGCGGCCATGGTGCCGTAGGTGATGATCTGGCTGACCCGCTCGCGCCCGTACTTGCGGGCGACGTAGTCGATCACCTCGTCGCGCCGGTCCATGCAGAAGTCGATGTCGAAGTCGGGCATCGACACGCGTTCCGGGTTGAGGAAGCGCTCGAACAGCAGGTTGTACGGCAGCGGATCGAGGTCGGTGATCTTCAGCGCCCACGCCACCAGCGAGCCGGCGCCCGAACCGCGGCCCGGGCCGATCGGGATGCCCTGGTTCTTGCCCCACTGGATGAAGTCGGCCACGATCAGGAAGTAGCCGGGGAAGCCCATCTTGATGATGGTGTCCAGCTCGAAGTCCAGGCGCGCGAAGTAGTCCTCGCGGGTCTTGCCCGGGGCCAGCGGGTTCTTCGCCAGGCGCTCTTCCAGGCCTTCGTGGGACTGCTTGCGGATCCAGCTGTCCAGGGTCTCGTCGTCCGGCACCGGGTAGTCCGGCAGCGCGTACTTGCCCAGGGTCAGCTCGAGGTTGCAGCGGCGCGCCAGCTCCACCGTGTTGCTGATCGCGTCGGGGATGTCGGCGAACAGCGCGGCCATCTCCGCCGGCGACTTCAGGTACTGCTCGGGGCTGTAGTCGCGCGGGCGCTTGGGATCGTCCAGCACGCGGCCGGAGGCGATGCACACGCGCGCCTCGTGCGCGTCGAAGCCGGCGCGGTCGAGGAAGCGCACGTCGTTGGACGCCACCACCGGGATGCCGCGCGCGGCCGATGCGTGCAGGGCGAAGCTGTTGAACGCCTCCTCGCCGTCGCGGCCGGTGCGGGTCAGCTCCAGGCACAGGTTGCCGTCGAAGTCGCGCTGCCAGTCGGCCAGCTGCTGCTGGGCCAGGTCATGGCGGTTCTCCAGCGCCAGGCGGCCGGCCAGGCTCTCGCGGCCGGCCAGCAGGATCAGGCCGCTGCCGCATTCGCGCACCCATTCCGGGCGCACGGCCACGCCGCCTTCGGCGCGGTGGCCTTCCATCCAGGCGCGGGTCAGCAGGCGCGACAGGTTGAGGTAGCCGCCGTGGTCGCGGACCAGCGCGGTCAGCCGCCACGGGGCCTCGCCGGGACCGGCGGCCACCGCCAGGTCGGCGCCGGCGATCGGCTTGATGCCCACCGCCTCGGCCGCCTTGTAGAACTTGATCAGGGCGAAGAGGTTGTTGAGGTCGGTGACCGCCAGCGCGGGCAGCCCCAGTTCCACCGCGCGGCTGAGCAGGTTGGCCTGCTTGGCCTTGGCCGGGTCGGCCTGGTCCGGTTTTTCGGGCACACGGATGGTCGAGTCCGCGAGCGAAAACTCGGTGTGCAGGTGGAGGTGGACGAAGCCGGACATGAGCCGAGCAGGGTACCGGCGGGGGGAGGGGGGGACAAGGCTTGACGGGCGGGGGAGGGCGACACTTCCGCGGCCGGATCGGCCATCATCCGCCGGTCCTCCAAGAGTCTTGCCGATGATTGAGACCGCCCTGCAGCCCGTCGCCCCCGCCGAACGCCTGTCCCACCTGGACGCCCTGCGCGGGTTCGCCCTGCTGGGCATCCTGCTGATGAACATGGAAGCCTTCACCGGGCCGATGCTGGCTTCCGGCAGCGGCCTGGATCCGGCCCTGTCCGGCATCGACCGGATCGCCGACGGCCTGGTCTACTTCTTCGTGCAGGGCAAGTTCTTCACCCTGTTCTCGCTGCTGTTCGGCATGGGCTTCGCGGTGATGTCGCAGCGCGCCGAGGCCGCCGGCGGCGACTTCGCCGGGGTCTACTGGCGGCGCGGGCTGGTGCTGCTGGCGATCGGCCTGCTGCACGGGGTGCTGGTCTGGTCCGGCGACATCCTGGCCACCTACGCGCTGCTGTCGTTCCTGCTGCTGGCGTTCCGGCCACTGCCGGCGCGCTGGCTGGGCTGGCTCGGCGCGCTGGTCTACCTGGGGGGGCCAGGACTGGTGTTCGCCCTGGCCCTGCTGAGCTGGGTGGTGTCGCTGGCTCCCGAGGGCGCGGACGCCTGGGACCGGGCCATCAGCCAGGGCGGCGCGCAGATGCTGGCGCTGGTCGACGATGCGCGCCGGGTCTACGCCTCCGGCAGCTACGGCGAAGCGGTGACGCAGCGCCTGCGCGAACTGGGCGCCTCGCTGGGCAACATCACCGTGTTCGGACCGCTGGTGTTCGGCATGTTCCTGCTGGGCGCGGCCTTCGTGCGCAGCGGCGCGATGGTGGAGCCGGCGCGCCATGCGCGCCTGTTCGCGCTGCTGCGCTGGGTGGCAATGCCGCTGGGCCTGCTGGCGATGACGGCCTCGTTCGCGCTGGCCTCGTACTTCCCGCTGGACCGCTTCGACCTGCGCACCGGGTCCGCGCAGGCGCTGGGCTTCGTCGCCAGCGGGCTGATGTGCCTGGGCTACATGGCCTGGCTGCTGCGCGCGTTCGCGACCCGCGCCGGCGCCCGCCTGGCAGCCTGGCTGGCCCCGGCCGGGCGCATGGCGCTGACCAACTACCTGATGCAGTCGGTGGTGTGCACGCTGGTGTTCTACGGCTACGGGCTGGGCTTCTTCGGGCGGATGCCGCGGGCCTGGCAGGTGCTGTTCGCGCTGGGCCTGTTCGCGCTGCAGATGCTGCTGAGCCGCTGGTGGCTGCGGCGCTTCCGCTTCGGGCCGGCCGAATGGCTGTGGCGTTCGCTGACCTACTGGAAGGCGCAGCCGATGCGCGTGGCCGCGGCCTGAGCGGAAGCCCGGCGTACCGGTCCCCGGATGCGCTTCGCTTATCCGGGCTACGGAGCGTGGTTGCGTTGGCAACTGCGTGCCGCGTGCGGCAGGCGGACGGGTAGACTTGCGAGCGTGAACCCCCACCAAGACGACGTCCTCATCCTCGGCGGCGGCGCGATCGGCCTGGCCACGGCGCTGGCCATCCTCGAAAGCGGCCGCGGCGTGCGGGTGCTGGAAGCGGCCCGCGTCGGTGGCGCCACCTCGCACGGCAACTGCGGCACGATCACTCCCAGCCACGCGCCGCCGCTGGCCGCGCCCGGCGTACCGCTGCGCGCGCTGAAGTGGATGCTGACCCCCGATGCGCCGCTGTACCTCAAGCCGCGCGTCGACCCGGTGCTGTGGCGCTGGCTGCTGCGCTTCGCCGCCCGCTGCAACCCGCGCGACTGGCTGGACAGCACCCGCGGCCGCGCGGCGATCCTCAACGATTCGCGCGCGCGGCTGAAGGACTGGGTGGAGCGCTACGGCCTGGAGTGCGAATTCGGCGAGAACGGCCTGGACTACGTGTTCCGCGATCGCCGCAACTTCGAATACCACGCCGCCGAATGCGGACCGCTCAACCGCATGGGCATCGCCACCGAAGTGATCGACGGCGACGCCTACCTGCGCGAGGAACCGGCGCTGCGCGAGGGCGTGGTCGGCGCGATCCGCTTCCCCGACGACGCCCACCTGCGTCCGGACCGCTACGTGGCCGAGCTGGCCAGGGTGGTGCGCGAGCGTGGCGGGGTGATCGAGGAAGGTTGCCGGGTCGAGGCGCTGCTGCCGGAAGCCGACGGCGTGCGCGTGCGCATTGCCAATGGCGGCGGCGAGCGCCGCGGCCGCGACGCGGTGGTGGCGATGGCGGCGTGGACGCCGGCGTTGATCCGGCCGCTGGGACTGCGCCTGCCGATCCAGCCCGGCAAGGGCTATTCGATCACCTATCCGAAGCTCGGCCTGGCGCCGCGCCGGCCGCTGGTGCTGAAGGACCGCTCGGTCTGCGTCACCGCCTGGGGCAGCGGCTTCCGCCTCGGCAGCACGATGGAATTCTCCGGCCAGGACGGCACCCTCAATCCGGTGCGCCTGGCCGCCCTGGAACGCGCCGCCCGTGAATACCTGCGCGAGCCGCCGCCGGCGGAGGCGGCGCTGGAGAAGTGGTACGGCTGGCGGCCGATGACCTTCGACGACCTGCCGGCGCTGGGCCGCTCGCCGCGCCATCCTCACGTCTGGCTGGCGGCCGGCCACGGCATGCTCGGCATCAGCATGAGCGCGGCGACCGGCCAGCTGGTCGCCGACCTGATGACCGGGCGCGACCCGGCGATCGATCCGTCACCGTACCGCGTCGAGCGGTTCCAGTAGGAGGCAGCATGGCCAGCACGGCGCCGCAGATGGACTTCGACCTGGTGGTCGTCGGTGGCGGATCGGGCGGGTTGGCCGGCGCGTTCCGCGCCGCCGCGCACGGCGCGCGGGTCGCGCTGCTGGAGCCGCGCGAGTTCGGCGGCACCTGCGTGAACCTCGGCTGCGTGCCGAAGAAGGCGATGTGGCTGGCCGCCGACCTGGCCACGCGGATGGCGCTGGCCGCCGACCTCGGCTTCCAGCTGCCACCCCCGCCCCTGGACTGGAAGGCGCTGGTCGCCCACCGCCAGCAGTACATCGCCGGCATCCATGCCAGCTACCGCAGGCGCCTGGACGAGGCCGGCGTGGTCGCGATCCCGCAGCGCGGGCGCCTGCTCGATGCGCACACGGTGGAAACCGGCGACGGCATGCGCCTGCGCGCCGGGCGCATCCTCATCGCCACCGGTGGCCGGCCGCTGCGGCCGGATATCCCGGGCGCGGAACTGGGCGGGGTGTCCGACGACTTCTTCGAGCTGTGCGCGGCGCCGGCACGGGTCGGCATCATCGGTGGCGGCTACATCGCGGTGGAGCTGGCCGGGGTGCTGCAGGCGCTCGGCAGCCGCGTGGAGGTATTCGTGCGCGGCCCGCGCCTGCTGTCGGGGATGGACGCCGAAGTGGTGGCGCAGCTGCAGGAGGACATGCGCTGGCATGGCGTGCACCTGCACCTGGATGCGCCGGTGCACGCGCTGGAGGCCGAGGGCAAACGCGTGCGCGTACTGCACAAGGGCGGCGACAGCGCCCGGTCGGAGGCCTTCGACACCGTGCTGTTCGCCACCGGCCGCCGGCCCAATACCGGGGGCCTCGGCCTCGAGCAGGTGGGTGTCGCGCTCGACGAGGACGGACACGTCGTGGTCGACGGGTGGGAGAACACCACGGTGGAGAACATCCACGCCATCGGCGACGTCACCGGCAAGCTGGCGCTGACGCCGGTGGCGATTGCCGCCGCGCGGCGGCTGATGGACCGCGTCTTCGGCGGCCAGGGTGACGCGCGGCTCGACTACGACAACGTGGCCACGGTGGTGTTCTCGCATCCGCCGCTGGGCACCGTGGGGCTGAGCGAGGAAGCTGCGCGCGAACGCCACGGCGAGGCGGTGCGCACGTACACGGCAGGCTTCCGGCCGATGCTGCACGCGCTGGCCGGTTCGCCGCAGCGCAGCCTGTTCAAGCTGGTGTGCGTGGGCGAGGACGAGCGCGTGGTCGGCATCCACCTGCTGGGCGAGGGCGCCGACGAGATCCTGCAGGGCTTCGCCGTGGCGCTGAAGCTGGGCGTGACCCACCGCCAGCTGCTGGACACCGTGGCCATCCATCCGACCTCCGCCGAGGAAGTGGTGCTGATGAGCTGAGGGATTGCATGTCGACACGGGGGGGTAGGCTCCAGTCGCCGCAATGACGCGGCGCTTGCCACTATGGAAGAGGAGGCGAACAATGGAACTGAAGTTCAAGACTGTTGCGACCACATGTTTCCTGCTGCTGGCTGGCTTTGCGGGAAATGCGATTGCCTAATCGACCCCTCCCTCTCCTGTTCCTGGGGATACGGTAATCGTTGTGGTCAATGGAAGGGAGTTTCAATGCACAGTGAGCTCTGACGGCACTTGCGGAAACTGCAAGGAGCTCAGAGATCACGCTGGTCCTATTGTTTGATGCATTCTCCGGCCCGTCCCGGCTTATCGGGATGGGCCGGTTTTTATTGCTTGGGGAGTGTGCATGAGATCGATGCCATACGTCTTGTCTTTCACTTTGCCCTTCTTTCTTCTTCTGACGGGTTGTGCGCACAAGGAAATGTCGAAAGATGGTGTTGGGCTTGTGAACTCCGGTTTGCTCATTCCGATGGGGGCGAGCCGATATGAAATGGAGAAGAACGAGATATTCCTGATGGCGGACAGGCTTCCGGGGTTCCAGGAGCCTCGCTATCCACAGGAGTATCTTGGGCAGGATATGGATACAAGGATTGTGTGCGTCGATCTGGTCGTTGACTCAGAAGGTGCTGTGTCTTCAGCTTCAATCAACCGAACGGAGCCTGTGTGCGTAGGGGGCGGTGCTCCCGCTGCATTCGAGGAGGCTGCGCTGGAATCGGCGAGGGAATGGCAGTTCTTCGCCGCACAGATATGCACCTATCCTGATGGGGTAGAGCCTGATGCCCGCTGTGAGGGTGAAGGCGTTTCTTCCCAGCTCGTCCCTGTCCGATTGACCTATGTCTTCGAATTCTCGCAGGCAGGAGGGAAGTCGTCGGTCCACTCAAGCTTGCAGGAGTGGCGCTGAATGACTGGTAGTAGCGATCCCGTGAGGTGGCTAAATCACTACCAGTGGAAACGTATCGCCTGCACCGGTGCACCGCGCCGCTGCTGGTCAGCCTGCCGCACGACGGCAGCGAACTGCCGGGCCACATCGCCGCGCGCCTGACCGACGGCGCGCGCCGCGGGCCGGACACCGACTGGCACGTCTCGCGCCTGTACGATTTCGCCCGCGAACTGGGCGCCTCGATCCTGGTGCCGCGCTGGTCGCGCTAGGTCGTCGACCTGAACCGGCCGCCGGACGACACCTCGCTGTATCCGAGGCAGAACACCACCGGCCTGTGCCCGCTGGTCCGGTTCAGCGGCGAGGAGGCGGTGTACCTGCCCGGCGCCGAACCGGATCCGGCGGAGATCGCCGCGCGCGTGGAAGCCTACTGGCGCCCGTACCACGAGACCCTGGACGCCGAACTGCAGCGCATCCGCGGCGAACACGGCCGCGTGGTGCTGTCTGTACAGTGCCGACCACGCGTGTGCGGTTGCCATCGGCATCGTTGAGGGCGCGGCCGCGTTCGCGCAGCATCCGCGGCGGGTGGCCGGGGCGCTCGACCCGGTAGCGGATGTCGTAGGCGGTGTCGTTGGCCAACGCGGCGTGGAAGGCGGCATCCACGTCGGGGCGGTCCAGCGGATGCACCCAGCGGCGCAGGTGGTCGTAGCCGCCGCAGCCGACGTCGGGCTCGGTGCAGAGCATCTCCCGGGCGCGTTCGCAGCAGGCCAGCGCGCCGTTGGGCAGCTGCAGTTCCCAGCGGCCGAGCTGGGCCAGTTCGTGGGCCTCGCTGAGCAGGGCCTGGCTTTCCCGAAGCGAGGCCATCGAGGCGTTGAGCGCGTCGCGGTCGGCGGCGACGTAGGCGTTCATGGCCAGGCCATGTCCAGGAACATCCGCCGCACCAGCGACTTCAGCGCGATGGCGTGCGCATCCGGGGCCTCGTGCGCCAGCGGCTGCAGCGTGTCCATCAGCGTGGTCAGCAGCTTGGCGCAGGAGGCCACGTACCAGTGCGGCTCCAGGCCGATGCGGTGGTGGATCGCGCCGATCTGCAGCCGGTTCTCCACGTAGCGCGTGTCGCAGTGCATGGTGAACAGCTCGCGCGCGTACTCGTGCTGGGTGCGGTGCAGGCGCTCGCGCCTGGGGCCTTCGCCGATCAGCTTGTGCAGTTCGGGGAAGGCGTCGATGTGGTCGTAGAAGCTGCGGACGTTGCCTTCCTCGCGCGGGGCGACGAACTCCCACAGCCGGCGCAGGCGGGCTTCGTCCTCCTCGCCCAGTTCGAGGAAGGCGAGGCGCTTGCGCAGGTCGTCCTCGTCGATCGCGGAGGAGAAGGCGGCGATCGGCGGGCAGGCGCTGTCCATCCGCGGCGACCCCGGGGCCTCCATGGCGCGTGCGGCTGGTCGATGGGCCTGTCGCAGGCCGCTGCGTCCGGCTCGAGATCCTGCCCGGCGAGGACCACGGCCTGGACCAGCAGGTGGATGCCGTCCAGCCGCGGCAGGTCGGGGACGCAGGTTCCCGGCGCCCACGCCAGGCCTCCGGCGTCAGGCGGTGTCGCTACGTGGTGCCAGCACGGCCGCGATGGTGCGTCCATAGATCCCCCCCCCGGGTACGGCCAGCGTAGGCAAAGCGTGATGGCTGTACATCGGGGGAACCCCGGCTCCGTTGGTAGGGCAGGGCGCGGCGCGGGCCTACAATGCGGGCATGGAAAACTTCCGCCTCCACCAGGGCAGCGCGCCGCTGCTCATCAGCCTGCCGCACGATGGCAGCGAACTGCCCGACGGCATCGCCGCGCGCCTGACCGACGGCGCGCGCCGCGTGCCGGACACCGACTGGCACGTCTCGCGCCTGTACGACTTCGCCCGCGGACTGGGCGCCTCGATCCTGGTGCCGCGCTGGTCGCGCTATGTCGTCGACCTCAACCGGCCGCCGGACGATACCTCGCTGTACCCGGGCCAGAACACCACCGGCCTGTGCCCGGTGGTCCAGTTCAACGGCGAGGCGGTGTACCTGCCCGGCGCCGAACCCGACGCGGCGGAGATCGCCGCGCGGGTGGAAGCGTACTGGCGCCCGTACCACGAGAACCTGGACGCCGAGCTGCAGCGCATCCGCGGCGAGCACGGCCGGGTGGTGCTGTGGGAGGGCCATTCGATCCGCGGCACCCTGCCGTTCCTGTTCGACGGCGACCTGCCGGACCTCAACCTCGGCACCGCTGGCGGGGCCAGCTGCAGCGTGGCGCTGCAGCGCCGGCTCGAAGCGGTGCTCGAAGGGCAGGACCGGTACAGCCACGTGGTCAACGGCCGCTTCAAGGGCGGCTACATCACCCGCCACTACGGCGTGCCGGAGACCGGGGTCGAAGCGGTGCAGCTGGAACTGGCGCAGCGCACCTACATGGATGAGGACAGCTTCGACTACCTGCCGGAGCGCGCGGAACGCCTGCAGCAGGTGCTGCGCGCGCTGCTGCAGGTGGCGCTGGCGTGAGCCTGGAAGACCAGGCACTGCGCGAAGCCGGTAGTGCGGCAGCAGGACAGGCGGAAGCGGCGGAGCCTCCGCCCCTGGCGACCGCGGCGCACGCCGCCATCGATGCCGAGGCGCGGCACGCGCGCCGGCAGCGCCGGCTTGGCCTGCTGTACGCCGCGCTCGGCGCGATCCTGTTCTCCGGCAAGGCGATCATCGTCAAGCTCGGCTTCCGCTACGGCGCCGATGCCGTGACCCTGCTGGCGCTGCGCATGGTGGTGGCGTTGCCGTTCTTCGTGCTGATGGGCCTGTGGGCGGCGCGGCGCGCGACCATGCACCTGCATCGCCGCCACTACCTGCGCATCCTGGTGCTGGGCTCGCTGGGCTACTACCTGGCGAGTTTCCTCGACTTCGCCGGCCTGGCCTACATCACCGCCACGCTGGAGCGGCTGATCCTGTACCTCACCCCGACCCTGGTGCTGTTGATCGGCTGGCTGGCGTTCGGGCGGCGCCCGGCGCGGCTGCAGTGGATCGCGCTGCTGGTCAGCTACCTCGGCGTCGGCCTGGCCTTCGGCCACGACCTGCTGGCCGGCGGCGAAGGCATCGTGCTGGGCAGCGCGCTGGTGTTCGGCAGCGCGCTGGCCTATGCGCTGTACCTGGCCGGCAGCGGCGAAATGGTGGGGACGGTGGGGGCGGTGCGCCTGACCTCGCTGTGCACCTCGGTGGCCTGCGTGCTCTGCATCGGCCAGTTCCTGCTGCTGCGCCCGCTGTCGGCGCTGGACCTGCCGGCGGAGGTGTACTGGCTGTCGCTGGCCAACGGCACCCTGTGCACGGTAGCGCCGGTGCTGCTGGTGATGTTCGGCATCGCCAAGCTCGGTTCCGGGACGGCTTCGCAGATCGGCATGCTCGGGCCGGTGTCGACCATCATCCTGAGCCTGCTGGTGCTGGGCGAACCGATGGGCGCCTGGCAGGTGGCCGGCACGGTGCTGGTGCTGGGCGGCGTGCTGCTGGTCTCGCGCGCGCCGGTGGCCCGCCGCGCCGCGTAGCGTGCAGCCCGGACAAGCGAGGCGCATCCGGGACGGGCGTCGGGTCGGGTTCGGCCGGGAAGTCGGGCGTGGGAGTCGGGCCGCCATGCGCGCTCTTGTAGAGCGGGGCTTGCCCCGCTGCGCCTGCCTCTCAATCCTCCTCGTGCTTCGGCTTGTACGCCTCGACCAGTTTCTGCTGGACCTGCGGCGGCACCGGTTCGTAGTGGCTGAAGTCCAGCGAGTAACGCCCCTTGCCGGCGGTCAGCGACTTCAGCTCCGCGGCGAAGCCGTCCAGCTCCGACATCGGTACCTGCGCGCGCACCACCACCTCGCCGCGGGCGCCGTCGGTGCCGGTGATCCGCGCGCGGCGTCCGGCGAGGCTGCCGGTGACGTCGCCCAGCTGCGCCTCCGGCGCGCCGACTTCCAGGTCCACGATCGGCTCCAGCACCTGCGGCTTCGCCCTGGCGATCGCATCGAGGAAGGCCTTGCGCGCGGCGGTGACGAAGGCGACCTCCTTGCTGTCCACTGGATGGTGCTTGCCCTCGTAGACGATCACCCGCACGTCCTGCAGCGGATGGCCGGAGATCGCACCACCCTGCAACACCTGGCGCACGCCTTTCTCCACCGCCGGCATGAACTGGCCGGGGATGGTCCCGCCCTTGACCTCGTCGACGAACTCGAAGCCGCTGCCGCGCGGCAGCGGTTCGATGCGCAGGAACACCTCGCCGAACTGGCCGGCGCCACCGGTCTGCTTCTTGTGGCGGTGGTGGCCTTCGGCGGGGGTCGAGATCGTCTCGCGGTAGGCGATGCGCGGCGGCCGCGTGGTGACTTCCACGCCGAAGCGCTCCTTCAGCCGCTCCAGCATCACCCGCAGGTGCAGCTCCGACAGGCCGCGGATCACGACCTCGTTGAGCTCGGCGTTGTGCTCCACGACGAAGGCCGGGTCTTCCTCGGCCAGCTTCTGCAGCGCGGTCGACAGCTTCTGCTCCTGGCCGCGGCTGGCCGCCTGCACCGCCAGCCCGAACATCGCCCTGGGGAAACTGGTCGGCGCCAATCGCACCGCGTCCTCGTCGTGGCTGTCGTGCAGCACCGCGTCGAAGTGCAGGTCGTCGATCTTGGCCACCGCGGCGATGTCGCCGGGCACGGCCTCGTCGATCTCCACGTGCTCCTTGCCACGCAGGCGGAACAGGTGGCCGACCTTGAACGGCTTGCGCCCGTCGTCGACGAACAGCTGGGTGTCGCGCTTCACCGTGCCCTGGTAGACGCGGAACACGCCGAGCTTGCCGACGAAGGGGTCGTTGACGATCTTGAAGACGTCGGCGATCACGTGCCCGCCGTTGGTGGGCTGCACCGCCAGCGGCTCGTCGCCGTGGCCGTTGCGCTTCAGCAGCGGCGGCGGATTGGCCTCGGTGGGATCGGGGAACAGGCGCTCGGCGATCTGCAGCAGCTCCGCCACGCCCACGCCGCTGCGCGCGGAGACGAAGCACACCGGGAACAGGTGGCCCTCGCGCAGCGCGCGCTCGAAGGCGTCGTGCAGTTCCTGCGGCGACAGGCCCTGTTCGCCGCCGTCGAGGAAGTGCTCCATCACGCTCTCGTCCACTTCCACCACCTGGTCGAGGATGCGCTGGTGCCATTCCGCGACCGGACCCAGGTCCGAGTCGCCGCTGGCGCTGCCGAAGCAGTCGACCACGCGGCGGCCGCCATCGGCCGGCAGGTTCAGCGGCAGCACCTCCTGGCCGAACCTCTCGCGCAACTGGGCGATCACGCGCGCGCAGTCGGCCTGCTCGTGGTCGATCTTGTTGACCACGAACACCCGGCACAGGCCGCGTTCGCGCGCGCGTTCCATCAGCCGCACCGTGCCGTGCTCCATGCCGGTGTCGGCGTCGACCACGATCAGCGCGGTCTCCACCGCCGCCAGCGCCGAGAGCGCGGGGCCGCGGAATTCCGGATAGCCGGGGGTGTCGATCAGGTTGAGGTGGTAGTGGCGGTCGGAGACCGGCGCGTGGTCGATGCTGGCGATCGCGATGTCGATGGAATGGCCGCGCGCTTTTTCCATCGGATCGAAGTCGGACACCGTGGTGCCGCGTTCGACCGTGCCTGCCGTGGTGAGGGCGCCGCCGGCATGCAGCAGGGCTTCGAACAGGGTTGTTTTGCCGGCGCCGGGATGGCCTGCGAGGGCCACGTTGCGGATGTCGCGGGTTGCGTAGGACATGAGGCCGTTCCTCCCTGGATCGGGTCTGAAGGGCCGTCATGGCTGTCCGGGCCGGGAGCCATCCCATTGCAGCCCGGGGCGCGAACCCGGCGGGCGGTCATGGCGGAGGGGTACCTTAACGCGCCGGCACCACTGGCGCGACGCTGCAACGCAACAAACGGGTCGATAACGCGCGCGCCGCTAGGCTTGCCGTCCCCCCAACCCCCAAGGACAAAGCCATGGGTATCTCGCGCACCGCCACCGCCCACTGGGAAGGCGACCTCAAGACCGGCAAGGGCAAGCTCAATACGCCGCAGAGCGGCCTGCTGGCCGACACCCGCTACGGCTTCAACAGCCGTTTCGGCGAGGAGAAGGGCACCAACCCCGAAGAGCTGATCGCCGCCGCACATGCCGGCTGCTTCACCATGGCGTTCTCGGCCAAGCTCGGCGAGGCCGGCTTCGTCCCGACCTCGATCGACACCCGTGCCGAGGTCGACCTGTCGCTGGAAGGCGGTCCGACCCTGTCGCAGATCCGCCTGAAGGTGCGCGCCGTGGTGCCGGGCCTGGACGAGCAGCAGTTCCGCGCCATCGCCGACGACGCCAAGCAGAACTGCCCGGTGTCCAAGGCGCTGTCGGCGGTGCCGATTTCGCTGGAAGCCGAGCTGGGCTGAGGCGCACCCGATCCGGCTCTTGTAGAGCGGGGCCCGCCCCACTGTTGTTGCCGTCACGTCGCTCCGCCAGGCGGGAGAGTCGGGCAAGCCCGACTCTACAGGGCCTGCTTTTGTGTAGCGGGCTTCTCCGCTTTGCCCGCGCCCGCGTTGCCGTGCCGGACGTGGCTTTGTAGAGCGGGGCTTGCCCCGCTGTGCCCGTGCCCCGCGTTGCCCTGCCGTGGAGTCGGGCAAGCCCGGCTCTACCGTTTGTTCCCTCTCCCTGCGGGAGAGGGGGGTAGGGGAGGGCGGGGGGCGACCCGGGAGGCACCTGCACCGGGACAGGCGGGGGCCGTGACCTGTAGAGCGGGGCTTGCCCCGCTGCTTCTCGTGCGGCCTGGGACATCAGGCGTGGGAGTCGGGCAAGCCCGACTCTACGAATGGCGGTTTGCCGGGATGGCGGTTGGCCCGGCATATTCAGGGGCTTCCTGACCCGGAGCCACCGATGCCCCAGCGCACCGCCTTCGCCCTGATCCTGGCCCTGGCCGCCAGCGCGGTCCCCGCGCACGCCGCGGCCGCCACCCAGGCTTCCACGCAGGACGCCGACGCCCGCACGACGACGCCGACCGGCGACGCCGTCGCCATCCTCAGCGCCGCGCGCATCCACACCGGCGACCTGCGCCAGCCGCAGGCCACCGCGATCGCATGGGACGCGCAGGGGCGCATCGTCGGCGCCGGCACGGCGGCCGAACTGCGCAAGCGCTGGCCGGCCGCGCGCCGCATCGATGCCGGCAAGGCCACCGTGGTGCCGGGCCTGATCGATGCCCACGCGCATGTCATGGAGCTGGGCTATGCGCTGATGCGCGCCGACCTCAGCGGCGCCACCAGCCAGGAGGAAGTGGTCAGCCGGCTCAAGGCCTTCGCCGCGACCGCCCCGGCCGACGCCTGGATCCAGGGCTACGGCTGGGACCAAAACCGCTGGCCCGACGCCACGTTCCCGACCACCGAACTGCTCGATGCCGCCTTCCCGGACCGCCCGGTGTGGCTGCAGCGCATCGACGGCCACGCCGCCTGGGCCAACACCGCCGCGATGCGCGCCGCCGAGGCGCTCGAAGGTGCGCGCCCGTTCGACGGCGCGTGGCAGCCGGACGGTGGCCGCATCGTCCGCGACGGCACCCGCGCCACCGGCGTGTTCGTCGACGCGGCCATGCGCCTGGTCGAGCGCGCCATCCCGCCCTACGACGAGGCCTTCCGCGAGGAAGCGCTGTCGCGCGCGCTCGCCGCGGCGGTGGCCAACGGCCTGACCGGCGTGCACGACATGGGCGTGTCGCGCGAGGACCTGGCGCTGATGCGCCGCTTCGCCGATGCCGGCCGCCTGCCGCTGCGCATCGACGCCTACGCCGACGGCGACCGCGAGGCGCTGGCCGACCTCTGCGCCCACGGCCTGTACCGCCACGAGGGCGGCCGCCTGCAGATGACCGGGGTGAAGCTGTTCGTCGACGGCGCACTGGGCAGCCGCGGCGCCGCGCTGCTGGCCGACTACAGCGACGACCCGGGCAACCGCGGCCTGCTGGTCACCGACCCGGCCGCCTACGGCGCGGCGGTGATCAAGGCGCGCGACTGCGGCGTGCAGGTGGCGACGCACGCGATCGGCGACCGCGGCAACCGCATCGTCCTGGACACCTACCAGTTCGCCCTGGACGGGAAGGGCGCGCGCCCCGACCACCGCTGGCGCATCGAGCACGCCCAGGTGCTGGCGCCGGAGGATTTCCCGCGCGTGGCCCAGCTGCGCCTGGTCGCCTCGATGCAGCCGACCCACGCCACCTCCGACATGCCCTGGGCCGGCGACCGCCTCGGCCCGCAACGCCTGGAAGGCGCCTACGCCTGGCGCCGCTTCCTCGACCTGGGGGTGCCGCTGGCGCTGGGCTCGGACTTCCCGGTCGAGTCGGTCGATCCGCGCCTGGGCCTGTTCGCCGCGGCCACCCGTACCGATCGCGACGGCCATCCGGAAGGCGGCTGGCTGCCCGGGCAGAAGCTCAGCGCCGCCGAGGCCCTGCGCGGCTTCACCGCCGGGGCCGCCCATGCCGGCCACGACGAGGCCGAGGTCGGCCGCCTGGTGCCCGGGCTGCGCGCCGACTTCGTGGTCCTGGACCGCGACCCGCTGGCCATCCCGGCCAGCGAGCTGGCCGACCTGAAGGTCAAGGCGACCTGGGTGGACGGCGAGCCGGTGTACCAGGCGCCGTAAGCCGGCCTCCCACCGCGCCGGCCCGGCCGTCGTTGTAGAGCGGGGCTTGCCCCGCTGCGCCTGTGCCGGCGTTGCATTGCCGGGCGTGGGAGTCGGGCAAGCCCGACTCTACGAGGGTGTCGCGCTGTTGTAGAGCGGGGCTTGCCCCGCTGCGCCTGTGCCGGCGTGGTGCTGCCGGGCGTGGGAGTCGGGCAAGCCCGACTCTACGGGGTGTCGCGCTGTTGTAGAGCGGGGCTTGCCCCGCTGCGCCTGGGGCGGCGTTGCATTGCCGGGCGTGGGAGTCGGGCAAGCCCGACTCTACGGGGCGGGCGCCGGATGGCGGTGCGGCGGCACCCGGTCCGGCGCCGTTCACGCGGCCGCTGGCCCCGCCGCGGCAAAACCCGGATAATCCGCAAAAGCCGGTCGGGGACACTCCCTTGGGGAGCACACCCGCCCGGCTTTTTCCGTGTCTGGCTTCCGGCACGGCCGCGGCGCCCCGATGGCGCCCACGTCCGCCCTTCGGGTGGACCGGCCTGGCAGGGCCCGGATCCGGTTCCCGTCCCGCGGCCCCGATGGCCGCCAGATATAGGAGTTGCGGCCATGGGCCAGTCAGTCGTCGTCCTCGGTGCCCAGTGGGGCGATGAGGGCAAGGGCAAGATCGTCGACCTGCTTACCGAAGAGATTGGCGCCGTCGTGCGCTTCCAGGGCGGCCACAACGCCGGCCACACCCTGGTCATCAACGGCAAGAAGACCGTCCTCCACCTGATCCCGTCGGGCATCCTCCGCGACGACGCGCTGTGCCTGATCGGCAACGGCGTGGTGATCTCGCCGGCGGCGCTGATGAAGGAGATCGCCGAGCTGGAAGCGGCCGGCGTGGAAGTGCGCAGCCGCCTGAAGATCAGCCCGGCCGCGCCGCTGATCATGCCGTACCACATCGCCCTGGACCAGGCGCGCGAGAAGGCCGCCGGCGGCAAGGCCATCGGCACCACCGGCCGCGGCATCGGCCCGGCGTACGAGGACAAGGTCGCCCGCCGCGGCATCCGCATCGCCGACCTGCATTACCCCGACCAGCTGGCCGAGAAGCTCAAGGCCGCGCTGGACTACCACAACTTCGTGCTGACCCAGTACCTGGGCGTCGATCCGGTGGACTTCGACACCGTCTACAAGGAAGCGCTGGAGTTCGGCGAGTACGTCGAGCCGATGAAGTCCGACGTCGCCGGCATCTGCCACGACCTGCGCAAGCAGGGCAAGCGCGTGCTGTTCGAAGGCGCGCAGGGCGCGCTGCTGGACATCGACCACGGCACCTATCCGTACGTCACCAGCTCCAACACCACCGTCGGCGGTGCGCTGGCCGGCACCGGCGTGGGCGCCCAGGACATCGACTACGTGCTCGGCATCGCCAAGGCCTACGCCACCCGCGTCGGTGGCGGTCCGTTCCCGACCGAGCTGGACGACGAGGTCGGCCAGGGCATCCGCGACCGCGGCGCCGAGTACGGCGCCTCGACCGGCCGTCCGCGCCGCTGCGGCTGGATGGACATCGTCGCGCTCAAGCGCGCCGTGGCCATCAACGGCATCTCCGGCCTGTGCATCACCAAGCTCGACGTGCTCGACGGCATGGAGAAGCTGAAGGTCTGCATCGCCTACGAGTACCGCGGCAAGCGCACCGAGTACGCGCCGCTGGACGCGCAGGGCTGGGAAGAGTGCACCCCGGTGTATCTGGAGTTCCCGGGCTGGAGCGAGAACACCCATGGCATCACCAGCTGGGACGACCTGCCGCCGGCGGCCCGCGCCTACCTGCGCGCGCTGGAGGAGCTGGCCGGCTGCCCGATCAGCATCGTCAGCACCGGCCCGGACCGCGAGCACACCATGATCCTGCAGGATCCGTTCGCCTGATCCACGGCCGTCGAAGCAGCAAGCACAGAAGCCCCGCGAAAGCGGGGCTTCTTCCAGATCGGGGCCAGGTCACCTTCCCGCCGATGAAGTCCGCCGTGTTCGCCGCCGGGCCGCCGTCGCCCATGTCGCGACCGTGAGCTCCACCCCGTTCCTCCCGTCTGTCACCGCTTCCCCACCGAGCCCATGACCACCTTCGTTTCACCCGACCACATCCGCGGCCTGTTCGCGCAGGCCATGTCCGACATGTACCGCACCGAGGTGCCGCTGTATGGCGACCTGATCGAACTGGTCAGCCAGATCAGCAGCGCCGCCCTGCAGGCCGACCCGGCCCTGGCCGGACGCCTGGAGCGCAACGGCGAGATCGAACGCCTGGACCTGGAGCGCCACGGCGCGATCCGTGTCGGCACCCCGGCCGAGCTGGCGATGCTGCGCCGCGTGTTCGCGATCATGGGCATGCAGCCGGTCGGCTACTACGACCTGACCGTGGCCGGCGTGCCGGTCCACTCCACCGCGTTCCGCCCGCTCAGCGAGGCGTCGCTGGCGGCCAATCCGTTCCGCATCTTCACCTCGCTGCTGCGCCTGGAACTGATCGGCGACCCGGCACTGCGCGCCGAGGCCGAGGCGATCCTGGCCCGCCGCGACATCTTCACCGCCGGCGCCCGTGCCCTGGTGGAGCAGGCCGAGCGCGAGGGTGGCCTGGGCGAGGACGATGCCCGCCGCTTCGTCGCCGAGGTGCTGGAAACCTTCCGCTGGCACGGCGACGCCACTGTCTCGCTGGAGACCTACAAGGCGCTGCACGGCCTGCACCGCCTGGTCGCCGACGTGGTCTGCTTCCGTGGCCCGCACATCAACCACCTGACCCCGCGCACCCTGGACATCGACGCCGCCCAGGCCGGCATGCTGGCGCGCGGCCTGCAGGCCAAGGCGCTGATCGAGGGCCCGCCGCGCCGCGCCGTGCCGATCCTGCTGCGCCAGACCAGCTTCAAGGCGCTGGAAGAGGAAGTCTCCTATCCCGATGCCGACGGCAAGCTGGTGCCGGGCAGCCATACCGCCCGCTTCGGCGAGATCGAGCAGCGCGGCCTGGCCCTGACCCCGGCCGGGCGCGAGCTCTACGACCGCCTGCTGGCCGAGGTCCGCCAGGCCGGCGGTGCCGCCGGCAATACCGCTGCGGACTATCCGCAGCGCCTGGCCGTCACCTTCGCGGCATTCCCCGACGACGAGGCGACCCTGCGCCGCGAAGGCCTGGGCTACTTCCGCTACCGCCTGACCGACGCCGGCGCCGCCGTGCCGGCCAGCGCGCGCGCGGCGATGTCGCCCGAGGCGATGATCGAAGCCGGCTACGCCGAAGCCGACCCGATCGTCTACGAGGACTTCCTGCCGGTCAGCGCGGCGGGCATCTTCCAGTCCAACCTGGGCGGCGGCGAGCAGCGCGCCTACGACGCGCACGCCAACCAGGACGCCTTCGAGGCGGCCTTGGGCACGACCATCAATGATCCGTTCGCGCTGTACGCGCAGGCGCAGGAGGCCTCCATCGCGAGCCTGCGTGCCTGAGGCGCCGCCGGGTAACCGGTGGAGGTCCCTTTACATAAAGCCCCGCACGCACGCGGGGCTTTTTTTGTGCTTGAATATTAGGCTCTTTTGAAATTCGAGTGGGTTATGCCACGTGCGGGTTGATGCGCGAGAAGTCGAGCTTGCCGGCGATCAGGAAGATGACGGTGCGCATGGTGTCGAGCCGGGTGTAGCCGCGGGCCTTGCGCTTGGCGGCCTGGAACAGGCCGTTGATGGCTTCCAGGAAGCCGTTGGTCTGGCGGGTCTGGCTCCAGGCCAGGATGCCGTCGAAATGCTTGCGGATCATCCGCGTGACGTCCTTCATCGGCTCGACCTTGGAGCGCATGACGTTCGTGCACCACTGCCTGAGCAGCGCGGCGACCACGTTGATCTGCTTGCGCTCGAG
>NZ_AZVB01000021.1 GCF_000513995.1 Pseudoxanthomonas sp. J35
AGCGCATCGGGGTGGAGAGGATGCGGTCGACGAAGATCGCGCCGCTTTCCTTGTCCACTTCGTACTTGACCGGCTCGGAGTCCTTCGGGATCTCGATGACGACGTTGATTTCGTCGGGCGGATTGCGCCCGGAATTGACCTGGTCGAGACCCATCTGCTGCTCCGTGATCAAGGGTGGAAATAGGGCGGTCNTTTTACGCTCTTGCCTGTTGCGCCGCACAAACCCCCTGGGTGTTCCCCCGAAACGCGCGAAGCCCCGGCCCTGCCGGGGCTTCTTTCCATGCGAAATCAGTGACTTGGCCCGTGCCGGCGACGGGCGCCCGCCGCCGGCAGGGACACCGGGCCTACAGCAGCGGCACCAGCAGCAGGGCCACGATGTTGATGATCTTGATCAACGGGTTGATGGCCGGGCCGGCGGTGTCCTTGTAGGGATCGCCGACGGTGTCGCCGGTGACCGCGGCCTTGTGCGCCTCCGAACCCTTGCCGCCGAAGTTGCCGTCCTCGATGTACTTCTTGGCGTTGTCCCAGGCGCCGCCGCCGGTGGTCATCGAGATGGCCACGAACAGGCCGGTGACGATCGTGCCGATCAGCAGGCCGCCCAGCGCCTTCGGCCCCAGCAGCAGGCCGACCACCACCGGCACCACCACCGGCAGCAGCGAGGGCAGGATCATTTCCTTGATCGCCGACTTCGTCAGCATGTCCACCGCGCGGTCGTACTGCGGCTTGCCGGTGCCCTGCATGATCCCGGCGATCTCGCGGAACTGGCGGCGCACTTCCTCCACCACCGAGCCGGCTGCGCGGCCCACCGCCGCCATCGCCATCGCGCCGAACAGGTAGGGGATCAGGCCGCCGATCAGCAGGCCGATGATCACGTAGTGGTCGGACAGGTCGAAGGCGAAGGTCTGGCCCGGGTTGCTGGCCTGCAGGTTGTGGGTGTAGTCGGCGAACAGGACCAGCGCGGCCAGCGCGGCCGAACCGATCGCGTAGCCCTTGGTCACCGCCTTGGTGGTGTTGCCGACCGCGTCCAGCGGGTCGGTGACGTTGCGCACCTCCGGCGGCAGTTCGCTCATCTCGGCGATGCCGCCGGCGTTGTCGGTGATCGGGCCGTAGGCATCCAGGGCCACGATCATGCCGGCCATCGACAGCATCGCGGTGGCGGCGATGGCGATGCCGTACAGGCCGGCCAGCGCGTGGGCGCCCCAGATCGCCGCGCAGACCGCGACCACCGGCAGCGCGGTCGACTTCATCGACACGCCGAGGCCGGCGATGATGTTGGTGCCGTGGCCGGTGGTGGACGCCTGCGCGACGTGGCGCACCGGGCCGTATTCGGTGCCGGTGTAGTACTCGGTGATCCACACGATCAGGCCGGTGAGCACCAGGCCGATCAGGGCACAGCCGTACAGCGCCGAGGCGCCGACCGGCGAGCTGCCCATCAGCGCGGTGGTGACCGGCCAGAACGCGATCGCCGCCAGCACGCCGGACACGATCACGCCCTTGTACAGGGCGCCCATGATCGAACCGCCTTCCTTCGTGCGCACGAAGAACGCGCCGATGATCGAGGCGACGATCGACACGCCGCCCAGCACCAGCGGATACAGCACCGCGTTGGCGCCCACCTGCTCGAGCATCAGCCCGCCCAGCAGCATGGTCGCGATCACCGTGACCGCGTAGGTCTCGAACAGGTCGGCGGCCATGCCGGCGCAGTCGCCGACGTTGTCGCCGACGTTGTCGGCGATCACCGCCGGGTTGCGCGGATCGTCCTCGGGGATGCCGGCCTCGACCTTGCCCACCAGGTCGGCGCCGACGTCGGCGCCCTTGGTGAAGATGCCGCCGCCCAGGCGCGCGAAGATCGAGATCAGCGAGGAGCCAAAGGCCAGGCCGACCAGCGCGTGCAGGTTGTCGGCCTGCTCCAGGCCCAGTTCCTGCAGCAGCCAGTAGTAGCCGGCCACGCCCAGCAGGCCCAGGCCGACCACCAGCATGCCGGTGATCGCGCCGCCGCGGAATGCCACGTCCATCGCCGGGCGCAGGCCACGGCGCGCGGCCTCGGCGGTGCGGACGTTGGCACGCACCGACACGTTCATGCCGATGTAACCGGCAACGCCGGACAGGATCGCGCCGATGGCGAAGCCGATCGCCGTGTACCAGTTGAGGAACACGCCGACCAGCACGAACAGCACCACGCCGGCGATGGCGATGGTCAGGTACTGGCGGTTGAGGTAGGCGCGCGCGCCTTCCTGGATGGCGGCGGCGATCTGCTGCATGCGTACGTTGCCCGCGGGCTGCGCGAGGATCCAGCGTGCGGACACGATGCCGTAGAGGATGGCGAGAACAGCGCAGAGCAGAGCCAGCGCCAGGCCGTATTGTTCCAGCATGAACCCCTCCCAAGGTTGGTGGATGCCGTCCAGCGAGGACGAACATGGGGCAACGCCGGGCGAGTCGTGAAGCACTGGAACGGACTCGAAACCGAGGCGCGTTACACCGTGTTCAACATCCCTGGATGTGGGGTCGAGTATGACCACGGCAGGGCGCCAAGGCCACATGCCGTTCATGCGGGGGGTGACAGGCTTTGCACTCCACCGGCCATCCACCGACCCGATGACCCCCGATCGGACCCTGTCCCGCCGTGCTCCACGCGCCGCCGCCCGCCCCGCGTCGCGCCCGGGCAACCGTGAACTGTTCCGCCAGGCCCTGCTGCTGGTGGTGCTCGCCACCGTCGCCGCGATCGCCTTCCCGCTGCGCGCGGCCGAGCCGCAGCCCCGCCGCGGCGAGCGCCCGCCAGGCACGCCGCAGGCGGTGGGCGCGCTGCATACCGTACGCAACATCCCCGAGGCCTGCACCCGCCTGGAAGGCGTGTTCACCGGCGACGCGTCAGCGCCGTACCGGCTGCAGCCGGTGCCGGTGGGCGGCACCTGCCAGGCGCGCGCACGCTGGGTCGAGCCGGCGCAGGCGCGGCCGGCCGAGGCGGCGGGCTGGGTATTCGAGGACCGGATCCGGGTCCCGGCCGCCGGCTGTCCTGCGCAGGAAGCGGTGGTCGAGGTCTGGCACAAGCCGGTCGAGCAGCCGCTGGCGCGCGATGGCCAGGGCCAGGTGCGGATCTACCTGCAGGATGCGCAGAAGCAGGCGGCCGCGGGGAAGATGCAGCCGTTGCCGGAGTTCACCGCGCGGATGGCGCTGGCCGGCAAGCCTTGCCGCTGACACGTGGCGCTGCCGGTAAACACGAGGGCCGCCGCCGGTTCCGGCGACGGCCCCTGCCATATCCAGCTGCTCAGCCTTCCCAGGCCGGCAGCTTCTTCTTCACCGCCACGTTCCTCAGGGTGACGTACTTCGGCAGGCCGTCGCGGCCCCAGGCCAGCGGCGCCTCGCCGCGCACCAGCGGTTCCAGGTAATCGCGCGCCTTGGCGGTGATGCCGAAGCCGTCCTTGCGGATGAAGTTGGCCGGCATGGTTTTCTCGTGGTTGGCGACCTTGTGCAGCGGCGCCGGCTCGATCTTCCAGCGGTACGGCGAGGACGAGGTGCGCACGATCACCGGCATCACCGCGTTCATGCCCTTGAGCGCGTACTGCACGGCGGCCTTGCCCACCGCCTGCGCCTGCTCCCAGTCGGTCTTGCTGGCGACGTGGCGGGCCGAGCGCTGCAGGTAGTCGGGCAGGGTCCAGTGGACCTTGTAGCCCAGCGCGTCCTTGACCTTGCCGGCCAGGTACGAGGACACGCCACCCAGCTGGGTGTGGCCGAAGGCGTCCTTGCCGCCGCCGGCGTCGGCGACGAACTTGCCGTCCTTGTCGCGGATGCCTTCGCTGGCCACGACCACGCACCAGCCGACCTTCTTCACCACCTTGTCGACCTGGGCCAGGAACGCGGCCTCGTCGTAGGCGCGCTCGGGGAACAGGATGACCTGCGGGGCGTCGTCCGGGCCCTGCCCGGCCAGGCCGGCGGCCGCGGCCAGCCAGCCGGCGTGGCGGCCCATGGCCTCGTAGACGAAGACCTTGGTCGAGGTCTCGGCCATCGCGGCCACGTCCAGCGCGGCCTCGCGCACGGACACGGCGGTGTACTTGGCGGCCGAGCCGAAGCCCGGGCAGGTGTCGGTCACGGCCAGGTCGTTGTCGATGGTCTTGGGCACGCCGATGCAGGTCAGCGGGTAGCCGAACTCCCTGGCCAGCTGCGAGACCTTCCAGGCGGTGTCGGCCGAGTCGTTGCCGCCGTTGTAGAGGAAGTACCACACGTCGTGGGCCTGCAGCACCTGCAGCAGGCGCTCGTACTTGGCGCGGTCGGCTTCCAGCGACTTGAGCTTGTAGCGGCACGAGCCGAAGGCGCCGCCCGGGGTCTGGGCGAGGGCGGCGATGGCCGCGGCGGATTCCTTCGAGGTGTCGACCAGTTCCTCGCGCAGGGCGCCGAGGATGCCGTTGCGGGCGGCCAGCACCTTCACGCCGCGGGCCCGGGCCTCGGTGATGACACCGCTGGCGGTGGCGTTGATGACAGCGGTGACTCCGCCGGACTGGGCATACAGGAGGGTGCCTTGCTGCTTGGCTCGAGCCATGGTTGGGAATCCTCGGGATGGGGCGGTTTCTTGGGACTGCGGTGCCGGATGCGGTAAGCTGCGCCGCGATGGTGCGGTGCAATGCGGTGCGCGCGGGCTGCAAAGTCTAGCGCCCCGGGCCGCCTCGGAACATTTCTCCAGGGAGCAATCGATGCGACTGGTACTACTCGGCCCGCCCGGTTCGGGCAAGGGAACGCAGGCGGCGCGCCTCAAGGAAATCCTTGGTGTCCCCCATATTTCGACCGGCGACCTGCTGCGTGCCGAAGTGGCGGCGGGCACTCCGCTGGGCCTGCAGGCCAAGGAAGTCATGGCGCGCGGCGACCTGGTGTCCGATGAGATCCTGCTGGGCATGCTCGAGTCGCGGCTGGGCCGCGAGGACGTGGGCGGCGGCTTCATCCTCGATGGCTATCCGCGCAACCTGGCCCAGGCCGATGCGCTGGACGGGCTGCTGGCCAAGATCGGCCAGCCGCTGGACGCGGTGGTGCAGCTGGACGTGGGCACCGACCTGCTGGTCGAGCGCATCGCCGGCCGCGCGCAGGCCGAAGGCCGCGCCGACGACAACCCGGAATCGGTGCGCAAGCGCCTGCAGGTCTACAACGATTCGACCGCGCCGGTGATCGGGTTCTACGAGAACCGCGGCACGCTGACCCGCATCGATGGCGTCGGCACCATGGACGAGATCACCGCCCGGATCCTGGCCGCGCTCAAGAAGGCCTGATCCAGCATCGAGCGCAAACGAAGCGCGCGCCGCCGCAAGGTGGCGCGCGCTTTTTCGTGGGCGCGGTGGAAGCGGTTGCAGGAGGGCTGACAACGGAAACGGCAACGGTAACGGTAATAGCCACAGCCACAGGCACAGGCACAGCAAAGGCAACGGCATCGGGGGGGGCGAGCTCCGGATGGGGCCGCCGCCCCAAGGGGGTATGGCGCATCGCGCGGTTCCGCGTCCTGCTCCAACGCGCGAACGCGGCACATCCATGTGCCGCTTGCGCCATACCCCCTTGGGACGACGTCCTCGGGTGCGTTGGGGCCATGGCTTCTATCGGCGTCGCGGAAAGCCCGTCATCCCGCAAGTCGCGCCGCCCGTAGAGTCGGGCTTGCCCGACTCCCCCGCCCTGATGTCCCAGCACACGCGAAAGGCAGCGGGGCAAGCCCCGCTCTACAGGGGCGTCCCCTTCCGGGACGGGAAGGAAACAGCGAACGAAGCCACGACCCGAAAGCGCCGAAAGACGCGGTAGCGCGGGGGTATGGGGCAAGCAGGCCATGGATGGCCTGCGTTCGCGCGTTGGAGCCAGGAACGGCGGAACCGCGCGATGCGCCATACCCCCGCGCTGCCGCGGCTCCGTCCGGAGCGCGCGAACCCACGCTGTTGCCGCTGCTCGACCGCCAGCACGCGACAGGTCACGACGCCCCCAAATCCCCACGCCCATGGGCGACAATCGGCGCATGAGCACCATCCATATCCTCGGTATCGCCGGCACCTTCATGGGGGGCGTGGCCGCGCTGGCACGCGAACTGGGTTACACCGTCGAAGGCAGCGACCAGGCGGTGTATCCGCCGATGTCCACCCAGCTGGAACGGCTGGGCATCCAGCTGCGGCAGGGCTACCTGCCGGAGCACATTTCCGCCGATGCGGAGGAAATCGTCGTCGGCAACGCCCTCTCGCGCGGCAATCCCGCGGTGGAGCAGGTGCTCGACGACGGCCGCCGCTACACCTCCGGCGCACAGTGGCTCGCCGAGAAGGTGCTGCCCGGGCGCACCACGCTCGCGGTGGCCGGCACCCACGGCAAGACCACCACCACCACGATCCTGGCGTTCCTGCTGGAGGCGGCCGGGCGCGACCCGGGCTTCCTGGTTGGCGGCGTCGCCGAGGATTTCGGTGCCTCGGCGCGGCTCGGTACAGGCCGCGAATTCGTCGTCGAGGCGGACGAATACGACACCGCCTTCTTCGACAAGCGCAGCAAGTTCGTCCACTACCGGCCGACGGTCGCCATCCTCAACAACCTCGAATACGACCACGCCGACATCTTCCCGGACCTGGCCGCGATCCAGCGCCAGTTCCACCATCTCGTGCGCACCGTGCCGCGCGCCGGCCGCCTGGTGGTGAATGGCGAGGACGCGCACCTGGCCGAAGTGCTGGCGATGGGCTGCTGGACGCCGGTGGAAACCTTCGGCCTGGACGATGGCGCTGCAGCGCTCCCGCGCGCCGATGGCGGCGCCGGTTTCGACTGGAGCGCGCGCCTGGTCGAGGCCGACGGCAGCGCCTTCGTGGTCCTGCATCGCGGCGAGGAAGCCGGCACCGTGCGCTGGCCGCTGGTCGGTCGCCACAACGTGATGAACGCGCTGGCCGCGCTGGCGGCGGCGCATGCGGTGGGCGTGGCCCCGTCGCAGGTCGCCGCGGCGCTGTCGCGCTTCCACAGCGTCAAGCGGCGCCTGGAAGTGCTCGGCAACGCCCGCGGCATCACCGTCTACGACGATTTCGCCCACCATCCCACGGCGATCCGGACCACGCTCGAAGGCCTGCGCGCGAAGGTCGGGACGGCGCGGATCGTGGTGGCGATGGAGCCGCGCAGCAATTCGATGCGGCTGGGCGCGCATGCCGACGCGCTGGCGCCGTCGCTCGACCCGGCCGACGCGGTGGTGTTCCTGCATCGTCCGGAACTGGCCTGGGATGCCGGCAAGGTGGTCGCGGCGGTGCGCGGCGAAGCGCGTACCGCGCCGGATACCGCGGCGCTGCTGGCCGCGCTGGGCGAGCTCGCGCGCGCCGGCGACCACGTGGTGTTCATGTCCAACGGCGGCTTCGACGGCGCGCCGCGCCGCTTCCTGGCGCAGCTGGCCGATGAAGGCTGATTGACGCAGGACTGAGTGGCGCGGGGTTACCCTGCGGCCACTGGTCCTGCCGGGTTGCCTGCGTGCCGTCCAACGAATCCCTGCTGCTGTTCCCGCTGCACACCGTGCTCCTGCCCGGCGCTCCGCTGGGCCTGCGCGTGTTCGAACGCCGCTACCTGGACCTGGTCGCCGAATGCGGCCGTGCCAGCAAGGGCTTCGGCATCTGCCTGATCCTCGAAGGCGAGGAAGTCGGCGCCCCGGCCAGGCCGGCCGCCTACGGCGTCGAGGCGGTGATCGAGGATTTCGGCAGCGACCGCAATGGCCTGCTGACCCTGCAGGTGCGTGGCCAGCGCCGTTTCCGCGTCTCCCGCACGCGCATCCGCGACAACGGCCTGCTGGTCGGCGACGTGGCCTGGTGCGACGACGCGGGCGAGACGCCGCTGCAGCCGCAGCACGCGGCGATGGCGACCCTGCTGCGCGAGCTGCTGGAGCGCGTCGGCGGCGCCCATCCCGACCTCGGGCATGCCGGCGCCAACCTGCGCCAGCTCGAGGACGCGTCCTGGGTCGGCTGGCGCCTGGCCGAGCTGTTGCCGCTCAGCGACGAACAGCGCCTGGCCCTGCTGCAGGAGGACGATCCGCACCGGCGCCTGGACCTGCTGCTGGGCTGGATGGACGAGGAAGAGCCGGACGACGCCTAGCGGGCGACGCCGTCGGTGCGCAGGCGCAGCACCGGCAGCTGCGATCCCGGGTGCGGGGCAACCGCATGCGGCAGGTCCTGCAGCGGCGCCAGCACCTGTTCGAACGCCGGATCCGTGCCCGGCTGCGGGCGCCAGGTCACGATCAGGCCCAGGTCGCGGCGGAAGTTCAGGGTCTGCGCCGTGCCCACCCACAGCGGCACGTCGCCGGGCTGCAGGCGCACCGCGCTGGGCCACAGCCGCAGTACGTGGCGCACGGTGGGATCCGGATCGTCGCGGACCATCAGCAGCGCTTCGGTATGCGCCTCGAGGGTGGCCGGGAGCACCGGCACTTCCGCGGGGTTGGCATCGGTGTCGAGCAGGCTGATCGCCTGTTCCCAGCGCGCCTGCGGCTGCACCCGCCAGCCGGCCGCCTCGAGGCGCGCCTGCAGCGGCGGCAGCGGACCGGCGACCTGCACGTCCAGCGGCCAGCGCAGTTCATCGTCGAACTCGTTGCGCCGCGCCGGTTGCAGCATCCACTCGTGGCTCCACCAGTCCTCCAGGTCCTGCACCACCGGCAGCGCCGGCGGCGGCTCGAACTTGGCCAGCTTGACCTCGATGTTGCGCGGCGCGTACCACAGCGCCGCCACCGCGAACACGCCGTAGAACACCGCCGCCACCGGTTTGACCCAGAACGAGCGGTTGAAGCGGCGGCGGTAGGCGATGCCCAGCACCAGCAGCCAGACGATGCCCAGCAGCATCCCGCCGACCACGTCGCTGAGCCAGTGCGCGCCCAGGTACAGGCGGGCGAAGCCGATCACGGTGACGGTGACGCCGGACACCAGGTACGGCCACACCCGGTCGCGGCCGGGCAGCTCGCGCGCGATCAGCACCGCGAAGAAGCCGAAGGCGATCGTCGACATGGTCACCGCGATCGACGGGAAGCCGAAGCCGCTGCTCGCGCCCGGCGGGCGCACCACGTCGACGGTGTTGCCCAGCAGCCAGGTCAGGGCCAGGCCGAAGGCCAGCGCCGCCAGCCAGTGCGCGGCGGCCATCCACAGCCGGCGCCAGGCGAAGTAGCCCAGCACCGCCGCGCAGGCCGGCAGCAGCACCGGCCAGTCGCCAAGCGAGGCCAGCGCCGCCATCGGGTAGTCGGCCAGCGGATTGCGCAGCGCCAGCATCGCCTCGTGCACGAACAGGTCCAGCGCCAGCGGCTCGCCGTGGCCGATCACCACCACCAGCAGGGCGAACCAGGCCCAGCCGATCGCCAGCAGCAGCACGGCCAGCAGCGCCAGCGAGGTCGATTCGCGGTGCGAGGGATCGAACACCGCGGCCGAGTGCCGTCCGATCACCGGGTGGCGGTGGGTCCAGTCCAGCGCGCGCTGCAGCAGCGAATCGGCGTGGCCGGCGAACCAGCGGTAGGTGTACAGCACCCAGGCCCAGGCCAGGCCCAGCACCGCGGCCAGCAGGCCGAGCACGATCACCAGGTGGCCGGCGACCGCGGCCACCGCGTCGTAGGCGCGGCCGAGGATCCAGCCCGGCGCCAGGAACAGCAGGCCCCACGACAGGCAGGCCACGCCGCTGGCGAAGGCGTAGCGGCGCAGCGGCATGCGCGCGATGCCGGCGATCGCCGGCACGAACGGCCGCACCGCGCCGACGTAGCGCGCGGCGAGGATCGCCTTGAACGCGTTGCGCCGGAACAGCACCTCGCCGCGGTCCAGCAGCTGCGGATAGCGCCGGAACGGCCATACCCCGTACAGCCGCCGGCCCCAGCGCCGGCCGATCCAGAAGCTCAGGCCGTCGCCGAGGAAGGCGCCCAGGGTCACGCAGGCCACCGCATACGGTCCGGAGATCTCGCCCATGCCGATCAGCACGCCCACCGCGATCAGCAGGGGCAGGGCGGGCACGATCGCGCCGAGCACGATCAGCGCATCGCAGAACGCGATCGCGAACACCACCAGCCCGGCCAGGACGGGGTGGCTCCCGATCCAGGCCAGTACGGCGTCCATCGAGGAGGAATTCATGGCGCGGGATTATAGGTGGCGGTACCCCGCGCCAGCCTTAAGGGGGTGGCGCCGGGCGCCGGGGGTGGCGGCTGGGCCGACCGGCGGCATCCGCGCGACAATGCCGGCCTCCCCTCGTCCGGAAGACCCGTTCCATGACCACCCTCGCCGGCAAAACCCTGTTCATCACCGGCGCCTCGCGCGGCATCGGCCTGGCCATCGCCCTGCGCGCGGCGCGCGACGGCGCCAACGTCGCCATCGCGGCCAAGTCCTCGGTGCCCAACCCGAAGCTGCCCGGCACCATCCACAGCGCCGCCGAGGCGGTGAACGCGGCCGGCGGCCAGGGCCTGGCGCTGAAGTGCGACATCCGCGAGGAGGAGCAGGTACAGGCGGCCGTGGCCGCCACCGTCGACGCCTTCGGCGGCATCGACATCCTGGTCAACAACGCCAGCGCGATCTGGCTGCGCGGCACCCTCGACACGCCGATGAAGCGCTTCGACCTGATGCAGCAGGTCAATGCGCGCGGCAGCTTCCTCTGCGCCCAGGCCTGCCTGCCGCACCTGCTGCAGGCGCCGAACCCGCACATCCTCACCCTGGCGCCGCCGCCGTCGCTGGATCCGAAGTGGTGGGGCCCGCACACCGGTTACACCCTGGCCAAGATGGGCATGAGTTTCGTCACCCTCGGCCTGGCCGCCGAGTTCGGTCCGCAGGGCGTGGCGGTGAACGCGCTGTGGCCGCGCACGCTGATCGCCACTGATGCGCTGAACATGATCCCCGGCGTCAGTGCCGCCAATGGCCGCCGCCCGGAGATCATGGCCGACGCCGCCCACGCCATCCTGGTACGCCGGGCCGCCGGCTTCAGCGGCCGCTTCCTGATCGACGACGAGGTGCTGGCCGAGGCTGGCGTCAGCGATTTCTCCGCCTACGCCGTCGATTCCACGCAGCCGCTGCTGCCCGACCTGTTCCTCTGAGCCACGACGGCCCGCGGCACGCCCGACGCGTGCCGCAGGCGGAGCCGGCTACTACAATGGCCGCCCCCACGCTGGAAAGATCCTGATGAAGTACCTGCACGCCATGCTCCGCGTCCACGACCTGGACGCCACCAGCCGCTTCTTCACCGAAGGCCTCGGCCTGAAGCAGACCCGCCGCAGTGACCACCCGGCCGGCCGTTTCACCCTGGTCTACTTCGGCGCCCCGGAAAACCCCGAGGCCGAGATCGAGCTGACGTACAACTGGCCGCCGGAAGACGGCTCGGCGCCGGAGAACTACGGCAGCGCCCGCAACTTCGGCCACCTGGCCTTCGAAGTGGACGACATCTACGCCACCTGCGCCCACCTGCAGTCGATGGGCATCACCATCAACCGTCCACCGCGCGACGGCTGGATGGCCTTCGTCCGCACCCCGGACCTGATCTCGATCGAACTGCTGCAGAAGGGCAAGCCCCTGCCGCCGCAGGAGCCGTGGGCATCGATGCCCAACACCGGCACCTGGTAAGACCCCCCAAGGTCCGGCGGGCAGGACGCGGGCTTCGCGCGCGGTTGCCGGCATAAGGCCGCCGGCCATCGTGAAGCGTCACGGTCGCGGCCCGCCGACGCGGAGTAGAGGAGGAGGCTCCGGCCACGGGCCGGAGCCGGGGCACGAGTGGCTGCCGCCTGCGCGCGGTGACGCCCTGGCGCACGTCCCGGCCCCGGCGCTCCGGCTTTGCTTGCGATGAAGCGCCACACGCCTGGGGCGTGCAGGCTTCAACCCGCCAGCGCCTGCTCCAGGTCCGCGACCAGGTCGTCCGCGTGCTCCAGCCCCACCGACAGCCGCAGCAGCCCGCCCGGCGTCGTCGACAGCGGTCCCTCGATCGAGGCCCGATGCTCCACCAGCGACTCCGTCGAGCCCAGCGACGTCGCATTGGTGAACAACCGCAGCCGCCCGGCCACCGCCAGCGCCGCCGCGCCGCCGCCGGCCACCTCCACCGACAGCATCCCGCCGAAGTCGCGCATCTGCCGCGCCGCCACCGCGTGCTGCGGATGGCTTTCCAGCCCCGGGTAATGCACCTTCTCCACCCGCTGGTGCCCGGCCAGGAACCGCGCCACCTGCATCGCGTTGCGGCAGTGCCAGGCCATCCGCGCCGGCAGCGTGCGCACCCCGCGCAGGATCATCCACGCCGCGAACGGCGACGCCGTCGAACCCGCCAGCAGCCGCAACCGGTGGCAGGCCGCCGCATGCTCGCCGTCGTCGGCGAAGCACAGCACCCCGCCCATCACGTCGCCGTGCCCACCCAGGTACTTGGTCGCCGAATGCAGCACGATGTCCGCGCCCAGTGCCAGCGGCTGCTGCAGCACCGGCGAGGCGAAGGTGCCGTCCACCAGCAGCCGCGCACCGGCCGCGTGGGCGATGTCCGCCAGCGCCGCGATGTCGGAGACCTTCAGCAGCGGATTGGACGGCGTCTCCGCCCACAGCAGCGCCGTCTCCGGGCGCAGCGCCGCGCGCACCGCGTCCAGGTCGGTGAAGTCCACGATTGTGCAGGTGAGGCCCCAGCGCCGGAACTGCTCCACCGCCAGGGTGCGGAACGAGAAATAGCTGTCGTCGCACAGCAGCACGTGGCTGCCCGGCGGCAGCGCCTGCAGCGCGGTGGCGCCGGCGGCCATGCCGGTGGGGAACAGCAGCGCCCGCGCCGCGCCGTCCAGCACGGCGAGCGCCCGTTCGGTGTCCTGCTGGGTCGGGTTGTCGTAGCGCTGGTACAGGAACCCCTGCGGCAGCCGGCCATCCGGGGAGTGCTCGAAGGTCGTCGCCAGCTGGATCGGCGGCGACAGCGCACCGCTGGACGGGTCGGGGGCGCTGCCGGCGCGGGCGGCGAGGGTCTCGATGCGGGGCATGGGGAATCCGGGAGAGGCGGAGGAAGGCGATGTTAGCGCCGCCACCGCGGCGCCCGGTGCCTGGCTTGGTGGTGCCGGCCATGGCGGGGGAGGGGATGCGGGCGGATAATGCCCGGGCCGGCAGCCGCCGGCGTCTTTCCCTGGATTCCACTGCTGACATGAACGCTTCCACGCTGCCCGCCGGCGAAACCGCCGCGCTGCTCGACCTCGGCCGCCAGTACTACCTGCCCGTCTACCGCCCGCGCGAGCTGGTGCTGGAGCGGGGCCAGGGCTCGCGACTGTGGGACAGCGAGGGCCGCGAGTACGTCGACTTCGCCGCCGGCATCGCCGTGTGCGGCCTGGGCCACAACGACCCGGACCTGCACGCCGCGCTGGTCGAGCAGGCCGGCAAGCTGTGGCACACCAGCAACGTCTTCTACAGCGAACCGCCGCTGCGCCTGGCCGAGGAACTGGTCTCCGCCAGCCGCTTCGCCAGGCGCGTGTTCCTGTGCAATTCCGGCGCCGAGGCCAACGAGGTGGCGATCAAGCTGGTGCGCAAGTGGGCCGCCTCGCAGGGCCGGCCGCCGGCGCAGCGGGTGATCGTCACCTTCCGCGGCAGTTTCCACGGCCGCACCCTGGCCGCGGTCACCGCCACCGCCCAGCCCAAGTACCAGGAAGGCTACGAGCCGCTGCCCGGCGGCTTCCGCTACGTCGATTTCAACGACATCGTGCAGCTGGAGACCGCCATGGCCGCCGGCGACGTGGCCGCGGTGATGCTCGAGCCGATCCAGGGCGAGGGCGGGGTGATGCCGGCCGCCTCCGGCTTCCTTCAGCAGGTGCGCGCGCTGTGCGACCGCCACAACGCACTGCTGGTGCTGGACGAGATCCAGGCCGGCATGGGCCGCAGCGGTACCCTGTTCGCGCACTGGCAGGACGGCGTGGCCCCGGACATCGTCACCCTGGCCAAGGCGCTGGGCGGCGGCTTCCCGATCGGCGCGATGCTGGCCGGCCCGAAGGTGGCCGAGGTCATGCAGTTCGGCGCCCACGGCACCACCTTCGGCGGCAACCCGCTGGCCGCGGCGGTGGCGCGGGTGGCGCTGCGCAAGCTGGCCTCGCCGCAGATCGCGGCCAACGTCAGCCGCCAGTCGCAGGCGCTGCGCGATGGGCTGATGGCGATCGGCAGCGAGACCGGCCTGTTCGCCCAGGTCCGCGGCCGCGGCCTGATGCTCGGCGCGGTGCTGGCGCCGCAGTACGCCGGCCGCGCCGGCGAAATCCTCGACTTCGCCGCGCGCGAGGGCCTGATGGTGCTGCAGGCCGGCCCGGACGTGCTGCGCCTGGTGCCGGCGCTGAACATCACCGACGCCGACGTGGCCGAGGGCCTGGCGCGCCTGCGCCGCGCCGTCGACGCCTTCCTCGCCCCGCGCTGAGCGGCGATGGCTTGCGTCTTCTGCCAGATCCTGGCCGGCGCATCGCCGGCCAGCCTGGTCTGGGAGGATGCGCAGGTGGGGGCGCTGATGGACCTGCGCCAGCAGGTGCCAGGGCACGTGCTGGTGATCCCGCGCCAGCACGCGGAAACCCTCTACGACCTTGGCGAGGACACCGCCGCGCATGCGATGCGGGTGGCCCACCGCGTCGCCCGCGCGATCCGCGACGCGCTGCAGCCGGCCGGGCTCAACCTGTGGCAGTCCAACGGCGTGGCCGCTGGCCAGGGAGTCCGGCATTTCCACCTGCACGTGCACCCGCGCCGGCATGGCGACGGGCTGGTGCGCTTCTATCCGCGCGGGCTGCCTGCGCCGCTGGCCTGCGGCCGGCTGGATGCGCTGGCGGAACAGCTGCGCGGGCATCTCGCGCGCGGCTGAGCGCCCGCGCCGCAGGTGCGCCGCGGCACCCGGCACCGCGCTTCAGAGCAGGCCGTAACGCTTGAAGACCTTGCGCAGGGTCTGCGCATCCCGCGCGGTTTCGGCGTGCAGTCCCGCTGCACGCGCGCCGCGGACATTGACGAACAGGTCGTCGACGAACAGCGCGTGCCGCGCCTCGGTGCCGCAATGCGCCAGCGCGGCGGCGAAGATTCCCGGATGCGGCTTGCGGGCCTGCAGCGCCGCGCTGCACAGCACCCGTCCGTGCAACCGCGGATGCAGCGTCGGCAGCACCTGGCGCACGACTTCCGGCAGCAGGCCGCCGTTGTTGCTGAGGATGCCCACGGCGACCTGGCCGTCGAGCTGGCGCACCAGTTCGACCACCTGCGGCTGCACCCGGCACGAGGCGACCCGCGCCTGGATCCACGGCGCTTCATCCAGCCGGCTGCCGAGCGCTTCGCCGATCCGGCGCAGGTAGCTGGCGGTATCGAGGCTGCCGGAGTCGTGCGCGGCTTCCAGGCCGGAAGCGAACACCGCCTCGGCCACCTGCGCCGCCTCGACGCCGCAGCTGCGCGCCAGGTGCAGCAGACGCGCGCCGTGCGAGTAGTGGACCAGCAGCCCGTCGAAGTCGAGCAGCAGCAGGCGGGGTCGCGGATGGTGCATGGGCCTACGCTAGCAGCCGCAGGCCGCGTTCGCGGCGCGCGCGGCGGACCGGGAAGCGTCGCCTTGCCGCGGGGCGGGCGCCTCATCGCCGGTGCCGCCCGCGCGGACGGCACCTGGCCTGGCTCAGCCGCGCGCGGCCTTGAACGCCTCGCGGGCGGCGGCGAGGGTGGCGTCGATCACCGCCCCGTCGTGGGCGCTGGAGACGAAGCCGGCCTCGTAGGCGCTCGGCGCCAGGAACACGCCGCGCTCGAGCATGGCGTGGAAGAAACGGTTGAACGCCGGGATGTCGCAGGCGGTGGCCTGGGCGTAGGTCTCGACCTTCTCGCTGGTGAAGAACAGGCCGAACATTGCGCCGACGCGGTTGGTGGTCACCGCCACGCCGGCCTCGCGCGCGGCCGCTTCCAGGCCTTCGCACAGGCGCGCGGTGGCGGCGCCCAGGCGTTCGTGGAAGCCCGGTTCCTGGATCAGCTGCAGCATGGCCAGGCCGGCGGCCATCGCTACCGGATTGCCGGACAGCGTGCCGGCCTGGTAGATCGGGCCGGCCGGGGCGATCTGCGCCATCAGCTCGCGGCGGCCACCATAGGCGCCCACCGGCATGCCGCCGCCGATGATCTTGCCGAAGGTGGTCAGGTCCGGGGTGATGCCGTAATGCGCCTGGGCGCCGCCCAAGGCGACGCGGAAGCCGGTCATCACCTCGTCGAAGATCAGCAGCGCGCCGTGCTTCGTACAAAGGTCGCGCAGGTGCTGCAGGTAGCCCTCGCGCGGCGGGATGCAATTCGCATTACCGACCACCGGCTCGATGATCACCGCGGCGATCTCGCCGCCGATCTCCTCGAACAGCTTCGTCGCGCCTTCGAAGTCGTTGTAGCTGAGGGTGGCGGTCAGCTCGCTCAGCCCGGCCGGCACGCCCGGCGAGGTCGGCACGCCCAGGGTCAGCATGCCGCTGCCGGCCTTGACCAGGAACGAGTCGCCGTGGCCGTGGTAGCAGCCCTCGAACTTGACGATGCGCTGGCGGCCGGTGGCGCCGCGCGCCAGGCGGATCGCCGACAGGGTGGCCTCGGTGCCGGAGTTGACCATGCGCACCATCTCGCAGGACGGCACCAGGCGGGTGATGGTCTCGGCAATGGCCACCTCAGCCTCGCACGGGGCGCCGTAGGACAGACCGTTGCCGATCGCCTGCTGCACCGCCTCGCGCACCGCCGGGTGGTTGTGGCCGACGATCATCGGGCCCCAGGAGCCGACGTAGTCGATGTAGCAGTTGCCGTCGACGTCGTACAGGTACGGGCCGTCGGCGCGCTGGACGAAGAACGGCTCGCCGCCGACCGACTTGAACGCGCGCACGGGCGAGTTCACGCCTCCGGGCAGCAGCTGCTGCGCGCGGGAGAACAGGGCGTGGGAGCGTTCGTGGTTCATCGGGGCAGGTCCTGCGTTTGCGGAAGCATGCCATTGTAGGAGCGGGGGCCGGCCGGGGCACGGGTGGCGCCCGGGACAGGTTGTCCGGGCCCGGCGCAGCCGCGGCCAGGCGCCTGCTTCAGTCGAAGCAGCGCTGGTAGGCGCGGACCGCGGCCAGCGGGTCGGGCGCCTCGAACACGCCGCCGATCACCGCCAGCAGGTCGGCGCCGGCTTCGACCAGGGCGCGGCCGTTGTCCGGGGTGATGCCGCCGATCGCCACGCGCGGCGCGCCCAGGGCGGCGGAATCGCGCAGCAGCCCAGGGGTGGCACGGCGGGTGACGACCTTGGTGGTGGTCGGGAAGAAGGCGCCGAAGGCGACGTAGCTGGCGCCATTGGCCACGGCGTCGCGGGCCAGCTGCAGGCTGTCGTAGCAGGAGGCGCCGAGGATGGCGGCGGGGCCCAGCGCGGCCCGGGCCGCGGCCAGGGCGCCGTCGTCCTCGCCGAGATGGGCGCCGGCGGTGCCGATCTCCGCGGCCAGGGCCGCGTCGTCGTTGACCAGCAGCGGGACGCCAGCCCTGGCGCACAGGGCCTGCAAGGCCGTGGCCTGCTCGCGCCGGAGGGCGGCATTGGCGGTCTTGTTGCGGTATTGCAGCCAGGTGACGCCCGCCTCGAGCAATGGCGCGACACGTGCGAGCAGGCGCGCGGTGTCGGCTTCGTCCGGGGTGATGAGGTACAGGCCGCGCGGGATGTTCTTCGGGGCAGGGTTCATGTCGGTTCCGTTTCGCCGGCTGTGGGACAATGGCGCCCCTACCGCAGGCCTGCATTATCCGATGAGCGACACCGATACCGCCCCCTACCGCAGCTGGATGTGCGTCGTCTGCGGCTTCATCTACCACGAGGCCGAGGGGCTGCCGGAAGAGGGCATCGCGCCGGGTACGCGCTGGGAGGACATCCCGGACACCTGGACCTGCCCGGATTGCGGGGCGACCCGGGAAGACTTCGAGATGGTGCAGATCGGCTGAGCCTGGCCTGCGATACCCCTCTCCCTGCGGGGCGAGGCGGCATGTTTGCGCCGGCGCGCATGCCGTCGAACGGCTGAGTCCTCTGGAAGTCGGCCTGCAGGTTTCTGTAGAGCGGGGCTTGCCCCGCTGCTCTTTGCGGGGCGTTGGGTGTCAGGCGTGGGAGTCGGGCAAGCCCGACTCTACGGGCGGCCGCAGCCTCCGACCCTCTCCCGGAGGCGAGGGCTATCAGGGCGCGACGTTCCTGTAGAGCGGGGCTTGCCCCGCTGCTCTTTGCGGGGCGTTGGGTGTCAGGCGTGGGAGTCGGGCAAGCCCGACTCTACGGGGCGGTTGCGACCCCCGACCCCTCTCCCGGTGGGCGAGGGCCATAAGGGCGCGACGCTTCCTGTAGAGCGGGGCCTGCCCCGCTGCTTTTCGCACGGCCCGGGGCAGCAGGCGTGGGAGTCGGGCGAGCCCGACTCTACGGGCGGCTGCGGCCCTCACCGCCGACACCTCTCCTGGTGGAGGGGGGGAAACAGCGGACTGCGCTCAGTGGACCACTGCTCGGGTGCCAGCGGCCTCGACCAGGCGTTCGCGGATCTGTTCGGCGTCCGGCGCTTCCGGGGCGAGGGCGAGATAGCGCGAGAGGTCCTGGCGGGCGCCGGGGAGGTAGTCCAGCTGCAGGTAGGCCAGGCCGCGGTCGCGGATGGCTTCGGGCTGGTCGGGGGCCAGCTTGAGGATGCGGTCGACGCTGCGCGCGGCGCGGTCCCACTGGCCCTGTTCGGCGTAGACGCCGTGCAGGTTGCGCAGGATGCGCACGAGGATGGCGCGGTTCGGCGCGGGGCTGAGGATCTGCAGCAGGACGGTGTCGTCCGGCGGTTCGCCCAGGTGGGGGCGGGCGCGTTCGCGCAGTTCCTCCACCGCCAGCGGGCGGCCGCCGTTGAACGGGTCCATCACCAGCAGGCCGCCGTCCACCGGCAGGCGCACCAGGAAGTGGCCGGGGAAGGAGACGCCATCCAGGGCGATGCCCAGGCGGCGGGCGACCTCCATCTGCACCATCGCCAGCGAGATCGGGTTGCCCAGGCGGCGGTCCAGCACCTGGTTGAGGTAGCTGTTGCGCGGGTCGTAGTACTCGTCGTGGTTGCCGCTGTAGCCGACTTCCTCGAACAGGTGGTGGTTGATCACCGCCATCTTCAGCGGCGCCGGTTCGATCGCGGCGACCTGGCCGCGCAGGTGGTCGGCATGGGCCTGGACCACGGCGTCGTAGGGGCGCGGGTCCAGGTCCGGGTACTCGTCGCGGGCGATCAGCAGGGCCGCCGGCAGCAGCGGCAGCGAGTCGTCGTCCAGCGTGGCGAGCGTGTTCCAGTCCGGCAGTGGCGTGCGTTCGTTCCCCATGCCGCAGAGACTGGGGCCGCCCCTGGCGACAATCAAGCCCCGGCGGGCGGGCGCCGGGGGCGCATGCGCGGGGTTTCTAGCGGGTCGGCGCGGGGATGCCGGGGCCGAACACCAGTTCGGCGCCGTCCTCCAGGCCCAGCTTCGCGGCCTGGCCGGCGTTGAGTTCGAGCACGTAGCGGGCCGGGCGGCGGCTCGGGTAGGGCGGGCAGCGGTCGCCCGCGGAGCATGGCGGCACGTCGCGCTGCTGCGAGACCAGCCGGCGCTGTTCGTCGAAGTAGAGGATGTCCAGCGGGATGCGGGTGTTCTTCATCCAGTACGCCTGCGGTTCCTGGCGGTCGTGGATGAAGAGCATGCCCTGGCCATCCGGCAGCACGTCGCGGAACATCAGGCCGCGTGCACGCTCGGCGTCGTCGTCGGCGACCTCCACCTGGAAGCGCTGGCCGGCCAGCTCCACCCACGGCGTGCTCGCGGCCGCGCAGCTGCTGAGCAGGAGCATCAGGGGCAGGACGATCAGGCGGAAGCGCATGGCGGTACCGGGTGGCTGGGACGACGGACGTGCACGTTCGGGCAAGGGCGGGCGGCGGTCAAGCCGCCCGGTGCCTCAGAGCACCTTCGGTGGTTCGCCGCCGACGATGACGATGTCGGCCGGGCGGCGCGCGAACAGGCCGACGCTGACCACGCCGGGGATCTGGTTGAGCTCGGTTTCCATCGCCACCGGGTCGGTGATCGACAGGTTGTGCACGTCCAGGATCCAGTTGCCGTTGTCGGTGACCACGCCGTCGCGCCACACCGGCTGGCCGCCGGTCAGGGCAAGGATGCGGCGGGCGACCAGGCTGCGCGCCATCGGGATCACTTCCACCGGCAGCGGGAACTTCCCGAGCACTGGCACCTGCTTGGCCGGGTCGATGATGCAGACGAAGGTCTCGCTGGCCTCGGCGATGATCTTCTCCCGGGTCAGCGCGCCGCCGCCGCCCTTGATCAGGCGCTTGTGCGGGTCGCACTCGTCGGCGCCGTCCACGTACAGCTTCAGCGGGCCGGCGGCGTTGGCGTCCAGCACCTCGATGCCCAGCGCCTTCAGCCGCGCGGTGCTCTGCTCGGAGCTGGACACCGCTCCGGCGATGCGGTCCTTGATCCGGCCCAGCGCTTCGATGAAGTAGGCCACGGTCGAACCGGTACCAACGCCGACGACCATGCCGTCCTCGACGTAATCGATGGCCTTTTCGCCGGCCAGGCGTTTGGGGTCAGACATGGGATTGGGGATTCGGGATTGGGGATTCGGGGGGATTGGTGATTGGTGATTCGAGTGGTGGGGTGGCTGTGCTTTTTCGAATCACCAATCACGAATCACTGCTTCTCAAGCGCTAGCAGGAGCTTCCACTGCGCCGCCGTGACCGGGAACACCGACAGGCGGTTGCCGCGGGCCACCAGCGGGAAGCCTTCGCCCAGTTCCTCGGCGTGGCGCTTGATCTCCTCCAGCGGGATCGTGCGGTCGAGCTTGCGCTCGAACTTCACGTCGACCAGGAACCAGCGCGGCTGCTCGCGGGTGGCCTTGGGGTCGTGGTAGTCCGACTTCGGATCGAACTGGGTTTCGTCGGGGTAGGCGTGGCTGGCCACGCTGGCGATGCCGACGATGCCGGGGACCTGGGTGTTGGAGTGGTAGAACAGCACGCCGTCGCCGATCTTCATGCCGTCGCGCATGAAGTTGCGCGCCTGGTAGTTGCGCACGCCGTTCCAGGGTTCCACGCCCACTCGCTGCAGGTCGTCGATGGAGAAGGCGTCCGGTTCGGACTTCATCAGCCAGTAGCGTTTGCGTGCGGTCATGCGGGGTCGGTGGTGCGGGCGGGGGCGCGGAGCAGGGTGGCCTGTTCGGTGCAGATCGCGTCGGGGACGACGTCCCAGTCGGCCGCCGCCAGCGCGGGTACCTGCTGGGTGGCGAAGCCGACGCCCACCAGCCAGGGCGGTGCGGCGCGGTCGCGACGGAACGCGAAGCTGCGATCGTACCAGCCGCCTCCCATGCCCAGCCGCTGGCCGCCCGCGTCGAAGCCCACCAGCGGCATCACCGCCAGCGACAGGGCCTCCGGCGGCAGGGCGGAAGACGGTTCGACATCGGGCTCGGGGATGCCGAAGCGGTTGGTCACCAGCGGGTCGCCGGAGCGCCAGGGCGCGAAGCGCAACCGGTCGCCATCGAGCACCGGCAGGCACCAGACCAGTCCCGGCGGCAGGCCCATCTGCAGGACGTGCAGGCCGATCTCGCCGTCCATTGCCCAGTAGCCGGAGACGTAGCCTTCGCGCGGCAGGAAGGGCAGGGCGAGGATGCGCCGGGCCAGCGCCTCGGCCGCGGCGATGCGCACGGCAGCGGGCAGGGCGCGGCGGCGTTCGCGCAGTTCGCGGCGCAGCGAGGCGCGGTCCTGGATCATCGGGTCGCGGCTGGGTGGCGGGAGGAGCGGCGCGCAGTGTCGCATACCGGCCACGTGCGCGCCCCGGAAAAGACAACGCCTCCCGCGGGGGAGGCGCTGCCTGGAAGAATGGTTCTCCACCATGCCGATGCGGCGAAACGACCTTGAACCCGAGGTTCAAGTGGGAACGGTCGGAAACCTTCGGGCTTCCCGCTCATGGCGGACATGCACACCCGGCGTCGTCGCATCCCCGGTGTCGTTTTTAAGGGACAAGGCGAATGTTTTGCCAGCTGTCGAACACGGCAGAGAACGCAGGTGGATTATAGCCGCCATCCATCCGCTGCCTAGTCTTTGCCGCGTGAGCGGCGAAGGAATCGGCAATGTCCGGTTCAGCGGCGCAAGACCCCGCCTATGGGCGGGCGCATTCAGGCGGAGGTGGCGCCGAGCAGCCCGTCGAGGCGGCGGTTCAGCGTTTCCAGCGTGAGGGCCAGTTCACGCTGCTGCGCGTCGCGCTCCTGGCGCAGCTGCTGCAGTTCGTGGGCCAGGTTCAACGCCGCCAGCACGGCGACGCGGTCCAGCGCGACCATGCGGTTGTTGCCGCGCACCTCGCGCATGCGTGCGTCGAGCAGGCGCGCCGCGCCAAGCAGGCTGTCGCGTTCGTCGGCATGGACGCCGACGGTGTACTCGCGGTCGAGGATGCGGACGCTGACCGGTTCGCTGGGGTTGCTCACGTGTGCTGCTCCAGCGATTTCAGTCGCGCGATCATCGCCTCCACCCGCGAACGCGCCTGCTCGTTCTTGTTGAGCAGCTGGGCGCGCTCGGCGAACAGCTGCTCCTGCTGCTGGCGCAGGCTGCGGTTCTCGTCGGCCAGCCGCTGGCAGCGTTCGGCCAGCGCCTCGACCCGCGCGGCGAGGGCGCGGAGCTGGGCAATGGCGTCGGTGGAGGCATCCATGGCGGCCACGATAGGCAGCGCCCGGCGCACCGGTCAAGCGGGCGCGCCGGCGTCCAGCGCCGGCACCGGCGTGGCCCCGGAGAGGAAGGCCTGGCACTGGTCGCGGTCCATCGCCATGGCGATGTAGTGGCCCTGGACCTCGTCGCAGCCGTGCTCGCGCAGGAACTGCAGCTGGCCGGCCGTTTCCACGCCCTCGGCGACCACGGTCAGGTCCAGCGAGTGGCCCATGGCGATCACCGTACTGGTGATGGCCTCGTCGTCCGGGTTGTGGGTCAGGTCGCCGACGAACTCCTGGTCGATCTTCAGCGTGGTCAGCGGCAGGCGCTTGAGGTAGGCCAGCGAGGAGTAGCCGGTGCCGAAGTCGTCCACCGCCACGCCGACGCCCAGGTTGCGGCAGGCGTGCAGCACGCTGGCGCTGCGGCCGACGTTGGCCATGATCGCGCTCTCGGTCAGCTCCAGTTCCAGCTGGCCGGAAGCGACCCCGGTCTCGGCCAGGATCCGCGCCAGGGTGCCGGGCAGGTCGCCGCGCAGCAGCTGGATCGCCGAGACATTGACCGACATGGTCATCGCCGGCAGCCCGGCCTCGCGCCAGTGGCGCAGGGTGGTGCAGGCCTCGCGCAGCACCCATTCGCCGATTTCCAGGATCAGCCCGGTGTCCTCGGCCAGCGGGATGAACTGCTCCGGCGGGATCACCCCGAACTCCGGGTTGTGCCAGCGCAGCAGGGCCTCGGCGCCGACCGGGCGTTCCCCGTGCAGCGACCAGCGCGGCTGGTAGACCAGGCGCAGCTCGCCGCGCTCGACCACCCGGCGCAGCAGGCCGGCGAGGGTGGCGCGGCGGCGGGTGGCCTCGTCCATCCGCGCCGAGTACAGCTGCCAGGTGCGACGGCCGGCGGCCTTGGCCTGGTACATCGCGGTGTCGGCGTGCTTGAGCAGTTCGGTCGGCACCTGGGCGTGGTCCGGGAACAGGCTGATGCCGATCGAGGGCGAGACGGTGATCTCGTGCTGCTCGTCCAGCGCCAGCGGCAGGGCGAAGGACTCGATCACCCGCTGCGCCACCTCGCCGGCGGCATCGGGCGAGGCCAGCCCCTCCAGCACCACGGTGAACTCGTCGCCGCCGAGGCGGGCCACCGTGTGCTGCGGGCCGACCGCGTGCTGCACGCGTTCGGCCGCCGCGCGCAGGACCCGGTCGCCGACGGCGTGGCCGAGCGAGTCGTTGACGTCCTTGAAGCGGTCCAGGTCCAGGAACAGCACCGCCACGTGCCCGCCCTCGCGGCGTGCCCGCACGATCGCCCGGGCCAGACGCTCGGACAGCAGCGAGCGGTTGGGCAGGCTGGTCAGCGCGTCGTAGTTGGCCAGGTAGCGCAGCTCCTGCTCGGCGCGCTTCTGCTCGGTGATGTCGCTGAGCACGACCACGTGGAAGCCGACCTCGCCGCCGGCATCGGCGATGACGTTGTGCTTGACGTGGCAGAGGATCTCCTCGCCGTCGCGGCGGGTCATCCACACGTTGCCCTGCCAGTGGCGGCGCTCCAGGTCCTGCTGCAGGCCGCCGTAGCGGCCCTGGCCGTGGTCGCTGTCGAGCATCGAGAACGGGCGGCCGAGCGCCTCGACGTCGCTGTAGCCGGTGATCTGGCTGAAGGCCGGGTTGACCGCGACGAAGTGCTGCTCGCGGTCGAGCACCGCCACCGCCTCGCTCATGCTGCGCAGCACCTCGCTGGCGATGCGGCGCTCGGCCTCGGCGTGGCGGCTGGAGGTGATGTCCAGGGCGGTACCGGCGAGCCGGCGCGGGCGGCCGCGCGCGTCGCGCTCGACCGTGCGGCCGTGGACCCGCATCCACACCCAGTTGCCGTTGCCTTCCGGGTCGACCCGGTGCTCGGAGGTGAACAGCGGTTCGTGGCCGCGCAGGTGCGCGCGCAGGCGCCGGCGCAGGAACAGGCGGTCGTGGGCGTGGACCCGCGGCAGTGGCACCATGCGGCTGGCCAGCACCAGGTCCTCGCCGGGCGCGTCGCCGCCTTCCTCGGCCTGCAGCAGGTGCAGCTCGCGGCGTTCCAGGTCGAAGTCCCAGAACTGTTCGCCGGATCCCCACAGCGCCACGGTCAGGTGGCCGGCGCGCGCGTGCAGCGCCTCGTAGCGGGCAAGGTGGCCGCTACGCCAGCGGAAGACGAGGAGCAGCACGGCGATCATGAGCGCCGCGGCCAGCGACATCAGCGCGGCGGTCACGGATGGCCGCTCCGGCGGGGTCCTGCCTTGCGGGTGCGCGCAACGACGTCGGACGGCATGGGCAGCGGCTGGATGGGCTGTCCGGTCGAGTGTACATGCACCGGGAACGCCTACAAGCGGCGGGGCGGTACACTTGGGAGCCCGCCCCCGCCGCGATTCCGCCCATGCCCGATCTGCCCGCACCCGCCGAGGTCGCCCGAGCCAGCCAGGCGCTGGGCCTGGCCGCCACCGCCCCGGAACTGCACGGCGCCCTGTGCGGCTGGCTGGCCGGTGGCGGCGAGGACAGTCCCGCCTGGGTAGGCAAGGTCATGGCCGACGCGGCGGTCCCGCCGGCGCCGGCCGGTGGCGCCCTGGAGCAGCTGCGCCAGGCCACCGTGGCCCAGATCGACGACGGCGAGTTCTCCTTCCAGCTGCTGCTGGGCGAGGACGAGCTGCCGCTGCGCGAGCGCGCGCAGGCCCTGTTCGACTGGTGCCGCAGCTTCCTCGGCGGCTTCGGCCTGGCCGCCGGCGCGCAGCCGCCGCTGTCGGAGGAGGGCAACGAGGCACTGAACGACCTCGGCCGCCTGGCCGCCGCCAGCGTGCTGGAGATCGACGAGGACGAGGAAGAGGACGAATCCGCCCTGTCCGAGCTGGAGGAGTTCGTCCGCGTCGCCGTGCTGCTGCTGCATGGCGACTGCGTGCTGGGACCCCGCCACCGCCGCACCCTCAACTGACCGCATGCTCCGCTCGATCACCGGCATCACCAGCGCCGAGTTCGCCCGCCGCCGCCGCCAGCTGATGCGCATGGCCGGCGAGGACGCCATCCTGGTCCTGCCCGCCGCGCCGGTGCGCGTGCGCAGCCACGACACCCACTACCCGTACCGCCAGGATTCCGATTTCTGGTACCTGTGCGGCTTCCCCGAACCGGAAGCGGTGCTGGTGCTGGTGCCCGGGCGCAAGCACGGCGAGGCGCTGCTGTTCTGCCGCGAGCGCGACCCGGAACGCGAGGGCTGGGACGGCCCGCGCTTCGGCCAGGAGGGCGCCGTATCGGTGTTCGGCATGGACGACGCCTACCCCATCGACGACCTCGACGAGATCCTGCCGGGCCTGCTCGAAGGCCGCAGCCGGGTCTACTACCACTTCGGCCGCGACGCGGAGTTCGACCTCAAGCTGATCGGCTGGGTCAACCGCGTGCGCGCGCAGGTGCGGCATGGCGCGCAGCCGCCGCACGAGTTCCTCGAGCTGGGCCACCTGCTGCACGAACAGCGCCTGTTCAAGTCGCGCGACGAGCTGCGGCTGATGGAGAAGGCCGCAGCGATCAGCGTGCGCGCCCACCAGGCGGCGATGCGCGCGGTCCGCCCGGGGATCGCCGAATACGAACTGCAGGCCGAGCTGGAGCGCGTGTTCCGCGCCGCCGACGCCTGGCCGGCCTACGGCAGCATCGTCGGGGCCGGCGCCAACGGCTGCGTGCTGCACTACGTGGCCAACAACGGCAAGGTCCGCGATGGCGACCTGGTCCTGATCGACGCCGGCGCCGAGTACCGCAACTACGCCGCCGACATCACCCGCACCTTCCCGGCCAACGGCCGCTTCACGAAGGAGCAGCGCGCGCTGCACGACCTGGTCGGCGCGGCGCAGGCCGCGGCGCTGGCGCAGGTCCGCCCGGGCGTGCCTTACGAGGCGATCCACGAGGCCGCGGTGCGGACGCTGACCGAAGGGCTGCTCGGCCTGGGCCTGCTCAAGGGCAGCCTGGAGAAGAACATCGCCGAGGGCCACTACCGGCGCTACTACCGGCACAAGAGCGGCCACTGGCTGGGCCTGGACGTGCACGACGTGGGCGACTACCGCATCGATGGCCAGTCGCGCCTGCTCGAGCCGGGGATGGTCCTGACCATCGAGCCGGGCCTGTACATCCCGCCAGACGACACCACCGTGGCGGCGAAATGGCGCGGCATCGGCATCCGCACCGAGGACGACGTGCTGGTCACCGGCGACGGCCATCGCGTGCTGACCGAAGGCCTGGCCCGCTCGGCCGACGAGATCGAAGCGTTCATGGCGCAGGCCTGAGCCGCGCGCTGCGCGGCCGGCCCTGTACCGGCTGCCAGGGGAGCCACCTCTGCCGTCGCCGTGCCCGCGCGGGGCCGGGCAGGCCGGTCATGGACGGGCGGGATGACGCTGGCCGCCCGCCCCCGGCGCCCGCAAGGACGACCGTGGCCAAAGTGGCGCATATCTTCCGCTGCAGTGCAATACGCCGAAGATCGAACGTCCAACCGGGCGCGCGCTCACGGCCGCGGTCCCCCGGCCCGCTAAAATGCGCTGTTTCCCCCGACTGCAGCAGCAATGAACGACAGGATCGCCCACGCGGGGCTCGCCGCGAAGCTCATGCCCGCCGAACAGGCCGCCACGCTGATCGAACCGGGCATGTCGGTGGGGATGAGCGGGTTCACCGGCGCCGGCTACCCTAAAGCGGTGCCGCTGGCCCTGGCCCACCGCATCGCCGCCGCCCAGGATCGTGGCGAGTCCTTCGCCCTGCGCATCCTCACCGGCGCCTCCACCGCGCCGGAACTCGACGGCGCCCTCGCGCGCGCCGGCGGCATCGACTTCCGCCTGCCGTACCAGTCCGACCCGGACCTGCGCGCGCGCATCAACGGCGGCCAGATCGAGTACATGGACATCCACCTGGGCCACGTCGCCCAGTACACCTGGTTCGGCTTCCTCGGCAAGATCGACGTGGCGGTGATCGAAGTCACCGCGATCCTGCCCGACGGCCGCCTGGTGCCCTCCACCTCGGTGGGCAACAACAAGACCTGGCTGGACCTGGCCGAGAAGGTGATCATCGAGGTCAACCACCGCCAGCCGATGGGCCTGGACGGGATGCACGACATCTACTACGGCACCGCGTTGCCGCCGGCGCGCAAGCCGATCCCGCTGACCTCCCCCGGTGACCGCATCGGCGAGCCGTACCTCAAGGTCGACCTGGACAAGGTCGTGGCCGTGGTCGAGACCGACGCACCGGACCGCATCGGCCGCTTCACCCCGCCGGACGAGACCTCCAGGCGCATCGCCGGCCACCTGGTGGAGTTCTTCCGCCACGAGATCCGCGCCGGGCGCCTGGGCGAGCACCTGCTGCCGCTGCAGTCGGGCGTGGGCAACATCGCCAATGCGGTGCTGGCTGGCCTGCACGAGGGCGGCTTCCGCGGCCTGACCGCGTTCACCGAGGTGATCCAGGACGGCATGCTGGAGCTGATCGGCAACGGCACGATCGACATGGCCTCGGCGACCTCGTTCTCGCTCAGCCCGGAGGGCGTGGAGGAGTTCGTCCGCAACATCGACCTGTACCGCAGGAAGATCGTGCTGCGCCCGCAGGAAATCTCCAACCACGCCGAACTGGTGCGCCGCCTCGGCTGCATCGCCATGAACGGGATGGTCGAGGCCGACCTGTACGGCAACGTCAATTCCACCCACGTGGCCGGCACCAGCATCATCAACGGCATCGGCGGTTCGGGCGACTTCGCCCGCAACGGCTTCATGTCCTGCTTCGTCACCCCGAGCACGGCCAAGAACGGCGCGATCTCGGCCTTCGTGCCGATGGTCAGCCACGTCGACCACACCGAGCACGACGTGGCGGTGCTGGTCAGCGAACAGGGCCTGGCGGACCTGCGCGGGCTGTCGCCGAAGCAGCGCGCCAGGCAGATCATCGCCAACTGCGCGCACCCGGACTACCGGCCGATGCTGCAGGACTACTTCGATCGCGCCCTGCGCGACAGCAAGGGCCGGCACACCCCGCACCTGCTGGCCGAGGCGCTGTCCTGGCACCAGCGCTATCTCGACACCGGCACCATGCGCGCATGAAGAAAGGGGAGCGGTAACGCTCCCCCTTCCTTTGTGGGGCGGGGCTTGCCCCGCTGTTTTCTCTTCCGGGTGCCCGGCCTGGCCAGGCGGGGGAGCGGGGCGAGCCCCGCTCTACGGGGACCGCGCTCAGCCGAGCGAAGCCAGCCACTCGTCGTCCGAGCCCTCGTTGACGCCTTCGAACAGCGGTGTGGAGAAGTAGCGCTCGCCGGTATCCGGCAGCACCGCCAGCAGCACCGAGCCTTCCGGCGCGTCGGCGGCGACCTTCAGCGCCGCCGCCACGGTGGCGCCGGCGGAGATGCCGACGAAGATGCCTTCCTCGGCGGCCAGGCGGCGCGCGGTGGCGATGGCCTCGTCGTCGGTGACGCCGAGGATCTGGTCGGCGACCTCGCGGTTGAGCACGGCCGGGACGAAGTCCGGGGTCCAGCCCTGCACCTTGTGCGGCTTCCACTCGCCGCCGGCGAGCAGCGAGGCGTTGGCCGGCTCGGCCGCGGTGATCTTCACTTCCGGACGCGCCACCCGCAGCACCTCGCCGACGCCGGTCAACGTGCCGCCGGTGCCCCAGCCGCTGACGAAGTGGTCGAGGCGGCGGCCGGCGAAGTCGCGCAGGATCTCGGCGGCGGTGGTCTGGCGGTGGTAGGCCGGGTTGGCCGGGTTCTCGAACTGGCGGGCCAGGAACCAGCCGTGCTTCTTCGCCAGCTCCTCGGCCTTGCGCACCATGCCGCTGCCGCGCTCGGCGGCCGGGGTCAGGATCACCTTGCCGCCGTAGGCGCGGATCAGCTTGCGGCGCTCGACCGAGAAGGTCTCGACCATGGTCGCCACGAACTTGTAGCCGCGCGCCGCGGCCACCGCGGCCAGGGCCACGCCGGTGTTGCCCGAGGTGGCCTCGACGATGGTGTCGCCGGGCTTGAGCAGGCCCTTGGCCTCGGCGTCGAGCACGATCGCCAGGGCCAGGCGGTCCTTGACCGAACCGGCGGGGTTGAACGCCTCGACCTTGGCGTACAGCTCCACGTGCGCGGGCGCGACGCGGTGCAGCTTGACGACCGGGGTGCGGCCGATGGTGTCGAGGATGCTGTCGTAGATGGCCATGGGATGTTTCCGTGTTCCGTGGAAGTCGGGGATGTGGAAGGCAGTACGGGGGTTTCAGGCGGCCCGGGCCAACGCCGGTTCAGCGGGCGGCGGGCCCAGTGGCAGCGCGCCGAACCAGTGCAGCTGCGCTGCCAGCGCCGCCACTTCGCCGAGGACCAGCAGCGCCGGCGAGGCGACCGCGTGGGCGCGGGCGGTGCCGGGCAGGTCGGCGAGGGTGCCGGTGATGACGCGCTGCTCCGGGCGCGAGCCGTTCTCGACCAGGGCGAACGGGGTGGCCGGGTCGCGGCCGGCGGCCAGCAGGCGTTCGCGCAGCCGCTCCAGGCCGGCCACGCCCATGTAGATGGCCAGGGTCTGGCGCTCGCGGGCCAGCTCCTCCCAGTCGAGGGTGTCGATCGAGTCGCGGCAGTGCGCGGTCAGCAGGCGCACCGACTGGGCGTGGTCGCGATGGGTCAGCGGGATCCCGGCGTAGGCGGCGCAGGCCAGCGCGGCGGTGATGCCCGGCACCACCCGGAACGGGATGCCGTGGGCGCGCAGGAACTCCAGTTCCTCGCCGCCGCGGCCGAACACGAACGGGTCGCCACCCTTGAGCCGGACCACGCGGCGGCCGGCGCGGGAGTGTTCCAGCATCAGCGCGTGGATCTGCTCCTGGGCCATGCCGTGGGCGCCGGCCGACTTGCCGGTCTCCACCCGCAGCGTCCCGGCGGGGACCAGCGCCAGCACGCCGGCGCCGACCAGGCGGTCGTGCAGGACCACCTCGGCCTGTTCCAGGGCGCGCACCGCGTGCAGGGTCAGCAGGCCGGGGTCGCCCGGCCCGGCGCCGACCAGGGCGACGCCGCCCGGAGGCAGGTCGAAGTCGGAGGGAGAGGCTGCAGTCAGGCTCACGGGAGGCGACCGGCGAGGGGATGCGGCGACCGTACGACGGCCTCATAACCGGCGGAAATAACTTGCCGCACATGGTTCATGCCTTCCGGTTATAAGATCGTGAGGGCATTCCCTCTTACATTCCGCTTCTGTCGCCCGCGCGTTGCACCGGACCCCACCCGATGACGCTGACCCAGCTGCGCTACCTCGTCGCAATCGCCGATGCCGGGCTCAACATCACCCTGGCCGCCGCCCGCGTGCACGCGACCCAGCCCGGCCTGTCCAAGCAGCTCAAGCAGCTGGAGGACGAGCTGGGCTTCCTGTTGTTCGTGCGCAAGGGCCGCAGCCTGGAGGCGATCACCCCGGCCGGCGCCGAAGTGCTGGAGCGCGCGCGCGTCATCCTCGCCGAAACCGCCAACATCCGCGCCTACGCCGCCAACCAGCGCCGCGAGAGCCACGGCCAGCTGACCATCACCACCACCCACACCCAGGCGCGCTTCGTGCTGCCGCCGGCGATCGCGCGGATCAAGCGCGACTTCCCGCAGGTGAGCGTGCACCTGCAGCAGTCCGCCGAGGGCGCGGCGCTGGACCTGCTCGGCAGCGGCGAGGCCGACATGGCCGTGGTCAGCACCGCCGGCGGCGAACCGCAGGGCGGGGTGGCGGTACCGCTGTACCGCTGGCGCCGGCTGGCGCTGGTGCCGCGCGGCCACGCGCTCGATCGCGCCGGCCGCGCGCCGGACATCCAGGAGCTGTCGCAGTACCCGCTGATCAGCTACGAATCCTCGGTGCGCCCGGAATCCTCGCTGCAGCGCGCCTTCACCGGCGTCGGCCTGGAACCGAACCTGGCCCTGACCGCGCTGGACGCCGACCTGATCAAGACCTACGTCCGCGCCGGCCTGGGCGTGGGCATCCTGGCGGAGATGGCGGTCAGCACCGGCGATACCGACCTGCGCGGCTGGCCGGCGCCGAAGGAGATCAGCGAATGCGTGTGCTGGGCGGTGCTGCCGCGCGAGCGCGTGCTGCGCGACTACGCGCTGGAGCTGGTCAACGTGCTCGCCCCGCAGATCGACAAGCGCGACCTGCGCCGCGTCCTGGATGGCAACCAGGAGCCTGACTGGCCCGAGCCGCCGAGCTGGGAATCGCTGACCCAGACCATCACCAGCTGAGCGGCACGCGGGGCCCGGCGCCGCTCAGGTTCCATCCCGGGCCTCGCCGTTGCCGCTGGGAGCGTTGCCGCCGTCCTTGCGTGGGGTCAGCGCGAGCGCCATGGCGATGCCTGTCGCGATCCCGGGGCCGGTGCCGAGGTCCAGGTTGTCCAGCGCAATGCCGGCCACCGCGCCCGACGCGACGCCTGCGGCGATGCCGAGCGCCAGCGCGCGGCTACTGCCTGCCGTCCGGTGCTGCTTCATCGCCCAGCTCCGGTGCCGCCGTGCGTGGTGCGGGTGTGCCGGCGCGACGGGTGGAGGAGGCGTCGCGCCGGCGTGACGGACATGAGCGCCGGCGCGCGCTGCCAGGAGTCATCCCGCCTTCGGGCAGGTCATCGATGCCCGCGCGTCGCCGTTGAACACCAGGTCGATCTGCGGCTTGCCGCTGGACTTGACCGAGAAGCGGCCGGTGGCGTTGGCCATCGGCCCGGTGAAGCGCATCCGCCCCTGCGCATCGAAGCTGTAGGTGCCCGCACTCTTGCCCACCGAGTAGCGGTTGCCCGCCTGCACCACCACGTCGGTGTAGGTGTAGTTGAGCTGGCCGTTGTCGAAGGTGTAGCAGGTGTACTTGCCGGCCGGGACGCTGGCCGGAGCCTTCGCGGTACTGCCGGTGGCGGTGGCCGCGGTGGTGGCCGGCGACGCTTTGCCGGCGGCGGCAGCGGGCTTCGAGGAAGTGGCCGGCGCGGCGGCCGTGGCGGGCTTCTGCGGGATGGGGGCGGCGTTCGCCGCCGGGCGCATGCGCTGCGCGCTGACCCATTCGTCCCAGTTGGAGCCGTAGCCGTCGTAGGACACCAGGCAGGTGCCCATCCGGTCGGGGCCGTCGAGGACCTTCGCCGGATACCAGGTACCGGCATAGAGCACGCTCACCGCCTTGCCCTTGCTGCACAGGCCGGCATCGGCCTGGCCCTTGTCCGCGGCGCTGGCGTGGAAGCCGGCCAGCAGCAGGCCCGCCGCTGCCGGAAGCAGATACTGACGCATCGTGTTTTCCCCCTGTAGGCGCCGCCGCCCGTCGAAGGAGGGCGCGGCTGCGGCCGATTATGCCAGCCGTGCAGGCCGGTGGCAGGGGGGAAGCCCCGATGGGGCGTCCGCCATCGCGGCGCCGCAGGCGGCGGCGCGGACGCGGCCTCAGATGTCCTCGTGGATCCCGCACTCGCGCTTGAGGCCGAAGAAGCGCGTGTCCTCGTCCTTCATGCCCGGCTCCCAGCGGGTGGTGGTGTGGAAATCGCCGATGGAGACGTAGCCCTCGTGCCACAGCGGGTGGTAGGGCAGGTCGTGCTTTTTCAGGTACTGCCACACGTCGCGGTCGTTCCAGTCGGCGATCGGGCTGACCTTCAGGCGGTTGCCGCGCCACTGCAGGATCGGCGTGTCGGCGCGGCTGGCCGACTGGCTGCGGCGCAGGCCGGTGAACCAGGTGCCGGCGCCCAGCTCCTCCAGGGCGCGGCGCATCGGTTCGACCTTGCGCAGCTGGTTGTAGTTGTCCAGGCCGACCACGCCCTGTTCCCACAGGCGGCCGTGGCGCGCTTCCATCCAGGCGCGGCTGACCAGCGGCCGGTAGACCTTGAGGTTGAGCTTGAGCCGGTCGGTGAGTTCGTCGGCGAAGCGGTAGGTCTCCGGGAACAGGTAGCCGGTATCGATCAGCACCACCGGGATGTCGGGCTTCTGCGCGGTGAGCATATGCAGCGCCACCGCCGCCTGCGCGCCGAAGCTGGAGGACAGCACGTGGGTCGCGGGCCCGTGCTGCAGCGCCCAGGCCACGCGGGCCTCGGCGTCCATCGCCTCGAGCTGGCGGTTGAGGACTTCCAGGTCCAGGGCCGGCGTGGAGGCGGCCTCGCTGTTGGCGGCTTCCTGGGGGGCGGCGGTCAGGCTCATGGAAGGCTCCGGACGCAATGCGAGGACGGTCAGGCGGCGACAGGCGCGGCGGCTTCGGCCGGCCCGACCTGGACGTGGGTGGGATACGGGGGCAGGGCGACGAGCCCGGCGCGGTGCAGGAAGTCGCCGAAGCGCTCGCCCTCGCAGCGCTCGGCGGCGTAGCGCGCCAGCAGGGGTTCCAGCGCCTCGAGGATCTCGGCCTCGGTGATGTTCTCGCGGTACAGCGTGTTGAGTCGCTGGCCGCGGTGGTCGGCGCCGAGCATCAGGTTGTAGCGGCCCGGTGCCTTGCCGACCAGGGCGATCTCGCCCAGGTAGGGACGCGAGCAGCCGTTGGGGCAGCCGGAAATGCGCAGCAGGATCGGCGCCTCGGCCAGGCCGTGCTTCTCCAGCAGCGGCTGCAGCTTCGCGCCGAAGTCCGGCAGGTAGCGCTCCGCCTCGGCCATGGCCAGGGCGCAGGTGGGCAGGGCGACGCAGGCCATCGCCGTGCGCTGCAGCGCGGTCGGTGCACGGTTCTCCAGGTCCAGGCCATGGTCGCGGACCAGCGCGTCGATGCGCTTGCGCTCGCCGGCCGGCACGTCGGCGATGACCAGGTTCTGGTTGGCGGTCACCCGGAAGTGGCCGCGGTGCACGTTGGCGATCTCGCGCAGTCCGGTGAGGTGCGGCGCGCCCGGGCGGTCGGCGATGCGGCCGGAGGGAATCGACAGGGTCAGGTGCCAGCGCCCGTCCTCGCCCTCGACCCAGCCGAACCGGTCGCCGTTGTGCTCGAAGTGGAACGGCCGCGCCGGCTCCAGGTGCACGCCGGCGAGCTGTTCCATGCGCGCGACGATGGCGTCCAGGCCATGGTCGTCGATGGTGTACTTGAAGCGCGCGTGCTTGCGCTCGACCCGGTCGCCGAGGTCGCGCTGCACCAGCAGCGCCGCGCGGGCGATGTCGATCGCGTGGCCTGGCGTGACGAAACCGATCACGTTGCCCAGCCGCGGGTAGGTCTTCGGGTCGCCGTGGCTCGCGCCCATGCCGCCGCCGATGGTGACGTTGAAGCCGGCCAGGCCGCCGGCGCCGTCGTCGATCGCGACCAGGCCGAAGTCGTTGGCGAACACGTCGACGTCGTTCAGCGGCGGCACCGCCACCGCCATCTTGAACTTGCGCGGCAGGTAGGCGGTGCCGTAGACCGGGTCCTCCTCGGCGCCGCTGTCGGCCAGCTTTTCCTCGTCCAGCCAGATCTCGAAGTAGGCGCGGGTCTTGGGCAGGAATTCCAGCGAGAGGCGGCGCGCCCAGTCGTGCACCTGCGCGTGCAGGCTGGACAGCAGCGGGTTGCTGCAGCCGAGCACGTTGCGGTTGACGTCGCCGCAGGCGGAGATGGTGTCCAGCGCGGCGGCGTGGATGGCCTGCATGGTCGCCTTCAGCTCGCGCTTGATCACGCCATGGAACTGGAAGGTCTGGCGGGTGGTGATGCGCAGCGAGTGGTTGGCGAAGCTGGTGGCGATCGCATCCAGCTTCAGCCACTGCTCCGGGCTGAACACGCCGCCGGGCGCGCGGATCCGGATCATGAACTGGTGCGCCGGCTCCAGCTTCTGCCGGCGGCGCTCGTCGCGGATGTCGCGGTCGTCCTGCTGGTAGGTACCGTGGAACTTGACCAGGCGCTGGTCCTCGAACGACAGCGAGCCGGTCACCGGGTCGGCCAGCCCTTCCAGCAGCGTGCCCCGCAGGCCGCGGCTGCCGGTCTTGATGTCTTCTACGGAGGGATGGCTCATGGGGGCGGGATTCGGGATTCGGGATTCGGGATTCGGGATTCGGGATTCGGGATTCGGGATGAGCGGACGTGCCTCTGCTGAAAGCCGCGATCGCAGACCTGGGTCAGTAGACGTCGCGGGCGTAGCGGCCTTCGGCCTGCAGCGTGGTGAGGTACTCGGCGGCCGCGTCGCGGTCGCCGCCGTTGTGCGCGGCCACGATGTCCAGCAGCGCCGCGTGCACGTCCTTGCCCATGGCGATGGCGCCGCAGACGTACAGGTGCGCGCCGCCCTGCAGCCAGTCGTAGACCTCCGCGCTGCGTTCCCTCAGGCGGTCCTGCACGTAGACCTTGCGCGGCTGGTCGCGGGAGAAGGCCAGGTCGAGGCGATGCAGTTCCTTCCGCTGCAGGGCCTCCTGCCACTCGACCTGGTAGAGGAAGCCGGTGTTGAAGTGCTGGGCGCCGAAGAACAGCCAGTTGCGGCCGCTGGCGCCGGTCTCGGCGCGCTCCTGGACGAAGCCGCGGAACGGCGCCACGCCGGTGCCGGGACCGACCATGATGATGTCGCGGCTGGCATCGGCGGGGACGCGGAAGCGCTCGTTGGGCTCGATGTACACCGGCAGCTGCGCGCCTTCCTCCAGCGCCGCCAGGAACGCGCTGGCCGCGCCGGCGTGGTCGTGGCCGTGTGCCTGGTAGCGCAGCACGTCGACGGTGAGGTGCGCCTCCTCGCCCACGCGCTTGCGGCTGGAGGCGATCGAGTACAGCCGCTGGGCCTGCGGACGCAGCGCCGCGACCAGCGCCTGGTGGTCCCAATCCGCCGGCCAGCGGCGCAGCACGTCGACCAGCTGGTGGTCCGCGAGCAGCGCCGCCAGGCCGGCAGGCTGGGTGGGGTCGAGCAGCTGCGTCAGCGACGCGGCGCCGGAGCGTTCGGCATGCGCGGCCAGGAACGGACGCGACAGCCGGGTCAGCTCGCGGCGGGTGGCCAGCCACTCGAGCAGGGGCAGAGTCTCCTCGCCCAGCGTGACAGGGGCGTTACCGTCCAGGCGCGCCGCCTCCAGCACCGCATCGACCAGCGCCGGCGGGTTGCGGTGGCGGATGCCCAGTGCGTCGCCGGGTTCGTAGGCCAGCCCGGAGCCTTCCAGCGACAGCTCCAGGTGGCGCACGTCCTTGCCGTCGTCGCGGTACTGGCGGAAGCCGGTGCCGTGGAACTCGCGGCCGCTGATCCGCTGGTTGGCCAGCACCTCGGCCGGGAACGGCCGCTCGTGCGACCAGGCCGAGGTGGCCGGGCGCAGCGGGGTGACCGTGGCCAGGTGCGCTGCCGGCGCGGCCGGGGCGGCGGGCTTCAGCAGCTCGCGCGCCTGGGCCAGGGCCCGTTCGCGCCAGGGCGCGGCGACGGTGTCGATGTCCAGGTCGGCGAAGGCCGGTTCGGCCAGGCGCTGCGCGCCCAGATCGGCCAGGCGCGCGTCCAGCTTGCGGGCGATGCCGCAGAAGTCGGCGTAGCTGGTATCGCCCAGGCCGAGCACGGCGAACTTCAGTTCCGGCAGCTTCGGCGCGCGCCTGCCCAGCAGGAACTCGGTGAAGCCGACCGCGTCGTCCGGCGGGTCGCCCTCGCCCTGGGTGCTGATCACCAGGTACAGCAGGCGTTCGCCGGCCAGCTCGCGGGTGGGGTAGGCGTCGGTGCGGACCAGGCGCACGCCCAGGCCGGCGGCCTCGGCGGCCTGGGCCAGCTTCTCGGCCTCGCGGCGGGCGTTGCCGGTCTGGCTGCCGTAGAGCACGGTCAGGCGCTGGCCGGGCGCGGTGGCGGCCGGGGCGCCGCCGCCGGGCAGCACGGCCAGCTGCGGCGCGCCCAGGTTCTGCGCCAGCCCGGCGGTGTAGCCGGACAGCCACCACAGCGAGGGCGCGTCGAGGCCGTCGACCAGCCGCGCCAGCAGGACCTTGCGGTCCTCGTTGAGCGGGCTCGGCGGCAGTGCGGGAGACGCGGCGGACATGGCGGTGGCCTGGCACGACGTCGGAACGACGGATGACCGATGTTAGGAACCCGCAAAGCGCCGCTGAAACGGCTTGTGGTTATTGGCTTATGCTCTGCGCTTATTTCGCTGCCGCGGACCGCAGCCCGAATACTCGCCGTCCCGGATCCGGTGCGTCGTCCACCCTGCGGGGGCGTACGGGGTCCGCCCCGGGGAGCCGGCATGCCCCGTCCGCCCCGATCGAAGCCCCCGAATGAGCCTCGCCCACCGCCTGTCCCACCTCGACCGCCTGGAAGCGGAAAGCATCCACATCCTCCGCGAGGTGGCGGCAGAGTTCCGCAACCCGGTACTGCTGTACTCGGTGGGCAAGGACAGCTCGGTGCTGCTGCACCTGCTGCTGAAGGCCTTCGCCCCGGCGCCGCCGCCGATCCCGCTGCTGCACGTGGACACGCGCTGGAAGTTCCGCGAGATGATCGCCTTCCGCGACCGCCGCGCCGCCGAGACCGGCGTGGAGCTGCGCGTGCACGTCAATCCCGACGGCATCGCCCAGGACATCGGTCCGTTCAGCCACGGCGCCACCGTGCACACCGACGTGATGAAGACCCAGGGCCTGAAGCAGGCGCTGGACCAGTGGCAGTTCGACGCGGCCATCGGCGGCGCGCGCCGCGATGAGGAGAAGTCGCGCGCCAAGGAGCGCGTGTTCTCGTTCCGCAACGAGCACCACCGCTGGGATCCCAAGCGCCAGCGCCCGGAGCTGTGGAGCCTGTACAACGCCCGCATCCGCAAGGGCGAAAGCGTGCGCGTGTTCCCGCTGTCCAACTGGACCGAGCTGGACGTGTGGCTGTACATCTACCGCGAGGACATCCCGGTGGTGCCGCTGTACTTCGCCGCCGAAAGGCCCGTGGTCGAGCGCGACGGCGCGCTGATCATGGTCGACGACGAACGCATGCCGCTGGCCCCGGGCGAGGTGCCGCAGCTGCGCAAGGTCCGCTTCCGCACCCTCGGCTGCTACCCGCTGACCGGGGCGATCGAGTCGGAGGCCGACTCGCTGGAGAAGATCATCGCCGAGATGCTGGTGACCACCAGCTCCGAGCGCCAGGGCCGGGTGATCGACCACGATCCTTCCGCGTCGATGGAGAAGAAGAAGCTGGAAGGGTATTTTTGATGAACAGCCGGGATTCGGGATTCGTGATTGGTGATTCGAAAGAGCGGGCGCCCGCTGTTGCTTCTGCGAATCACCAATCACCAATCACCAATCACGACGCTGGTAGCGCAGTAGGCGCCTATCTGCGCCAGCACGAATCCAAGCCGCTGCTGCGCTTCATCACCTGCGGCAGCGTCGACGACGGCAAGAGCACCCTGATCGGGCGCCTGCTGTACGAGAGCAAGCGCCTGTTCGACGACCAGCTGGCCGCGCTGGAGAAGGACAGCCGCAAGCACGGCACCCAGGGCGAGCGCATCGACTACGCGCTGCTGCTCGACGGCCTGGCCGCCGAGCGCGAGCAGGGCATCACCATCGACGTGGCCTACCGCTACTTCGACACCGACCGGCGCAAGTTCATCGTCGCCGACTGCCCCGGCCACGAACAGTACACCCGCAACATGGCCACCGGCGCCTCCACCGCCGACCTGGCCGTGGTCCTGGTCGATGCGCGCAAGGGCCTGCTGCCGCAGACCCGCCGGCACAGCTACATCGTCTCGCTGCTGGGCATCCGCCACGTGGTGCTGGCGGTGAACAAGATGGACCTGGTCGGCTACGACCAGACGGTGTTCCACGGCATCGCCGAAGGCTATCGCGAACTGGCCGCGCAGCTGGGCATTCCGCACGTGCAGGCGATCCCGCTGTCGGCGCTGGAAGGCGACAACCTGCTCGGGCGCTCCGCGAACACGCCATGGTACGAGGGCCCGGCGCTGCTGCCGCACCTGGAGACGGTGGAGCTGGACGACGGCCAGGCCGCCAGCGGCCTGCGCCTGCCGGTGCAGTGGGTGAACCGCCCGCACCAGGACTTCCGCGGCTTCGCCGGCACCATCGCCGCCGGCGAGGCGAGGCCGGGCGACGCCATCGTGGTCCTGCCCTCGGCGCGGCGCTCGACCATCGCCCAGGTGCTCGGCCCGGATGGCCCGCTGGACGTGGCCGGCGCCGGCCAGGCCGTGACCCTGACCCTCAGCGACGAGATCGACGTCAGCCGCGGCGACGTGATCGCCGCCGCCGGCGACCCGCCGGCGGTGGCCGACCAGTTCGCCGCGCACCTGCTGTGGATGGGCGAGGCGCCGCTGCTGCCGGGCCGGCCGTACTGGCTGAAGATCGGCACCCGCACCGTCGCCGCCAGCGTCAGCGAGATCAAGCACCGGGTCGACGTGAACACCCAGGAGCACCTGGCCGCCAAGCGCCTGGAGCTCAACGAGGTCGGCTACTGCAACCTCAGCCTGGAGGCGCCGGTCGCCTTCGCCCCGTACGCGGAGAACCGCACGCTGGGCGGCTTCATCCTGATCGACCGGCAGAACAACGACACCGTCGCCGCCGGCACCCTCGACTTCGCCCTGCGCCGGGCCGAGAACGTGCACTGGCAGCACATCGACGTGGACAAGGCCGCGCGCGCGCGGATCAAGGGCCAGCAGCCGAAGGTGCTGTGGTTCACCGGCCTGTCCGGCGCCGGCAAGTCGACCATCGCCAACCTGGTCGACAGGCGCCTGCACGCGCTCGGCTACCACACCTTCGTGCTGGACGGCGACAACGTGCGCCACGGCCTCAACCGCGACCTGGGCTTCACCGACGAGGACCGGGTGGAGAACATCCGCCGCGTCGCCGAGGTGGCGAAGCTGATGACCGACGCCGGGCTGATCGTGCTGGTCAGCTTCATCTCGCCGTTCAGGGCCGAGCGGCGGATGGCGCGCGAGCGCTTCGAGGCGGGCGAGTTCATCGAGGTGTTCGTCGACGTGCCGCTGGAGGTGGCCGAGGCGCGCGACGTGAAGGGCCTGTACCGCAAGGCCCGCGCCGGCCTGATCCCGAACTTCACCGGCATCGACTCGCCGTACGAGGCGCCGGAACGCCCGGAAGTGCACCTGGACGCCACCGCGCCCACCGAGGCGCTGGTCGCGCAGGTGCTCGACGCGCTGGACCTGGACTGGAGCGCCGGCGGCACGTCCTGGATCTAGGGGCGGAGGCGGGCGTCGTGCCCGCATAGGCCATTGGTCATGTACGCCGGAAGGTGTACACGAACGTTGACGGCATGCCGCTAAACTCGGCCTGTTCCGCCACGGATCCACGCATGCCAATCGCCCTGCTGTTTCGCGCCCTGCTGCTCGGCGCGCTCGTCCTCGTGTTGTCCGCCTGCGGGCGTGGAGATGGCGGTGGGGGCCGCGGCCCGGCACCGGTGCCGGTGACCATCCTGGAAGTGCAGCCGGTGCGCTGGACCGACGAGCTCAAGGCGCTGGGCACGGCGCAGGCGCGCGAGTCGGTGACCATCACCGCCAGCGTCACCCAGGCCATCGCCTCGGTGGAGTTCGACAGCGGCCAGTACGTGGAGAAGGGCCAGCCGCTGGTGACCCTGGTGCAGGGCCAGCAGGCCGCCGGCGTGGCCGAAGCCGAAGCGCAGCTGCGCAACGAGGAGCAGCTGTACGAGCGCAGCCGCCAGCTCGCCGAGCGCCAGCTGGTCTCGCGGGCCGAACTGGAGACGCGCCGCGCCGCCCTGGAAGCGGCTCGCGCCCGCGTCGCCACCCAGCGTGCCAGCGTCGCCGACCGGGTGATCCGCACCCCGTTCGCCGGGGTCCTGGGCCTGCGCCTGGTCAGTGCCGGTTCGCTGGTCACGCCCGGCACGCCGATCACCACCCTCGACGACGTCTCGCTGATCAAGCTCGATTTCACCGTGCCCGAGGCGCAGCTGCCGCAGCTGCAGGTCGGGCAGCGGGTCACCGCGCGCAGCAACGCCTGGCCGGGCGAGGCCTTCACCGGGACGATCGCCTCGATCGACTCGCGGGTGGACGCGGTCTCGCGCGCGGTCACCGTGCGCGCCGAGATCCCCAACCCGGACGGCCGCCTGCGCCCGGGCATGCTGCTGGAGGTGGGCGTGGAGCGCGCCGCGCGCGCCGCGCTGGCGATCCCGGAACTGGCCGTGCAGCAGAACGGCAGCCGCTCCAGCGTGTTCGTGGTCGCCGAGGACGGCGCCAGCGTGCGCGAGGTGCCGGTGCAGCTGGGCTCGCGCCGTTTCGGCGAGGTCGAGGTCGCCTCCGGCCTCAAGGCCGGCGACCGCATCGTGGTCGAAGGCACCGTGAGGCTGCGCGACGGCGCCCGCATCCGCGAGGTCAAGCCCGGTGCGGACGGCGACGCCGCCGACCCTGCGGGCAATGCGCCCGGCAAGACGGAAGGCTGAGCCATGCTGCTGTCCGATGTCTCGATCAAGCGGCCCGTCTTCGCGACGGTGATGTCGCTGATCCTGATCGTGCTGGGCGTGGTCTCGTTCACCCGCCTGCCGCTGCGCGAGCTTCCCGACGTCGACCCGCCGGTGGTCTCGGTCGACACGACCTATACCGGCGCCTCGGCGGCGGTGGTCGAGAGCCGCATCACCCAGGTGCTGGAGGACGCGATCAGCGGCATCGAGGGCGTGGACCTGATCACCGCCAGCAGCCGCAACGGCCGCTCGGACATCAACATCGAGTTCACCCTGGCCCGCGACATCGAGGGCGCGGCCAACGACGTGCGCGACGCGATCAGCCGCGTCGCCAACCGCCTGCCGGAGGACGTCGACCCGCCGCGCGTGTCCAAGCAGGACAGCGACTCCTCGCCGATCATGTTCCTCAACCTCAGCGACGCGCGGCTCAACGCGCAGCAGCTGACCGACTACGCCGACCGCAACCTGGTCGACCAGTTCTCCTCGATCGACGGCGTGTCCTCGGTGTTCATCGGCGGCGGCCAGCGCTACGCGATCCGGGTGTGGCTGGACGCGTCCGCGCTGGCCGCGCGCGGCCTCACCGCCGAGGACGTGCGCACCGCGCTGCGCCGCGAGAACCTTGAACTGCCCGGTGGCAGCATCGAGTCACGCGACCGCGAGTTCGCCCTGCGGGTGATGCGCGGCTACCGTACGCCGGAGAGCTTCGAGTCCCTGGTCGTGGGCAAGGGCGGCGACGGCCACGTCATCACCCTCGGCGAGGTCGCCCGGGTGGAACTGGCCTCGGAGGAGCGCCGCGCCTTCTACCACGGCAACGGCGTGCCGCAGGTCGGCCTGGCCATCGTCGCCACCTCCACCGCCAACTCGCTGGAAGTCGGGCGCAACGTGCGCGCACTGGCGGAGAAGGTCTCGCAGACGCTGCCGGAGGGCATGCAGCTGACCGTGGCCTACGACTCCACCGTGTTCACCGACGCGGCGGTGGAAGAGGTCTACAAGACCCTCGTCGAGGCCATCGTGCTGGTGCTGCTGGTGGTGTTCGTGTTCCTCGGCAGCGTGCGCGCGGCGCTGATCCCGGCGGTGACCGTGCCGGTGTGCGTGACCGCCGCCTTCCTGGCGCTGTACGCGGCCGGCTTCTCGATCAACCAGCTGACCCTGCTGTCGCTGGTGCTGTCGATCGGCCTGGTGGTGGACGACGCCATCGTGGTCCTGGAGAACTGCCAGCGCCGCGTCGACCTGGGCGAACCGCCGCTGCTGGCGGCGCGCCGCGGCACCACCCAGGTCGCGTTCGCGGTGATCGCCACCACCCTGGTGCTGATCGCTGTGTTCCTGCCGATCGCCTTCATGCAAGGCAACACCGGTCGCCTGTTCCGCGAACTGGCGGTGGCGGTGGCCGGCGCGGTGGCCATCTCCGGCTTCGTCGCGCTGACCCTGACGCCGATGATGTGCTCGATCCTGCTGCGCCCGCACACCCGCCGCGCCGGCTTCAACAACTGGGTCAACGACCGCCTCGACGGGCTGACCCGCCGCTACCGCGGGCTGGTGGCGAAGGTGGTCGGGCGCGGCTGGCTGCTGGCGGCGTTGATGCTGGCGACCTTCGCCGCCAGCAGCGTGCTGTTCAAGCTGGTGCCCTCGGAGCTGGCACCGGCCGAGGACCGCGGCGACTTCAACGTCACCGTCACCGGTCCGGAAGGTGCGGGCTTCGACTACCTGGTCACGCAGATGACCGAGATCGAGAAGCGGTTGCTGGCGTATTCCGGCGAGGACGGCCCGGTCGCGCGCGTGATCATCCGCGTGCCCGGCGGGTTCGGCGGCCAGGGCGCCAACATGAACACCGGCCGCGCCACCATCTTCCTCAAGCCGTGGGACCAGCGCGACGTCACCACCCAGCAGGTCATGCAGGACGTGCTGGGCCGGCTGTCCGACATCCCTGGCGTGCGGGTGACCGCGGAGATGCGCCAGGGCCTGGTGCGCGGCTTCGGCCGGCCGGTGCAGTTCGTGCTGCGTGGCCCGACCTACGAGACCCTGGCGCAGTGGCGCGACCGCATGCTGCTGCGGATGGAAGAGAATCGCAACCTGGTCAACATCGACTCCGACTACAAGGAGACGGTGCCGCAGATCCGGGTGGAGATCGACAAGGCGCGCGCTGCCGACCTGGGCGTGCCGGTGGAGGCGATCGGCAGCACCTTGCAGACCATGCTCGGTTCGCTGCGCGCCGGCACCTGGGAGATGGACGGCGAGGAGTACTACGTGATCATGCAGGCGCCGCTGGAGAACCGGCGCAGCCTGGACGACATCGCCGGCCTGTACGTGCGCTCGACCACCAGCGGCCAGCTGGTGCCGCTGTCGAATCTTGTGACGATGACCGAGCACGCCGAGGCCAGCGCCCTGTCGCGCTTCAACCGCATGCGCGCGGTCACCCTCAGCGCCGGCCTGGCGCCGGGCTACACCGTCGGCGAGGCGCTTGAATACCTGCGTACCATCGCCGCCGAGGAGCTGCCGCCGGAGGCGCAGTTCGACTACCGCGGCGAATCGCGCGAGTTCATGCGCTCCAGCGGCGCGGTGTTCTTCACCTTCGGCATGGCCCTGCTGGTGGTGTTCCTGGTGCTGGCGGCGCAGTTCGAGAGCTTCCTGCACCCGCTGGTGATCATGCTGACCGTGCCGCTGGCGATGCTCGGTGCGCTGCTGGGCCTGGCGATCTGGGGCGTGAGCCTCAACCTGTACAGCCAGATCGGCATCGTCATGCTGGTCGGCCTGGCGGCGAAGAACGGCATCCTGATCGTGGAGTTCGCCAACCAGCTGCGCGACGAGGGCCGGGCGGTGGCCGAGGCCATCGTCGAGGCCGCGGCGGTGCGCCTGCGCCCGATCCTGATGACCTCGGTGGCGATGATCTGCGGCGCGATCCCGCTGATGCTGTCCAGCGGCGCCGGCGCGGCCAGCCGCGAATCGATCGGCGTGGTGATCGTGTTCGGCGTGGCCTTCTCGACCCTGCTGTCGCTGTTCGTGGTGCCGGCGTTCTATGCGCTGCTGGCGCCGTACACGCGTTCGCCCGAGGCGGTGGCCCAGGAGCTGGAGAAGCTCGAGGCCGAGGTGCCGCCGGTGGGGGGCCATGGCTGAGCGGCCGGCCGCGACCGGGGCGGCCGGATACCGTGCCGGCACCGGCTTCGATCCGGGGTTCCGCCTGGCGGGCGACGGTTTCGTGCTGCGGCCGTGGCGGCACGACGACCTGGAGGCGCTGCTGCGCCATGCCGACGATCCGGCGGTGGCGCGCGGGCTCAGCGACCGCTTTCCGAGCCCGTACACGCGCGCCGACGGCGAGGCCTTCCTGGCCGGCAAGGTGGTCGACTTCGCCGGACCGCTGCTGGCGATCGAGGCCGCTGGCGAGGCCTGTGGCGGGATAGGCATGCGACCAGGCCGCGATGCCCGTCCCGGCGTGGCCGAACTGGGTTACTGGCTGGGCCGCGCGCACTGGGGCCGCGGGCTCATGACCCGGGTGGTCGCGTGCTACCTCGACTGGCTGGTGCCGGCGCTGGGGTTGCACCGGGTCGAGGCGGTGGTGCTGGACTCCAACCCGGCCTCGGCGCGGGTGCTGGAGAAGAACGGCTTCCGCCAGCAGGGCGTGCGCCGCGCCGCCCTGCGGCGGGCCGAAGGCATGCACGACCTCGGGCTGTTCGTCCGCGACCGGGCGGGCTGAGCTCCCCCCCGGGCGCCTCGCGCGGCGGTTCCGTCGACGGCCGGCCGTTCCCCCGCCGGCCGGCGTGGGCCATGATGCGGCGTCCCAACGCCTCGGGGTGGTCCCATGGGGAAGGTGGAACACGCGTCGCGCATGGAGTCGCTGGATGCCCTGCGCGGGTTCGCCCTGTTCGGGATCTTCATCGTGCACATGCCCGAGCTGTTCGAGCTGTACTGGGCGAAGCCGGCCACCGATCCGCTGCAGCTGGCGGTGCACGACACCGTCTGGCTGCTGTTCGCGGGCAAGGCCTTCGCCCTGCTGGCGCTGTGCTTCGGGGTCAGCTTCTTCATCATCATGGACCGCGCGGCGCGCCGCGGCATCGACTTCACCGGCCGCTTCGTCTGGCGCCTGGCGCTGCTGGGCCTGCTGCACGGCGTCTGGTACCGCGGCGACGTGCTCGAGGTGCTGGCGGTGATGGGCCTGTTCCTGCTGCCGTTCCACCTCGTCCGTTCCAACCGGGTGCTGCTCGTGGTGGCGGCGTTCTTCCTCCTGCAGCCGCTGATGCTGGTGCGCATCGTCGCCGGCCTGCGCGGCGCGGACTGGCCAACCAGCCGCTGCAGTACTGGAGCGCGACCATCCCGGAGGTCTACCTGCACGGCGGCTTCGCGGAGACCGTGCGCATGAACCTGGCCGACGGCCATGGCTTCAAGTGGCTCTTCATGTACGAGTCCGGGCGGCTGAGCCAGATCCTCGGGCTGTCGCTGGTGGGCATGGTGCTCGGGCGGATCGGCTTCTTCGAACGGCCGGCGCGGTTCGCCACCGCGCGCTGGGTGGGCCTGGCGGTGGCGCTGGCCGTGGCGGTGGCGCTGTACTTCGGCCGCGACGCGCTGGTCGCGCGGGTGCCCGGCAGCGAGGCGATGCCGATGCCGCGGGCGATGGCCAATGCGCTGCTGGGCAGCCTGTTGGACCTGGCGGTGATGGCGGCCTCGATGCTCGCCTTCCTGATCGCCTACCACGGGGCGTCCGGGCCCGCCCTGCGCATGCTGGCCCGGCCGGGCGCATGACCCTGACTCTGTACGTGGCGCAGTCGCTGGTGTTCGTGCCGGTGTTCTACGGCTACGGCCTGGGCCTGTGGGCCAGCATGACCCAGGTCCAGGCGGTGCTGCTGGGGCTGGCCGGCTTCGCCGCGCAGCTGCTGTTCGCCCACCTGTGGTTCCGGCGCTTCTACTACGGACCGCTGGAATGGCTGTGGCGGGCAGGCACCTGGCTGACCTGGAAAGTGCCGATGGTCAGGCCGGCCACGCCGCGCGGCGCCGCCGAAGCGGGCTGAGGGCGTACCGGTCGCGCCGGGTGGCTGCGTTCGGGCGCCACTTGCGGTTATCTTGCGTGGCTACGCGCGCAGGCTCCCTGCGCGCTTCCCGTTCCTGACCCGCCTTCCGGCGACCGGAGATCCTTCATCGTGGAAGCCTTTCTCAACTGGCTCAACAGCATCATCTGGAGCAACGCGCTGATCGCGCTGTGCCTGGGCGCCGGCCTGTGGTTCACCTTCCGCACCCGCGCCATGCAGCTGCGCGGGTTCGCGGAGATGTGCCGCCTGACCGTGACCGGACAGAAGTCCGAGGCCGGCGTGTCCTCGTTCCAGGCGCTGGCCATCTCGATGGCCGGGCGCATGGGCATCGGCAACATCGCCGGCGTGGCCACAGCGATTGCCTATGGCGGCCCGGGCGCGGTGTTCTGGATGTGGGTGATGGGCTTCCTCGGCGCCTCGACCTCGTACATCGAGTGCACCCTGGCGCAGATCTACAAGGAGAAGGACGCCGAGGGGCGCTACCGCGGCGGCCCTGCGTACTACATCGAGAAGGCGATGGGCCTGAAGTGGTACGCGGTGGTCTTCGCCGTCGCCACCGTGGTCGCCACCGGCCTGCTGCTGCCGGGCGTGCAGGCCAACGCCATCGCCGACAGCGCCAGCGGCGTGCTGTGCAGCGGCGACGGCGCCCTGTGCGGCAGCCTCGGCGGCGCCGGCATGCTCAAGCTGTGGATCGGCCTGGCCGTGGCCGTGCTGCTGGGCCTGATCATCTTCGGCGGCATCAAGCGCATCGCCGCGTTCGCCGAGCTGGTGGTGCCGTTCATGGCGCTGGCCTTCATCCTGATGGCGATCACCGTGATGGCGCTCAACCTGGACAAGGTGCCGGCGATGTTCGCCGACATCTTCACCAGCGCCTTCGGCGCGCACGCCGCGTTCGGCGCGATCCTCGGCCAGGCCATCGCCTGGGGCGTCAAGCGCGGCGTCTACGCCAACGAGGCCGGCCAGGGCACCGGCCCGCATGCGGCGGCCGCGGCCGAGGTCTCGCACCCGGCCAAGCAGGGCTACGTGCAGGCCTTCGCGATCTACTTCGACACCATGCTGGTGTGCACCTCGACCGCGTTCCTGCTGCTGTCCACCGGCATGTACAACACCTTCCGGGTGATCAAGGAAGCGGGCGCGGAAAAGCTCGAGGCGGTGTTCACCGGCGTGCCCGGCGTACTGCCCTCCGAGGGCGCGCAGTTCACCCAGGCGGCGGTGGAATCGGTGCTGCCGGGCTGGGGCGCCGGCTTCGTGGCGCTGGCGCTGTTCTTCTTCGCCTTCACCACGATCATGGCCTACTACTACATGGCCGAGACCAACCTCACCTACCTGGCCGGCGTGCGCAAGACCCACCCGCTGGCCACCTTCCTGCTGCGCATCGGCATCATCGGCATGGTCGTGTTCGGCGCGTACCACAACGCGGCCACCGCCTGGACCCTGGGCGATATCGGCGTCGGCGTGATGGCATGGCTGAACATCATCGCCATCCTGATCCTGCAGAAGCCGGCGCTGCTGGCGCTGCGCGACTACGAGCGCCAGAAGAAGCTGGGCCTGGACCCGGTGTTCGATCCGGATGCCGTGGGGGTGCGCAACGCCGACTTCTGGAAGAGCCGCACCTGACATGACTGGACCCTGGGACCGTGGACCGCGTCCGCCACGCCCACCGGGCGGCGCGCCGCGGTCGCGGCCGACGCCTGCCGGCCCGCGCGCACCGCGCCGGGCCACGCCGGAACAGGCGGCCGCCGGTTCCGGCGGCCAGGCGCCGCGGCCCGCGCGTCGCGAGGAGTTGCGCCTGTACGGGCTCAACGCGGTGGAGGCGGTGTTCCGCCGCCGCCCGGAGGCGATCCGCAAGGTCTACCTGGCCGAGGCGCGCATCCCGGTGCTGAAGCCGTTGCTGGCCTGGTGCGTGAAGCACCGGGTCGGCTACAGGGTGGTCGCCGACGAGGATCTGGAAAGGCTGGCGGCCAGCGCGCACCACGAGGGCGTGGTCGCCGACGTGCAGCGCACAACGCCGCTGCCGCTGCAGGACTGGCTGGCCTCGCTGGCGCCGGGCGCGCCGGCGCTGGCGCTGTGGCTGGACGGCGTCGGCAATCCGCACAACTTCGGCGCGATCCTGCGCTCGGCCGCGCATTTCGGCGCGGCGGTGCTGCTGCCGCCGGCGTCGGAACTGGCCCTGTCCGGTGCCGCCGCGCGCGTGGCCGAAGGCGGCGCCGAAGCGGTGCCGCTGGTGCGCCTGCCGCAGACCGGCGCCGCGCTCGAGGCGCTGCGCGCCGCGGGCTTCCAGCTGGCGGCCACCGTCGTACGCGGGGGCGACAGCCTGTTCGCGGCGGAACTGCCGCCACGGCTGGTCTACGTGATGGGCGCCGAAGGCGAGGGCATGGACCCGGCGCTGGCCGCGGCCTGCGACCGGCGCCTGTCGATCCCCGGCACCGGCGCGGTGGAGAGCCTCAACGTGGCCGCCGCCACCGCGGTGTTCCTCGCCCGCTGGGCGGCGCGCGGCTGAGGCCGCACGCTCCTCGGCGAATGCCCGCGGCATCCACCGCGGCGATGCGTGGCGACGGCGGCACCAGGTGCAGCACCGCGCCGCCGCCGTTGGCCAGTTCGAGGCTGAGCCTGCGCCGGTCGGCATCGAGGCGTTCCTCCACGCGCCGTACGTCGGTCGGCAGCGCGCCGTCCAGCCACAGCGTGGCCTGCCAGTCCGCGGCGGGCAGGAAGTCCAGGTCCAGTTCCAGCGTGCGCGGCCGGTCGGTCATCGCGCCGATGTACCAGTCGCGGCCGCTGCGCCGCGCCACCACGATGTAGCGGCCGATCTCGCCGGCCAGCACCCGGGTCTCGTCCCAGCGGGCCGGCACCAGGCGCAGGAATTCCGCCCCGGGCGCGAGTCCGCCGCTGCCGTCGAGGTAGGCGTCGGGGCTGTCGGCGACCATCTGCAGGCCGCTTTCGTAGACCATGTACATCGCCAGCTGGTGGGCGCGCGTGCCCATCACCCGGGGCGCGTCGAACACCACCTGGAAGCGTTCCGGCGCCACGTTGCGGAACCCGCCCGGCGTGTAGTCCATCGGCCCCAGCAGCATGCGGGTGAACGGCAGGGTGAGGTTGTGCCCGGGGGTGATGCGCCGGCTCCACTTGTTGTACTCGGCGCCGAGCACCGCTTCGCTGGTGAGCAGGTTGGGCCAGGTGCGCTCGAGGCCGGTGGGCCGGTACATGCCGTGCAGGTCGAGCATCAGCCGGTGCTGCGCCGCGCTGCGCGCCATGCGGTGGATGAAGTCGACCATCTCCTGGTCGTCGCGTTCCATGAAGTCGACCTTGACCCCGTGCACGCCGAGTTCGCGGTAGCGCGCGAACACCGCGTCCATGCGCGGCTCCAGCGCCTTCCAGTGGTTCCACAGCCAGATGCCGACGCCGCGCTGGCGCGCGTAGACGATCACCGCCGCCAGGTCCAGCGCCGGCACCGCGCGGGTGATGTCGGCCTCCGGGTGGTAGCGGCCGTCGCCGCTGCTGCCCACGTACCAGCCGTCGTCGATGAGCATGTAGTCCAGGCCCAGCGCGGCGGCGTGGTCGATGTAGCGCCTGATCGTCGCCGTGTTCATGCCGGCGCCGGGCAGGTCGGGCGCGCGGCTGGCCGACCACCAGTCCCACGCGGCCTTGCCCGGGCGGATCCACGCGGTGTCCTGCAGCGGCGTGGGCGGGTTGAGGCTGGCGATGAGGCTGGATTCGACCAGCACGCCGGGGCTGTCGCCGATCATCAGCACGCGCCACGGCGTCAGGTGGCCGTTCGCCGCGACTTCCGCGCGCGGCAGGCGCACGGCGATGCCGGGCGCATCGAGGCGCGGCGACAGCTTCGCTTCCACGCCGAGGCGGCCGTCGCCGCGGCCGGCCAGGTACAGCGCGGCGTAGCGGTCCAGGTCGGCCTCGGCGATGGCGAAGGCGGTGCTGCCTTCGCCGCTGGCGCAGACCAGGGGCAGTTCGATGAGGTGGTGGGCGCGCAGGCGCGAGGCGTCGATGGGGTCGTACTCGCCCTCGTGGCTGGTGCCGAAGCGGCCGAGGTTGAGCGCGTGGCAGGCGTAGTCGCGCGGGAAGATGAAACCGGTGAGGTCCTGCTGCACGACCAGGTCGCCCTCGGCGGGCCGCGGCAGGCGGTAGCGCAGGGCGACGCCGTCGTCGTAGGCGCGCAGCACCAGGCCGAGGACGCGGCCCTGTCCGTCGGCCAGGTCCACCTCCAGCTGGTTGTAGTGGTCGCGCGCCTGGCGGGTCTTGCCGGCGACCAGTTCGTAGCGGGAGTCGGTCTGCGAGCGGCGCGCGGCGGTGGCCTTCGTCCCGGGGCCGGGCCGGTCGATGCCGTCCATCCGCACGCCCAGCGGCGAGGGCGCGATCAGCGCCCGGCCATCGCGCTCGACCGCCCACGCGGGGGAGCCGTCGACGTCCGTCGCCAGGATGACCACGGTGCGGCCGTCGGGCGATTCCAGCCGCAGCGGTGGCGGCGCGGACGCGGAGGCCGGCGCGCAGGCCAGGCCGAGCAGCAGGGCGACGGCGGTACGCGGCAGGCGCGGCATCGGAAGCTCCCTTCCCGGAGGAGGACAGGAGCGTACCCGCCATCGTGGACGGTGTCTGGAATAGCTCGCCGGCGCATCCGGCATAGGCTCAACGCGCAAGCGCGGGGTGCGTCGCCGCGCGGGCGACGCGTTGCGTGGAGCCGGCCGGCATGCCCGCCGGCTCCTCGGTGTCGCGGATTACTTCGCCGGTGCCGCTTCCTTCACCTGGCTGCCGAAGTCACCTTCCGCTTCCGCGGCGAGGAAGGCGAACACGGCGTAGGCGGCGACGTTCTGCGCCAGCGCCGCCGGGTCGATCTTGTCGAGGGTGTCATCGGCGGTGTGGTGCAGGTCGAAGTAGTCGCTGCCGTCCTGGGCCAGCCAGGCCCAGGTCACGCCCTTGGCCGCCAGCGGGATGATATCCGGGCCCGGGCCGCCCTTGTCCGGGGCGTACTCGATGCCCAGCGGCGCCAGCGCCTGGGCGATCTGCGCGGTGGCCGCGCGCGCGTGTTCCGGCGCGCCGGTGTTGAAGGCGTAGATGCGGCCGGCGCCGAAGTCGCTCTCGGCGGCCAGCTGGTGGAGGTTGGCCTCGGCCGCATGCGCGGCGGCGTAGGCCTTGCCGCCGTGCAGGCCCTGTTCCTCGTTGGCGTAGGCCACTACGCGGATGCTGCGCGCCGGGCGCTGCGGCAGGCCGGCGATCAGCTTCGCCGCGGCCATGGTGATGCCGATGCCGGCGGCGTCGTCGACCGCGCCGGTGCCCAGGTCCCAGGAGTCGAGGTGGCCGCTGATCAGCACCACTTCCTCCGGGCGGCGGCTGCCGGTGATCTCGCCGATCACGTTCTGCGAGGTATAGGTGCCGTCCCAGCCGGCGTCGATGGCCAGGCGCAGCTTCACCGGCCCGCGCGCGACCAGGCGCGCCAGCTGCTCGGCGTCGGGAATGCTCAGCGCCGCCGAGGGCACCGGGGTCAGGCCGTCGTCGAAGCGGGTGATGCCGGTGTGCGGCACGCGGTGGCTGTCGGTGCCGGCCGAACGCATCAGGAAGCCGGCGGCGCCCTTGCGGATCGCCAGCGACGGGCCCTTGGACCGCACCGCGCTGCCCGGGCCGTAGCCGCTGCCGTCGCGCGCGGCGGTCATGCGGTAGTCGACGAAGGCGATCTTGCCGGCCAGCGAACCTTCCGGCGCGGCCTCCAGCGCGGCCAGGTCGGCGAAGCGCACGACCTCGCCTTCGACGGTGCCGCCCGGGCTGCCGCCCAGCGCGGTGATCGCCAGCGGCTGCGCATGCTTGCCGAGCACGGTCAGGCTCTCGCTGCGGCGCTCCCACTTCGGGAAGGTCACCGGCTCGGTCCACACGCGGTCGAAGCCCAGTTCGCGGAACTTGGCCTGCGCCCAGGCCACGGCGCGCGCATCGGCCTCGCTGCCGGCCAGGCGCGGCCCGACCTCGGTGGTCAGCGATTCGGTGACCTTCCAGGCGGTGTCGTCGGCCAGCGCACGCTCGCGCAGCTGCGCGGCCTGCTGCAGGGCGTGGTCCGGGATGCGGGTTTCGGCGGCGCTGGCCACGAGTGGGACCAGCAGGGCGGCGAGCAGTGCAAGGCGCATGCGAACAGGGCTCCGGAAAGGAAGTCCCCGAGCCTAGCAGAGCCGCCTGGCGCGCTCCCGTGCGCATGGTCACGGGAGCACACCAACGGGCGTATCAGCGCGGCTGCTGCAGCGAGTCGCGGATCTGGCGCAGCAGCACCACTTCCTCGCTCGGCTCGGCCGGCGCGGCGGGCGCTTCCTCCTGCTTCTTGCGGGCCAGCCGGTTGACGCCCTTGACCAGCAGGAAGATGGCGAAGGCCACGATCAGGAACTGGATGACGGTGTTGAGGAACACGCCGTAGCCGACCACCACCGCCGGGATCTCGCTGCCGTCGGCGGCCACGCGCGCCGGCGACAGGGTCCAGGCCAAGTCGGAGAAATCCACGTTCCCGATCAGCCAGCCCAGCGGCGGCATGATGATGTTGTCCACCAGCGAAGTGACGATCTTGCCGAACGCCGCGCCGATCACCACGCCGACGGCCAGGTCGATCACGTTGCCGCGCATCGCGAATTCCTTGAACTCGCTGATCATGCCCATCTTGTCCTCCTTGTGTTCCGGCGTGCCGGCGGCACGCATGCACAGCGTAACCCGTGGCCGTGCCCGGCGATCAGCCTTCGACGTGGCCGCGCAGGGTGGCGATGCCTTCCAGTCGTGCCTCGAAACGGTCGCCCGGCTGCAGGGCGGCCACGCCGGCCGGGGTGCCCATGAACACCAGGTCGCCGGCGCGCAGGGCGTACAGCTTCGACAGCTCGTGCAGGATCTCCGGCACGTCCCAGATCAGGTCCGACAGCGGCGCGCGCTGGCGCGGCTGGCCGTTGACCTGCAGTTCCAGTACCCGCGCGCCCAGCTCGCCGGCCTCGGTGGCCGGCACCAGTTCGGCGACCGGCGCGGAATGGTCGAAACCCTTGGCCGTGTCCCAGGGCAGGCCCTTGGCCTTGGCCGCGGCCTGCAGGTCGCGGCGGGTGAGGTCCAGGCCGACGGTGTAGCCGAACACCAGCGCCTGCGCCTGCTCCACCGGCAGCACGCCGGCCGGCGCGTCGCGGCCGATCGCCACGACCAGCTCGACCTCGTGGTGCAGGTCGGCGGTGGCCGGCGGGTAGGGCACCGCCTCGCCGGTGACGACGGCGTCGGCCGGCTTCATGAAGAACACCGGGGTGCCGCGTTCGGCCTTCGAGGCCGGCGCGGTGGCGCCCATCTCGCGCGCGTGCTCGGCGAAGTTGCGGCCCACGCAGTAGATGCGGTGCACCGGGAAGCGCCCGCCGCCACGTACCGCGAGGCGCGGCACCGGCGGGGCGGGGATCACATCGTTCATGGCGGCGCCCATGTGGAAGGGGCGCACAGTCTACGCGCCGGCGGCGCGGCTTTCGCGCCTCAGCGCGGGGTCGGCAGTTGCGGCTTCCGCACCACGTGGTACTCGGCCTCGAAGGTCTGGCGCGCGGCGGCGGGCGTGCGCGGCGTGCGCCGCGCCAGCAGGCGCCAGGCCATGCCGACGGCCAGCATCGCTGCGCCGACGAACACGCCGAAGAACACCAGCACCGCCAGCAGGACCAGTCCCACCAGGCCGAACAGCACGCGCAGCAGCGGCGTGCGCGGCTTGCGGGGGGCGAACAGGGAGTTCAGCTGGAACGCGTCGAAGCGGAACGAACGGGCGTGCATCGGTACATGTGCCAGAATTGCAACCAGTGCGCAGGGTAGCCGCGCCTGCCGACAGGGTTGTGATGGGATCGTTAAACGCTGAACCACTGCTCAGTTTCGAGGGCCTGGCCGATGGCGCCCTGGTCGAGGTCGAGGCCGTGCTCGATGGCGATTCCGAGTCGCTGGTCGTGCATCGCCAGGGCGACGCGGTGCGCGCCTGGCTCAACGTCTGCCCGCACGCCGGACGGCGCCTGGACTGGGCCCCGGGCCAGTTCCTGAAGTCGCGCGAAGGGCTGCTGGTGTGCGCCGCGCACGGCGCCAGCTTCGAGCTGGAAGGCGGCCAGTGCGTGGCCGGGCCGTGCCGCGGCGACGCGCTGCGCGCGGTGGCGGTGGAAGTGCGCGACGGCCAGGTCTGGCTGGCCGCGGCGCCGCGCGGCGAGGCCTAGCGCCCGCCCCAGAACATCAGGTTCACCACCACCACCACGATCAGCGTGTAGATCGCCGACAGCGGCGCGCCGACGCGCCACAGGTCGCGCGAGGCGTAGTTGGCCGGGCCGGTGATCATCGAGATCACCGGGTTGGAGGCGGTCATGAAGTTGTTGGACGCCGACAGCGCGGTGACCAGGGCGAACGCGGTCGGGTCGCCGCCCACCGCCAGCGCCAGGTTGATCGCGATGGGTACCATCACGATGGTCGCGCCGACATGGCTGATCACCAGCGAGAACGCGGTGGTCAGCACCGCCACCACGATCTGCAGCAGCCACGGCGGCGTGCCTTCGGGCAGCCGGTCGAGGGTGTTGCCGGCGACCCAGGCCGCCGCACCGCTGCTGTCCATCGCCCAGCCCAGCGGGATCAGGCCGGCGGTGAGGAACACCGTCTTCCAGCTGATCGCCGCGTAGGCTTCGTCCATCTTCAGCACGCCGGTCAACAGCATGCCGGCCACGCCGGTCATCAGGGTCAGCGACACCGGCAGCTTGGCGGTCAGCGCGATGAGGATGGTGAAGGCGAAGATCGCCATGGCGATCTTGAACTTGTGCGGGCGCTGCTCGCCCTTCGGATAGTCGGTGACCACGGCGAAGTCGCGGCTCTCCGCGGCCTGCGCCAGGTCCTGCCAGATGCTGTGGAACACCAGCATGTCGCCGGCGCGCAGCGGCACCGAGCGCACGTCCTCGCGGATCACCTGCTTGTCGCGGTTGATCGCCAGCAGGCTGATGCCCAGCTGCTTGCGCAGGCGCAGCTCGCGCGCGCTCTTGCCGATGAAGCGCGAGGTCGGCGGCAGCACCGCTTCGGAGATGCCGGCGCGCGCCGGATTGAACAGGTCGCCGAGGTTGCGCAGGCGCGAGGACATGCGCAGGAACTGGTTCTGGGCGAAGTCGGCCACCTGCTGGCGCGGGCCCATCACGCCGAGCACGCTGCCGACCCAGATGCGCATGTCCGCCGGCGGCGCCAGGCGGGTGTCGTTGCCGGACTTCAGCGCCAGCAGCAGCGGCGCGTTGTGCAGCGACTCGGCCTCGGCCACGGCCATGCCGACCAGCGGGCTTTCCGGGCTGACCACCAGCTCGAACACGTCGCCCTCGATGCCGTAGGTGCGGGCGAAGTAGCTTTCGGTGCGCGCGGGGGTGACGTTCTCCTCGCCGCCTTCGCTTTCCAGCTCGGCGAGCTTGCGGTTGCCGTAGAAGTGGAAGTACAGCAGCGCCGCGGCCAGCAGGGTCACGCCCACCGGCGCCGGCGCGAACATCGGCAGTTGTTCCAGCGTGGCGGCGCCCGAGGGCAGGTTGTTGTTGGCCGAGACCAGCAGGTCATTGAGCAGGATCAGCGGCGAGTTGCCGACCATGGTCAGCGCCGCGCCCATCACGATCGCCGCCGCCAGCGGCAGCAGCAGGCGCGACATGGACAGCCCGCTGCGCGCCGACAGCCGCGCCGCCACCGGCAGGTACAGCGACATCACCGACGGGTTCTGCATGAACGCGGAGTTGAGGCCGGCGACCAGCGAGGTCATCGCCAGCAGCCGTTTCTCCTTGCCGTGGCCGCGGCGCAGGAGCCAGCCGGCCAGGCGGTTCAGCGCGCCGGTGCGGTCAAGCCCGGCGCCCAGCACCATGGTGGCCATGATGCTGATCACCGCGTTGCCGGAGAAGCCGCTGAAGATCTCCTCCGGGGCCACCAGGCCAGTGACGCCCAGCACCACCAGCACCACCAGCGCGACCAGGTCGGCGCGGATCCGGTCGAACAGGAACATGGCCATCGAGAACCCGACCAGCCCCAGCACCAGGCGCATGTCGTTGGTCAGGGTGAGGCCGGATTCCATTGGCGCGCCGGGTCCTTATGGCGATGCGGGAACGGAGGCGGAAGCGGGACGCGCGCCCCCGGCAGGGCCGGAGCAGGAGGGGCGGGATGCGGACGGCGCGACGCTCATGTGGGATCGAGTTTAGCCGTCCGCGGCGGGGTTGGGTCCGCGATCGCCTCACCCCTGCCGCTTTTGCCGACGCGGTCGTAGAGCAGGTCCCACACCCCGTGGCCCAGCTTCAGGCCGCGGCGCTCGAAATGGGTTTCCGGCCGCCATTCCGGGCGCGGCACGTGGCCGCGCGGACCGGCGCGGTTGGCCAGGCCGGCGGTGGCCTCGAGCACGTCCCACATGTGTTCGGCATACGGTTCCCAGTCGGTGGCCAGGTGCAGGCGGCCGCCGATGCGCAGCTTGCGCACCAGCAGCGCGGCGAACTCCGGCTGCACCAGGCGGCGCTTGTTGTGGCGTTTCTTGTGCCAGGGATCGGGGAAGTAGATGCGGATCTCGTCGAGGGTGCCGTCGGCGACCTCGTTGCGCAGCACCTCGACCGCGTCGTGGTGGTAGACGCGCACGTGGTCGCTGCCGTCGGCGGCCAGGGCGTTGAGCAGGCGGCCGACGCCGGGAGCGTGGACTTCCAGGCCGATGTAGTCGCGCGAGGGATCCTGGCGGGCGGCGAAGCGCAGCGCCTCGCCGTTGCCGAAGCCGATCTCCAGCACCTTCGGCGCGCCGCGGCCGAACACCGCGTCGTAGTCGCGCAGGCGGCCGGTGTAGTCGAGGCCGAAGCGCGGCCAGGCCTCGTCGAAGGCGCGCTGCTGGGCCGGGGTGAAGCGGCCCTGGCGCAGGACGAAGCTGCGGATCTCGCGCCGGCCTTCGCTGGCGGTATAGGGCTTGGGCGGGGCCTTGGCGCCGTCGCTGCTGAACGGGTCGGTCATCGTCAGCCGATCAGTCCGTCCACCGGCGAGGAAGCGCTGGCGTAGCGCTTGCGCGGGATGCGCCCGGCGAGGAAGGCCTCGCGCCCGGCCTGCACGGCCTTGCGCATGGCGCTGGCCATCAGCACCGGGTCCCTGGCCCCGGCGATGGCGGTGTTCATCAGCACGCCGTCGCAACCCAGCTCCATGGCGATGGCCGCGTCGGAGGCGGTGCCCACGCCGGCGTCGACGATGATCGGCACCCTGGCGTTGTCGATGATCTCCAGCAGGGTGTAGCGGTTCTGGATGCCCAGGCCCGAACCGATCGGCGCGGCCAGCGGCATCACCGCGCAGCAGCCGATCTGTTCGAGCTGGCGGGCCAGGATCGGGTCGTCGGAGGTGTAGACCATCACGTCGAAGCCGTCGGCGACCAGCAGCTCGGCGGCCTTCAGGGTCTGCACCACGTCCGGGTACAGGGTGCGCTGGTCGCCCAGCACCTCGAGCTTGACCAGGTTGTGGCCGTCCAGCAGTTCGCGCGCCAGGCGGCAGGTGCGCACCGCGTCCTCGGCGGTGTAGCAGCCGGCGGTGTTGGGCAGGATGGTGTAGCGCTCCGGCGGCAGCACGTCGAGCAGGTTGGGCTCGCCGGGGTTCTGGCCGATGTTGGTGCGGCGGATGGCGACGGTGACGATCTGCGCGCCGGCGGCTTCGGTGGCCAGGCGGGTCTCGTCGAGGTCCTTGAACTTGCCGGTGCCGGTCAGCAGGCGCGATTGGAAGGTCCGCCCGGCGATGACCAGCGGATCGTGCGTGTGGGGGGTGTCCATGCGCCAATTATGGCCCGCCGGGGCGGCGGCCGATAGCGCGGGCGGCCCCGCCGGCTCAGCCGCCGCCGAGGGCGTGCACGATCTCGATCCGGTCGCCGGCGCCCAGCGCATGGTCGGCGTGGCGGCCGCGCGGGACGATCTGGCCGTTGACCTCCACCGCCACGCGGCGGCCGGCCAGGCCTTCGGCTTCGAGCAGAGCTTGCAGGGTGGTTCCGGCCGCGACGCTGCGCGGTTCGCCGTTGATCACGATGTCCATGGCGCGATTGTCGCATCGCCGGCGGCTTGCCGCAGCGCAGCGTGAGTGCCGGCGGCCATCGGCGGACCATTGGGACCATCCGCTCGCGTACGTCCTGTTGCGCCTGCGTCCGCATCCCAGTTCCACGAATCTCAGGAGATTCCATGACCGTATCCCGTCCGCTCCGCACCCCGCTGGCCCTTGCCCTGGCCCTCGCCGCCGCCCCGGCCTTCGCCGGGCAGTTCGACGGCGGCACCGTGTTCTTCGGCGACAGCCTCACCGACTCGGGCCACTTCCAGAACCAGCTGCCGGAAGCGGTGCGCCCGGCGACGGGCCGCTTCACCACCAATCCGGGCTGGGTGTGGGCCGAGTACGTGGCGAGGAACTTCGACGGCGACGGCCGCACCGACAACCAGGGCGGCGACAACTACGCCCAGGGCGGCTCGCGCGTGACCGTGCAGAACGGCGCCGCCGAATCGACCCTGTCGCAGGTCGGCCGCTACCTGGCGGCCAACGGCGGCCGCGCCAACCCGGATGCGCTGTACACGGTGTGGACCGGCGCCAACGACATCTTCGCGATCGCCGCCGGCGCCCCGGCGCAGTCGACCATCGCCACCGCCGTGGGCGGGGTGGTGCAGATCGTCGGCACCCTGGACGCGGCCGGCGCGCGCTACATCCTGGTGCCGAACCTGCCGGACATGGGCCTGACCCCGAACGCGATCGCCGCCGGCCCGGCCGGCCAGGCCGCGCTGACCCAGCTGGCCGCCACCTACAACACCGCCATGTACGGCGCGCTGGCGCAGCAGGGCTACCGGGTGATCCCGCTGGATACCTTCACCATGCTGCGCGAGGTGGTCGCCAGCCCGTCCACCTACGGCCTGCGCAACGTCACCCAGACCGCGTGCCTGCCGCCGGACGGCAGCTCGCTGACCTGCAACCCGACCTCGCTGGTCTCGCCGGACGCGGCCTCGACCTACCTGTTCGCCGACGGCGTGCATCCCAGCGGCGCGGCGCACGCGATCCTGGGCGACTATGCGATCTCGGTGCTGGAAGGCCCGCAGCTGGTCGGCCTGCTGCCGCAGTCGGCGCGCGCCATCGGCCGCAGCCGCGCCGAACAGGTCGCCTGGCACCTGGGCGGCGCGCCGGAAGCGGCGGGCCTGCGCTGGTGGGGCGGCCTGCGCGCCGACAACCAGCGCCGCGAGCACGCCGACCTGTACGACGGCCTCGCCCCGGCCGGGCTGTTCGGCCTGGACTGGTCCAACGGCCAGGGCCTGGTAGCCGGCGGCTTCGCCGGCTACGGCCGCCTGGACGCCGATTTCGGCGGCCGCCGCGGCGGCTTCGAGCAGACCGACGCCAGCATCGGCGGCTTCATCGGCTGGTACGGCGCGCACGGCTGGGTCAACGCCCAGGCCAGCTACACCGGCCTGGACTTCGACGTCGAGCGCCGCGTGCGGATGGGGCCGGCGGAGCGCCGCCACGCCGGCTCGGCCGACGGCAGCAACACCGCCATCGGCGTGAACGGCGGCTGGGAGTTCGGCCAGGGCGCGCTGCGCCACGGCCCGGTCGCCGGCCTGCTGTGGCAGAAGATCGAGCTGGACGGCTACGCCGAGGACAACCTGGCCTCGACCGCGCTGGCCTACCCGGACCAGGACCTGGATTCGCTGGTCGGCAGCCTGGGCTGGCAGGCCCGGATCGACGCCGGCAGCTGGTCGCCGTACGTGCGCGCCACCTGGGACCACGAGTTCGAGGACGCGCCGGCCGAGGCCTTCGCGAGCCTGCAGACCGTGCCGGGGATGGAGTACGCGGTCCCGGCGGCGATGCTGGACGACAACTCCGGCACGGTGGTGCTGGGCGCGCGCATGCGCCTGGGCGGCCTGGAGGCCGACGCCGGCGTCCGCGCCACGGTCGGCCAGCGCGGCGGCAACGACACCGGCCTGTTCCTGGGCATCGGCGGCAGCTTCTGAGCCGCCCGCCCCGCCGGGCGCCGCGCGCGCCCGGCGGCGTTGCGCCGGCGCCCCGCTGGCGCATAGACTTCCGGTCCCGCGCGGGTGTAGTTCAATGGTAGAACTGCAGCTTCCCAAGCTGCTAACGTGGGTTCGATTCCCATCACCCGCTCCAGACACCACGCCAGGCGCCGCGGATGCTCCCGCGGCGTTCTGCGTTTCCAGGGGCCAGGCTCCACGGCGGCGCATCGATGAAACTGGCGATCCTTTCGCGCAACGCTTCCCTGTATTCCACCCGCCGGCTGGTGGAGGCGGCGCGCGTGCGCGGCCACAGCGTGCGCGTGCTCGACCCGCTGCGCTGCTACATGCGCATCGCCCCGGACGGCTTCGCCATGCGCTACAAGGGCAAGCCGGTGAGCGGCTACGACGCGGTGATCCCGCGCATCGGCACCTCCATCACCCGCTACGCCACCGCGGTGCTGCGCCAGTTCGAGCTGATGGGCAGCTGGACCCCCAACGGTTCGGACGCGATCCTGCGCGCCCGCGACAAGCTGCGCACCCACCAGCTGCTGGCGGCGCAGGGCATCGGCCTGCCGACCACGGTGTTCGGCGACAACCCCGACGACACCGACGACCTGCTGTCGCTGCTGGGCCCGCCGCCGCACGTGGTCAAGCTGAGCGAGGGCACCCAGGGAGCCGGGGTGATGCTGACCGAGAAGCCCTCCGCCTCGCGGGCGGTGGTGGAGGCCTTGCGCGGGCTCTACGCCAACTTCCTGCTGCAGGAGTTCGTCGCCGAGGCCGAGGGCGCCGACCTGCGCTGCTTCGTGGTCGGCGACCGGGTGGTCGCGGCGATGCGCCGGCAGGCGGCCGAGGGCGAGTTCCGTTCGAACCTGCATCGCGGCGGCGAGGCCTCCCCGGCCCAGGCCAGCGAGGAGGAGCAGGCGATGGCGGTGCGCTCGGCGCGGGCGCTTGGCCTGGGGGTGGCGGGGGTGGACCTGATCCGCTCCAGCCGCGGCCCGCTGGTCCTGGAGGTCAACTCGACCCCGGGCCTGGAAGGGGTCGAGACCGCCTGCGGGGTGGATGTGGCCGGGGCGATCATGGATTACGTGGCGGCCTCGGTTTCCATTTCAAATCAATCAGATGGGCCGGTTTCCGGGGTCCGGGGCGGGGCCCGGCGCCGGCCCTTTTAACGCACCTTTAATCGGTTCCGGCTTAGGCTCCATCGGACCGCAGCTCCTTCGTCAGCCGGGGGGATCGCAGCCTCCCCGGCCGGCACACGAGATACGGTAATCGGGGCAATCCTTGGCCCAGGCGGTCTCCCCAGCCTGGGCCTTTTTGCATCCGGGCGTTGCCTCCGGGCGATGTCGTTTGCCCGGTCATGCATGCCTAGGCAGAATCGGGACGGCGGCCTCCGTCGCCGGACCGTCCCTTTCCACCCGTCATTCGCGAGGTTCCGATGTACAAGCTGCTCATCCTCTCCGTCCTCGCCCTGGCGCCGGTGGCCGCCGGCGCCACCATCAACGCGAGCGGCGAATCCTTCTCCCCCGAGAAGGGGTTGGACCTGGCGCGTTCGTTCGACGCCCAGCGCACCGCGATCCTGCAGGCGCTCGCCGACGGCGAGACCTACAGCGAGATCGGCGCCGAGGAACGCCGCCAGGTGCGCGCGTCCCTGGACCGCATCGACGCGTTGCTGAACGGCGTGCAGGACGTCAACCAGCTGTCCGAGCGCGACAAGGTCGAGGTCTTCAACGAGCAGGAGCGGATCAACACGCTGCTGACCAGGGCCCGCGAGGACAGCCGCCTGGTCTGCGTCCGCGAGAAGAAGGTCGGCTCGCACCGGGCCACCAACAACTGCCAGACCGTGGCCGAGCGCCGCCGTGCCCACGAACAGACGCAGAACGCGCTGATGAACAACCGCGGTGTCCGCCTGCCAATGGCCAACTGAGGCGCCCATGCGCATCCTCGTCATCGAAGACAACAGCGACATCGCGGCCAACCTCGGGGACTACCTCGAGGACCGCGGCCATACCGTCGATTTCGCCGCCGACGGGGTCACCGGCCTGCACCTGGCGGTGGTCCACGATTTCGACGCGATCGTCCTGGACCTGAACCTGCCGGGGATGGACGGCATCGAGGTCTGTCGCAAGCTTCGCAACGAGGCGCGCAAGCAGACCCCGGTGCTGATGCTCACCGCCCGCGACAGCCTGGAGAACAAGCTGGCCGGTTTCGACTCCGGCGCCGACGACTACCTGATCAAGCCGTTCGCGCTGCAGGAAGTCGAGGTGCGGCTCAACGCGCTGTCGCGGCGCGGCAAGGGCGTGCAGACGCGGGTGCTCAACGTCGGCGACCTCGAGTACAACCTCGACACCCTCGAGGTCCGTCGCGAAGGCCGCCTGCTGCAGCTCAACCCCACCGCGCTGAAGATCCTGCAGGCGCTGATGGAGGCCTCGCCGGCCGTGGTTACCCGCCAGGAGCTGGAGACCCGCGTGTGGGGCGAGGAGCTGCCGGATTCCGATTCCCTGCGCGTGCACATCCATGGCCTGCGCGCGGTGGTCGACAAGCCTTTCCCGGTGCCCTACATCCAGACCCGGCATGGCATCGGCTACCGCATCGCCGCGCCCGATGGCGGAAGCTGAGTCCACGACGCATCCCCGCCGGCACCGGAGGTTCCGGCGCCGGCTGCGTACCCGCATCATCCTCTCGTTCCTGCTGCTGGGCACGGGCCTGACGGCCCTGTTCGCGTTCCTCACCGACTACGCGCGCCAGCGCGTGGAGAGCCAACTGGTCGAGGACGTGATGAACCGCAACATCAACGAGTACGCGCGGCGTTTCTACCTCGACCCCGGCAACGCGCGCCCGGAACTGCCGGTGCAGCAGATGTACGGGCGCGTGGTCACCCGCGAGGGCTTCGAGCAGCTGCGCCGCGAGGAGCCGGACTGGTACGAGCTGCCCGACGGCATCCACAACATCAGCGGCCAGGACGAGGACGGCAACCCGTTCGCCTACAAGCTGGCGGTGCGCAAGACGCCGAACGAGTGGTTCTTCCTCGCCTACGACATGACCCAGACGCTGCGCGGCGAGGTCCAGCTCAAGCGCGCGCTGTACGTGTCGATCCTGCTGTTCAGCGGCCTGTCGCTGCTGATTGGCTGGTGGTCGGCGTCGCGGGTGATGCGGCCGGTCACCGAGCTGGCCTCGCGGCTGCGCGCCTACCGCGGCAGCAGCCAGCCGCGGCGCCTGGCGCCGCACTTCCCCGAGGACGAGGTCGGCCAGCTGGCCGAGGCGCTGGACGACTACGCCACGCGGCTGACCGAGGTGGTCCAGCGCGACCGCGAATTCAACGCCGACGTCAGCCACGAACTGCGCACGCCGCTGGCGGTGATCAAGGGCGCGGTGGAGCTGCTGCTGTCGCGCCCGGACTTGGACGAGCGCACCCGCGCGCGCCTGCTGCGCATCCAGCGCGCCGAACAGCAGTGCAGCGACCTGATCGGTTCGCTGCTGCTGCTGTCGCGCAACGAGCGCGGCCAGGGCCACAGCGACGTGGCGCGGGTGGCCGAGCAGCTGCTGGACTCGCACCGTGCGCAGCTGGGCGGCAAGCCGCTGGAGCTGCGCCTGGAGGGTGAACCGGGCCTGGTCATCGAGGCGCCGGAGGCGGCGCTGGCGGTGGCGCTGGGCAACCTGGTCGGCAACGCGGTCAAGTACACGCCGGCCGGCGAGGTGGTGGTGCGGTTGCTGGCCGACGGAGTGCAGGTGGTGGACACCGGGCCAGGCCTCAGCGAGGAGGACGCGGCGCGGCTGTTCCAGCGTGGCTACCGCGGCACCCACGCCGGGCACTCGCAGGGCGCCGGCATCGGCCTGTCGATCGTCGGCCGGCTGTGCGACCTGTATGGCTGGGATGTGAAGGTGCGCCCGCGCCAGGACGGCCGCAGCGGCGTGGTGGCGACGCTGTCCTTCGGCGGTGCGCCGCTCGACGAGCAGGGCTGAAGAAGCCGCGGCGGCCCACCGCCGCCGCGCTCACACGTAGTCGAGCCAGCCCCGCGTATCCGGCGTGCTGTCGTCGAACAGGCCGAAGAACAGCTGCTGCATGCGCCGGGTGACCGGCCCCGGCCTGCCGTCGCCGACCGGCTTGCCATCGACCGAGCGCAGCGGGGTGATTTCCGCCGCCGTGCCGCACATGAACAGCTCGTCGCACAGGTACAGGTATTCGCGCGGGATGTCGCGCTCCACCACTTCGATGCCCGCATCCCGCGCCAGGCGGATGATCGAATCGCGGGTGATGCCGGTGAGGATCGAGGCGCTGGCGGGGGTGGTGTGCAGCGCGCCGTCGAACACCAGGAACAGGTTCTCGCCAGCGCCCTCGCTGAGCAGGCCGCCGGCGGCCAGGGCGATGCCTTCGCCGTAGCCGTGGCGGCGCGCCTCGCGCGTGACCAGCTGCCCGGACAGGTAGTTGCCGCCGGCCTTGGCTCCGGCCGGCACCGTGTTCGGCGCGACCCGCTGCCAGCTGGACACGCAGGCGTCGATGCCCTGTTCCAGCGCCTCGGCGCCGAGGTAGCGGCCGAAGTCGAGCGCGGCGATGGCCACGTCGATCGGCGTCTCCGCGGCGATGCCGACGCTGCCGACGCCGCGGAACGCGACCGGGCGCAGGTAGGCGCTGCGCAGGCCGTTGGCGCGGACGATCTCGCGGCAGGCCGCGTCGATCTCGTCGGGCGTGTACGGGATGGCGATGTCGTAGATCTTCGCCGAGCCGAACAGGCGCCGGGTGTGGTCGCGGAGGCGGAAGATCGCCGTGCCCTTCGGCGTGTCGTAGGCGCGCAGGCCCTCGAACACCGACGAGCCGTAGTGGATGGCGTGCGCCATCACGTGGGTCGTGGCCTCGGCCCAGGGCTTGATGGCGCCGTTGTGCCAGATCTTCTCGGGGAACTGCATGGGCCTGCTCCACCGGACGGAAGCCCCATTCTGCCGCAGCCGGCGGCGGCCGGCGCTAGAACCCGATCCAGAAGCAGCCGTGGCTGCGGCGCAGGCTGAAGCGGGTGGTGAACGGGGTGGCGGTGCCGCCCCGGACCTGTTCCACCCGCAGGCCTACCGGGCGCGGCCGCGTGTAGGGGCGCGGCGGCGGCGCGGGCAGGGTGGACAGGTCGACCGGCCGGCCTTGCGCGGCTTCCGGCGCCCCGGAGCTCCAGGTGGGCATCCAGGCGGGCGGACCGGAGGCGGCCTGCGTCGAAGTATCTTCCGGCGGTGGCGCCGGCAACGGTGGCAGGGCGGCCGTCGAAGGCGGCGCGGCCGACACGTACGGGTCGGCCGGGTAGACCGGGCCGATGTCCACCAGCGGGTTCTGCACCATTGCTTCCAGGCGGTCGAGGATGCGCGGCGCGGCGCTGCGCGGGACGCCCTGCCAGTCGTAGATGCTGGCGAGGCGGTTGACGTCGCGCGCCTGGATCGCGCCCTGGATCTCGAGCACCAGCTGGCTGAGCCGGCGCGGACAGCCGTCGCGGAACATCCGCTGCGTCGCGTCCAGCACGGCCCCGTCCGTGGCCGGCTGCGGCGACGGGCGTTCGCTGGCGCCCAGTGCGCTGCACGGCTGGTCGGTGTAGACCGCCTGTCCGTCCGCGCCGAGGCAACGATGCACCTGCTGCGCCCGGGCCGCGTCGGGCGCGGCCAGCAGCAGGCAGGTGGACAGCAGGAGGGCGGTGGGGCGCATGGCCTGCCAGCCTAATCCGCCGCCGCCCAGGGCGGAATCACGGCGCCGCGGACGCGTTCACAGCCGGGCCAGCACCGCCTCGGTCGGCCGGGCCAGGTTCAGCGTGTAGAAGTGCAGGCCGGGCGCGCCGCCGGCGACGAGCTTGCGGCACAGGTCGGCGACCACGTCGGCGGCGAACTCGCGGATTGCCGCCACGTCGTCGCCGAAGGCCTGCATGCGCTTGCCGATCCAGCGCGGGATCTCCGCGCCGCAGGCTTCGGAGAAGCGGCGCAGCTGGGTGAAGTTGGAGATCGGCATGATCCCCGGCACCACCGGGATGTCCACGCCCAGCCGGCGCACGTCGTCGACGAAGCGGAAGTAGGCGTCGGCGTTGTAGAAATACTGGGTGATCGCCGCGTCGGCACCGGCCTCGACCTTGGCCTTGAAGTGGCGCAGGTCGGTGAGCGCGTCCTCGGCCTGCGGATGGGTTTCCGGATAGGCGGCGACCTCGATGCGGAAGCGGTCGCCGTGCTCGGCGCGGATCAGCTGCACCAGCTCGGCGGCGTAGCGCAGGTCGCCCGGATGACCCATGCCCGAGGGCAGGTCGCCGCGCAGGGCGACGATGCGGCGGCAGCCGATCGCGCGGTACAGCTTGAGCAGCTCGCGGATCTCCTCGCGGTTGCCGCCGACGCAGGACAGGTGCGGGGCCGCCTCGAAGCCGTGGTGCTGGTTGAGGTGGCGCACGGTCTCGGAGGTGTAGCTGAGCGTGGAGCCGCCTGCGCCGAAGGTGCAGGACACGTACTCGGGCGCGTAGGCGCGCAGCCGGGTGGCGGCGCGGTCCAGCTGCCGGCGCTGCTCGTCGGTCTTGGGCGGATAGAACTCGAAGCTGATCGGCGTGGTCATCGCGGCCGGCGGCTGGGGCGGTGGTGGCCGGATAATATCTCTTTATCGCGATGAAAGCATGTGTGTGATTGGTGATTGGTGATTGGTGATTCGAGAAAGCCGGGAGCGAGCCGCCCGGGTCCCCAAGTGGACGGCTTTGCCTGTTCGAAACACCAATCACTAATCACAAATCACTGGCTTCTGGGACAATCCCTCCATGAGCATCGCCATGACCCCGTTCGCCCAGGCCCGCCTGTTCCCGCGCACGCCGCGCGCCAACACCATCCAGGACTGCACACCTGAAGAGTTCGAGCGCTACCTCAACGAGCACGAGCCGCTGAAGGTGCTCGACGGCTACGCCCCTTTCTGCAAGCTGCACGTGCACCGCAACTGGACCGGCACCCGCTGCCTGACCGTGCCGATCACCGATGAAAACCGGCACCTGCTGCGCTCTGCCTACGAGGCGCCCACGCGCTCGGAGCTGCCGGTGCTGGTGCGCTGGTTCGAGGGCGTGGAGCCGCCGGTGGCCGAGTACCTGGTGGCGATCCTGTACAGCCGCGAGCAGCTGGCGAAGGAAGGCACGCCGATCGAGGCCGACTGGGGCGTGGTCGGCTGCCTGTACACGATGGAGCCGGCAGAGATCCCGATGGCGCCGATCACGATGATGCGCAACGCGCTGGGCGTGGAGGAGGGCGGTTCCGGGGTGCCGCTGGACCGCGAAGCCTACCTGCGCAGCGTCGAGTTCTGGGAGAACAACGCCAACTGGCGTTGAGCCGCGCGCCGCAGCCTGCATGGCGCGGCCGGCCACCTGGCTGCTGCGCAGGGCGCGGCGCAGCGCGCCGTATCAGGCCGACCAGCGGTGCTGCAGGAAATAGCAGCCGCGGTGGCGACGCACGTCGAAGTCCGCGACCTTCTGCCTCCCCGCTTCCTCCAGCAGGACCTGCAAGGTGCCGTCGCCGGCGCTGGGCGTCGAGCCGAAGAACTCCGCGTCGACCAGGGCCGCGCGACCGAGCCGCGTGAGCTGCGCCATCACCCGCATCGCCTGGCGGTGCCGCATGCCGGCCCAGTCGAAGCTCTCCGCGATGCGGTTCACGTCGCCCTGCGCCATGGAAGCGCGCAGGTCCACTGCCAGCTCGCGCGGGCTCGTCGCGCATCCCTGGCCTTTCGGTCGCCGCGATCCGCGCTGCGATTCCGCCAGCAGGCCCGCCGGCGGCAGGGACATGCCGGTCAGTTCGGCCTCGCGGCGCTGTTCGCGACGGATGCGGTTCTGGACCTCGGCCGACAGGGCCACGTGCCGTCCACCCAGGCGGCTGCAGGCGACGTTGGTATAGGCATGGGTGCCGTCGGGCATCGCACAGCGGGCGATGCCGGTGGCCGCTTCGGCGTTGCCTGGCGTGACCGACAGGGCGCAGGTGGACATCGCACAGGCGAGCAAGGAAGACAGGAACGTACGCATGGAGGCGGGGGGCGGCATGCCTTGGGCGGCATGCGCGGATGATCGGTTCGCGTTCGTGCAGGCCGCGTCCGGAAGCGACGAATCCCGGCTGAATCGCGCAGCGCCTTGCGGCGATGTTCAGTTTCGACTCCACGTTTCCGCCACGTCGCGGACGCGCGCTGTTCACGGCCGCGGCGCCAAGGTCGACGCGAGGGCCGGGCACGACCGGCGCCACCCCACCGGAGAAGCACCCGATGCTCGCCACCACCTACCACCGCCCGCGCAGGATGCGCATCGCCCATGTCGCCGAGCCGGTGATCGAGCATCCCAACGACGCCATCGTCCGCGTCACCCGCACCTGCATCTGCGGCTCGGACATCCACATCTACAACGGCCTGGTGCCGGACACGCGCGTGGGCTCGATCATCGGCCACGAGTTCTGCGGGGTGGTCGAGGAGGTGGGGCCATCGGTCCGGAACCTGAAGGCCGGCGACCGCGTGCTGGTGCCGTTCAACATCTTCTGCGGCAGCTGCTTCTTCTGCCAGAAGGAGCTGTACGGCAACTGCCACAACGTCAACTCACAGGCCAGCGCGATGGGCGGCTTCTACGGCTACACCCACACCGCCGGCGGCTACGACGGCGGCCAGGCCGAGTACGTGCGCGTGCCGTTCGCCGACGTCGGCCCGACGATCATCCCCGACGACATCCGCGTCGAGGACGCGGTGCTGCTCACCGACGCCTTCCCCACCGGCTACCAGGCCGCGGAGATGGGCAGCATCCGCGAGGGCGACACCGTCGTCGTGTTCGGCGCTGGCCCGGTGGGCCTGTTCGCGGCCAGGAGCGCCTGGTTCTTCGGCGTCGGCCGGGTGATTGTAGTGGACTGCGAGGACTACCGGCTGGAGTTCGCCAGGACGTTCGCGTACGCCGAGACGGTCAACTTCCGCGAGGTCGACGACGTCGCCACCCACCTGAAGAAGATCACCGACTGGCTGGGCGCGGACGTATGCATCGACGCGGTCGGCTGCGACGCCACCGGCAGCGCGTTCCACAGCCTCACCGGCAAGGTGATGATGCTGCAGGCCGGTTCGGCGATCGCCCTGCACTGGGCGATCAACAGCGCGCGCAAGGGCGGGCGCATCTCGATCGTCGGCATGTACGGGCCGACCTTCAACATGGTCCCGATCGGCAACGCCGTGAGCAAAGGCCTGACCCTGCGCATGAACCAGGCCAGCGTGAAGCGACACCTGCCCCGGCTGATCGAGCACATCCGCGCCGGCCACATCTCCCCGCGCGAGATCATCACCCACCGCATTCCGCTGGAAGAGGTGGCCGACGCCTACGACATCTTCATCAACAAGCGCGACAACTGCATCAAGCCGGTGCTGATCCCGCCCTCGGCGCAGGGAGAGGCGTGATGGCCGGCGAACGGGAGGACGCCATGGTCCGCGAGGGCTACACACATATCCCCGGCTGGGGTTCGGACCTGCCGCGCGGGAACCGTCCGGCGGTGCCGATGGAACGCACGCCGCCGCGGCTGGACGTGCCATGGAGCGAGCCGCCGCCGCAACAGCCGATGACGGTCGAGGTGCTGAAGTCGGTCGAGCGCCCGGAGCATTCGCGCACCTTCGGCACGCGCCTGCCGCCGAAGGGGCTCAGCGGCGCGATCCGCCGCGCCGCCTTCCGCCGCAGCGAGAACGACGCCGGCCACTGGCTGATGCTGGTCGCGGCCGATCGCGTCGACGTGGTCGAGGGCCTGTGCGAGGACGCGCGGCGTTCGCCGGGCAAGGCCGGGCTCGCCCTCGGAGGCGCCGCGCTGCTGGCCTGGTGGCTGCTGCGCCGCGACTGATCCGCAGGGCGCAGATGGCGGAACGGGCGCCCTGGGCGCCCGTTCCGGATCCGACGGCAGCGCCGGCGGCTCAGTAGCGGTAGTGCTCCGGCTTGAACGGGCCGTCGACCGGCACGCCCAGGTAGTCGGCCTGGTTCTGGGTCAGCCTGGTCAGCTTCACGCCGATCTTCTCCAGGTGCAGGCGCGCCACTTCCTCGTCCAGCTTCTTGGGCAGGCGGTACACGGTATTCCCGTACACGTCCCGGTTCTGCCACAGGTCGATCTGCGCCAGGGTCTGGTTGGAGAACGAGTTGGACATCACGAAACTCGGGTGGCCGGTGGCGCAGCCGAGGTTCACCAGGCGGCCTTCGGCCAGCAGGAAGATGCTGTTGCCCGAGGGAAAGGTGAACTTGTCCACCTGCGGCTTGATGTTGGTCTTTACCGCGCCGGAGGCGTACAGCCGGTCGACCTGGATCTCGTTGTCGAAGTGGCCGATGTTGCAGACGATGGCCTGGTCCTTCATCGCCTGCATGTGCTCGAGGGTGATGATGTCGCGGTTGCCGGTGGTGGTGACGTAGATGTCGGCCTTGCCGAGGGTGTCCTCGACGGTGGCGACCTCGAACCCTTCCATCGCCGCCTGCAGCGCGCAGATCGGGTCGATCTCGGTGACGATCACGCGGGCGCCGTAGGCGCGCAGGGAGTGCGCCGAGCCCTTGCCGACGTCGCCGTAGCCGCAGACCACCGCGACCTTGCCGGCCAGCATCACGTCCATGGCGCGCTTGAGGCCGTCGGCCAGCGACTCGCGGCAGCCGTACAGGTTGTCGAACTTGGACTTGGTGACCGAGTCGTTGACGTTGATCGCCGGGACCAGCAGCTTGCCGGCCTCGGCCAGCTGGTAGAGGCGGTGCACGCCGGTGGTGGTCTCCTCGGAGACGCCCTTCCAGTCGGCGACCACGCGGGTCCAGTAGCCCGGGCGTTCCTGCGCCACGCGCTTCAGCAGGTTCTTGATCACCTGCTCCTCGTGCGAGCCGGACGGCGAGTTGACCCAGCTGTCGTCGCCCTGTTCGAGCTCGTAGCCCTTGTGGATCAGCAGGGTGACGTCGCCGCCGTCGTCCACCACCAGCTGCGGGCCGGCGAGGGTACCGTCCGCCAGGGTGAAGGTCAGCGCGTCCAGGGTGCAGTCCCAGTACTCCTCGAGGGTCTCGCCCTTCCAGGCGAAGACCGGGGTGCCGGTGGCGGCGATCGCGGCGGCGGCGTGGTCCTGGGTCGAGAAGATGTTGCACGAGGCCCAGCGCACGTCGGCGCCGATGTCCTTGAGGGTCTCGATCAGCACCGCGGTCTGGATGGTCATGTGCAGCGAGCCGGTCACGCGCACGCCCTTGAGCGGCTGCGCGGCGGCGTACTTGCGGCGGATCGACATCAGGCCCGGCATCTCGTGCTCGGCGATGTCGATTTCCTTGCGGCCCCAGTCGGCCAGGGAGATGTCGGCGACCTTGTAGTCGCCGCCGGTGGAGAAGGTCTTGGCTACGGCATTCATGCGGATGCTCCGGTCAGGGCGGGCGTGTGCTCGCTTCGTCCGGGCGCCGTTGTCGCGGTGGGTATGCGCGTCGAGCCTGGCCCCGGATGCGGTGGCGTCCTCGCGGGACGCGCTCCGGCGGTGGTAACCGCGGGATCCTGGGTCGCAGCGCCCCTCGACGGGCGCGCGCATTATATCGGCCCATCGGGATCGACGGATGAACCCGCCCGGGACTTTCGTCATGGGTCGGGTCGGGCCTGCGCATGGTATCCAGACGGGTCGTCAAACCCGGGGAACCCATCGATGTCCGAAACCGCACCCAGGCCCGTCCGGACGGGCCGCCAGCGGCGCCTCCCGCGCCCGCTCGCCGCGTGCGCGGCGCTGCCGCTGCTGGCCTGCACCGTCCTCGCCGGCGGCTGGCCGCAGCCGGCCGACGCCCAGCCGCAGGCCAGCACCGCCAGCGCCTACCGTGAACCCGTGCCGGAACTGCGCGCGATCGTCGACGCGCCGCGTCCGCCGCAGATGAGCCTGTCGCCGCGCCGCGACCTCATCGCCATGCGCCAGGTGCCGGACCTGCCGGGCATCGACATGGTCGCCCAGCCGGAGCTGAAGCTGGCCGGCCTGCGCCTGCATCCGCGCGTGCACGCCGCCAGCCAGTTCTCCTTCTCCAGCGACCTGTGGCTGATGGAGGTCGAAAGCGGCGCCGAGCAGCGCATCGCCGGCCTGCCGCAGCCGCTGGGCCTGGCCGGCATGGCCTGGTCGCCCGACCAGCGCTGGATTGCCTTCAACCGCATCGACAGCGCCAGCGGCGCCAACGAGCTGTGGCTGGTCGACGTGGCCGCGCGCAAGGCGCGCCGCCTGGTCGCCGGGCTCAACACCGTCGCCGGCGGCGCCTACAGCTGGCTGCCGGACAGCCGCGGCCTGCTGGTCCGCCTGCAGACCCCGCAGGCGCGGCCGCTGCCGCCGGCCGACGCGGTGCCGACCGGCCCGTCGATCCAGCAGACCGACGCCGGCGCCGGCGTGCGTTCGGTGCGCACCTACCAGGACCTGCTGCGCAGCGAGAACGACGCGCAGGTGCTGGAACACTACCTCACCTCGCAGCCGGCGCGGGTCGGCATCGACGGCAAGGTCACGAAGCTGGGCGCGGCCGGCCTGTACATCGGTACCTCGCCGTCGCCCGATGGCCGCTACGTGCTGGCCCAGCGGGTCGAGCGCCCGTTTTCCTACCTGGTGCCGCTGTCGCGCTTCCCGCGCGTGATCGAGGTGCTGGACGCGGCCACCGGCAAGGCGGTGCACACGGTCGCGCGGTTGCCGCTGGTGGAAGGCCTGCCGACCGGCAACGACGCGGTGGCCACCGGCGTGCGTTCGATCGACTGGCGCAGCGACGCGCCGGCGACGCTGGTGTGGGCCGAGGCCCAGGACGGCGGCGATCCGGCGCGCGAGGCTGAGGTCCGCGACGCGGTGTTCGCGCACGCGGCCCCGTTCAAGGGCGAACCGGTGCGCCTGGCCGAGCTCGGCTACCGCTACGGCGGCATCTACTGGGGCCGCGGCGACCTGGCCGTGCTCGGCGAGTACTGGTGGAAGACCCGCCGCAGCCGCACCTGGCGGATCCATCCGGACGAGCCGGGCCGCGCGCCGCAGCTGCTGTTCGACCTGTCCTCCGAGGACCGTTACGCCGATCCGGGTTCGCCGGTGACGGTGCCGGACGCGGCCGGCCACCAGCGCCTGCTGACCAGCGCCGACGGCAACAGCCTGTTCCTGGCCGGCGACGGCGCATCGCCGGAAGGCGACCGTCCGTTCCTGGACCGCTACGACCTGGCCACCGGCCGGACCGAGCGCCTGTTCCACTCGCAGGCGCCGTACTACGAGGTGCCGGCGGTGATGCTCGACAACACCGGCAAGCGCCTGCTGGTCAGCCGCGAGTCGCCCAAGGAGCCGATGAACGTCTACGTGCGCGACGCCGACCGTCCGGACCCGCTGCGCGCGCTGACCCGCTTCGAGCATCCGACGCCGCAGCTGCGCGACATCAGCAAGGAGCAGATCCGCTACCGCCGCGACGACGGCGTGGAACTGACCGGCACGCTGTACCTGCCGGCCGGTTACGACGCCAGGCGCGACGGCCCGCTGCCGGTGCTGATGTGGGCCTACCCGCAGGAGTTCAAGTCGGCCGCGGCGGCCAGCCAGGTCACCGATTCGCCATACCGCTTCAACCGGGTCAGCTACTGGGGCCCGCTGCCGTTCCTGGCCCGCGGCTTCGCCGTGCTGGACGATCCGTCGATGCCGATCGTGGGCGAGGGCGATGCCGAGCCCAACGACACCTACGTCAAGCAGCTGGTCGCCAGCGCACAGGCGGCGGTGGACGAACTGGTCCGCCGCGGCGTCGGCGATCCGCAGCGCGTGGCGGTGGGCGGCCATTCCTACGGCGCGTTCATGACCGCCAACCTGCTCGCGCACAGCCGCCTGTTCAAGGCCGGCATCGCCCGCAGCGGCGCCTACAACCGCACCCTGACGCCGTTCGGCTTCCAGTCCGAGGAGCGCAACTACTGGCAGGCGCAGGAGACGTACCTGGCGATGTCGCCGTTCAACTACGCCGACCGGATCAAGGACGCGCTGCTGCTGATCCACGGCGAGGAGGACAACAACCCCGGCACCTTCCCGATCCAGAGCGAGCGCATGTTCGCCGCGATCAAGGGCCTGGGCGGCAATGCGCGGCTGGTGATGCTGCCGCGCGAATCGCACGGTTACCGCGCGCGCGAGTCGATCCTGCACATGCTCGCCGAGACCGACGACTGGCTGCAGCGCCACGTGCGCCAGGCGCCGGCCGGCCAGACGGCGGCGAACTGAAGCGAGGCGGCCCGCTCCCAGGGGGCGGGCCGCTTTCCATGCGCAACCGGTACTGCTGAAACTTTTGCGGCATCGCATAAGGCGCGGCTAAGCTCGGGACTCCCCCGACCCGCCGAGCCTCGATGAACGCACCCCGCCAGCTCGAATTCGCTCCGCCGGACCTTCCCCTGCGCGACGACGTACGCCGCCTGGGCGCGCTGGTCGGCGAGATGCTGGCCGAACAGGTTTCGCCGGCCTTCCTCGACGAAGTCGAGAAGGTACGCACCACCGCGATCGCCCGGCGCCAGAACGGCAGCCCGATCGAATCGCTGTCGGCACTGCTGGACGGGCTGGAGCCGGCCCACGCCGAAGCGCTGGTGCGCGCGTTCAGCACCTACTTCCAGGTGGTCAACATCGCCGAGCGGGTGCATCGCATCCGCCGCCGCCGCGACTACCAGCGCACCGGCACCGGTCCGCAGCCGGAGAGCCTGCACGACGCGCTGCGCCGGCTGAAGGACAAGGGCGTGGCCGCGGAGGAACTGCGCGACTGGCTCGAGCGAATCGACATCGAGCCGGTGTTCACCGCGCACCCGACCGAGGCGGTGCGCCGCGCGCTGCTGGAGAAGGAGCAGATCATGGTCGCCGCGCTGGTCGACGACCTCGACGGCGGGCGCACGCCGGGCGAACGCGCCGCCGACCTGGCGCGCTTCCGCATGGCGCTGACCTCGGCCTGGCAGACCGCCGATTCCTCGCCGGTGCGCCCGGGCGTGGAGGACGAGCGCGAGCACGTCGGCTTCTACCTCACCGAAGTGCTGTACCGGGTGATGCCGGTGTTCTACGAGACCCTCGAACACGCGATCGGCGAATACTTCGGCATCGCCACCGAACTGCCGCGGCTGCTGCGCTTCGGCACCTGGGTCGGCGGCGACATGGACGGCAACCCCAACGTCGACGCCAGCACCATCCGCGGCACCCTGGACGCGCAGCGCCGCGCCATCCTCGGCAAGTACCTGGCCGAACTGCAGCAGCTGGCGCGCCTGCTGACCCAGTCCTCCGGCGTGGTCGGGGTGGACGCGGCGGTGCTCGAGCAGGTGGAGCGCTACCGCGCGCTGCTGCCGGAGGCCGCCGCCGCCGCGCGCCCGCGCCATGCCGACATGCCGTACCGGCTGCTGATCGACCTGGTCCGCGCGCGCCTGCAGGCGACCCTGGAGGACCGCCCGGAAGGCTATGCCTCGCCGCAGGAGTTCGCCGCCGACATCGACCTGGTGCGGCAGAGCCTGGAGCACAACCGCGGCATCCACGCCGGCTGGTTCCAGGTGCGGCGCCTGGTCTGGCGCCTGCGCACCTTCGGCTTCCACCTGGCGCGGCTGGACGTGCGCCAGGAATCGAGCGTGCACGCGCGCGCGGTCGCCGCCGCGCTGGACGACGCGCAATGGGAGGCGCGCGAGCCGGTGGAGCAGGCCGCGGTGCTAGGCCCCTACGCCGGTGGCGAGCGCGTCCTGCCGGCCAGCGGCGAGGCCACCAACCAGCGCCTGGACGCGGTGTTCCAGGCGCTGGGCGACGCGCGCCGCCGCCACGGCGCCGACGCGCTGGGCGCCTACATCATCTCGATGGCGCGCAGCCGCGCCGACGTACTCACCGTGCTGGCGCTGGCCCGACGCGGCGGGCTGGTCGACGCCGACGGCCACGTGCCGCTGGACATCGCCCCGCTGTTCGAGACCGTCGACGACCTGCGCCACGGCCCGGATACCTTGCGCGACCTGCTCGCCGACCCGGTCTACCGCGAACACCTGGCCGCGCGCGGCGACGTGCAGATGGTGATGCTCGGCTATTCGGACAGCGGCAAGGATGGCGGCATCGCCGCCTCGCGCTGGGGCCTGCAGCGCGCCCAGGTGGAACTGCTGCAGGTGGCCGAGGAGCAGGGCGTGCGCCTGACCTTCTTCCACGGCCGCGGCGGTTCGCTCAGCCGCGGCGGCAGCAAGACCACGCGAGCGGTGGATGCCTCGCCGCGCGGCAGCGTCGACGGCCGCCTGCGCGTGACCGAGCAGGGCGAGGCGATCCACCGCAAGTACGGCATCCGCGCGCTGGCCCTGCGCTCGCTGGAACAGGCCACCGGCGCGGTGCTGGTGTCGAGCATCCGCCCGCGCGATCCGGAGCCGCGCGAGGCGCGCTGGCGCGAGATCATGGCCACCGTCGCCGAGGCCAGCAGCGCGGCCTACCGCGCCTTCGTCGGCGCGCCGCGCTTCATGGACTACTTCCGCGGTGCCACGCCGATCGACGTGATCGAACGGATGACGCTGGGCTCGCGGCCTTCGCGACGGCTCGGCCAGGACGCGGCGCTGTCCAACCTGCGCGCGATCCCCTGGGTGTTCGCGTGGAGCCAGGCGCGCGCGGTGATCCCGGGCTGGTATGGCCTGGGCACCGGCCTGAAGGTGGCGGTGGAGCGCCACGGCGAGGACGCGCTGCGCGAGATGGGCCGCGACTGGCCGTTCTTCAAGACGATGCTGGACGACGTGTCGATGGTGCTGGCCAAGGGCGACATGGGCATCGCCGGCATGTTCTCGAAGCTGGCCGGCGAGGCGCTGCACGCGGAGTTCTTCCCGCGGATCGAGGCCGAGCATGCGCTGACCAAGGAGTGGGTACTGCGCCTCAACGGCAACGAGTGGCTGCTGCAGCACGACCAGCGGCTGGCCCTGTCGATCCGCCTGCGCAATCCGTACGTGGATCCGATCAGCGTGCTGCAGGCCGACCTGCTGGCGCGCTGGCGGGCCAGCGGACGCGAGGACGACGGGTTGCTGCGCGCGCTGGTGGCCGCCGTCAACGGCGTCTCCCAGGGCGTGCAGAACACCGGTTAACGGTTCTTCGACGATCCTGAAAGATCGTTCAATGAGGCGCCGCGGTCGCTCTTGAAGCGCCCACCGCCGCGCCCATCTGCAGCGCCGCGGCGGCGCACGGCCGGCCGCGGGAAACACCGTTGCCATCGTCTATCCCGTTCCGGGACGCATGACGATGCCGGCCGTGCCTCCATCCACCTGCTGCGGCGGGCCCGCCCGGCCGCACCCGCGGGGCGTGGTCCGCCGCCGGCGTACCGCAACGAGGAGGAGCACGATGAACGACGCAAGGCCGTTGATCCTGTACCACCACGCGCGCAGGCCCATGCGCCGCCAAGGCCCGGCGCGGTCCAGCTGAGGTGCGTGCATGCGTATCGCCCACGTCGCCCCGCTGTACGAAGCCGTCCCGCCGCGCCTGTACGGCGGTACCGAGCGCATCGTCGCCTGGCTGGCCGATGCGCAGGTCGACCTCGGCCATGACGTCACCGTGTTCGCCAGTGGCGACAGCCGCACCCGCGCGCGCCTCGTGGCCTGCCGCGGGCAGGCGCTGCGCCTGGATCCGGAGCCGCTGAAGTCGGACCTCGCCGCGCACCTGGCGATGCTGCACGAGGTGCGCCGCCGCGCCGGCGAGTTCGACCTGCTGCACTTCCACGTCGACCTGCTGCATTTCCCGCTGTTCGCGGACATGGCCGGGCGCACCCTGACCACGCTGCATGGCCGGCTCGACCTGGCGGACCTGCCCGACGTGTACCGGCGCTGGCCGCAGTTCCCGCTGGTCTCGATCTCGGCGCAGCAGCGCCAGCCGCTGCGCTTCGCCAACTGGATCGGCACCGTGCCGCACGGCCTGCCCGCCGACCTGCTGCGGCCTCCGGAGTCGCCGCGCGGCGACTACCTGGCCTTCCTCGGCCGCATCTCGCCGGAGAAGCGCCCGGACCGGGCGATCGAGATCGCCAGCCGTGCCGGCATGCGCCTGCGGATGGCGGCGAAGGTCGACGCCGCCGACGCGGTCTACTTCCACGACGGCATCGAGCCGCTGCTGGACGCGGCCGGGGTCGATTTCGTCGGCGAGATCGACGATGCGCGCAAGCCGGGCTTCCTCGGCCACGCCGCCGCGCTGCTGTTCCCGATCGACTGGCCGGAGCCGTTCGGGCTGGTGATGATCGAGGCGATGGCCTGCGGCACGCCGGTGATCGCCTGGGACTGCGGCTCGGTACGCGAGGTGGTCGAGCACGGCGTGACCGGCTTCATCGTGTCCTCGATGGACGAGGCGGTGGCGGCGGTGGAGCGCCTGCACGAACTGGACCGCGCCACGATCCGCCGCGTGTTCGAACGCCGCTTCTCGGCCACGGTGATGGCCCGCGGCTACCTGGAGCTGTACCGGCGCCTGCTGGGCGGCGGCTCCCGCGTGGCCGGTGCGGGGAAGGCTGCCAACGACGAAGCCGGTCTGGCCCGGCTGGCCTGACATGCGCATGGCGCCAACCCTGCCGGCGACACACCAGGCGAGCTATTCGCTCAAGGATGGCGACAGCTTCCTGGTCTGCGACGCGCTCGGCGACCTCCATGGAGGGGAGGTCGCCGATGGGCTGTTCCACGACGGCACGCGCATCCTTTCGCGCCTGAAGCTGGGCCTGGACGGCACCACGCCGACCCTGCTCAGCGCCGCGCTCGGCCAGGACCGGGTGGTGTTCAGCGCGCACCTCACCAACCGCCCGTTGCCGCCGATCGGCGGCAACGCCGCGGGCAAGGGCGTGATCCACATCGAGCGTTCGCGCTTCCTGTGGGAGGGCAGGCTGCACGAGCGCATCGTCTGCTCGAACTACGACCGCACGCCGGTGTCCGTGCCGCTGACCCTGGAGTTCGCCGCGGACTTCCGCGACATGTTCGAGGTGCGCGGCATGGAGCGCGCGCGCCGCGGCAGCTATCCGCAGGCGCAGCTCGACGGCGACCGGGTGGTGCTGCACTACGAGGGCCTGGACGGAGTGGCGCGGCGCACCGTGATCGCGTTCTCGGTGGCGCCGGCGCACCTGGAAGTGGACCGGGCGCGCTTCGACTGCCGGCTCGCGCCCCGTGAGTGCTTCGAGCTGTACCTCGAGGTGGGCGGCGACGCGCAAAGGCCGGACGCGGCGCGGCACCGCCGGGCCATGGTCCATGCGCGCGGCGCGCTGCGCGCGCGGCGCCGCTCCGGCGCGCGCCTGCGCGGCAGCGGCCTGCTGTTCGACGCCTGGGTCGAGCGTTCGCGCACCGACATCGCCCTGCTGGCCAGCGACCTGCCGTCGGGGCGCTACCCGTATGCCGGCATTCCCTGGTTCTCCACCCCGTTCGGGCGCGACGCGATCATCACCGCGCTGCAGACGCTGTGGCTGGACCCCGGCCTGGCGCGCGGCGTGCTGGCCTACCTGGCCGAACGGCAGGCCGCGGAGGATTCCAGCTTCCGCGATTCGGCGCCGGGCAAGATCATGCACGAGACCCGCAAGGGCGAGATGGCGGCGCTGGGCGAGGTGCCGTTCGGCCTGTACTACGGCGGCGTCGACACCACGCCGCTGTTCGTCCTGCTGGCCGGGCGCTATTTCCGCCGCACCGGCGACTCGGCCTTCATCGACAGGCTGTGGCCGGCGCTGCGCCGCGCCACCGGCTGGATCGAGCGCAGCTGCGACGCCGACCCGGACGGCCTGCTCGCCTATGCGCGTGGCGAGGCCAGCGGCCTGACGAACCAGGGCTGGAAGGACAGCGGGGATTCGGTGTTTCACGAGGACGGCCGCCTCGCGGAAGGGCCGGTGGCGCTGGTGGAAGTGCAGGGCTATGCCTGGGAGGCGTTGCGCTCGATGGCGTTGCTGGCCCTGGAGCGCGGCGAGGTGGAGGCGGCGGCGACCTGGCGCACGCGCGCGCAGGCGCTGCGCGACACGGTGGAGGCACGCTACTGGGATCCGGCGCTGGATTTCTACGCGCTGGCCCGCGATGGCGAGGGCCGGATGTGCCGGGTGCTGGCGTCCAACCCCGGACACCTGCTCTACGTGGGCCTGCCCACGCCCGAGCGGGCGCTGCGCGTGGTGGCACAGCTGGGCTCGCCGCGTTTCGACAACGGCTGGGGCGTGCGCACGCTGGCGGCCGACCAGCCGCGCTACAACCCGATGTCGTACCACAACGGCTCGGTGTGGCCGCACGACGTGGCCCTGTGCGCGGCGGGAATGGCCCGCTATGGCGCGCGTCGCCAGGCTGCGCGCCTGCTCGGCGAGGTGTTCGAGGCGGCGACCCACTTCGGCATGCGCCTGCCGGAGCTGTTCTGCGGCTTCCCGCGCAGCGCCGGCCAGCCGCCGATCGCCTATCCGGTGGCCTGCCTGCCGCAGGCGTGGTCGGCCGGGTCGGTGTTCATGCTGCTGCAGGCCTGCCTCGGCCTGGAGGTGGATGCGCGTAATGGCGAGGTGGCGATCACCCATCCGCAGCTGCCGCCGGGCGTGGACCACCTGCGCGTGGAACGGCTGGACGTGGGCGGGGTGCGCGTGGACCTGGCGTTCACCCGGATGGGCGACCGCGTGGTCGCCGCGCGCGCGGGCGGGCCGGAGGATGTGCGGGTGACGGTACGGACCTGACCGGCACGGCCTGGCTGTCGGAAACGAAGACGGGCCGCTTGCGCGGCCCGTCGTCCAGCAGCATCGCCGTTCGCGCGGCGCGCGCTTACTTCAGCCTGGCGTCGGCGCGCAGCGCCTCGGCCTTGTCGGTCTTTTCCCACGAGAACGCGGTGGCGACCTGCTTCTTGCCGGCGCCGTCGGTGTAGGCCAGCTCGAACGGCTTGCGGCCGAAGTGGCCGTAGGCGGCGGTCGGCTGGTACACCGGGTGGACCAGGTCCAGCATCTTGATGATGCCGTACGGACGCAGGTCGAAGTGCTTGCGGATCAGCTTCTCGATCTGCGCGTCCGGGATGCGGCCGGTGCCGAAGGTGGTGACCGAGATCGAGGTCGGCTCGGCCACGCCGATGGCGTAGGAGACCTGCACCTCGCACTTGTCGGCCAGGCCGGCGGCGACCACGTTCTTGGCCACGTAGCGGGCGGCGTAGGCGGCCGAGCGGTCGACCTTCGACGGATCCTTGCCCGAGAACGCGCCGCCGCCGTGGCGGGCCATGCCGCCGTAGCTGTCAACGATGATCTTGCGGCCGGTCAGGCCGCAGTCGCCCACCGGGCCGCCGATCACGAAGATCCCGGTCGGGTTGATGTGGACCTTCTTCTTCGGCAGCGATTCCAGCCACTTCTTCGGCAGGACCGGCTTGAGGATGTGCTCGTACACGCCCTCGACCAGGTCCTTCTGCTTCACGCCGGGGTCGTGCTGGGTCGACAGCACCACCGCGTCGAGGCCGACGACCTTGTGCTGGTCGTCGTAGCGAAGGGTGACCTGCGACTTGGCGTCCGGGCGCAGCCACGGCAGCGGCGAGTTCTTCTTCTTGCGGACCTTGGCCTGCTGCTCGACGAGGCGGTGCGAGTAGTAGATCGGGGCCGGCATGAACTCCGGCGCCTCGTTGCAGGCGTAGCCGAACATCAGGCCCTGGTCGCCCGCGCCCTGCTCCTCCGGCTTCTTGCGGTCCACGCCGGCGGCGATGTCCGGGGACTGCTTGCCGAGCATGTTGATGATGGCGCAGGTGTGGCCGTCGAAGCCCACGTCCGAATTGTTGTAGCCGATGCTGTTGATGACCTGGCGGGCCAGGCCCTCGATGTCGACCCACGCGCTGGTGGTGACTTCGCCGGCGACGATGGCCGCACCGGTCTTCACCAGGGTCTCGCAGGCCACGCGGGCGCGCTTGTCCTGCGCCAGGATGGCGTCGAGGACCGCATCGGAGATCTGGTCTGCGATCTTGTCCGGATGGCCCTCGGAGACCGATTCGGAGGTGAAGAGATAGCTGGACATCGGGCTATATCCCTGTATTCGGATGAAAAGATGGCCGCGCATGATACACGGCCGGGGGCGTGGGTGCATTCTGCCCGCCGCGGCAGGGGCGGCAGGTTAAGGATTCATGCATGGGCCGACGCCCAGCGCCCCGCGCGCGCCACTGCCGGCGCTGCCGCATCCGGGCCTGCTGCTAGCATCCGTGGATGGATTCGCTGACCCAGATCGTCCTCGGAGGCGCGGTCGCCGCCGCCATCGCGCCGGCCGGCCATCGCCGCGCCGCGCTGCTGGCGGGCGCCGCGCTTGGCACCCTGCCGGACCTCGATTCGCTGCCGCTGGCGCTGTTCACCGACGACCCGGTCGCGCGGATGACCCTGCACCGTGGCCTCAGCCATTCCCTGCTGGTGCTGCCGTTCGTGGGCTGGACGATCTGGTGGCTGTTCCGGCGCTACGGAAAGGGGCGGGTGGCGGAGTCGCCGCGGCGCTGGTTCTGGGCGATCCAGCTGGCGCTGGCGACCCATCCGCTGCTGGACGCGTTCACCGTCTACGGCACGCAGCTGCTGTGGCCGCTGCCGCTGCGGCCGGTGATGTGGTCGAGCGTGTTCATCATCGATCCGGCGTACACGCTGTGGCTGCTGCTGGCCTGCGCGGTGGCCTGGTTCGCGCGCGGGCGGAAGCTGGCCGGGCACGCGCTGGTGGCCGGCCTGGCGCTGAGCAGCGCCTACCTGGGCTGGTCGCTGCTGGCCAAGGCGATGGTCGAGCGCGAGGCACGGCGGAGCCTCGCGGAGATGAGGCTGGGCGAGGCGCCGCGTTTCTCGGTGCCGATGCCGTTCAACACCCTGCTGTGGCGGGTGGTGGCGATGACCCCGGACGGATTCGTCGAAGGCGAGCGTTCGCTGGTCGCCGACCACGGGCCGATGCAGTTCCGTGCCTACCGTTCGGACACGCAGGCGCTGGCCGAGGCCGCGCAGATTCCGGCGGTGGCGCGCCTGGCCTGGTTCAACCACGGCTTCATGAAGGCGCGCGTGCACGACGGCCGGCTCGAACTGAGCGACCTGCGCATGGGCGCCGAGCCCGATTACACCTTCGTCTTCGCGGTCGCCGAGCGCGACGGCGAGGCCTGGCGTCGGATACCGCCCGAGCAGCTGCGCCTCCCGTGGGAAGCGTCTCGCCGCATCGCCTCGATGTGGGACCGGATCTGGCACGCGCCGCCGCCGGCCGGGATGCCGGAAACCGGCACCCCGGTGCAGGACGCGGTCGGCGGGCGCTGACCGCTCAACCCTGGTTGCGCGCCCTGGCGGCTTCCGCTTCCTTCTCGCGGGCCGCAGTGGCGGCGGCGCGCTCGCGGTAGGCCTCGCTGGCCGCGGCGACTTCGCCCTTGAGCAGGTGGTGGTAGCCCTCGTCGCCCAGCGTGCTCTTCAGCTGGCGCTCGACGCGGTCGAACACGATCCGGTACTCCGGATACGGCGTGCGTGCTCCGGCGACCATGCGCAGGTGGCGTTCGCTGACGCCGGTGTCGCGCGACAGGTCGGCGAGGGAGACATCGGCGGCGAAAGCGGAAGGAGCGACGGCCAGCGCGGCCGTGACAACGGCGATGCGTGCAAACATGACAACCTCCTGGGGCGGGGGAGCCCACGTGGAAGGGCCGGGAGGGATGCCTCGGCCCGGAAGTCCGGCGCGTCCAGAATCTTCCCGTCGCACGCGATTACCCAGTGCCGGAATGCACGTGTCCATAGTCACGTTTACGCGAAGGATGGTTACATGAAGCAACCTTCGGGACAGCGGTTCTACGCGGCCGAAAGCATCGGCGGCGGCACGCCGGCGGCGAGCGCGTCGAAGTAGTCGGCGGTGAGCCGCAACTGTTCCTCCGCGCCCTGCGCGCGGTTGACCACCGCGCGGAACGCGGCGTTTTCCGGCCGGTCCTTCGCGTACCAGCCCAGGTGCTTGCGGGCGATGCGCACGCCGTGTTCCTCGCCGTAGAACGCGTGCAGCGCGGCGAGGTGTCCGAGCAGGATGTCGCGCACTTCCTCCACTCCGGGCTCGGGCAGTTCCTCGCCGGTGGCCAAGTAATGCGCGATCGCGCGGAAGATCCACGGCCGGCCCTGCGCGGCGCGGCCGACCATCACTGCGTCGGCGCCGGTGTGGCGCAGCACGTAGGCGGCCTTGGCCGGCGAGTCGATGTCGCCGTTGGCGACCACCGGGATGCGCAGGCGCGACTTCACCTCGGCGATGGTGTCGTACTCGGCCTGCCCGGTGTAGTGCTGGTTGCGGGTGCGGCCGTGGATCGCCAGCGCGGCGATGCCGGCGTCCTCGGCGATGCGCGCGATGGTCGGCGCGTTGCGCACCTCGGCACACCAGCCGGTGCGGATCTTCAGCGTCACCGGCACCTCGACCGCGGCGACCACCGCCTCGAGGATGCGCGCGACCAGCGCCTCGTCGCGCATCAGCGCCGAACCGGCCCAGGCGTTGCACACCTTCTTGGCCGGGCAGCCCATGTTGATGTCGATGATCTGCGCGCCGTGGTCGACGTTGTAGCGCGCCGCCTCGGCCAGCTGGCGCGGCTCGGTGCCGGCGATCTGCACGCTGACCGGTTCCGGCTCGCCGGCGTGGTCCATGCGGTGCAGCGACTTGCGCGTGCCCCAGAAGCGCGGATCGGAGATGGTCATCTCCGACACCGCCAGCCCCGCGCCCAGGCGCTTGCACAGCAGCCGGAACGGCTTGTCGGTGACCCCGGCCATCGGGGCCAGGACCACGCGCGGTTCGATGCTGTAGGGGCCGATGCGCATGGCGCGGATTCTACGTGCCACCCCGTGGCCGCGACGGCGCGACGGGCCCGGAGGCCGCCGCGAGCCCGTCGGCTCAGCCGGGGAAGCGCTCCTGCACTTCGGCCAGCTGCGGCATCGCCACGGCCGCGCCCGGGCGCTCGGTCGACAGCGCGGCGTAGCGGTTGGCGAAGCGCACGTGGCTGGCGAAGGCGGCGCCGGCGTTGTTCGCCAGCGAGGCCACCAGGGCGCCGTTGAAGGCGTCGCCGGCACCGGTGGTGTCGCTGGCCGACACGCTTTCGGCGCCGACGCGGTAGTAGGGCTGCGCGTCGCCGCGCGTGGCCTCGTCCGGATGCGAGACGAAGGCGCCGACCGAGCCGAGGGTGACGACCACGGTGCCGTGCGGCAGCAGCTTGCGGCACAGGCCGTGCAGGCTGGCGCCGTCGAGCGCGGCCACCGCCTCGGCGTCCACGCGCTCGCCGACGTGGCGCGAGAGCAGGGCGGCGAACTCGGTCTCGTTCGGGGTCAGCACGTCGGCCAGGCGCAGCAGGCTGATGCTGGTGGAGGCGTTGGCCGGGGCCGGGTTGAGCACGGTGGTGGCGCCGGCCTGGCGGGCCAGGGCCAGCGCTGCCTCGATCGTGTCCACCGGCGACTCGAGCTGGGCCAGCAGCACGCGGGCGCCGGCCAGCAGGGCCGGGTCGGCACCGACATGGGCGGCCGAGAGGGCGCCGTTGGCGCCCGGGCCGATCACGATGCTGTTGCGGCCGCGTGCGTCGACGTAGATGCCGGCGGTGCCGGTGGGCTGTTCGCTGGCCTCGGCGCGCAGGTCGATGCGGTCGGCGGCGGCCAGCTGGCGGGCGAGGGCGCCGCCGGCATCGTCGCCCAGCGCGCACACGAACGCGGTGCGGGCGCCGGCGCGCGCCGCGGCCACGGCCTGGTTGAAGCCCTTGCCGCCCGGTCCGGTGGCGTACTGGCCGGCGATGGTCGCGCCCACGGCCGGCAGCTCGGCGCAGCGCCAGACGTGGTCGACATTGAACGAACCGACGACGATGACCGGATTCATGGGATTACCTGCACAAGCTCTGCAACGGGAAACGGAAACGGCGGGCCACGCGGGCCCGCCTCTTGCTGGAATCTGGCGGACGGCTCAGCCGAAGTGCGTGAGGACGCCGGCGATCGTCGCGGTCATGAAGGTGGCGATGGAGCCGCCGAGCACGGCGCGCAGGCCGAAGCGGGCCAGGTCCTGGCGGCGCTCCGGGGCCAGGCCGCCGATGCCGCCGATCTGGATCGCGATCGAGCTGAAGTTGGCGAAGCCGCACAGCGCGTAGGTGGCGATCAGCGCGCCCTCGGGGCTCAGCGAGACGTTCGGCACCTGGCCGTTCACCACGCTGGCCAGCTGGGTGTAGGCGACGAACTCGTTGATCACGATCTTCTGGCCGATCAGCGAACCGACCGTGGTCGCGTCCGCCCATGGGGTGCCGATCACCCAGGCGATCGGGGCCAGCACGTAGCCGAGGATGGTCGACAGGCTGGTCGGCTGGCCGAGCGCGGCGGCAATGCCGGTGACCTCGCCGAACCACTTGAGCGGGGCGTCGACCAGCGCGATCAGGGCGATGAAGGCCAGCAGCATCGCGCCGATGTTGAGCGCCAGGCGCAGGCCATCGCCGGCGCCGGCCGCGGCCGCGTCGATGACGTTGGCGGTGGTCTTCTCGACCTCCATCTTCACCGTGCCGCGGGTCAGCGGCTCGCCGGTTTCCGGCACCAGGATCTTGGCGATCACCAGGGTGGCCGGCGCGGCCATGATGCTGGCGGCCAGCAGGTGCTTGGCGAAGAACGCCTGCTGCGCCGGGTCGCCGCCGCCGAGCATGCCCACGTAGGCCGCCAGCACGCCGCCGGCGATGTGGGCCATGCCGCCGATCATCATGGTCAGCAGCTCGGACTGGGTCATCTTGGCGATGTACGGGCGCACGGTCAGCGGCGCCTCGGTCTGGCCGATGAACACGCTGGCGCAGACGCTGGTGGTCTCCGCGCCGGATACGCGCATGAGCTTGGTGATCGCCCAGGCCATCGCCCGTACCACCGCCTGCATCGCCCCGAGGTGGTAGAGCACGCCCATCAGCGCCGAGAAGAAGATGATCGTCGGCAGCACCTGGAAGGCGAAGATGAAGCCGTTGGACTGGATGTCCATCAGGCTGCCGAAGATGAAGTTGGAACCCTCGGCGACGAAGCTCAGGATCTTCACGAAGCCGTGGCTGAGCCAGTCGAAGACGTTCTTGCCGCCCGGCACCAGCAGGACCAGGGTGGCGAAGGCGATCTGCAGGACCACGCCGGTGATGACCAGCTTCCAGTCCACCGCGCGGCGGTTGTTCGAGCACAGCCAGACGATGCCGATCAGCACGGCCAATCCGAACAGGCCGAAGCCGATCCGTCCGAGTGCCTCGATCATGGGGTTCCCTGTGGATGTTAAAGAATCGCGAAATCGTAGCAGTTTGGCGGTCCCGGCGCCCGTGCACGAAGGTCCAGCCCGCCGGGAGCCGCGCTACGCGCGGCTGCGGCCGTTCCTGCGCCGCCGGTGGCCGTGCTCACCTGGTCCGGCTGCGCAGGCCTGCCACCTGCGCGGCCGGCGGGCCGGCGCGGGCGGCACGACCCTCGCGGCCTCCCTGGCATGGCCGGCCTACAATCGGGGTTTTCCGCGGAGACCGCCCATGCAATACCGCCGCCTCGGTGCTTCCGGCCTGAAGCTGTCCGCACTGTCGTTCGGCGCCTGGATGACCTTCGGCCGCCAGGTCGGGCGCAGCCAGGCCCGCGAGCTCGTCGCTGTCGCCTGGGACCACGGCATCAACTTCTTCGACAACGCCGAGGCGTACGCCAACGGCGAGGCCGAACGGGTGATGGGCGACGTGATCGCCGACCTGAGGCTGCCGCGCGACGGCTTCTGCGTGTCGAGCAAGGTGTTCTTCGGCGCCGTGGAAGACCCGCGGCCCACCCAGCGCGGGCTGTCGCGCAAGCACGTGGTCGAGGCCTGCCACGCCGCGCTGAAGCGCCTGCGGGTGGAGCACCTGGACCTCTATTACTGCCACCGCCCCGATCCGGACACGCCGGTGGGCGAGACCGTGGCGGCGATGGACCTGCTGGTGCGGCAGGGAAAGGTCCTGTACTGGGGCACCTCGGAGTGGCCGGTGGACCTGATCCGCGAGGCGGCGAAGTTCGCCCGCGCCAACCACCTCACCCCGCCGACCATGGAGCAGCCGCAGTACAACCTGCTGCACCGCGAACGGGTGGAGCTCGAGTACGCGCCCCTCTATTCGGAACTGGGCCTGGGCACCACGATCTGGTCGCCGCTGGCCTCCGGCCTGCTGACCGGCAAGTACACCGACGGCATCCATCGCGAAGGCCGCCTCGCCCAGCCCGACGCCGGCTGGCTGCAGAAGCTGGTGGTAGGACACAGCGGCGAGCGCCGCCTGGAGCGCGCGCAGCGTTTCGTCCAGGTCGCCGCCGGGCTGGGCGAGAAGCCGGCGCCGCTGGCCATCGCCTGGTGCCTGCGCAACCCGCACGTCAGCAGCGTGATCCTGGGCGCCAGCGGCCTGGCCCAGCTGGAGGAGAACATGCGCGCGCTGGAACTGGTGGACCGCTACGACGAGCAGGTGTGGCGGCAGCTGGAGGTGGCCGCGGCCGGCTGAGCGGTTGACAAGTAAATGCGAATTATTATCATCAAGCGGGTTCCACGCCCCTCCACCTGGAGCTCCCGATGAACGTGCATCGCCTCACCCTGCCGCACGCCGAACCCGCCCGCGAGGCCGTGCCCGCCCTGCAGGCCGATGACCTGGTGCTGGACAGCGACCAGCTGCTCAGGGGTCGCCGCGAAATCCTGATCCGCCACGGTGACCGGGTATACCGCCTGCGCCACACCAGCAACGACAAGCTGATCCTGACCAAGTGACGGTGTGCCGGCGCTGGCAGCGCCGGCCGTCGGAAGCGACACGGCCGGCACGAGGCCGGCCGTCACGTCGCACCTTGCGGTTCTCCCGTGCGGACGGCATCCCCGGATGCCATCCGCCGGGGATCGCACCTACAGCACCGCCGTGTTCTTCGGCCGCGGCGCCGGCGCAGGCGGCGCGGGCGGGGCCGGTGGCGCCGGAGGCGCGGGCACGAAGTCCAGCGTGCGCAGCCGCTCGGGCACGGTGACCATCACCTCCTTGCGGCTGCGGTCGCGCAGGACGCCGACCCTGGCCTTCTCGCCAGGCTTCTTCGCGCTCATCGCCTGCATCGCCTCGCGCGGGCTGGCGACCGCCTTGCCTTCGATCTCCTGGATCACGTCGCCCGGCTGCAGCCCTGGCAGGTTGCCCTGCTGCAGCACCAGCACGCCGCGATCGGTGCCGAAGTAACGGCCCAGCTGCGGTTCCAGCGCGAGCAGGTTGAGGCCGTCCCAGCGCAACGCCTCGGCCAGCAGCGGGGCGCTGCACTTGCCATCGGTGCAGTCGAGCGAGCGCGACAGCTGCAGCACTTCGCCGCGCAGCTTCGGCGCCAGTTCCCTCAGCCTGGCCAGCTCCGGGCTGTCGGCCAGCGTCGCCAGCTCGCTGGCATCCAGGCCGAGGCCGCGGGTGAAGGCGAAGCTCCGGGTCGGCGCGGGGGTGACGTCGACGTCGTGCTGCCTGCCGTCGCGCTGGTAGGTGATACGCACCGGCTTGCCTTCGGCCAGGTCGGCCAGGGCCTCGCGCGCGGCTTCGACGCGGGCCTCGCCGTTGCTGCCGGCGATGGGCTTGCCGCCGATGCGCAGCAGGCGGTCGCCGCTCTTCAGGCCGGCCTTGTCGGCGCCGCCGCCCGGGGTGACGCCGGCGATGCGCACGCCGCTCTGTTCGTCCACGCCCAGCAGCACGCCCAGGCGCGGCTTCGCCGACACGCCGGCGCCATCGATCACGAAGCGCAGCGCGTCGCCGTCAAGTTGCAGTTCGCGGCTCAGTTCGGCGACGCGGGCGGCGGCGGCCTGCAGTTCCTTGCGCGCCTGGTCGAGTTCCTTGCGCTGCGCCGCGTCGTCCTTGTCGGCGGCCATGGCCGGGGCGGCGATCGCGCAGGCCAGGGCCAGCGCAAGCGGGGCGAGCCGGCGGAAGGGAAGGGAACGGGTATCCATGGTGTCGTTCTCGGGTAGGGAAGCGGATGGGGATCAATAGACCTGGACGAGCGCGTAGGCGCTGGAGTCGCCGCCGTACAGCGCCTGCCAGCGCTGGTCGGCGGCGAGGCTGGCCAGTTCGCGCAGCGCCTCGACGCGCTGCTGCCACAGCCCGGCGCGCGCACCGTCGTCGAGCGCCGGGCGGGCCAGCGCGTCGTCGATGCCGGCGACTTCCGCCTGCAGCGAGGCGGCGAGCGCCAGCTGCAGGCCGTCGCCGCCCTGGGTGCCGGCGAGGCTCCCGAGCAGTCGTTCGAGGCGGGCCGATTCCTCCTGCAGCGGGCGCAGGTCGGCGGCGGGCTTTGCGACCGGTTCCCGCGTCGCCGCCACCGTCGCTGGCGGCGTGGAAGCGGGCTGGACGGGGCCGTCGGACGTCGTCGGTGCGATGGGCGCCGGTTCCGGTGCCGGATCCTGGTGAATGGCGACCGTGCCGCTGGTGGCCGGCATCGAAGTGGTGGGCGCCGGCACATGCGTATCCGCTTCCGGTTGCGGCGCTGGCTGGCGCAGCAGCTGCAGCGCCGGCAGCGCGGCCAGGCAGGCGGTGGCCGCGGCCAGCGCCCAGGGCAGCACGCGCCGCGGGCGGCGTGCGCCGGGAAGCGCGGTGGCGATGCGCGGCCACTGGTCCTCACGCGGCGCTTCCAGCGGCAGCGCGGCGAAGGCCTCGTGCCAGTCGGCCGGCGGCGTCGTGGCGGGCGGATGATTGCGCTCAGGCATGGGACACCTCCTGGACCTGCAGCAGCGCCCTCAGGCGGCGGGTGCCGCGCGAGAGCTGCGATTTGGAGAAACTCGGGCTGCGCTGCATCAGTTCGGCGATTTCCTCGTGGGTATAGCCTTCGGCGTGGTACAGCCAGAGCACGCTGCGGGTGGCCGCCGGCAGGGACTGCAGCGCACGCTGCAGCAGCGCGCCGTCGGCGGCGGCCGGCGGGGGTGGCGCCTGGTCCTCGAAGTCCTGGCCGTCCAGCGGCAGGGTGTCGTCGAGGCGGCGGCCGCGGCGCAGGCGCAGCAGCGCCTCGTTGATCGCGATCTGCCGCAGCCAGCCCCAGAACGGGCCGCTGCCGCGGTACTCGCCGATCCGGCGCAGCAGCTTGAGCATGGTTTCCTGCAGCGCCTCGCAGGCCTCGTCGTGGTCGCCGCACAGGCGCAGCGCCAGGGTGAACACCGGGCGCTCGAACCAGCGGTACAGCTGCTCGAAGGCCGCCGGCTCGCCGCGTCGCGCGCGAGCCAGCAGGGTCTCGGGCACGTCGATGGCGAAACCCGAGCGTGGCGCGGCCGCGTCGCCGCGCGTGTGGGCCGCCGGCATCGCCGGGACGAAGGCCCGGCAGCTGGCCGGCGCGGCCAGGCTGGCGGAAGCGGGCGGGAACGGTTGGCTCATATGCGCTGTGGATGCACGGGGCGGGCAAACCGTCGCAGCCGGTCGCCGTTCCCCTGCGACCGCGCCCGCCGCCCGCCGGTTCCCGCCGCCGGCCGACCCTATACTGGGACCGACCGGGGATGGCCCGACGGGCCAGGAGGAGGAAAGGATGACGACGGGTTTCCTGACGCTGGTACTGCTGGTTGCCGGCGCCATCGTGCTGTTCAAGACCGTGCGCATGGTGCCGCAGGGCTACGAATGGACGGTGGAGCGTTTCGGCAGGTACACGCACACGCTTGATCCGGGCCTGCACTTCCTGGTCCCGATCGTCTACGGCATTGGCCGCAAGGTGAACATGATGGAGCAGGTGCTGGACGTGCCCAGCCAGGACGTCATCACCAAGGACAACGCGGTCGTGCGCGTGGACGGGGTGGTGTTCTTCCAGGTGCTGGACGCGGCCAAGGCGGCGTACGAGGTGGCGAACCTGGAGGTGGCGATGATCGCCCTGGTCCAGACCAACATCCGTACCGTGATCGGCTCGATGGACCTGGACGAATCGCTGAGCCAGCGCGAGGCGATCAACGCCCAGCTGCTGGGTGTGGTCGACCACGCGACCAGTCCGTGGGGCGTGAAGGTGACCCGCATCGAGATCCGCGACATCCAGCCGCCGCGCGACCTGGTCGACGCAATGGCGCGGCAGATGAAGGCCGAGCGCGAGAAGCGCGCGCAGATCCTCGAGGCCGAGGGCCTGCGCCAGGCCGAGATCCTGCGCGCCGACGGCGAGAAGCAGGCGGCGGTGCTGGAGGCCGAGGGCCGCAAGGAGGCCGCGTTCCGCGACGCCGAGGCGCGCGAACGCCTGGCCGAGGCCGAGGCCAGGGCCACCTCGATGGTGTCCGAAGCCATCGCCAAGGGCGACGTGCAGGCGATCAACTACTTCGTCGCGCAGAAGTACGTGGAGGCGTTCAAGGAGCTCGCCACCGCGCCGAACCAGAAGTTCGTGCTGATGCCGATGGAGGCCAGTGGCGTGATCGGTTCCATCGCCGGCATCGCCGAACTGGCGAAGGAAGCGCTTTCCGGCCAGCAGGCCTCGACGTCGTCGCGGCGCGCGCAGCCGCCGCGGCTGGGGGAGTGAGGCCATGCGCTGGGACGTGGTGACCTGGGCGGCGGCGGCCCTGCTGCTGATCGCCGCCGAGACGCTGGCCCCCGGGGCCTTCATGCTGTGGATGGGTTTCGCCGCCGCGGCGGTGTTCCTGCTGGTGCTGCTGCTGCCCGATGTGCCGGTGCTGGCGCAGGTGGCGGCCTTCGTGGTGCTGAGCTTCGTCTCGATCCAGATCTACCGGAAGTGGTTCCGCGACACCGGCCGGCAGAGCGACCGCCCGCTGCTCAACCGCCGCGCCGAGCAGAACATCGGCGTGGTCGCGCCGCTGGACCAGCCCATCGCCGGCGGCCGCGGCCGGATCAGGATCGGCGACGCGTTCTGGGTGGTCGAAGGTCCGGAGCTGCCGGCCGGCACGCCGGTGCGGGTGGTCGCGGTCGACGGCATGGTGCTGAAGGTGCAGGAGGCCTGATCGCCATGGCCTCCATGCGCGGGGCGCCAGGGGAAGGCTGAGGTGGCCGGCCGCTGCGGCTGCGAGGTCGAGGCGCGGCGGCTGCAGGCGCGGCAGCGCCGCGTGCTGTGGATCGTGCTGCTGCTCAACGCGGCGACCTTCGTGCTGATGGTCGCCGCCGCCTTGTCCGCGCGTTCCACCGCGCTGCTGTCCGGTGCCCTGGACAATCTCGGCGACGCGCTGACCTATGCGCTGAGCCTGGCGGTGGTCGCCTCCTCGCTGCGGGCCAAGGCCCGGGTGGCGATGTTCAAGGCGGCGATGATCCTGGTCGCGGCGCTGGCGGTGGCCGCGTCCATCGCCTGGCGGCTGTTCGTCGATCCGGCCCTGCCGCTGTTCGAGACCATGGGCTGGGCCGGCGCGGTGAACCTGGCCGCCAACCTGCTGTGCCTGGCCCTGCTGCGCCCGCATCGCCGTGGCGACGTCAACCTGGCCTCGGCCTACGAGTGCGCGCGCAACGACATCGCCGACGGCCTGGCGGTGCTGGCGGCCGGCGCGGCGGTGTGGTGGACGGGCGCGGCCTGGCCCGACCTGCTGGTCGCGGGGCTGCTGCTGGGCGTGTTCCTGCGCTCGGCCTGGCGCGTGGCCGTGGCCGCCCGGCGGGCGCTGGGGCAGGCCGTGACCGGCATCGCGCCGCATTGATGGCTGGTGCATCACCGGCCCGACGGTCCCATCTGGGATAATGGCGTTTTTCCTCCGGGCGAGATGCCATGACCCGCAAGACCATCCTCAACGAAACCCATCGCGCGCTCGGCGCCAAGATGGTCGACTTCGGCGGCTGGGACATGCCGATCCACTACGGCTCCCAGATCGACGAGCACCACCTGGTCCGCCGTGAGGCGGGCATGTTCGACGTCAGCCACATGACCGTGGTCGACCTGCACGGCGAGCGCGTGCGTGGGTTCCTGCGCCACCTGCTGGCCAACTCGGTCGACAAGCTGAAAGTGCCGGGCAAGGCGCTGTACAGCTGCATGCTCGACGAGAAGGGCGGGGTGATCGACGACCTGATCGCCTATTACATGGACGAGTCGTTCTTCCGCCTGGTGGTCAACGCCGCCACCCGCGACAAGGACCTGGCGTGGATCGGGGCCCAGGCCGCGGCCTTCGGCGTCGAGGTGCGCGAGCGCCCCGACTTCGCCCTGGTCGCCGTGCAGGGTCCGCAGGCCCGCGACAAGGTGATCGCGCTGCTGCGCGAATCCGACCGCGACGCCGCCACCCGCCTGGGCCGTTTCGCCGCGGTGGAGGTGCAGTCGGCCGCCGGCGTGCCGCTGTTCCTGGCGCGCACCGGCTATACCGGCGAGGACGGCTTCGAGGTGGTGCTGCCGGAAGGCGAGGCGGTCGCGTTCTGGAACGCGCTGCTGGAGGCCGGGGTGAAGCCGGCCGGCCTGGGCGCGCGCGACACCCTGCGCCTGGAGGCGGGCATGAACCTCTACGGCCAGGACATGGACGAGTCGACCACGCCGTGGGAAGCGGCGCTGGGCTGGACCGTCGCCCTGGACGAAGGCCGCGACTTCATTGGCCGCGCCGCCCTGGAGGCGCAGAAGGCCGCCGGCGTACCGCGGCAGATGGTCGGCCTGGTGATGGACGACAAGGGCGTGCTGCGCCACGGCCAGAAGGTGCTGACCGCCAGCGGCGAGGGCGAGATCCTGTCGGGCACCTTCTCGCCGACGCTGGGCAAGGCGATCGCCTTCGCCCGGGTACCGGCCGGCGCGACCGGTAACGTGCGTGTCGACATCCGTGGGCGCGAAGTGCCGGTGCGGGTGGTGAAGTTCCCGTTCGTGCGCGACGGGCAGGCGCAGCCGGGCGTGCTCGGCTGAGGCGTTTCCCGCCCGGCAGGGTCCCCGCTAAACTAGCCATCCCATCCAGACCAAACGCGTGACCGGAGCAGCCCCCATGAGCGAGATCCCCGGCGACCTCAAGTTCCTCAAGTCCCACGAGTGGGCCCGCGTCGAAGGCAACGGCCGCGTGACCGTGGGCATCTCCGACCACGCCCAGGGCCTGCTCGGCGACCTGGTCTACGTCGAACTGCCGAACGTCGGCGATTCGGTCGAGGCCGGCGCCGCGGTGGCGGTGGTGGAGTCGGTCAAGGCCGCCTCGGACGTCTACAGCCCGGTCAGCGGCAAGATCGTCGAGGTCAACTCGGACCTGTCCGACAAGCCGGAGACCATCAACGAGGACGCCTACGGCGAGGGCTGGCTGTTCGTCGTGGAAGCCAGCGACCCGGACCAGCTGGCCGAGCTGCTCTCCCCCGACGACTACGCCGAGCTGATCGAAAGCGACGACGACTGACCGCCCGCCGCCCGCTTCCAGGAAGAACGCCCGCCCCGCGCGGGCGTTTTCTTTTCCGGCGACGCGGAAGGACGCGGGGCTGGGCATGCGCACATGCATGAAGGCCATGTGCACGACGCGTCGATGGCGCGTTGGCCGCGGGGCATGGGCGACCGTCGTGCGGAATGCGCGCGGGGCGGCAATCGGGACGGCCGGGTGCACGCGTTCGGCGTCGACGACGGGATGCGTCGGCGCGCGATGGCGTCGTCGAACCCCCTCCGAGGCTTGCGCAGTTCTTGCGCAAATCGGCTTGTGCGACGCGAACAGGAAACGTCGCGGAAGAAATTTTTTCGCACCCCTGGACGATCGGCGGAACGCCTCCGGCGCGGTCGCTGCGTGCGCATGCGGACGGCGACGAAAATGCCGCGCGAATCGCACGCGAAAAAAAACCGCTTGTTTTCAGCACTGGAATTGCGCGCGCCTGGAATGCGTTCGCGCGTTGCTTCGCCGTCGCGTCGCCGGACCGCCCGGAAGTTGCGCCGGCGTGGCCCGGACCACGCCGGAAAAAATCCCGGCGGGGTGTTGACAGTGAAAAAAACCGTGATTAGGTTTCGCCCAGCAGACGCTGCCTGCCGAAGCGAGTGAGTCGAATCAACACCACAACGCGAAGCAAAACTCGGGAATCCGCCAGGAACCTTCGAACGGTGGATACGGCCCGCTTCCCCCGAAGAAAAGCAGCGACCACCCGATTGACCGCCCGCGCCGAGACTTCGCGCGGGCGTTACCGTATCCGTATCGACGTGCCCATCGCGCCGACGGACTCTCTCCCCGGCGGACACCGCCGCGGGTTTTCGAGACTGGGCGTTACCCATCCGTAGTTCACTGACGAGGAGCCACCCATGGCAACGAAGAAAGCTGCGAAGAAGAAGCCCGCCGCCAAGAAGGCGGTGAAGAAGGTCGCCAAGAAGGCCGCCGCCAAGAAGGCCGTCAAGAAGACCGCCAAGAAGGCCGCCGCCAAGAAGACCGTGAAGAAGGCCGCCGCCAAGAAGACGGTGAAGAAGGCCGCGAAGAAGACCGCCAAGAAGGCGGTGAAGAAGACCGCGAAGAAGACCGCCAAGAAGGCGGTGAAGAAGACCGCGAAGAAGACCGCCAAGAAGGCTGCGAAGAAGCCGGCCGCCAAGAAGGCCGCCAAGAAGCCTGCCGCGAAGAAGGCCGCCGCCAAGAAGCCGGCCAAGAAGAAGGCCTCGAAGAAGAAGGCCGCCCCGGTCACGCTGCCGGCCACTCCGGCTCCGCTGATCTGATCAAGCCCCGATAGCCGTAGAAAAAAATGGCCCCCTCCCCGAAGCCCAGCGGGGAGGGGGCTTTTTTGTGGTTCATCTCCCAACTCCGGGGAAGGCCGCCCGGATCTTGAGGAAGAAGTAGGCGTCATCGCGGAAGCCGTAGGCCATGCGCTTGATGACCTTGATCTTGTTGTTGATGCCCTCGACCAGGTTGGTGCCCAGCGGCCACCGGCAGTGGGCCAGGATGCCGGGCAGGTAGGGCTCCAGGCGCCGGACGAAGATCTTCAGCGGCTCCAGCCCGCTGCGCAGGGCCCGGCGCTTCCACTGCTTCCAGGCGCGTAACGCCCAGGCGCGGCTGCGAT
>NZ_AZVB01000022.1:5000-88162 GCF_000513995.1 Pseudoxanthomonas sp. J35
GCAGGCGCTCGCGGATGCGTTCGCGGTGGCGTCCGAACAGGGCCGCCAGCGTGCCCAGCGAAGGCTCGAGCAGGGTTTCCAGGCGCTCGCGCACGCGGCGTGCGAGCATCGGTGCCGAGCCGGCGGAGGAAACGGCCACCACCAGCGGGGCCCGGTCGACGACCGCGGGAACCTGGAAGGTGGACAGGGCCGCGTCATCGACCACGTTCACCAGGCGCCGGCGGCGGCCGGCCTCGGCGGCCAGGCCGGCATTGAAGGCAACGTCGTCGGTGGCGGCGACCACCAGCCACACCGCATCGAGCCAGCCCGGGTCGAAGTCGCCGGCCAGGCGCTCGATGCGGCCGGCATCGAGCGCCTCGCGCAGTTCGGGATGCAGCACCTCATGCGCATGCAGGCGGACCAGGGCGCCGGCCTTGAGCAGCGCGGTGACCTTGCGCGCGGCGACTTCGCCGCCGCCCACCACCAGCACTTCGCGTCCTTCCAGTTCTGCGAACAGGGGATACAGCGCCATGCGGCCCAGCCCTTGCGGAGACAGGCGCATCCTGTGGGCTGCGCGGGCGAATGTCGATGCCGCGCGCGGCGGAAGCGCTCAACCGGCGAGGAAACCACCCAGCCAGGCGGCGACGCGCGGCGCCTGGTCCATATGCAGGTGGTGGCCACCCGGCAGCACGGTCGCCTCGGCGTGGGGCACTGCATCCAGGTGCGCGCGCCGCAGCGGATCCGGGAAGTACGGCTGCGCCGGATCGGCGTAGAGGATGCGCAGCGGGCAGGTGACCGCGCCCAGCAGGTCCTGCACCTGCGCTTCGTCCAGGCGGGTCGCCGCCGGCAGGGTGAGGCGCGGATCGCTGGACCAGACGTGGCCGCCGGGGACCTCGCGGGTGCCGCGTTCGACCAGCAGGCGCGCATTGGCTTCGTCCAGCTGGCTGGCCTGCATGCGCGCGCGCACCGCTACGGCCAGGTCGGGGAAGACGCGCAGCGACTTCCCGGGCAGCGCGCGGGCGGCAGCCACGGCGTTGTGCAGGCGGCTGGCGGTGTTCTCCGGCGCTTCGGCCAGCGGACCGAGGTTTTCGATGAGCGCGAGCCGGTCCACCCGCGCCGGTGCGGCCGCGGCGACCAGGGTCGCGATCGCCGCCCCCATGGAATGGCCGAGCAGGGCGAAACGGTCCCAGCCCAGCGCATCGGCAGCGTCGAGGGTAGCGTGCAGATGGGTGGCCAGGCCGTACTCGGCGCCTGCCGGCAGGTGCGTGCTGCGGCCGTGGCCGGGCAGGTCGAGCAGCAGCAGGTCCAGTTCCGGCAGGTGCGGCAGCAGCGGCAGGAAGCTGGCAGCGTTGTCGAGCCAGCCATGCAGGGCGATCACCCGCGGCCTGCCGGGACGCTCCAGACGCAGGCCGGCCAGCTCGCCCCACGCCACCGGCAGGCGCAGTTCCCTCGGGTTCACCGGGTCACGGCTCGCAGGCGACGCGGCGCGCCAGCTGGGCCAGCGCGTCGGCATGCGACGGGTGGTCGTTCAGGCAGGGAATGTAGGACAGGCGCCCGCCCTTGGACTGGAAGTGTTCGGCCAGGCCGAGGGCCACCTCTTCCAGGGTCTCGATGCAGTCCACGGCGAAACCCGGGCAGACCACGTCGACCTCGCGCACGCCGGCATCGGCCAGGCGGTCCAGCTCGGCGAGGGTCGACGGCTCCAGCCAGCGTTCGCGGCCGAAGCGCGACTGGAACGACATCGACCACTGCGACGGCTCCAGGCCCAGGCTGGCCGCCACCGCGTTGGCGCTGTCCGTGCAGCGCTGCGGGTACGGGTCGCCGGCATCGGCCAGCCGCTGCGGGATGCCGTGGAAGGAGAACAGGAGGTGGCGGCCGGCGCCGTGCTGGTGCCGGTAGCGGTTGACCGAGGCGGCCACCGCGGCCACCCAGGCCGGATCGGTCGAATAGTCCTCGACCAGGGTCACGTCCATGCCCTGGGTTTCCTCGGCGACCACGTCGGCGACCGAGGCGGTGGTGGTGGTGGAGTACTGCGGGTACAGCGGCAGCACGACCAGGCGGCGGACGCCTTCGGCGCGCAGCGCGCGCAGGGCGCCGCGCAGGGCCGGTGCGCCGTAGCGCATCGCCGACAGCACCCGCCACTGCGGCAGGCGCGCGGCCACCGCCTCCGCCAGGCGCTGGGTGTAGACCAGCAGCGGCGAACCCTCGTCCAGCCAGATCCTGGCGTAGTTGGCCGCCGAGCGCGGACCGCGCAGCGGCAGGATCAGCCCGTGCAGCAGCGGCTTCCACAGCAGCGGCGGGATCGACACCACCCGCGGATCGCCAAGGAACTCGGCCAGGTACCGGCGCACGGCCGGCGCGGTGGGCGCGTCGGGCGTGCCCAGGTTGACCACGATCAGCGCGGTGTCGGGTGCGTCGGCCATGGCCCATTCTGACAGAGAGGCCGCGCCGGGTCGCGGCCCCCTGTACGGACGGCGTGGCGTCATGGACGATTCATCGCCCGCTCATTAGCTTCGGTCGCATCCGCGGCCGGGGAGCCGCATCAAGTCCATTCCGGAGCCATCGCATGCCGCGTCTTCCGAAGATCCTCCTGGCGCTGACCCTCCTGTTCGCCGCCGGCCACGTCGCCGCCGCGCCGTCGGAGGACGAGCGCGCACGCAACGCGGTGCGGGTGCTGGCCGAGATCCAGCAGATTCCCGAGCAGGCGATCCCGGACAAGCTGCTGGACGAGGCCCGCGCCATCGTGGTCATTCCCGACACGATCAAGGCCGGCCTGGTGCTCGGCGGCCGCCGCGGCCACGGCCTGATGTCGGTGAAGGCCGCCGACGGCACCTGGTCCAACCCGGTATTCGTGACCCTCACCGGCGGCAGCATCGGCTTCCAGGCCGGCGTGCAGTCGGCCGACGTGGTGCTGGTGTTCCGCAACGACCGCAGCCTCGACAACGTGGTCAACGGCAAGTTCACCCTCGGCGCCGACGCCGGCGTGGCGGCCGGCCCGGTCGGGCGCAACGCCGCCGCGGCCACCGACGGCCAGCTCAAGGCCGAGATCTGGTCGTGGTCGCGCGCCCGCGGCCTGTTCGCCGGCGTGTCGCTGGACGGCGCGGTGCTGCAGATCGACCGCGACGCCCAGGCCCGCATCTACGGACCCAACACCACCCCGCGCATGGTCTTCGAAGGCCGCGCCCAGGTCGCGCCGTCCGATGCGGTGGTCGCGTTCCGCGACCAGCTGGAGGAAGCCACCCACAACGCGCGGGTCGCCCGTTCCGGCGGCGGCAGCGCCGCGGCGGCGCCCGCGCCCGTCAACCGGGTCGCCCAGCCGGTCGACACCGCGCAGACCCTGCCGGCGGTACCGGCGCAGCCGGCCGCCAACGCCCCGGCGCCGAGCCAGGGTTTCCAGCCGGTGGAAGACAGCGGCACCCGGACCGAACCGCTGCCGTGAGCCTGCGCTATCCTGTCCGCCCTCTCTAATTCTGCGAGCTTGCCATGGGCGGTCTGAGCATCTGGCATTGGATCATTGTGCTGGTGGTGGTGCTGCTGGTGTTCGGCACCAAGCGCCTGCGCAATGCCGGCCGCGACCTGGGCGAAGCGGTCAAGGGCTTCAAAGAAGGCATGCGCGATCCGGAGAAGCCGGCCGGCCAGATCGGCGACGAGCGCCGGTCCGAGGAAAAGGCCGAGTCCGAGCGCGATCGCGCCCAGCACTGATCCCGCGTCGGTCACGCGCGGATGTTCGATATCGGCTTCGGCGAACTGCTGCTGATCGCAGTGGTCGCGCTGGTGGTGCTTGGTCCGGAGCGGCTGCCCAAGGCAGCCCGCTTCGCCGGGCTGTGGGTGCGTCGCGCCCGCGCGCAGTGGTATTCGGTCAAGGCCGAACTGGAGCGCGAACTGGAGGCCGTGGAACTCAAGCGCAGCGTGCAGGAGACCCAGGCCGCCCTGAAGCAGGCGCAGGCGCGCCTGCAGGACGAGCTGGGCCAGGTGCAGGCCCCGGTGCAGGAAGGCCTGGACAGCGCCGGCCGGCAGCTGGACGAGGTCCGGCGCCAGGTCGAGGACGCGCCCCCGGCCGCCGCCGATGCCGGCAGCGCGCCAGCCGGCGATCGCGCCCTCCCGGACGCAGGCGCCATCCCCCCACCGGACACGGAGCATGGCGATGAACCACGCCGGCCCTGAGTCCGATACCGAAAGCAGCCTGATGGAGCATCTGCTGGAGCTGCGCACGCGCCTGCTGCGCGGGCTGGCCGGGCTGGTGCTGGTGCTGCTGCTGTTGCTGCCGTTCGCCAACAGGCTCTACGCCTGGCTGGCGGCGCCGCTGCTGGACAAGCTGCCGGCCGGCGGCCAGCTCATCGCGGTGCAGGTGGCCTCGCCGTTCTTCACCCCGCTCAAGCTGGCGTTCTTCGTCGCCCTGCTGGTGTCGGCGCCGTGGCTGCTGTACCAGGCCTGGGCCTTCGTCGCGCCGGGCCTGTACCAGCGCGAGAAACGCCTGGCGATGCCGCTGCTGGTGTCGGCGGTGACCCTGTTCTACGCCGGCTGCGCCTTCGCCTTCTTCGTGGTGCTGCCGGCGGTGTTCGGCTTCCTCGCCGCGATCAAGCCCGAGGGCGTGGCGATGATGACCGACATCAACGCCTACCTGGACTTCGTGCTGGTGATCTTCCTGGCCTTCGGCGCCAGCTTCCAGCTGCCGGTGGCGCTGGTGATCCTGGTGGCGCTGGGCTGGGTCACGCCCGACCAGCTGCGCGCCGGGCGCGGCTACGCGATCGTCGGCATCTTCGTCCTGGCGGCGATCATCACCCCGCCGGACGTGGTCTCGCAGCTGCTGCTGGCCGTGCCGATGTGCCTGCTATACGAGGCCGGCATCGTCGCCTCGCGGGTGGTCGCGCGGCGCCACGCCGCGGACGCCGCCGACTGAGGCCGGGCCTCAGGCCTCGAACTGGCTGCTGGCCACCGCCGTCGCGACCGGCGCCGCCTGCCCGAACAGCTGGCTCCAGGCGGTGTGAACCGCACCGGCCAGCAGCGGCATCAGCACCGCCATCATAAGCATCTGCGCGATCCACATCGCGACCACCGGCCCGGCCAGCAGCTGCACCACCAGGGTCAGCACCAGCACGCCGAAATAGATCGCGAAGATCGCGACCATCACCAGCAGCAGGAACACCGCCAGCGCCGGCAGGTTGCGCAGGCAGGCGCGCAGGCTGTCGCCCATCGCCGCCAGGCCGTCGCGGCGGTCGAACAGGATCCGCGGCACCGCCACGAACACGGTCATCGCCACCGCCACCGCGGCGGCCAGGCCCAGCAGCAGCCACAGCAGGATGCGCCCGGAGGGCAGGCCGGCGACCAGCGCCTCGACTTCCTCGGGCGTTGGCTGCTGCCCGGCCTGGGCCATCGCATTGAGCTCCTCGCTGGCCTGGGCCAGCTGCTGCAGCTGCTGCGGCCCGACCAGGACCAGCAGCATCACGCCCAGCAGCAGGCCGGCGGCCACCTGCGGCAACAGGGTGGCCAGCAGCTGCGGCCAGCGGCCCTCGGTCCAGCCCTGCAGCAGGTGCCCCGGCAGGGCCGGGCGTCCGTGCGCGACCTCGCGCACCGCCCACAGCAGGCCGGCGAACAGCACCGGGCCGGCCAGCGCCACCAGCAGCTGCAGGATCGTGCCCAGCGCCGGCACCGCCAAGCCCAGGGTCACCACCAGCGAGGCCAGCAGGCCCCACAGCGCGCCCAGCGTGCCCAGCGCGACCGGCGCGCGGCGCAGCAGGGCGAAGCCACCCAGCACCCATTCGGCGCCGGCCGAAGCCGGCAGCTTGCGTATCGTGTCCATCCTGTTCCCGTTGAGGCGCGGTCGCGAACCGGACGCGCGCCATGGATTATCGGTGATCGGCCGTCGGAATGCCGTGGCCGCGCGGGGTGTCCTTCAGGCCTGCGGCGCCGGCCGCCCCGCGCTGCCGCGCGCGTGCTGGACGAAGCGCCGCAGCAGGCGCCGGGCCTGCGGCGCGGCGCTGACCTCGCGGGCCACGGTGCGCGGGCAGCGGCCGTGGTTACGCAGGCATTCGGCGCGGGCATGCACGTAGCCGCGCATGTGGTGGGTGGCGAACTCGGGGTGGAACTGCACGCCCCAGGCCCGCTCGCCCCAGCGGAAGGCGTGGCAGCCGTCCTGTTCGGAACGGGCCAGCACCGTGGCGCCCTCCGGCGGCCGCAGCACGGTCTGCAGGTGGGTGGCATGGGCGGCGAAGCGCGGCGGCATCCCCGCGAACAGCGGGTCCTCGAACGCCGGCGGGTGCAGGTCGATGAACACGGTGCCGGACTCGCGCCCGGCCGGGTTGTAGTCGACCTCGCCACCCAGCGCGTGGGCCAGCAGCTGGTGGCCGTAGCAGATGCCCAGCAGCGGGGTGCCGTCCTGGACCGCCTCGCGGATCCAGCCGGCGGTGCGCTCGCTCCACTCGGCGCGGTCGGTGACGAAGGCGGCCGAGCCGCTGACGATCACCCCGGCCACGCTGGACGCCTCCGGCAGCGGGTCGCCGCGTTCGGCGTTGACCTCGACCACCTCGCCCGCGCGCAGCCCGGCGGCGACCCGGATCCAGTGCGGGAAGCGCCCGTAACGCTTGAGGCTGCCCACCGGCTGGCCGGTTTCGACGATGAGGAAGGGCGCACGGCGGGCGGCATTCACGGGGGCGGGGACCGGCAGGAAAAAGTAGCTTCTGAAACGGTGGAAACCCGCATGGCGCGGGGCCGGCCCTATACTAGCCCGCTTTTCCGCACCGCAATAAAAGCCGATGACCGGACCGACCTTCCAGGGACTGATCCAGGCGCTGAACGCCTACTGGGCCGAACAGGGCTGCGTGCTCATCCAGCCGCTCGACCTCGAGGTCGGCGCCGGCACCTTCCACCCGGCCACCTTCCTGCGCGCGCTCGGTCCGGAGCCGTGGAACGCCGCCTACGTGCAGCCGTCCCGCCGCCCCACCGACGGCCGCTATGGCGAGAACCCCAACCGCCTGCAGCGCTACTACCAGTACCAGGTGGTGATGAAGCCCAACCCGGACAACATCCAGGAGCTGTACCTGGGTTCGCTGAAGGCGCTGGGCATCGATCCGCGCGTGCACGACCTGCGCTTCGTCGAGGACAACTGGGAATCGCCGACCCTCGGCGCCTGGGGCCTGGGCTGGGAGGTCTGGCTCAACGGCATGGAAGTGACCCAGTTCACCTACTTCCAGCAGGCCGGCGGCCTGGAGTGCAAGCCGGTGCTCGGCGAGATCACCTACGGCCTCGAGCGCCTGTGCATGTACCTGCAGAACGTGGACAACGTCTACGACCTTATCTGGACGATCGGCCCGCAGGGTCCGGTGACCTACGGCGACGTGTACCACCAGAACGAGGTCGAGCAGAGCACCTACAACTTCGAGTACGCCGACGTCGCCGAGCTGTTCCACCGCTTCGACGCCTGCGAGGCCGAGGCGCTGAAGCTGGTCGAGGCCGGCCTGCCGCTGCCGGCCTACGAGCAGGTGTGCAAGGCCTCGCACTCGTTCAACCTGCTCGACGCGCGCCGCGCGATCTCGGTGACCGAGCGCCAGCGCTACATCCTGCGGGTGCGCCGGCTGGCCCAGGCCGTGGCCGAGGCCTACTACGCCCAGCGCGAGAAGCTCGGTTTCCCCGGGCTGAAGGGCCAGGCCAGCTGAGCCCCTCGCCGCCTGCGGGCCAGGCGGACCGCGAAAGCGGCGCCCGGCCCGAGCCGAAACGTCATCCGGCGCGATGCGCCACCTTCTCCCGGGAGAAGGGCAAGCCTGAGGTCACGAAATGAGCGAACAGAAACCCCTGCTGATCGAACTGGGCACCGAGGAGCTGCCGGTCAAGGCGCTGCCGGGCCTGGCCCAGGCCTTCTTCGACGGCGTGGTCGCGGCGCTGGGCAAGCGCGGCGTCGGCATGGAAGTGGGCGACGCCCGTCCGCTGTACACCCCGCGGCGCCTGGCGGTGCTGCTGCCGGGGGTGGCCACCGAACAGCCGGAGCAGCGCTCCGAGGTGCTCGGCCCCTACCTGAACATCGCGCTGGATGGCGAAGGCCGCCCGACCAAGGCGCTGGAAGGCTTCGCCGCCAAGGCCGGCCTGGACTGGACCGCGCTGGAGCGCACCACCGACGCCAAGGGCGAGCGCTTCGTGCACCGTTCGGTGAAGCCGGGCGCGCGCACCGTCGAGCTGCTGCCGGAGATCATCGCCGAGGCCATCGCGGGCATGCCGATCCCCAAGCCGATGCGCTGGGGCGGCCACGACTACGCCTTCGCCCGGCCGGTGCACTGGCTGGTGGTGCTGCTGGGCGGCGACGTGGTCGACGTGGAAGTGCTGGGCGTGAAGTCCGACCGGATGAGCCGCGGCCATCGCTTCGAGCACGACAAGCCGGTATGGATCGGCCAGCCGGGGGACTACATGGACGCGCTGCAGGGCGCGCGCGTGCTGGTCGACCCGCAGGAGCGCCGCGCGCGCATCGTCGCCGAAGCGCGGAAGGCGGCTGGACAGGCCGGCGGCACCGCCCGCATCACCGAGGACAACCTCGAGCAGGTCGTGTGCCTGACCGAATGGCCGTCGGCCGTGCTGTGCAGCTTCGAGCGCGACTTCCTCGCCGTGCCGCAGGAAGCGCTGATCGAGACGATGGAGATCAACCAGAAGTTCTTCCCGGTGCTGGACGCCGGCGGCAGGCTGACCGAGCACTTCATCGGCATCGCCAACATCGAGTCGAAGGACGTGGCCGAGGTGCGCAAGGGCTACGAGCGCGTGATCCGCCCGCGCTTCGCCGACGCCAAGTTCTTCTTCGACGAGGACCTCAAGCAGGGCCTGCTGGCGATGGGCGAGGGCCTGAAGACCGTCACCTACCAGGCCAGGCTGGGCACGGTGGCCGACAAGGTCGCGCGCGTGGCCGCGCTGGCCGAGGCGATCGCCGCGCAGGTCGGTGCCGATCCGGGGCAGGCGCGCCGCGCCGCGCAGCTGGGCAAGAACGACCTGCAGTCGCGCATGGTCAACGAGTTCCCCGAGCTGCAGGGCATCGCGGGCCGCCACTACGCGCTGGCCGCCGGCGAGCCCACGGAAATCGCCATCGCCATCGACGAGGCGTACCAGCCGCGCTTCGCCGGCGACGACATCGCCCTGTCGCCGCTGGGCAAGGTGCTGGCCATCGCCGAGCGCCTTGACACCCTGGCCGGCGGTTTCGCCGCGGGCCTGAAGCCGACCGGCAACAAGGACCCGTTCGCCCTGCGCCGCAACGCGCTGGGCCTGGCGCGGACGCTGATCGAAAGCGGCTTCGACCTGTCGCTCAAGGACCTGCTGGCGAAGGCGGTGGAAGCCATCGGCCCGCTGCCCACCGGCAAGGACGGCGCGACCACGTCCGCCGACGCCGGCGAGCTGTACGACTTCATCCTCGACCGCCTGCGCGGCTACTACGCCGACAAGGGCGTGCCGGCCGCGCACTTCAACGCGGTGGCGGAACTCAAGCCCGCCTCGCTGGCCGACTTCGACACCCGCATCGACGCGATCGGCACCTTCGCCGCGCTGCCGGAAGCCGAAGCCCTGGCCGCGGCCAACAAGCGCATCGGCAACATCCTGAAGAAGGCCGACGTCGCCATCCCGGCGATGGAAGACCCGGCGCTGTTCACCGAACCGGCCGAGCGCGCGCTCGGCGAGGCGGTGGAAGCGGCGCTGGGCGATACCGACGCGGCCCTGCACCAGCGCGACTACGTGCGCGTGCTCGAGCGCCTGGCACGGGTGCGTCCGCAGGTCGACGCGTTCTTCGACCAGGTCATGGTCAACGCCGAGCAGCCCGAGGTCCGCGCCAACCGCCTGGCCCTGCTCAAGCGCCTGGCCGACCGCTTCGGCGCGGTCGCGGCGATCGGCCACCTGTCGAACTGAACGAGGTGATGGAGGGTTAACGGGGCCTTGATCGGCCCCGTTATCCTGAGCGCATGCGCCCTCGCCTGCTCCTCGCCCTGCTCCTGTGCCTGGTGGCCTGCCCCGCCTGGGCGCGGGGCACCATCGACCGCGTCGAGATCCGCGGTCTCGAGGACCACGAGGCCATGGAGCACAACGTGCGCCTGGCGCTGGGCCTCACCGCGTCCATCGGCCAGGTGCAGGGCGAATCGCGGCTGGAGTTCCTGCTGCTGAGCGCCGAGCGCGAGGCGCGCCAGGCGCTGGAACCGTTCGGCTACTACTCGCCGGACATCGCCATCGACTCCACGCGCGACGCCGACAACCGCATCGTGGTGACGGTGAACGTCGGCCTGGGCGAACCGGTGCGCGTGCGCGATGCCAACGTCGCCATCGCCGGCCCCGGCGGCGAGGATCCCTACCTGGGCGAGGACCTGGCCAAGTTCCGCCCCGCCGTGGGCGAGGCGTTCGACCACACCACCTACGAGGCCAGCCGCGATGCCATCACCCGGCGCCTGGCCGAGCGTGGCTACTTCGACGCCGACTTCCTCGAGCGCGAGGTGCGGGTCACCCGCGCCGACCATGCCGCCGACATCGACCTGGTCTGGGACAGCGGCTTCCGCTACGACATGGGCCCGACCACCTTCCACCAGGACTACTTCCGCCCCGGCCTGCTGGAGAAGCTGGTGACCTGGGAGGAAGGCAGCTACTTCCACCAGGGCAAGCTGGACCGGCTGCGCACCTCGCTGGTCAAGCTCGACTACTTCAGCGCGATCGACATCCAGCCGCGGCCGGACGACGCCACCGACGACCTGCGCGTGCCGATCGACGTCACCCTGGTGCGGGCCAAGCGCAACGTCTACACCGCCGGCCTCAGCTACGGCACCGAGAGCGGCATGGGCGTGCGCTTCGGCGTCGAACGGCGCTACGTCAACGACCGCGGCCACAAGCTGCTGTGGGACCTGGACTGGGCGCAGAACCGCAAGAACCTGCTGCTGCAGTACCGCATCCCCGCCTTCGCCTGGCTGGACGGCTGGTACACCGGCGCGCTGGGCGCCTACGACGAGCAGACCGACTACATCGACCTGCGCAACATCAAGCTGATCGCCAGCCGCAGTGGCGAGATCACCGAACGGCTGACCGCGGTGGCCTCGCTCAACGCGCTGCGCGAGCGCTGGAGCTACGACATGGACGTGGACACCGGCCAGCGCCTGTACACGTACTCCACCCTGCTGTACCCGGAGGTCACCGCCAACTACATCGGCGTGGACGACCGCCTGTTCCCGCGCAAGGGCATCAGCGGCAGCGTGTCGCTGCGCGGCGGCATCGGCGGCGCGGGTTCGGACACCAGCTTCCTGCAGGGCTGGGCCAGCGCCACCTGGTTCCAGGGCGTGGGTGCGGCGGACCGCTTCATCGTGCGCGGCGAAGCGGGCGCGACCTGGACCGACGACCTGATCGCGATGCCGCCGAGCCTGCGCTTCTTCGCCGGCGGCGACCGCAGCATCCGCGGCTACGCCTGGCGCGAGGTGGGCCCGCGCACGCCGCCGCCGGACAACTTCGCCACCGGCGCGCGCTACGTGCTCACCGGTTCGGTCGAGTACGAGCACTACTTCAACGCCGGGCCGTGGGGCATGGCCGCGTTCATCGACGGCGGCGACGCCTTCGACGACAAGTTCGACCTGCACCTGGGCGTGGGCGTGGGTGCGCGCTGGCGCTCGCCGGTGGGCGCGGTGCGCATCGACATCGCCCACGGCCTGGATGACCCGGATTCCGGCTTCCAGCTGTACCTGAGCCTCGGGGCCAACCTGTGAGCGCGCCGGCCACGCCTCCGCCAGCGCCGCGTCCGCGCTTCTACCGGCGCCGGCGTTTCTGGGCCTGGTCGGGGCTGGGCGTGCTGGCCATGGTGGTCGGCGCGGTGGTGCTGCTGTACTGGCTGCTGCAGACCGTGGCCGGCCGCGACGTGCTGCTGGCGCAGGTGATCTCGCGCCTGCCGGTGGGGGCCACGCTGACCTGGGAGAAGGCCGAAGGCCCGCTGGCCGGGCCGCTGACCCTGCACAACCTGGATTTCCGCTACCAGGATTACCGCTTCACCGCGCGGCGCGCGCACCTGGATCCGGACATCCGTCCGCTGCTCGGCCGGCGCCTGCGCCTGGACGCCTTCGAGATCGAGGGTGCCACGCTCAACCTGATGCGCAGCGACGAGCCGTTCGAGCTGCCGCGCTGGCCCGAATCGCTGCCGGCGATCGAGATGCCGCTGGCGATCCAGGCCGACCGCATCGTCATCGACGGCCTCACCGTCAGCTCCGGCGGCGAGCACGTGATCGACATCCGCCACCTGCGCGGCGGCATCGACATCGCCAACGGCTTCCTGCACGCCGGGCAGCTGAAGATCGACAGCGACCTCGGCCTGTTCTCGGTACACGGCAACTACGAGCCGGTGAACGACTACCGCAGCGACCTGCTGGTCACCGCGGTGCTGCCGGTGGCGCACGGGCACAGCGCGCCGCGCTTCGGGCTGCTGGCACACGGCGACCTGTCGGGCATGGAAGTCGGCATCGGCGGCCGCGCGCCGAAGCCGCTGCGCGCCACGCTGACGCTCGGCGGCAACGAGGAAGCCCCCACCTGGCACCTGCTCGCGCGCAGCGAGGGCCTGGACCCGGCGCTGCTGACCACCGGCGAGCCGTCTTCGAACCCGGTGGAATTCGAGGTGCAGGCCAATGGCACCGGCGGCGCGGCCGACCTCTCCGGCCGGATCGGCTTCGCCGACCAGCAGGTGACCATCGCGCCCTCGCACGTGCGCCTGCACGAGCAGGTGCTGGAGGTGGCGCCGCTGGCGCTGGAGCTGTATGGCGGCACCGCCCGCCTGCGCGGCCGCGCCGACTTCACCGATCCGGAGGACGGCCGGTTCCGCTTCGCCCTGGACGCGCGCGGCCTGGTGTTCGAAGCGGACGATCCGGCGACGCCGGCGATCGGCGTGGATGCGGCGCTGGGCCTGGCCGGTTCGATGAAGAACTGGGCCGCCTACGGCGACGCCAGCCTGCGCCGCGACGGCCAGCAGGCCGACCTGGTGCTGGACGTGCGCGGCGACGAGCGTCGCGCGCGCATCCACTCGCTGCAGGCGAGCATGCCCACCGGCACCCTGCGCGCCACCGGCGAGGCCGGCTGGGACCCGGTGCTGGACTGGGACCTGGCCCTGGCGCTGGACGGCTTCGACCCGGGCTACTTCGCGCCCGGCTGGGACGGCAACGTCAACGGCCGCATCGCCACCACCGGCCGTGCGCGTGATGGCGGCGGCTTCGATGCGGATGCGCAGGTGCAGTCGCTCGGTGGCCGCCTGCGCGGGCGCGCGCTGTCCGGCAACGGCCGCTTCAGCCTGCGTGGCGAGGAAGGCGAGGGCGAACTGGCGCTGGGCCTGGGCCAGAGCCGCGTGCGGGCCAGCGGCCGCGTCGGCAACCGCATCGACGTGACCGCGCAGCTGGCGCCGCTGCGCATCGATGATGTGCTGCCCGACGGCGCCGGCGAGGTACAGGGTTCGCTGCAGCTGACCGGCACCCGCCAGGCGCCCGACCTGCAGGCCGACATACAGGCCCGCGGCGTGCGCTGGGAGGACTGGAGCGCCGGGGCGGTCGACCTGCGTGGCCGGCTGCCGTGGCGCGGCGCGCGCGGCGACCTGGTCCTGCAGGGCCGCGAACTGGAAATCGGCATCCCGCTGCGCCAGCTCGACGTGCATGCCCGTGGCGCGGTCGAGGACCTCGAGCTGCAGGTTTCCGCCGACAGCCCCGACGCGGCCGGGTTGCAGCTGGCCGGCCAGGTGCAACGGCGCGGCGCCGCCTGGCAGGGCTCGCTGGACCGCATCCGGATCGAACCTGCGCGTGGCAATGCCTGGACCCTGGACGCGCCGGCGGCCTTCAACGTGCAGGGCCAGCGCTGGCAGCTGCAGCCGGCCTGCCTGTCGACCCGCGGCTTCGGCGACGGGCAGCTGTGCGCACGCGCCGACTGGCCGCGCGAGGGACTGGTGGTGCACAGCGACCGCCTGCCGCTGACCCTGCTGCAGCCGTGGCTGCCCGACCAGGGCGGCCGCGCGCTGGTCCTGCGCGGCGAGCTGAGCCTGGACGCCAGCATCCGCCCGCAGGGCAACCGCTGGACCGGCGGCGTGCACCTGGCCTCGCTCGAAGGCGGCCTGCGCCTGGGCAACAACGCGCGCCGGGAGATGTTCCGCTACGACCAGTTCAGCCTCGACCTGGACTTCGACCCGCAGAAGATCCACGGCCGCCTCGGCAGCGGCTTCCAGGGCAACGGCTACGTCGACGCGACCTTCGACACCGGCTGGGAACCGCATTCGCCGCTGACCGGCGAGCTGTACACCTACATCTCGCAGCTGTTCTGGCTGGAGCTGTTCTCGCCGGACCTGGTGCGCCCGCGCGGCGTGATCCGCGGGCACATGAGCCTCCGCGGCACGCGCAGCGAACCACTGATGGGCGGGCAGCTGCTGCTGGAGGATTTCCAGGGCGAACTGCCCGCACTGGGCCTGAGCCTCAGCGACGGCAAGGGCAGCGTCGACGCACAGCCGGATGGCTCGGCGACGGTGTCCGCCTCGGTCAACACCGGCGAGAAGCCGCTGATGCTCGACGGCCGCCTGTCCTGGTTCGGCCAGGCCACGCCGCTGGAGCTGCGCATCCACGGCCAGGACGTGCTGATCGCCGACACGCCGATGCTCAACGCCACCGCCAACCCGGACCTGCAGTTCAGCATGGACGGGCCGACCATGGTCCTGCGCGGCGAGGTCGAGGTGACCCGGGCGAAGGTCAACCTCGAGCGCTTCGAGCAGGGCGTGTCCGCCTCCGAGGACGTGGTGGTGGTCGATCCGGTGGATCCGGAGGAACAGCGCAGCGCGCCGCTGGACATGGAGCTGACCCTGGCCATCGCCGACAACGTCACCATCACCGGCTACGGCCTCAACGGCACGATGAGCGGCCAGTTGCAGGTGCGTTCGCGGCCGGGCCACGAGATGTTCGCCACCGGCGCGCTGTCGGTCGGCGGCCGCTACCGCGCCTACGGCCAGGACCTGACCATCACCAACGGCCAGCTGACCTGGAGCAACGACCAGATCGCCGACCCGCGCATCAACCTGCGCGCCGAGCGCCCCATCGACGACGTGCTCGCCGGCATCGACGTGTCCGGCAGCGCCACCGCGCCGCAGCTCAACGTGTGGTCCAACCCGGCGATGCCGCAGTCGGAGGCGCTGGCCTACCTGATGCTGGGCCGCAGCCTGGAAGGCGTCACCCGCAGCCAGGCGCAGCAGGTCACCGCCACCTCCGCCGCGCTGTCGGCCGGCACCGGCCTGCTCGCCGCGCAGCTGGGCACGCGGCTGGGCTTCGACGACGCCGGGGTGATGCATTCGCGCGCGCTGGGCGGTTCGGTGGTCGGCATCGGCAAGTACCTGTCGCCGCGCATCTACGTCGGCTACGGCGTGTCGATGGTCGGCGCCGGCCAGGTGGTGGTGCTGAAGTTCCTGCTCAACCGCGGCTTCGACGTGGAACTGGAATCGAGCACGGTGGAAACGCGCGGCTCGGTCAACTGGCGCACCGAGCGCTGAGCGGCGCATGACCTGCGGCGGTTGTCGCCGGCGCCGCCGGCGGGCTAACGTCGGCGGTTTCCTCGATCCATGGAACCCTCGATGAAGCCGATCCGGACCGCCCTGGCCCTTGCCTGCCTCGCCGCGCTGCCCGCCGCCCATGCCGACGAAGGCATGTGGATGCCCTCGCAGCTGCCGCAGATCGCCGCGCAGATGCGCCAGGCCGGTTTCGCCGGCGACCCGGCCGGGCTGGCCGACCTCACCGCCGCGCCGCTCAACGCGGTGGTGCGCGCCGGCGGCGGCACCGGCGCCTTCGTCTCCGCCGACGGCCTGGTGCTGACCAACCACCACGTCGCCTACGGCGTGATCCAGTACAACAGCAGCCCGCAGCGCAACCTGATCGACAACGGCTACATCGCCGCCGACCGCGCCGCCGAGCTGCCGGCCAACCCGGACTTCCGCGTACTGGTCACCGTCGGCTTCGACCGGGTCACCGACGAGGTGCTGGCGCAGGCCCGCGGCAAGCAGGGTCGCGCCTACTACGACGCGGTCGACGCGGCCAGCAAGCGCATCGTCGCCGAGTGCGAGCGCGAGGCCGGCTACCGCTGCAGCATCGCCAACATGTACGCCGGCACCGACTTCTACCGGATCCGCCAGCTGGAGCTGCGCGACCTGCGCCTGGTCTATGCGCCGCCGCGCGCGATCGGCAACTACGGCGACGAGGTCGACAACTTCATGTGGCCGCGCCACAGCGGCGACTTCACCCTGCTGCGCGCCTATGTCGGCCCCGATGGCAAGCCGGCGGCCTATTCGCCGGACAACGTGCCGTTCCAGCCGCCGTCGCACCTGCAGCTGGCGAAGGACGGCCCGCGCGAGGGCGACTTCGCCATGCTCGCCGGCTATCCGGGCGTGACCTTCCGCCACCGCACCGCCGCCGAGTTCGCCGAGCAGGTGGAATGGACGTTGCCGGCACGCGTGGAGGTGATGGACGCGCTGCTGGCCGCGATCGACGCCTCCACCCGCGGCAATGCCGAGGCCGCCACGCGCTACGCCTCGCAGGTGCAGAGCCTGAAGAACAACCGCAAGCGCGCCGCCGGCGAGCTGGAAGGCCTGCGCCGCAGCGACGCGGTGCGCCAGCGCGCGCAGGACGAGAAGGCGATGCTGGCCGCCACCAGCGCCGCCGACCGCAGGCAGATCCAGGCGCTGGCCGAGGTCCTCGCCGCCGCCTCGGCCAGCCGCGAGCGCGACCTGCTGCTGGGCCTGGTCGCCTCGCAGACCCAGCTGCTGCGCTCGGCGCTGCAGCTGGAACGCCTGCGCATCGAATCGGCCAGGCCGGACGCCGAACGCGAGAAGGGTTTCCAGGCGCGCGACGTGGCGCTGATCGAAGGCATGCTGCGCCAGGTCCAGCGCCGCTTCGATCCGCAGGTGGAGAAGGCGCTGCTGCGTGAACTGCTGGGTCGCTACCTGGCGCTGCCGCAGGCGCAGCGCGTGCCCGAGTTCGACGAGGCCTTCGGCCGCACCCCGGCCGAGCTGGAGCAGACTCTGGAGCGCCTGTACGCGGCCACCGCCCTGGGTGGGGAAGCGGCGCGCCTGTCGCGGCTGGAGGCCGCCCGCCAGGGCCAGGCGATGGAAGCCGACCCGATGCTGGAACTGGCCGCGCGGCTGGTGCCGGCGCAGATCCGCCTGGAGGCCGAGCAGAAGGCCCGCGAGGGCGAACAGCTGCGCCTGCGCCCGGCCTACATGCACGCACTGGCGGCGTGGCGCGGGAAACAGGGTCGCCCGCTCTACCCCGACGCCAACGGCACCCTGCGGGTCAGTTACGGCAGCCTGCAGGGCCTGGAGCCGCGCGACGCGGTGAGCTACGCGCCGGTGACCACGGTGGCCGGCATCGTCCAGAAGAACACCGGGCAGGTCCCGTTCGACGCGCCGCAGCCGCTGCTGGACGCCATCGCGCGCGGCGACTTCGGCGACACCGCCGATCCGGCGCTGGGCACGCAGACGGTCAACTTCCTCACCAACCTCGACACTACCGGCGGCAACTCCGGCTCGCCGGTGCTCAACGCCCGCGGCGAGCTGATCGGCCTGAACTTCGACAGCAACTGGGAAGCGGTCAGCGCCAGCTGGTGGTTCGACCCGCGCTACAAGCGCGCCGTCCACGTCGACATGCGCTACATGCGCTGGCTGATGGAAACGGTCTACCCTGCACCGCACGTGCTGCGGGAAATGGGGCTGTAAGCCATTCCTCCTCCCTGTCGGCACCCACCGCCAACAGGGAGGCCGCATGCGCAGCTTCTTCTTCCTCGCCCTGCTGTTACTGGCGCCGGTCAGGCTGGCCACCGCCACGCCCGCGGACATCGCCGACAACCCGCGCATGTGGGAGATCTTCCTGGCCGACCAGCAGGATCGCGGCCAGGACCAGGTCGACCGGGCGGCGGTGCGACGGCAGGACCAGGCACATCGCGACGAGGTGCTGGCGATGCTGCGCGCAGGCACCCTGCGCACCTCGATCGACTACTTCAATGCCGGCATCGTGTTCCAGCATGGCGACACGATGGAGGATTCCCGCCTCGCGCTGGCATTGGCCCAGGTCGCGGTCGCACTCGATCCGGACAACGGACCCGCGCTGTGGCTGACCGCGGCGGCCTGGGACCGGCTGCTGATGAAGCGCGGTCTGCCGCAGTGGTACGGCACCCAGTACCACCAGCCCACGCCAGGCGGCCCGCCGGAGCTCTACCCGGTGGACGAGGCGGTGGTCAGCGACGAGGAGCGGGTCCGCCTCAACGTGCCGACCCTGGCCGAGGCACGCGCCCGCGCGGCGGCGATGGGCGCGGACTGAGGCGGATCGGGGGGCCAGGCGGGCGGCGCTTGTCAACGGCTTACATCGCCGGCGGCAGGGGGCGACAATCGGTTTTCCGAATCTTTCCCCGCGAAAACCGCAGTCCATGACCGAGATTTCACCCGCGCTCGCGCGCAAGATCGCCCAGACCATCGCCGAGGAGATCGGCGCGCAGACACAGCAGGTGCAGGCCGCCGTCGCGCTGCTCGACGAAGGCGCGACCGTGCCGTTCATCGCGCGCTACCGCAAGGAGGTCACCGGCGGCCTGGACGACACCCAGCTGCGCAACCTCGAGGTGCGCCTGGGCTACCTGCGCGAGATGGAGGACCGCCGCGCGGCGATCCTGACGAGCATCGAGGAGCAGGGCAAGCTCACCGACGAACTGCGCGCGCAGATCGAGGAGGCCGACAGCAAGTCGCGCCTGGAAGACCTGTACCTGCCTTACAAGCAGAAGCGCCGTACCCGCGCGCAGATCGCCCGCGAAGCCGGGCTGGAGCCGCTGGCCGACGGCCTGGTCGAGGATCCGACCCGCGTTCCGGAGGAATTCGCCGCCGGCTTCGTCGACGCCGGGAAGGGCGTGGCCGACGCCAGGGCCGCGCTGGAAGGCGCGCGCGCGATCCTGATCGAGCGCTGGGGCGAGGACGCGACCCTGCTCGGTGAGCTGCGCGCGTGGCTGGAACGCGAAGGCGTGATCCGCTCCAAGGTGGTCGAGGGCAAGGAAGCGGCCGGCGAGAAGTACCGCGACTACTTCAACCACGCCGAACCGCTGGCGAAGATCCCCTCGCACCGCCTGCTGGCGTTGTTCCGCGGCCGCCGCGAGGAATTCCTGCAGCTGGACCTGGAGGCCGGCGCCGACGCGGACGCGGGCACCGCCTACGCCGAGGGCCGCATCGCCCTGCACGCCGGCATCGCCGACAGGGGCCGCCCGGCCGACGCCTGGCTGCGCAACGCCTGCCGCCTGGCCTGGCGCGCCAAGATCCACCTGCACCTGATGCTGGACCTGTTCAACCAGGCGCGCGAGAAGGCCGAGGCCGAAGCCATCGCCGTGTTCGGCGACAACCTCAAGGACCTGCTGCTGGCCGCGCCGGCCGGCCCGAAGGCGGTGCTGGGTCTGGACCCGGGCCTGCGCACCGGCGTCAAGGTCGCCGTGGTCGATCCCACCGGCAAGCTGGTCGCCACCGACACCATCTACCCGCATGAGCCCAAGCGGCAGTGGGACCAGTCGCTGGCCACGCTGCGCAGGCTGTGCCTCGCCCACGGCGTGCAGCTGGTCGCGATCGGCAACGGCACCGCCTCGCGCGAGACCGACAAGCTCGCCGGCGATCTGCTCAAGCTGGTGCCCGAGCTGAGGATGCAGAAGATCGTGGTCAGCGAGGCCGGCGCCTCGGTGTACTCGGCTTCGGAACTGGCGGCGAAGGAGTTCCCGAACCTGGACGTGTCGCTGCGTGGCGCGGTGTCGATCGCGCGGCGCCTGCAGGATCCGCTGGCGGAGCTGGTGAAGATCGAGCCCAAGGCGATCGGTGTCGGCCAGTACCAGCACGACGTCGACCAGTTCCGCCTGGCGCGCGCGCTCGACGCCAAGGTCGAGGACTGCGTGAACGCGGTCGGCGTGGACGTGAACACCGCTTCGGCCGCGCTGCTGGCACGCGTGTCCGGCCTGACCCCGACCGTGGCCGAGAACATCGTCGCCTTCCGCGACCAGAACGGCGCCTTCCCCTCGCGCAAGGCCCTGCTCAAGGTGCCGCGCCTGGGCGAGAAGACCTTCGAGCAGTGCGCCGGCTTCCTGCGCATCGCCGACGGCGAGCAGCCGCTGGACGCGTCGGCGGTGCACCCGGAAGCCTATCCGGTGGTCGAGCGCATCCTTGCCGGCAGCGGCAAGCAGGTGAAGCAGATCATCGGCGACACCGCGTTCCTGCGCTCGCTCAAGCCGGAGCAGTTCACCGACGAGAAGTTCGGCCTGCCGACGGTGCGCGACATCCTGAAGGAGCTGGAGAAGCCCGGCCGCGACCCGCGCCCCGAATTCAAGGCGGCGAAGTTCGCCGACGGCGTGGAGGACATCAAGGACCTGCGCCCGGGCATGATCCTCGAGGGCGTGGTCAGCAACGTCGCCGCGTTCGGTGCCTTCGTCGACATCGGCGTGCACCAGGACGGCCTGGTCCACATCTCCGCGCTGAGCGACCGCTACGTCAAGGACCCGCGCGACGTGGTCAAGGCCGGCGACATCGTCAAGGTGAAGGTGCTGGAGGTGGACGTGGCGCGCAAGCGCATCGCCCTCACCTGCCGCATGAGCGACGAACCGGGCCAGGCCAGCGCGCGCGACGCGCGTGGCGGCGACCGCGATGCGCGCGGTCCGCGTGGCGGCAACGACCGCGGCCGCGGCGGCAACGCCGGCCGTGGGCCGCAGCAGCAGGCCGCGCCGTTCAACAGCGCCATGGCCGACGCGCTGAAGAACCTGCGCCGCAACTGACCGGCCGCAACAGGCGGAAGGGCCGGCATTGCCGGCCCTTCCGCCATCCAGGCGCCTCGCGACGGCGTCTTACGCCGCTTCGGCCGCCTTGCGGAACTCGTCGTAGGCGGCCTGGGCATTGGCCGCGTACATCAGCGACGGGCCACCGCCCATGTACACCGCCACACCCAGCATCTCGCGGAACTCCTCCGGGGTGGTGCCCAGGCGCACCAGCGCCCTGGCGTGGAAGCCCAGGCAGCCGTCGCAGCGGTTGGCTACGCCGATGGCCATGGCGATCAGCTCCTTGGTCTTCCCGTCCAGCACGCCTGGCGCCATCGCCGCCTTGCTGAGGTCTCCAAAGCCCTGCATTACATCGGCGTTGTGGGTGCGCAGCGCGGTCAGGTTGCGGGAGATGTCGCGGGTCAGTTCGGTATAGCTGGCGGCATTCATGGCGATGTCCGGTGTGGAAGTGGCGCCAGTATATTAGTCATTGCTAATTTAGCAATACCTGATATGATGCCCGCATGAGCCAACCGTTCACTTCGAAGGACCGTGCCTTCCTCCGCCAGGGCGCCGGCGAGGCCGCGGCCATGCTGCGCACCCTCGGCCACGAGCAGCGCCTGCTGGTGCTGTGCCTGCTGATCGGCCATGGCGAGCTCAACGTCAGCCAGCTGCTGGAGCAGGTGGAGCTGAGCCAGTCGGCGCTGTCCCAGCATCTGGCGCGGATGCGCGCCGACGGCCTGGTCGACTGCCGGCGCGAAGGCCAGGCCGTCTACTACCGCATCGCCGACCCGCGCGTGGCCACCCTGGTGGGCGCGCTCAAGTCCGTGTTCTGCCCCTGAGGAACCCCATGAGAACCATCGATGCCCGCACCGCCCGTTCCCTGCTCGACCAGGGCGCGCTGCTGGTGGACATCCGCGAACCCGACGAACACGCGCGCGAGCGCATTCCCGGTGCCTGCTGCATTCCGCTGGCCCGGCTCGCCTCGGCGCCGGAACTGGCCGGCACGCGGGGGCGCGCCGTGGTGTTCCACTGCCGCTCCGGCATGCGTACCCGGGCCAACTCCGAGGTTCTGGAAGCGGCCGCCGGTGGCTGCGACGCCTACGTGGTCGAGGGTGGTCTGGATGCCTGGAAGCAGGCCGGCCTGCCCGTGCAGCGCGACGCCCGCGCGCCGCTGGAGTTGATGCGCCAGGTACAGATCGCCGCCGGCGGGCTGGCCCTGTCCGGCACGGTGCTGGCGGCCTCGGTCTCGCCGTGGTTCCTGCTGGTGCCGGGCATGGTCGGGCTGGGCCTGGTGTTCGCCGGGCTCACCGGCTTCTGCGGCATGGCCCACCTGCTGGCGCGCATGCCCTGGAACCGCGCCCGGCCGATGTAGCCGGCGCCTGCAACTTCCCGTGCGCGCCGGGAAAACCGCCGCGGCGCGCTACACCCAGGCGCAGTCCCAGAACGGGTAGTCGCGGATGTCATCCACCAGGCGCGCGCGCAGCGGCTCGGCGATGATGTAGCGGGCCACGGTACGCAGGTCGTCCTCGCGGCGCAGCTGCCGGTCGTGGAAGGCCGGTTCCCATAACGGGCCGGCGCGCGACAGCACGCGGTTCACCTGCACGCCGGTGACCGACTTCATCCGCTGCACCACCTTCTCCAGTGGATCGCGCTGCCCGACCTGCAGCAGCCAGTGCGCCTGGTCGGGCATCAGCACCCAGGCCAGCAGCGTGGCGTCGCCGTGCGCCAGCGGCTGGCGGAAAGCGCGCACCGCCTCGCAACCGACATGGAAGTTCGAGAACCAGGCCTGGCGGTCGCGGGTGGCGACGCTGACGTGGTAGGCCTGCCCGGGGATGGACAGCCCGCGCTGCCGCACCACGCGCAATCCCTGGAACCGGTCCTCGGTATGCATGTCCATGGACCGCATCCTTGCAAGCGGCCCGTGGGCGGAACAGCGGACTGGTCCGCAATCCGCTGTAGGAATTTTCCACGGCGGAAAGTTGCGGGCGAAAAGGTCCACCGCGAGCACAGGGCGCACGGCCCCGCAGGCTTACTCGGCCCACTCCTGGTCGGTGGTGAACACGATCGTCAGCCAGCGGTCCGCCGACTCCGGGCCGATCGCCTCGCCGACTTCGTCGCGCAGCGGTCCCAGGCTTCCAGTGCCCGCGGCGGTGCGCCGCGCGGCACGATGAAGTACAGCTCGATCTGGCGGCCGCGACCGACCCGCGCCACGTACGACCGGAACGACAGGAAGCCTTCGCGGCGCACCACCTCCGCTGCCACCGCGTCGACCTGCTGCTTCAGCTCCAGCGGCGTGACCAGCAGGATGTCGGCGATCGCGCTGCGCACCGCACCCAGCGGCACCGGGATCACCACCAGGCACACCAGCGCCAGCACCGCCGGATCCACGTATGGCGCCATCCATGCCCAGCGCGTGCCCTGCATCGTCTTGCCGATGGCGAAGACCGCCAGCAGCGCGCCGCTGATCGCCGCCGACACCAGCCAGCCGCGTGCCTCCATCGCCACCGGCTGCGAACCGATGCGGCGGTTCGCGCGCAGCGCATAGGCGGCCATCGCGATGCTGATCGCGACCGTGGCCACGGCATAGACGATGGCCTGGCCGAAGTGCAGCTCGCGGCCGCCATCGAGGAAGCTGCCGATGGCGTTGACCAGCGCGTACGCGGCCGCGGCGGACATCAGCAAGCCGGTGGCACCCAGCACCATCGGTTCCAGGTGCCAGAAGCCCATGGTGAAGCGCTCGGCGAGGCGGCGGTCCTGCGGATCGTCGGCGGCGTAGCCGGCGATGAGGCGCGCGACCAGCAGCGCCGCGGCGCTGGTGATGCCGTCGGCCAGCGAGTAGATGCCGTCGAACACGATCGCGTACGAACCGGACAGCAGGCCGACGACGATGCCCACCGCCGCGACCAGGCCGGTGGCCGCGATCGAGCGGCGCAGGACGCGCTGTTCACCGCCACCGGGCGGCGGCTCCTGCACGGGGCCGGACGCTTCGCTCATGGGGCGCAGCCTGCACCTTGCGGCGCCGTGGCGCCACTGCGTCGCGCCGGGCGGCGGTCAGGCCACCCGGCTGCGACGCAGGCGTTCCAGATGCACCAGCAGCAGCGAGATCGCCGCCGGTGTCATGCCGGGGATGCGTTGGGCCTGCCCGATCGTCTGCGGCCGCACCCGCTCCAGTTTCTGCTGCACTTCCGCGGACAGGCCGCGTACGGCGGCGTAGTCGAAGTCCGCGGGGATGGCGGTGTCCTCGTGGCGCTGCTGGCGCGCGATCTCGTCGCGCTGGCGGTCGAGGTAGCCGGCGTACTTCACCGCGATCTCGACCTGCTCGGCCACCTGCGCGTCGTCCACGCCCGGGCCCAGCGCCGGCACCCGCATCAGCGCGGCATAGCCGAGCTCCGGGCGCTTGATCAGGTCCAGCGCGCTGGTCTCGCGGCTCACCGCCACGCCCAGCACCGCCTCGACCTCGCGGCCGATGGCGTTGGCCGGCGTCGCCCACAGCGCGCGCAGGCGCGCGGTCTCGCGCTCGATCGCCTCGCGCTTGGCCTCGAAGCGCGACCAGCGCGCGTCGTCGACCACGCCCAGCTCGCGGCCGCGCGGGGTCAGGCGCAGGTCGGCGTTGTCTTCGCGCAGCTGCAGCCGGTACTCGGCGCGGCTGGTGAACATGCGGTACGGCTCGTTGGTGCCGTGGGTGATCAGGTCGTCGACCAGCACGCCCAGGTAGGCCTCGTCGCGGCGCGGCGCCCAGCCTTCCTGGTCGCGTACGTGGCGGGCGGCGTTGATGCCGGCCAGCAGCCCCTGCGCGGCCGCCTCCTCATAGCCGGTGGTGCCGTTGATCTGCCCGGCGAAGAACAGGCCGGACACGGCCTTGGTCTCCAGCGTGGCCTTCAGCCCACGCGGGTCGAAGAAGTCGTATTCGATCGCGTAGCCGGGACGGGTGATGTGCGCGTTCCCGAAGCCGCGGATCGAACGCACCAGCTCCAGCTGCACGTCGAACGGCAGCGATGTGGAGATGCCGTTGGGATAGATCTCCACCACGTCCAGCCCCTCCGGCTCGACGAAGATCTGGTGGCTGGGCTTGTCGGCGAAGCGCACCACCTTGTCCTCGATCGAGGGGCAGTAGCGCGGGCCGATGCCCTCGATCTGGCCGGTGTACAGCGGCGAGCGGTCCAGCGCGCCGCGGATGATCTCGTGGGTGCGCTCGGTGGTGTGGGTGATCCAGCACGAAACCTGGCGCGGGTGGTCGGCCACGTCGCCGAGGAACGACATCACCGGCATCGGGTCGTCGCCGGACTGCTCGTCCATCACCGCGTAGTCGAGCGTGCGCCCGTCGATGCGCGGCGGGGTGCCGGTCTTGAGCCGGTCCACCACGAACGGGCGCTCGCGCAGGCGCGCGGCCAGGGTGGCCGACGGCGGGTCGCCCATGCGCCCGGCGGCGTAGGTGGTCGGACCGATGTGGACCTTGCCGGCGAGGAACGTACCGGCGGTCAGGACCACGGCCGGCGCGTCGAAGCGCAGGCCGGTCTGGGTGATCGCGCCGCGCACGGCGTCGCCCTCGATCACGAGGTCGTCGACCGCCGCCTGGAACACGGTCAGGTTGGGCTGGTTCTCGACCATGCGCCGGATCGCCGCACGGTACAGCGCGCGGTCGGCCTGGCAGCGGGTCGCGCGCACCGCCGGGCCCTTGGACGCGTTGAGCGTGCGCCACTGGATGCCGGCCAGGTCGGCGGCGCGGGCCATGGCTCCGCCGAGGGCGTCGATCTCCTTGACCAGGTGGCCCTTGCCGATGCCGCCGATTGCCGGGTTGCAGCTCATCGCGCCCACGGTCTCGATGTTGTGGGTCAGCAGCAGGGTGCGCGCGCCGGAGCGGGCCGAGGCCAGCGCGGCTTCGGTGCCGGCGTGGCCGCCGCCGATCACGATGACGTCGTACTGGTGGAAGGAGCGGGTCATGCGGGTATCCGGGAAGCGCCTGGGGGGCCGGCGCCGGACGGCAATTCTACGCCCGGGGGTGTCCGTGGACTTGGCACGCTTCCTGCGATAGCCATCACGTGCACCCATCGCGGCAATGCGTCGGGGGCGCGGGCTGGAATTGGAACAGGGGCCAGCCACGCGCGCGATGGGGAAGCCGAGGGGCCGGCAGTCGGGGGACTGCCGGCCCCGTTTTTTTGCCCGGCGCCAGCCAAACCGTGACCGGGTCCGCAAAAAGCGACAGCCCGGCCAGGGGACCGGGCTGTCTTGGGGGCGCCGATGTCCGACAGGGCCGGAACAGGGGGGATCCAGATTTCCCTGCCGGACATCGACGTGGACTTGCCGGGCAGGTCACAACCTGACGTGCCCTGTCACGTGCGGGCTAAGCTTGCGTCCACCGTCCCGGCAACGCAAGCGCTTTTTCAGGGCTCATTCGTGTCGCGCGTCCCACTACGCTGCGGTCGCGAGTTGCCACTGGGCGCCGGGCGCGGGGCCGGGGCACTGCGCGGGGCCGCATCGCTGCGCGGCGCCTGGCGGAACTCGCCGCCGCTGCGGGGCTGCGGCTGCGGCGAGACCGGACGCGTCGCCACCGGCGCGACGTTGCCGCCATTGCCCGGGAAACGGCGGCGGACCGCGGTGTCGGTACCACCCTGCGGCGGATCGACCCGGTAACCGGTGCCGGTCGGCGGCACCGGTCGCATGCCGCCACCCGTGTACGGGCCCGGGCCACCGCCCATCCCCGGCTGCGGAGCGGCGATGCTGCCGGTTCCCGGCTGCGGGCGCCGCCGCGGCTGGTCCTCCTCGCTGCCGCGGCGCAGCCGCTCCAGATCGCGCCATGGCGCGCGGTTGAGCGGGGGCGGCGTATGGCCGGCCGTCGGCGGCGGCCGGTCGGGGCGGCCGTCATGGTCGCCGCCGTGGTGGCCGGGCCCCGGCGGAGCCGGCGCATGCGGGTGGTAGTGCGGCGGACGGTAGTAGTAACCGGGATAGCCGTACCCGTAGTAATAGGAGGGATGGCCGTAGCCCAGGCCGAACGACCAGCCGGGCCGGTAGCGGTAGGCGTAGGGCACGCCGTATCCGTAACCGTAGCTGCCGTAGACCGTGCCGTACCCGGAGTAGTCGTAACCGGTGTAGTAACCGCCGCCATCGTCGACGTACCCGTAGGTGGTGCAGCCGGCCAGGGCCAGCGCACAGGCCAGGCCGGTAAACACTCGCAGTTTCATGGCGGTTCCCCCCCTCGGGCTTGGATGGCCAGCTTCGTGGCGGCGCTTTGAATCCGTGCTTAACCCGGCCGGGTGCCCCGTCGTTTCGCCACACGATGACGGGTCCGGCCGTGGTCGATACGTTAACCTTGGCCCATGCCAGTCGACCTTCCCGCTGCCGACGACGTCCTCGCCGCCGCTGCCCGGATCGCCGGCCATGCCAGCGTCACCCCCGTGCTGCGTTCGCGCGTGCTCGACGGCATGGCCGGCTGCGAACTGCACTTCAAGGCCGAACACCTGCAGCGCGGCGGCGCCTTCAAGTTCCGCGGCGCCTGCAATGCCGTGTGGTCGCTTTCCGACGGGGAGGCCGCACGCGGCGTGGTCACCCATTCCTCGGGCAACCATGGCGCGGCGCTGGCGCTGGCCGCGCGCAGCCGCGGTATTCCCTGCCACGTGGTCGTGCCCGAAGGCGCGGTGGCAGCCAAGCTGGCCAACATCGAACGCCATGGCGCGACCGTGTGGCGCTGCGAAGCCACCCTCGCCGCGCGCGAGGCGACCTGTGCGCGGATCCAGGCGGAGACGGGCGCGCAGCTGGTCCATCCCTACGCCGATGCGCGGGTGATCGCCGGCCAGGGCACGGCCACGGTCGAGCTGGTCGGCCAGGCCGGCGCGCTGGACACCCTCGTGGTCCCGGTGGGCGGTGGAGGCCTGGCCGCGGGCACCGCGCTGGCGCTGGCCACGGTCGCGCCGCGCTGCCGGCTGGTGCTGGCCGAACCGGCCGGCGCCGACGACACCGCCCGTTCGCTGGCCGCCGGCGAGCGCCAGACCGACCTGGTCCCCGATACCGTCTGCGACGGCCTGCGTGCCAGCCTCGGCGCGCCCAACTTCGCCCTGTTGCGGGCCTGGGGCACCGAGGCGGTGGTGGTCGACGACGCCGCCACGATCGCGGCGATGCGGCTGGCCTGGCAGGTGCTCAAGCAGGTCGTCGAACCGTCCTCGGCGATCGCCCTGGCGGCGGTGCTGGCACAGCCGGCGCGCTTCGCCGGCCAGCGCGTCGGCGTGGTCTTCACCGGCGGCAACGTCGACCTGGGGGCGTTGCCGTGGCGCGGCTGAGCCGCGGCCGCAAGGCGCGGCGCGGCTTCTTCGGCTGGCTGTGGCGGCTGGCGCTGCTGGCGCTGCTGTGGCTTGCCGGCGTGGCCGCCTGGATCGTCTGGGTCGGCCAGCGCGACCAGGCCACGCGCGCCGACGCGATCATCGTGCTCGGCGCCGCCGCGTACCACAAGAATCCCTCGCCCGTGTTCCGCGAGCGCATCCGCCACGGCCTGGACCTGTACCGCCGCGGCTATGCGCCGGTGCTGGTGTTCACCGGCGGCTACGGCAACGGCGCGCCGTTCGCCGAATCGCAGGTGGCGCGCCGCTACGCGCTGCAGCAGGGCATTCCCGAGTCGGCGATCCTGATCGAATCGGCCTCGCGCAACACCCGCGAGAACCTGTTGCAGGCGCGCATGCTGATGCAGCAGAACGACCTGCACCGGGTCATCGTGGTCAGCGATCCGCTGCACATGGCACGCGCGCTGCGGCTGTCGCGGCGGCTGGGCATCGACGCGGTCGGCTCGCCCACGCCCAGCACCCGCTTCCGCACGGTGCAGACGCAGTGGCGCTTCCTGCTGCAGGAGGTCTACTTCTTCCACCGCGACCTGGTGCTGCGCGACTGATCCCGCGGGCGGCCGCGGCGTATCATGGCCGCCCCCGCAGAACCGGAATCCCCCGATGAAGATCGACGGCACCCGCCGCCAGGACCGCGCGATCGAGCTGGTGCTCGCCTACTACGCCGCGTTCAACCGCGGCGACCGCGAGGCGATGCTCGCGCTGCTCGCCGACGACGTCGTCCACGACCTCAACCAGGGCGCCCGCGAGACCGGCAAGGAAGCATTCGCCGCCTTCATGCGGCGCATGGACGCCAGCTACCGCGAGCAGCTGCACGATATCGTGGTGATGGCAACCCAGGACGGCGGCCGCGCCGCCGCCGAATACGTGGTCCACGGCGAGTACCTGCGCGACGACGAAGGCCTGCCGCCGGCCCGCGGCCAGAAGTACGTGCTGCCCGGCGGCGCGTTCTTCGACATCCGCGACGACCGCATCGCGCGGGTCAGCAACTACTACAACCTGCAGGACTGGATCGCGCAGGTTGGGGGGTGAGAGCCGGGATTGGGGATTCGTAAGAGCCCCTAGCCCGGACAGGCGGAGCGCATCCGGGTGGCCTCTCCCGGACCCCCACCCTGCTGGGCGATGGGCTTGCGGAGCCGCAGGCCTCAGGGGGTGTTGCGGCGGCGGATCGGGATCTTCGACAGCGGCACCGCGGCGATCTCGTGGCCGCCCTCGCGGATCGGCGCGCCCGGCGCCGGCGCCCAGGCCTGCGCGTAGATCACTTCCCAGGTGCTGGGCAGGCGCCCGTCGGCGTCGCGCAGCGGTTCGTAGGCCGCGGCCGCGGCGGCGAAACGCGCGCGCCCGGTGAGGCTGCGCCGGCGCGAGGCCAGCGCGTTGGTCGCGCCGATCGCGCGCAGCTCGCGCATCAGCGCCGGCAGGTCCGGATAGGTCAGGGTGAACAGGTCGCGGTCCAGCACCGGGTCGCGGAAGCCGGCCGCCATCAGCGCATCGCCGAACTGCGCGATCGAGGCGAACGGGCTCACGTGCGGCGCCGCGTCGGCCCCGGCGAAGGCGCCGCGCAGCTCGGACAGCGTCTCCGGGCCGAAACTCGAGCACAGCAGCAGGCCTTCGGGCTTGAGCACGCGGCGGAAGCCGGCGAACACCGCCGGCAGGTCGTCGACCCACTGCAGGCACAGGTTGCTGAAGATCACGTCGACGCTGCCCTCGGCCAGCGGCAGCGCGCGCGCATCGGCGCAGACGCGCGCGAACGGCTTCCACCAGCCGGCCTGGCGCTTCGCCTCGCGCAGCATCGGCAGGGCCAGGTCCAGCGCGATCACCCGCGCCTTCGGCCAGCGCTTGCGGATCGCCGCGGCGGCATGGCCGGTGCCGCTGCCGACGTCGAGCACGACTTCCGGCTGGCGGTCGTCGAGGTAGTCGAGCGAACCGAGCAGGCGCGTGCGCACCTCGGCCTGCAGCGCCGCGGCCGCGTCGTAGCCGGCGGCCGCGCGCGAGAAGGCGCGGCGCACGTGGCGGGGGTCGAACAGCGGGTCCATGGGCGGCACGGCGACGTCAGGGGGCGCCATTGTCGGCGAAAGCACGCAGCTCCGCCGCGACCGCGTCCACATGGCCGAGGAACGGTGCGTGCCCGGCGCCGGCCAGTTCGACGAAGCGCGATTGCGGCGCCAGCGCGGCGGCGGCGGCCATGCCGCGCGGATCGACCAGGCGGTCGCGGCGGCCGGCCAGCCACAGGCTGGGCACGCGCAGGCGCGGCAGGCTGCGGCGCAGGTCGGTGCCGTCGAGCAGGGCCAGGCCGTCGCGCAGCGCCTGCGGATCCGGCTGGCCGCGCGCGCGCAGCAGTTCGCGCAGGGTCTTCAGTTCGGCGCGGCCATGCTCGGAGCCGAGCGTGTCCAGGGCGATGAAGCGGTCCAGCGTGCCGGCGTAGTCCTCGGCCAGGTCGTGGCCGAAGCGTTCGAACACCTCGCGCGGCACCGCATGCGGCCAGTCATCGCCGTGCACGAAGCGCGGCGTCGCCGCGACCATCACCAGCCCGCGCACGGTCGGCAGGGTCGCCGCCGCGCGCAGCGCGAACAGCCCGCCCAGCGACCAGCCCAGCCAGATCGCCGGCGGCGTGCGGCTGGCAACCGTGCTGGCTACCAGGGCCAGGTCCAGGCGCTCGTCCGGATCGCGGCTCAGCCCGTGCCCCGGCAGGTCGACCAGGTGCAGGCGGAAGTGCGGCGCCAGGCGCTCGGCCAACGGCGCGAACACGCCGCCGTGCAGCGCCCAGCCATGGATCAGGACCAGGTCCGGGCCGCTGCCGAGGGTTTCGATATGCATGCGTCGCGGCGGCGTCGCGCGGCCTCAGCCGCGCAGCGCCTGGTTGAGCGTGTAGGTGCCGTACACCGCGGCCTCGCCCAGCACGTGGCCCTGCATCGCCCGCAGCACGTCGGCGGCGGTGAAGCGCGCCGGCAGCTGCAGCGCCGGCACGTCCAGGGCGAACAGGCGGAAGAAATAGCGGTGCACGCGCAGGTCGTTGAACGGCGGATACGGGCCGTCGTAGCCGAAGTAGTCGCCGCGCATCTGCGCGTCGCCGGCGAACCAGCCGGTGTAATCGTTCAGGCCCTGGCGCGAACCGGCGGGGCCGGCCGGCTGCTGCTTGCCGCCGGTGGTGACGCCGTCGCTGCAGCTGCCGGCGGCGATTTCGCGCACGTCCGCGGCGATGTCGGCCACCACCCAGTGGATGAAGTCGCCGCGCGGCTGCTCGACCGGGATCTGCAGGTCCTCGCGACCCACGGTTTCCGGCACCGTCGGTGCGTCCGGATCGATGCACAGCAGGGCGAAGGAACGGGTGCCCCCGGGCACGCCGTCCCAGGCCAGGTGCGGGTTGCGGTTGCCGGCGAAGCCATCGGGCTGGCCCATGGCGAACTCGGCCGGGATCGCCGCCCGCGCTTCGAAACTGTCGCTCCAGATACGCATGCGTGGCTCCTCTGCGGGATCAGGATTCAACGTAGCCCAGGCGCACGGCGACCGGGGTCAACCGCGCGAACGGCGCGGCGAGCTGGTCGGCGTAGGCGCGCCAGCGGCCCGGCGGCAGGCGCCGCTGCGCGGCCGGCGGTGGCGCCAGCTTGAGGCCGCCGAGCGCCTTGCCGAGCACCTCGGCCAGCGCCTGCTGCGCGTCGACGATGCCGTCCACGCGCAGCAGCACGTGCGGATACAGGTCCTGCTCGTCGAGGTCGGCCAGCTGCTCCAGGCCCTGCGCCAGCCATTCGGCCGCCGCGTCGGGGTTCTCCAGCGCCAGCGGCACCGGAGACCCGGTGGCCAGCCAGTCCAGCAGCATGTCGCGCGGGTCGCGCACCACCGCCAGCAGCAGGCCTTCGGGCAGGTGCGGGCGCAGCGCCAGCAGCAGTGCGTTGTCCCACCAGGTCAGCCAGTCGACGGCGTTGCCGCCGGCGGCGCCGCGCGCCGGCAGGTGTTCGCGCCAGCGCGCGACCAGCGCGGCCGGATCGGCGCTGCCGTTGCGCAGCGCGTGCGCGGCCTGCGGGCTGCGCAGCGGGTCTTCCGGCGCCTGCGGGGTGTAGCGGTCGCGCAGGACCGCGGCGCCAAGCGTGTCCACCACCCGTTCCACGCCCGAGCCGGGCAGGCCCCAGACCAGGATCGGCCGCGGCGCGTCCGGGGTGGGCGTGGCCAGCGCCGGCCACTCCTCGACGGCCGGGGCCAGCGGGGGCAGCGCCAGGCGGCTGGCACGCATGCCGTCGTGCAGCGACTGCCATTGCGCCACCGCCTCGGCGGTGCGGCCGGCGCGGTCGAGCAGGCGCCCGACCCAGCTGCCCATCGCGGCGCGGCTGGCCGGATCCTGCGGGCGCGCGGCGATGGCGCGGGCGCGGGCGATGGCGGCATCCGGATCGCGCGACAGCAGCGCCTCCACCAGGAACTGTTCGGCCAGCGCATGGCCCGGCTGCACTTGCAGCAGGCGTTCGGCCAGGCGCATCGCCCCGTCCAGATCGGCGGCGCGGTCGCGCGCGACCATCGCCGTCTCCAGCGCCATGATGCTGCCCGGCAGGGCCTCGAGCCAGCGCGACAGCACCGCCTCGCCGTCCTCGCTGCCCGGTTCCTCCATGGACAGCCGCACCGCCCACAGGTCGTTGACCAGCGGATGCCGGGCCAGTGCTTCCTCGAGGGTCGCCTGGGCCACGGCGCGGTCGTCGCGGCCGGCCCACAGCTGCATCAGCGCCTGCAGGACGAAACGGTCCGGCGCGTGCAGCAGGCTCTCCTGCAGCAGCTCCAGGGCCTGTTCCGCACGGCCGGCGCGGAACGCGTAAAGGCCGGCCAGGCGGCGCAGCGACGGGTTGGACAGCTTCGGGTCGTCCAGCAGCGGCGCAAGCAGTTCGACGGCCTCCCCGGGGCGGTCCTGCCCGGCGGCCAGCTGCGCCAGCAGCGGCTGCAGCGCGCGCGCATCCGGCAGCAGCGCGGAGACCTTGCGGAAAGCCTGCTCGGCGAAGGCCCAGTGGGACTTGGCCAGGTAGGCGAAGCCCAGCACCGACAGCAGCTGCGGATCGTCCGGCAGCACCTTGCTGGCCGAGGACGCCAGCGCCAGCGCGCGGTCCGGGTTGCCGCGGCGCAGCGCCAGCAGCGCGTCCAACCCGAGCAGGCGCGGATCGTCCTCGGCGGCGATGCGGGCGGCGGTGCGGCTCAGCCGCTCGGCCTCGTCCAGGTCACCGCGGGCCAGGGCGACGTGGGCCTTGGCCAGGTAGGACGGCAGGTGGTTCGGATCCAGCTCCAGGCCCTGGGCCAGCGCATCACCGGCCTCGGCCACGCCGCCGCTGCGCAGCAGCAGGCTGGCGCGCTCGAAGTGCAGGCCCGCGTCCTCCGGCGCCAGCAGGATCGCCTGGTCCAGCGCGAACAGGGCGGCGGCCGGGTCGCCGGCGCGGGCCAGGGCCAGCGCCAGGGTGCGCTGCGCCACGGCGTCGTCCGGGGCGCGGGCGGCCCAGTCCTGGGCCAGGGCCAGCGCTTCGTCGACGGCATCGCGCCGCAGCGCGTCTTGGATACGGTCCAGCATCGGGGGCGTTCGTTCCGGGGAAAACCCGCAGTTTACCCCGGCCCCGGCCCGCCGCCGCCCGCTTCAGCCCGGCGGCAGCGCCGCGCCCAGGCGGTCGGCCACCCAGCGCTCGGCGAAACCGTCGCCGGCCAGGTTCTCGACGAAGGCGCAATGGCCGCCCCAGCGCGCCAGCTCCAGCTCGACGGTGGCCGGCAGGCGCCACTGGCGGAAGTGTTCGACCGGGATCACCGGGTCGTCCTCGGCCATGAGGATGCTCGCCGGCACCGCCAGCCCGGCCAGCCGGTCGCCGGCGATGGAATAGCTCTCGAAGTACTCCTCGACCGTGCCGAAGCCGGCGTGCTGGCGGGCCAGCCAGCCGATCAGGCCGCGCATGTCCATCGCCAGGGTCGCGTCGTCATAGCCGAAGCGTTCCGGGAACAGCTCGCGCTTGCGCACCAGCGAGCTGCGCCACTTGCGGCGGAAGTACCAGTCGTAGAACTGCGGCGCGCGCTCCATGCTGTCCATGGTCGCGGCCGGGTCGACCAGCGGGCAGACCACGGCGATGTGGCGCAGCGGCAGGCCGGCGTCGGCGGCGCGCAGGCCCAGGCGCAGGGCGTGGTTGCCGCCCAGCGAGAAGCCGGCCACCACCAGGTCGCGTACCTGCAGGCGGCGGACCATGTCCACGGCCGCGTGCACCACCTCGCCGATCCGGTTGGAGTGGAACAGTTCCTCGTTGAGGTGGTGGGTGTCGCCATGGTCGCGGAAGTTCAGGCGGAACACGTCCAGGCCGTCGGCCAGCAGGCGCGCGGCGGTCAGGCGCATGTAGCCGGACTCGGCGCTGCCTTCCCAGCCGTGCAGCAGCAGCGCGGTACCGCGCGGGCGCCGCCCGGGGACGGTGCTGTGCCAGCCCTGCAGGCGCGCGCCGTTGCCGCCATCGAGGATGTGCTCGGTGGTGGTGGCGCCGAGCGCCGACAGCGCGCGCAGGCCGCGGCGCTGGCGCAGGCCGCAGGAACCGAGCACCGACTGCAGGTGCGGATTGCGCAGGAGGCGGGGCGGCTGGTAGTCGGTGGCCTTGAGCATCGCCCCAAATCTTGCACCGCAACATGCGCGGCGCAAGTGCGGAAGCCTGATTCAGCTTTCCATTGCCGCGACGATACGCTCGCGGGACAGCTCGGCGATGCGGCGGCGGCCTTCCACGTTCCCCGGCAGGATCGGCTCGAGGAAGTGCACCTCGGCCAGCCGTGCGCGCCCGCCGAGCAGGCGCAGGAAGTTCTGCAGGAAGTTCTCGCGCGGGGCGAAGGCCACGGTGGTCTGGGCCGAGCCCTTCTCGCCGTAGCGCAGCGCCACCGGCTGCACCGGCACCTGAGCCTCGACCGCGGCCATGAAGATGCGGGCGTGGAACGGGCCGACCTCGCGCCCGTCGCGGGTGCGGCCTTCCGGGAACACGCCCACCGAGCGGCCCTCGCGCAGGCGCTGCGTCATCGCCTCGAGTACGCCGCTGAGCGAATCGGAGCTGCCGCGCTGGTGGTAGATGGTCTGGCCGAGGGTGGCCAGCCAGCCGACCAGCGGCCAGCTGGCGATCTCGCGCTTGGCGACGAAGCCCATCATCCGCTGGCTGTGCAGGATCTCAATGTCCAGCCAGCTGACGTGGTTGGCCACGAACAGGGTGGCGCCCGGCAGCGGCTGGCCGAAGCGGCGCAGGCGGAAGCCGAACACGCGCATCAGCCCGGCCGACCAGGCCCGCACCGCACGGTCGCCCAGGGTTTCCGGCCCCCACGGGATGCGCGCCAGCACCGGGATCTGGCAGACCAGGGTCGGCGGCAGCAGCACCAGCAGGTGCAGCAGCAGCAGCGGGACGCGGTAGAGGTAACGGAAGGCGCGCGCGAGGCCGGAATCGCCGGCGGCGCGTGGGGAGGCGTGATCCATGGACGCGCACGATACCGGATGGCCGGGCGCCCTGCGCAGTCCCCCGCGGCGCGGCGGCGCCCACCGCGGCCGCGGCCCGGAGGCTTGCGGGGTGGCAGGATCGCGTTCCACGTCCGGCCCCCGGCTCAGGCCTGCGCGGCCACCGGCACCACCGCCAGGGTCAGCCGCGAGACGCAGACCAGGCGCCCACGCCCGTCCTCGATGCGGATGTCCCAGACCTGGGTGCTGCGCCCCACGTGCACCGCCTTGGCCGTGCCGGTCACCGTGCCCTCGCGCACCGCGCGCAGGTGGTTGGCATTGATCTCCAGCCCCACCGCCTGCTGCAGCCGGGTGTCCAGGCACAGGTTTCCGGCGCTGCTGCCGAGGGTCTCGGCGAGCACCACCGAGGCGCCGCCATGCAGCAGCCCGTACGGCTGGCGGGTGCGCGCGTCGACCGGCATCGTCGCCTGCACCCAGTCCGGGCCGGCGGCGGTGAAGACGATGCCCAGGTGCTCGATCAGGGTGCCCTGGCTGAGCCGGTTGAGTTCCTCGATCTGGACGGGGGCTCGGAAGACCATGGTAGGGCCTGTCGCGGGAGGGGGCGGGATTATCGCCGGGGCCCCGCGCCGGTGTCGCGCGGCGGGGCCTTCAGAGGATGGGAACGAGGCCGGCGCCAAAGGCGGTCAGCATCCGCGTGAGGATCGACTTCGGGCCGAGGCTGACCTCGGGGAAGTCGCCGACCGGCGCGTAGCAGCGGTGGAAGTCCGGATCGCGGCGCGGCAGCGGCGCCGGGCACTCCGGGCCGGGCTGGAACTCGTAGTTGGTGGCATAGCGCCACGGCCACAGGTCCAGCACCGGCGAAGCCTCCAGCACCTTGCCCATGCTGTAGTTGAGGCCGGACAGCACCGGCGGCCGCGCGCGCGGACCCACCGTCCAGGAATTGGCCGGGGCGATGTCGCGCTCGATGCTGCGCGCCAGCGCCTCGGCGAAGACGGGATCCTCGATCACCACCACCGCCTCGGTGTTGTAGTTCTCGCTGCGCGGATCGAAGTTGTGGGTGCCGACCACGGCGATGCGGCGGTCGATCACCATCGACTTGGCGTGCACGCCCATGCGCGGGCCGTCGCCGCGCACCGGCACCGGGCGGTTGGCCGGCGCGCTGGTGCGCAGCAGCGACGGACGCGTCTCGGTACGCAGCTTGTCCTCGACGCGGCCGTCGTCGCCGCGGCCTGGGCCCGAGCCGGATCCGGAACCGGACCCGGCGAGGCTGCCCAGGCTGCCGGGCACCTCGCTGCGCGCGGTGGTCGGCGTGGGCGCGGACGGATCGCCCGGCCACCACGCCCCCAGCGACACCGCCACCGGCGGATCGGCCGGGAACGGCTTGTATTCGAAGATGTCGAAGCCCAGCTCGCGCACGTTGCGGCGCTTGTACTTGTAGGTGAGCGCGTAGACGATCGGGTTGTCGGTCGCCGCCAGGCTGTTGGTCGACACCACCACGCGCGGCGGTTCGGCGGCCTTGCGCAGGCCGCGGAACACCTCCAGCGCGCTGTCCGACAGCACCAGGTACGGCGTCTGCAGCAGGATCTCGCTGCGCGCGTTGGCCAGCAGTTCGGCCAGCCCGGGCGCACCGGCTTCCGGATCCGGGCCTTCGTGGTGCTTGGCCGGCAGGTCGGCCAGGTAGGAGACCTTGCCCACCGGCAGCGCGCGGCTGACGAGGCGTTCGCGCACCAGGTCCTGGTCGGCGGCGGCCTGCGACATCAGCTCGACCCGCTCCGGCACCGCCGGCCGCGACGGCGGCATCTCCGGCACGCCCTGCTGCAGCAGCACCTTCGCCACGTCGTCCAGCCGCTCCACCGGCACGCTGCGCGGGTCGGTCCAGTACTCGGCGAAGTTGCGCTCCATGCCGCGCACCACCGGCCCGGCAACCAGCACGTCGCGGTCGCGGAAGTTGTACTCGGCGTCCCAGTCGTAATAGTCGTCCTGGTAGTTGCGCCCCCCGGTGATCGCCACCGCGCCGTCCACCACCAGCAGCTTGTTGTGCATGCGCTGGTTGAAGCGGCGGAAGCAGCACAGCACGCTGGCCGCGTAGTGCATGTAGTTCGGCTTGGCGCGGTTGAAGGTCGGGTTGTAGATGCGCAGCTCCAGGTTCGAGTGCGCGCCGGACAGCGCCGCCAGGATCTGCAGGTCGGCGATCGCCGACAGCTGGTCGATCAGCAGCCGCACCTTCACTCCGCGCCGCGCCGCGGCCAGCAGCTCGTCGATGACCAGGCGCGCGCTGTCGTCCTTGTCGAAGATGTAGGTCTGCAGGTCGATGCGGCGGGTGGCGCTGCGCAGCAGGTTGATCCGGGCCAGCAGCGCGTCGCCGCCGGTGTCCAGGATCAGCGCGTAGTGGCGCGGGCCCTGCCCGGGCCTGGCCTGCGACTGGGCGAAGGCGGATCCGGCGAGGGCGTGCAGTTCCGAGGGCGTGGCGCAGCGGTCGGCGCGGTCGCATTCCACGGCGGTGTCGCGCGCGGACACGGCGATCGCGGCGGCGCGCTCGTGCTGGGCGGGGCCGATCGTGCTGCAGGCGGTGGCCGACAACAGCAGGAGCAGGCCGAGCAGTCGGGCCGCGAGGTTCACTCCGCGCGTTCCTGCAACTGCAGGCTGGCCAGCAGCCAGACCTTGTCGGCGAGCGCCACCTGCCATTCGCGCATGCCGTAGTCGCTGCGCTGGATGCTGCCGCTGACCTGGATCGGGCAGTCGCGGCCCGGCCGGGCGCAGGCCGACGGCGCGATCTCCAGCGACTGCGGCCGGGTAACGCCGCGCAGGGTCAGTTCGCCGCGCAGCGTGCCACCGTCGCGCAGCAGGTCGGACGTGTAGGATTCGGACACGAATTCCATCCACGGATGGCGCACGGTGTCGAAGAAACTGGCTCCGCGCATCCATGCAGTGTAGCGCGGGCGCTCCGGGATCATCGCCTCGGAGGTGGCCACCTGCAGCCGGACGCGGTGCCGCCCGTCCGGCAGGTGTTCGACCACGCCGTCGAAGCGCGGGAATTCGCCGGCGATGCGCTGGCCGAAGCGGGTCCGTACCTCGAAGCCCAGCCAGCTCTGCCCGTGGTTGAAGGTGGAAGGCGCGGGCGCGTCCTGCGCCCGGGCCAGGGCTGCGACCAGCACCAGGGCCGCTACCGCCAGCCTCGCCCCCTTCCACGCGCGCATGGAATCAGGGCCACCAGAACGCCGCCAGGCGGCCCACGCCCGGTTCGATGGGGGGACCGGCCGGCAGGGAGAGCACCGCCACGGCTGCCGCCGGCATGCCGCGGTAATCGCCGGACTGGCCGCTGTGCAGCAGCGCCACCAGCCGTTCCAGGCCGGGGTTGTGCCCGACCACCAGCAGCCGCTCGACCTCGGCGTGGGCCTGCAGCAGGCCGAACAGGGTGCCGGGCGTGGCCTCGTAGATCGACGGCTCCAGCCGCTGCTCGGCGTAGCCGGTGATCGCCAGCACCGCCTCGAGGGTCTCTCGGGTGCGCCGCGCGGGCGAGCACAGGACCCGGTCCGGCACCAGCCCGCGTTCGGCCAGCCAGCGCCCGGCGGCTTCGGCTTCGGCCAGGCCCTGCGCCGACAGCGGACGGTCGATGTCGGCCTGGCCGGGCGCGGCGGGCTCGGCGTGGGCGTGTCGCAGCAGGATCAGTTCGCGCACCGGGAGGGTTCCTTCGTTCATGCCTTCAACCACTTCAACAGGGGCTCCCAGTCGGCCTGGTGCTCGCGTACCTGGGCCGATTGGTAGTCGAACAGGCTGCGGCCGAGGCCGACCATGACCACGTAGGCCTGGGTATCGCGCAGCTGCGCCACCACCGGATACGGCCAGGTCTGCAGCATCGCCAGCGCCTGCTGGCTGGCATTGGTCCAGGGCTTGCTGCGGTTGAGTACCAGCCCCACCGGCAGCTTGCGCTGGTGGATCCGCGGCACCTTGGCCATGGTGTTGAGGAAGGCGACCGTGGCCTCGATGTCCAGCGCCGAGGGCTGCACCGGTACCACCACCGCGTCGGCGTGCTGGAGGAACCCGTCCAGGTCCTCGGCCAGGGCGCCGGCGGGGGCGTCGACCACCACCCGGTCGGCATCGTCCGGCAGCCAGCTGCGCCAGGCGCGGCGGCGGCTGCCGTCGATCGGCAGCACCGCGCTGTCCAGTCCGGCGCGACGTTCCGCCCAGCGCGTCGCCGAGCGCTGCGGGTCGGCGTCCACCAGCACGGTGCGCAGGCCCTGCAGGGCCGAGTGCGCGGCAAGATGGGTGGCGATGGTGGTCTTGCCCACTCCCCCCTTGGAACCGGCCACCAGGATCGTCTTCATGCGGTCGCTGCCTCCGGATTGGCTGCCCGCAGGGTACACCGGCCCCTCGTGGAGGCGATAGGAAGGCCCGCCCCGGCGCTGCTATCGTGATCCGGCGCCGTCCAGGAAACCCCATGAGCCAACTGCAGGACCTGACCGCCCTGATCCGGGCCAACACCCCGCTGATTGTGATCGAGACCCGCGACGAGGAGCGGGTGGTGGAACTGTTCCGGCAGTCGCTTCTGCACGTGTGGCGCGCCCTGCACCGCTGGACGATCACCGAGGGTCTGCGCCGCCTGGACCTGGACCGGGAGGACCCGGCCGAGGGTCCGCCCGACGCCTCCTACGCGCTGCGCGCCATCCAGGCCGCGGAGCAGCGCGGCATCTACCTGCTGCTCGATTTCCACCCCTACCTCGGCTATGCCAGCCACCAGCGCCTGCTGCGGGACATCGTCCAGCGCCGCGGCTGCGAACCGCACGTGCTGGTGCTGGTCGGCGCGAAGGTGGAACTGCCGGCCGAACTGGAAGCGCTGGCGGTGCGTTTCCGCCCGCGCATGCCCGACCAGGCGGCGCTGCTGAAGCTGGTGCGCGAGGAGGCCGTCGCCTACGCGAAGGAACACGGCGGCCGCCGGGTGGAGGCCGAGGAAGATGCCGTGCGCCAGATCGTGCGCCACCTGCAGGGCCTGGACCTGCACGACGCGCGCCGCATCACCCGCCAGCTGATCCACGGCGACGGCGCACTCACCGCCTCGGACCTGCCGCAGCTGGCCCAGCTGAAGTTCGAGCTGCTCAACCGCAGCGGCCACCTGCATTACGAATACGACACCGCCGGCTTCGACGACGTGGCCGGCGCGCGCCGGCTCAAGCGCTGGATCTCGCAGCGCCGCGCCGCCTTCGCCGGCAACCCGCCGCCGGGGCTGGATCCGCCGCGCGGGGTGCTGCTGCTGGGCGTGCAGGGCTGCGGCAAGTCACTGCTGGCCAAGGCCATCGCCGGCGGCTTCGGCGTGCCGCTGCTGCGTCTGGACTTCGGCACCCTCTACGCCAAGTACCACGGCGAGACCGAGCAGAACCTGCGCGCCGCGCTGGCCTCGGCCGACCAGCTCGCGCCCTGCGTGCTGTGGATCGACGAGATCGAGAAGGGCGTGGCCGCCGACGCCGGCGATGGCGGGGTGTCGCGCCGCGTGCTCGGCTACCTGCTGACCTGGATGGCCGAGCGCAGGTCGCCGGTGTTCCTGGTCTCCACCGCCAACCAGGTCCGGCACCTGCCGGCGGAACTGCTGCGCAAGGGCCGTTTCGACGAGATCTTCTTCGTCGACCTGCCCGATCCGGACACGCGCGTGGAACTGCTGCGCCTGCACCTGGCCTCGCGCGGACTGGAGCCGGAGGGCTTCGCCCTGCCGGCGCTGGCCGCGGCGGCCAATGGCTTTTCCGGCGCGGAAATCGAGCAGGCCATCGTCTCCGGCCTGTACGCGGCACACGCCGAACAGCGCGCGCTGGACACCGACCTGTTGATGCAGGAGATCCGCGGCACCCGTCCGCTGTCGGTGCTGATGGCCGAACAGGTCGCCGCGCTGCGCGCCTGGGCGCTGGAACGGACGGTGCCGGCGGACTGAGCCACCGGCGCTGCACCCGGGCGGCGGGCGTGGAAGCTCGCGCCTCAGCCGACCACGCGGCCCAGCAGCCAGGCCCAGGCCGGCAGGGTCAGCAGGCACAGCACGATGCCGTAGCCGACCAGGGCCGCGCACAGCCGCGGGGCCAGGCCGTGGGCCATCGCCAGCGCCGCGGCCGAGACCATGGTCGGCATCGCCGATTCGAGCACGTTGGCCTGCAGCATCAGCGGTGGCATGCCGAACAGCAGCGACAGCGGCAACGCGATCGCCGGCATCACCAGCAGCTTCAGCGCCAGGCCGGTGGCCAGCGGGCCGAGTTCCTCGCGCGGCAGGCGCAGGCGGATCGACAGGCCCACCGCCAGCATCACCAGCGGCAGCATCGCGTCGGCCAGGCGCTGCAGGCCGGAACCGATCCAGTGCGGCGGCTGTTCCGGCATCACCGTCAGGCCCAGCAGCAGCGCCCACACCGGCGGGAAGCGGGCGATGCGCAGGGCGACCTGGCGCGGCCCCGGCGGTGCGTCGCCGCTGTAGCGCGCACAGATGTACAGGCCCACCGTCGACAGCAGCATGAAGGTGCCGAACTGGTCGTACACCACCGCGTACTGGACCGCGTCCTCGCCCAGCAGCGCGCGCATCATCGGGTAGCCGAGGAAGCTGGAGTTGCACAGCCCCACGCACAGCAGCAGCACCGCGTACTGCTCGCGCCCGAAGTTCCACAGCCGTGCCGCCGCGGTCACCAGCGCCCAGGTGGCGCCCATCAGGATCCACGGGGTCAGCGCCACGCCCAGCAGCGACCACTGCAGGTGCAGCTGCGGCACGTAGATCAGCACCGCCGCCGGCAGGCACACGTACAGCACCACCAGGTTCAGCACCTCGGAGGCGTTGTGCGGCAGCAGGGTGGTCCTGCCCATGGCCATGCCCAGGGCGAGCATGGCCAGGATCAGCGCGAATGCATCGAAAGCCATCGTTCCGGCTCAGCCGCGGCGCAGCCACCCGGTGATGCTGTAGCGCGGGCAGCCCGCCCAGGGCGCCACCAGGCTGACCTCGTGCGGTTGCGGCACGCGGAACAGGCTCAGCGAGTTCCACAGCGGGGTGAAGGTGTCGATCACCCGGCTCTCCGTGGGATCGAGGAAATGCAGCAGGCCGCCCCAGTCCGGCTTCCAGCCGTGCGACAGGTTGATCACGTAGGCGAAGGCGCGGTCCTCGTCGCTGGCGTGGTCGCTGTGCGAACGCAGGAAGTGGCCGTGGCGGTAGCGCACGCCGATCGCGCTGGTCATGCGGATTTCCGCGTCGCCGGTCAGCTGGCGAGCGAAGGCGATGAACTCGGGGCTGTTGAGGAAATCCAGCACCGCGTGCAGGACCAGCTGCGGGTCGCGGCCCTCGCGGCGCGCGTCGATCATCCGGTAGCGGTCGAAATAGAACTCGAAGCCGTCGCGCGCGCGCGCGGTGGCGGCCTGCAGCAGGCGCGCGTCGTCCCCGCTGCCCGGCGCCGCCTCGCGCGGCAGTCCCGGCGGCAGCTCGGCGCCGGTGCGCTGGGCGATCTCCCACGGCACCTCGTCGCGCAGGCACTGGTGCAGGCGTGCGGCGGCGTCTTCCTGCAGGAAACCCGGGATCTGCACCCGGCCGTGGGCGCGCAGGCGCGCGCGCCAGGGCTCGAGCTGGAGGTCGTTGCTGATCATGGTCGCGCCGGACCGCGCCTGCGTGGTGGAAACGCGCCTATTGTCGCACGCGCCCCGCGGGGCGCGGCCCGGCGGTCAGGGCCAGGCCGGCGGATTGGCCTGCCAGTAGGCCTGCACTTCGGCCAGGGTCGCGCGGTCTTCCTCGCGCCAGTCCGGCAGCAGGCGGGCATAGGCGGACGTGCCGGACCACTGCTGCGGCTCGGTGCGCACCGCGGCGGCGTACCAGCTGGCCGCTTCGGCCTTGCGGCCCACCTTCCAAAGCGCCATCGCCAGGGTCGGCGGCTGCCACGACGGCGTACTCGGCCAGCCGCCGAGCAGCGACTGCCACTGTTCCAGGGCGCGCCCGGGCTCGCCGGCGCGGTACAGGTCCCAGGCGTAGTTCCAGGTCACCGCGCGGGCCAGGCGCTGGTTGCTGGCGGCGGCCTTCTGCGCGGCGCGGTACAGCTCCTCGCCCAGCTCCATGCGGCCGGAACGCATCGCCACGCGCGCCAGCTGCGCGCGCGACTCCACGTCCGAAGACCTGCGCGCGATGTTGGCGGCGAGCCGATCCACCACCGCGTCGCCGTCGCCCTGCACGGCGACGATGGCGCGGGTCGTGTGTGGATCCTCGTCGAAGTAGAACTCCTTCGGTGCCGGCAGGCTCTGCGCCTGCGCCAGCAGCGCGCACAGGGCCAAGGCGGCCGCGAGCGGTAAACGCAACTTCATGACTTCATCCCCGGGAACTGACTGCCTCCCCTTGCCTGCATCCTAACCGCTGCAACGCACAGTGGACGAGTGCGGCTCATCACAGAATGGCGCTTGTTATGATGCGGCGCCGGGCCGGCGAGGCCCGGTTCCGCCAGACAGGGCCCGCCATGACCAGTACTGCCGAACTGACCTCGCCTTCTTCCGCGAACCTGCCCGGCCTGGACACGTTCGACGCCGACTACACCCTCGAGCACAAGTACACGCGCCGCGACGGCCGCATCTACCTCAGCGGCGTGCAGGCGCTGGTGCGGCTGCCGCTGATGCAGCAGCTGCGCGATGCCGCCGCGGGCCTGGATACCGCCGGTTTCATCAGCGGTTACCGGGGCAGCCCGCTGGGCGGTTTCGACCTGGAACTGTGGCGCGCGCGCAGGCACCTGGAGGCGGCGAAGGTGCGCTTCCAGCCCGGCCTCAACGAGGACCTGGGCGCGACCATGGTCTGGGGCACGCAGCAGACCAACCTGTTCCCCGGGGCCAGGGTCGATGGCGTCTACGCCATGTGGTACGGCAAGGGCCCGGGCGTGGACCGCTGCGGCGACGTGTTCAAGCACGGCAATGCCGCCGGCACCTCGAGACATGGCGGCGTGCTGGCGCTGGCCGCCGACGACCACGCCTGCCGCAGCTCGACCCTGCCGCATGGCAGCGAGGACGAGTTCGTCAGCGCGATGATGCCGGTGCTCAACCCCGCCGGCGTGCAGGACATCCTCGACCTGGGCCTGGTCGGCTGGGCGATGAGCCGCTATACCGGCCGCTGGATCGGCTTCAAGACCATCGCCGAGACGGTGGAGTCCTCCGCCTCGGTGGACGTGGACCCGTTCGCGCGCCGGATCGTGCTGCCGGAGGATTTCGAGCTGCCGCCGGGCGGGCTCAACATCCGTTGGCCGGATCCGCCGCTGGAGCAGGAGATGCGCCTGCACCGCTACGCGATCCGCGCCGCGCAGGCCTTCGCCCGCGCCAACCGCATCGACCGGATCGTGCTGGATTCGCCGCGCGCGCGGCTGGGCATCGTCACCACCGGCAAGAGCTACCTGGACGTGCTGCAGGCCCTGGAATACCTGGGCCTGGACGAGGAAGCCTGCCGCGACATCGGCATCCGCGTGTACAAGGTCGGCATGACCTGGCCGCTGGAGCCGCAGGGCATCGCCGCCTTCGCCCGCGGGCTGGAGGACATCGTCGTGGTGGAGGAAAAGCGGGCCTTCATCGAGCGGCAGATGAAGGAGCAGTTCTACAACTGGCCGGAGGCCTGGGGCCGGCGCCCGAGCATCGTCGGCAAGTACGACGAGGCCGGGGAGTGGATCCTGCCGTCCACCGGCGAGCTGACCCCGGCCACCATCGCCGGGGTGATCGGCCGCCGCATCCAGCGCTTTTTCACGACCGAATCCATCGAGCAGCGCCTGCGCTGGATGGAGGAGAAGGAGGCGGAGATGGCGCTGCCGCGCGCCAACTTCCCGCGCGTGCCGCACTACTGTTCCGGCTGCCCGCACAACACCAGCACCCGCGTGCCGGAAGGCTCTCGCGCGCTGGCGGGCATCGGCTGCCACTACATGGTCACGTGGATGGACCGCTCCACCGACACCTTCACCCACATGGGCGGCGAAGGCGTCACCTGGGCCGGGCAGGCGCCATTCACCGACACGCCGCACGTGTTCCAGAACCTCGGCGACGGCACCTATTTCCACAGCGGCTCGCTGGCGATCCGCCAGGCGGTCGCCGCGAAGGTGAACATCACCTACAAGATCCTCTACAACGACGCGGTGGCGATGACCGGCGGTCAGCCGGTGGACGGCCAGCTGAGCGTGCCGGACATCGCCTGGCAGATGCGCGCCGAGGGCATCGACACGATCGTCCTGGTCAGCGACGACATCGGCAAGTGGTCCAGGCGCGAGCTGTTCCCCGCCGGCGTCGAGTTCCACGACCGCAGCGAGCTGGACGCGGTGCAGAAGCGCCTGCGCGAGGTGAAGGGCGTCTCGATCCTGATCTACGACCAGACCTGCGCCACCGAGAAGCGCCGCCGCCGCAAGCGCGGCAAGCTCGAGGACCCGGCCAAGCGGGTGATGGTCAACACCCTGGTCTGCGAAGGCTGCGGCGACTGCGGGCAGAAGAGCTTCTGCGTGTCGGTGCTGCCGAAGGAAACCGAGTTCGGACGCAAGCGCGAGATCGACCAGTCCAACTGCAACAAGGACTACTCCTGCGTGCAGGGCTTCTGCCCCAGCTTCGTCACCTTGCACGGCGGCAAGCCGCGCAAGGGGCCGCGCGCCGAGGCCGCGGCGCTGCTGCAGGACCTGCCCGAACCGGCGTTCCGCACGCGCCTGGACCGGCCCTGGAACATCCTGATCACCGGCGTCGGCGGCACCGGCGTGGTCACCATCGGCGCGCTGCTGGGCATGGCCGGGCACCTGGAAGGCAAGGGTGCCACCGTCCTCGACCAGACCGGCCTGGCGCAGAAGGGCGGCGCGGTGACCACCCACGTGCGCCTGGCGCGCACCCCGGAAGACATCCACGCCGTGCGCATCGCCGCCGGCGAGGCCGACCTGGTGCTGGGCTGCGACATGGTCGTGGTCAACGACTACTGGGCGCTGTCCAAGGTGCGCGGCGAACGCTCGGAGGTGGTGCTCAACACCTACGAGGCGATGCCCGGCACCTTCACCACGCGCCCGGACCTGCACTTCCCGGCGGCGGACATCATCGCCGGCGTGCGCCTGGCCCTGGGCGGGCGCGAACCGCGCCTGCTCGACGCCACCCAGCTGGCCACCGCCCTGCTCGGCGACGCCATCGCCAGCAACCTGTTCATGCTCGGCTACGCCTGGCAGCTGGGCCTGGTGCCGGTGTCGCACGGCGCGCTGATGCGGGCGATCGAACTCAACGGCGCCGCCGTGGAGATGAACCGCCAGGCCTTCGCCTGGGGCCGCCTGGCCGCGGTCGATCCGCACGCGGTGGCCAAGGCCGCCGGCCTGGTCAGCAACCCGATGACCGGGGACGAGCGCAGCGCCGACGGCCTGCACCAGCTGCCGCCGGGCGACTGGGAAGGCAGCGAGTTCGGCAGCATCAGCGCGCCGCGCCCGGCGCGTGCCGACCGCAACCTGCGCGGCCTGCCCGAACGCGGCGCCGCCGCGGCCGAAGGCGCCTCGCCGCTGGATGCGGCGACCGGCGAGGTCACCGCCCTGCCGCTGGACGACCTGCGCCTGTCGCGCAGCCTCGACGAACTCATCGCGCGCCGCGAACGCTTCCTCACCGACTACCAGGACGCCGCCTATGCGCGCCGCTACAGCGAGATGGTGGCGAAGGTGCGCGCCGCCGAGAACCTGAAGGCGCCGGGCTCCACCGCGCTCACCGAGGCGGTGGCGCGCTACGCGTTCAAGCTGATGGCGTACAAGGACGAGTACGAGGTGGCGCGGCTGTACACCAGCGGCGATTTCCAGCGCCGCCTGCAGCAGCAGTTCGAGGGCGACTACACCCTGCGTTTCCACCTGGCGCCGCCGCTGCTGGCGAAGAAGGACGCGCAGGGCCGCCTGGTCAAGCGCGAGTACGGGCCGTGGATGTTCACCGCGTTCCGCTGGCTGGCGAAACTGCGATTCCTGCGCGGCACCGCGTTCGATCCGTTCGGCCGCACAGCCGAACGGCGCATGGAGCGCCAGCTGGTCGCCGACTACTTCGCCATCGTCGAGCGCCTGCTCGCCCGCCTCGACGCCGGCAACCTGGAGCTGGCCACGCGCATCGCCAGCATCCCCGAGCAGATCCGCGGCTACGGCCACGTCAAGGAAGCGCACCTGCACAGGGCCAAGGCGCGCGAGGCCGAACTGCTGCAGGACTGGGACAGCCGGCTGCGGGTGGTCAGCCGCGACGCGGCCTAGGCCGCGCCGGCGCCGCTCCGGGAGCGTGGCGCGGGTCCGCGCCGGAGCGGCGGGAGGCCACGCCTGCCGCCCTCAGTCGCCGGCTTCCGGCCGGGCGCCGTCCGGCGCCGCCGGGGCGCCCCGGTCGAGGCCGTCCAGCAGCGCCTGGCCGGCCTCGGCCATGTCCGCCTCCCAGGCCTGCCAGTCGGCCCGCGTCCGCATCGCGCCGTGGACATTGCGAAGGAACCGGACCGCGACCAGCGGGTCCCTGGCGGCCTCCTTGCGGGCGAAGGCCCAGCGCTTGGCGTAGCCGGGCCAGGCCTCCTGCAGCCGCTGCACGGGCGCGGGCAAGGTGGCGACATCCACCGGCTCGATGACCACCATGCGGATCTGCAGCGGGGCATCCGGAGCGGTTGCCGGCAGCAGCCCCGGGCTTCCGAACGCGAACGCCAGCACGGCGCCCGCGATGACGGCCCTGCCGCGCCTGGCGGGAGCTGGCCTGGGTGACTTGTACATCTCTCGCTTCCGTTGCGGAGTCGTTCCCACACCCCGGTTGTCGCACCTGCGCCAGGGTCGGGGAACCAGAATTATCGCGAACTGGAAGCCTACCCACACTCGGGTGAAGTCCCAATGCAACCCGACGCGGGCCACCAGGAAGACCGGGGGCGGGCCTCCCGGGCCCGGTTGCGGGGGCCTCAGCCCGCGGGCACCGGACCGGTCGACTGGCGCAGCTGCAGCGAGTACGGCATCCGCACCATGCGCCCGGCGCTGCGGTCGCGGATGGCGTTGAGCAGCTGCACCGTGGCCACCTGGCCCATGTCGCGGGTGGGCTGCTGCACGGTGGTGATGGCCGGGAAGATCTGCTGCGAGATCGGGGTATTGTCGAAACCGCACACCGACACGTCGGCCGGCACTCGCAGGCCCAGCTCGCTGGCCGCACGCATCACACCGGCGGCCATGTCGTCGTTGGCGGCGAAGATCGCGGTGGGCCGCTCCGGCAGGGTCAGCAGGTGGCGGCCGGCGGCCAGGCCCGAATCGAACGAGAACTCGCCGTCGACCACCAGGCCCGGGTCGTAGCGCAGGCCAGCGCGGCGCAGCGCGGTGCGGTAGCCGGCCAGGCGCCATTCGCTGGCACCATGGTCCGGATGGCCGCGGACGTGGGCGATGCGCTGGTGGCCCAGGGCGATCAGGTGGGCCATGAGCTCGCACACCGCCTCGTGCTCGTCCAGGGTGACGCCGGTGCGGCCCTCGCGGTCCTTCGGCGAGATGCACGAGAACGGGATCCCGCGCTGGTCGAGGCGGTCGAGCAGGGCCTGGCTGTCGGTCAGCGGCGGGGTGAGGATCAGCCCGTCCAGGCGCGAGGCCACCACCAGCGCATCGACCGTGTCGAGGAAGTCCGGGCTGCGGTAGCTGACCGGCTGCATCACCATGCCGTAGTGGTGACTCTCGCAGGCCTCCACTACGCCGGTGAGGATCTCCATCAGGTAGTTCGGCGAAGGGTTGTCGTACAGCAGCGCGACCAGGTACGAGCGGTTGCCGGCGAGGCTGCGCGCGGACGGATCGGGCCGGTAGTTGAGCGCGCCCACCGTCTCCAGGACCCGTGCGCGGGTGGCATCGCGCACCCCGGGCTCGTTGTTGAGCACCCGCGACACCGTCTTCATGGAGACGCCCGCCTGCCTGGCGACGTCCTCGATCCTGACCCGCATCACCCCCTCCATCCATGGCCGGCAACGGGCCGGCGCTGGCGCCGGCCGCGGCCGCCACGTCACCAGAACAGTGCGTAGAGCGCGGCCAGGATCGCGACGACCCCGAGCGCGGCGATATTGAAACCGGCTGACGTCGAATAGTCGACATCGGCGGTCTGGATCAGGCCGCTGCCGGCCTGCTGCGGACGCGTCGCCAGCGACACCACCACCGCCAGCGCCAGCGCCAGCAGGAACACCAGGCCGACGCGGTCGATGAACGGCAGCGCCGGCCAGGCCAGCTTCAGCACCACCGACAGCGCGAACGAGCCGATCGCCGCGGCCAGCGCGCCGGCTTCGTTGGCGCGCTTCCAGAACAGGCCCAGCACGAAGATCACCACGATGCCGGGGGTGAAGAAGCCGGTGTACTCCTGGATGTACTGGAAGGCCTGGTCGAAGCTGCCCAGCAGCGGCCGCGCGGCCAGGATCGCCGCCAGCACCGACACCGCCGCGGCGACGCGACCCACCCGCACCAGGTGCGCCTGGCCGGCCTGCGGCCGCGACTTGGCGTAGAAGTCCAGGGTGAAGATGGTCGCCACCGAATTGATCTTGGAGGCCAGCGAGGCCACGATCGCCCCCACCAGCGCGGCGAACACCAGGCCGAGCACGCCGCCGGGCAGCAGCCGCATCATCGTCGGATAGGCCTGGTCGGGCTTGGCCAGTTCCGGCGCCAGCACCACCGCGGCGATGCCCGGCAGCACCACCACCAGCGGCATCAGCAGCTTCAGGAACGCGGCGAACACCACGCCCTTCTGCGCTTCGCGGATGTCCTTCGCCGCCAGCGCACGCTGGATGATGTACTGGTTGAAGCCCCAGTAACTGATGTTCATGATCCACATGCCGCCGACCAGCACGCTGATGCCCGGCAGGTCCTTGTAGAACGGGTTGTCCCGGTCGAGGATCATCTCGAAGTGGCCGGGGTGTTCGGCCCACAGCCTCGAGAAACCGGCCACGACGCTGCCGTCGCCGATGTGGTCGAGCGTGATCCCGGTGACCAGCAGGCCGCCGAGCACCAGCAGGGTCACCTGCACGATGTCGGTCAGCGCCACCGCCTTGAGGCCGCCGTACAGCTGGTAGGCCAGCGCGAACAGGCCCAGCAGGGCCAGCGCCAGCATCTGCTCCATGCCGGTCACCTGCGCCACCGCGATCGAACCCAGCCACAGGATCGAGGTCAGGTTCACGAACACGTACAGGCCCAGCCAGAACACCGCCATCAGCGTGCGGATGCGCGTGCCGTAACGTTCCTCGAGGAACTGCGGCATGGTGTAGATGCGGTTGCGCAGGAAGACCGGCAGGAAGAACTTGCCGACGATCAGCAGCGTCGCCGCCGCCATCCACTCGTAGGAGGCGATCGCCAGGCCGATGGCATAGCCGGACCCGGACATGCCGATGATCTGCTCGGCGGAGATGTTCGCCGCGATCAGCGAGGCGCCGATCGCCCACCACGGCAGCGAACGGCTGGCGAGGAAGTAGTCGGTGGTCGATTTCTGGTGCCCGGCCTTCTCGCGCGAAACCCACTGCGCCAGCACGAAGATGCCCGCCAGGTAGGCGAGCACGATCACCATGTCCAGTGTTGCCAGCTTCATCCGCGTCCTCTCCCCGGTTGCGAGCGGTAGGCCTGGGAGAGGGCACGGGCGCAGCGACGCGCGACGGTGTCGCGGCACCGCGGAGAACCGGCCCGCGCCGCCGCCCTCCCGGGACGGCGCGGGCCTTCAGGCGGTTACTGCGGGCAGGACAGGGTGTGCTCGACCTCGCCGACCGCGGCCAGCGACACCTGCGATACCGACAGCGTGGTCGCCGCGTCGCTGCGCAGGCGCAGCAGCACGTCGAGGCTGGCGGTGTCCGCGCCGGCGGCAGCGAAGCACTTCAGCGGGATGCCCAGCGTGGTCCACTGCCCGGCCGGGAGCGCCGCCAGCGTCTCGCGCAGCGGCAACGGCTGGCTGGCGCCGGCGGCGGCGGTGATCGAGCCGCTGGCCGGGATCGCGTCCGGGCGCAGGGTCAGCGCCAGCATCACGTCGCCGTTGGTCTCGCGGGCCAGGTCCTGCGCCGGCGTGGCGGCGATCGCCACCGCCGCCGGCTGCGCGCCGGACCAGGTGAAGCGGCGCGCGTCTTCCTGGCGCTGGTGGTCGACCGCGGCCACGGCGAGGCTGCCATCGGCCAGCGCCGTCGGCACGGTGGCCACCGGCGTGGCCTGGCCCTGCGCGTCCTCCAGTTGCAGCGCCAGGCCGCTGGCGAGCTGGCCGCGGGCGAAGTACACGCCGGCCGGCGCCTGCAGGCCCTGGATGCCGGAGTCTTCCGGCAGCGGCGCCAGGTCGCCGTTGTCGGCGTAGGTCAGGCCGTAACCGAAGGCGAACTGCGGCTGGTAGCCGGGCCTGTTGACCGCCGCGTCCACCGCGTTGCGCGGCCAGGAGAAGCTGAGCTTGCCCTTGAAGTCGTGGTTGACGCTGCCGTCGGGCTTGCGCAGCAGCACGTCGGCCACGCCGGCACCCTCGGAGCCGGGCAGCCACGCCGCGACGAAGGCGTCGGCGGCGTTGATCTCGCGGTTGAGCCACAGCGGCCGGCCGCTGATGAACACCGCCACCACCGGGATGCCGTCGGCCTTGAGCTTGCGGATCAGCTCCAGGTCGCTGTCGTCGCCGGGCTTGAACAGCAGGTTGGGGATGTCGCCCTGGAACTCGGCGTAGGGCTCCTCGCCGAACACGACGATGACCGCGTCGGGCTTCGACCTGTAGTTGCCGTCCACCGCCAGCTCGGCCTTGCCGCCGGCGGCGCGCACGGCGCGCTCGACGCCTTCCCAGATCGTGTCGGCGTTGGGGAAGTCGGCGCGGGTGGTGCCGCTGCCCTGCCAGTTGAGGGTCCAGCCGCCGGTCTGCTTGCTCATGTTGTGGGCGGCGTCGCCGGCCACGAGGATGCGCTGGTTGGCGCGCAACGGCAGCACGCCGCCCTGGTTCTTCAGCAGCACCAGCGACTCGCGCACCGCCTGGCGGGCGACCTCGCGGTGCTCCGGCGCCCCGAGCAGTTCGAACTTGCCGCCCAGCGCGCGCTGCGAGGGCCTGGGCTTGTCGAACAGGCCAAGGTTGAACTTCACCCGCAGGATGCGGCGCACCGCGTCGTCCAGGCGTTCCATCGGCAGGGTGCCGTCGCGCACCGCGGCCAGGGTGCTCTCGTACATGCCCTTCCAGCTGTCCGGCGCCATCGCCATGTCCAGGCCGGCGGCGAAGGTGGCCGGGCAGTTGCTGGCGGTGCAGCCGGGGAGCTGGCCGTGGCCGTTCCAGTCGCCGACGACGAAGCCGCCGAAGGCGAAGCGGCCCTTGAGCACGTCGGTCAGCAGCGGCTTGTGCCCGTGCAGCTTGGTCCCGTGGAAGCTGTTGAACGAGGCCATCACCGACTGCGCACCGGCCTCGATCGCGGTCTTGTAGCCGGCCGCGTGCACGTCGCGCAGCTCGGCCTCGCTGACCTGGGTGTCGCCCTGGTCGCGGCCGCCGCTGGTGCCGCCGTCGCCGACGAAGTGCTTCACCGAGACCATCACGTGGCGGTCGTCGAGGAAGCCCGGCTCGCCCGGCTTGCCCTGCAGGCCTTCGACCATGGCCCTGGCGAACTGCGCGACGACCTCCGGGTTCTCCGAGTAGCCCTCGTAGGCGCGGCCCCAGCGCACATCCTGCGGAACCGCCACGGTCGGGGCGAAAGCCCACTCCATGCCCGTGGTGCGGGTCTCCAGGGCGGTGATCTCGCCGATCCGGCGCAGCAGCTCGGGGTTGCGGGTGGCGCCGAGGCCGACGTTGTGCGGGAACAGGGTGGCGCCGACCACGTTGCTCTGGCCATGCATGGCGTCGATGCCCCAGATCACCGGGATCGGCTTGCCGCCGCCGGAGGTGTCCATCGACGCCTCCCAGAAGGCGTCGGCCAGGGCCAGCCATTCGGCCGGTTTCGCGTTGTACTTGCCGCCCGGGTCGGAGCTGCCGCCGGCGAGGATCGAGCCGAGGCGGTACTTGCGCACGTCGTCCGGGGTGATCGAGGCGATGTCGCCCTGCACGATCTGGCCGACCTTCTCCTCGAGGGTCATCGACGCGAGCAGGTCGTCGACCTTCTTCTCGAGCTCCGGATCGGCCGGCAACGGCCAGGCCAGCTGCGGCCAGGCCTCCGGATGGATGGTGCCGTCGGCGGCGGAAGCGGTGGCATCGGCATCGCCGGCCGCAGCGGCCGGTTCGGGTGCGCGGTCGCAGGCGGCCAGCAGGACCAGGGCCAGGGCGGCGGCCAGGCCATTGCGGATGCGCACGGGCGCGGCGGCTTCGGAACTCATCACGGTCTTCCCTCCGGTCGGTCTCGCGGCGCCTGATGTCCCCGGGCGCACTGGTGGCACTGACGGCCGCAGAGGCTTTGCCACAGATGGCAGCGCTGTCAACCGCACGGCGAGCGCCATGCCCTGCCGTCATGGGGCCGCTGCGGCGACGGCATGCTCCGGCAATGGTGGAAGCGGGCGGAAAAGGCGGAGATTCCGGGCAGATCGGCGGTTGGCGGCGGCCTCGGAGGCTGCAACGGCAAGCGCGTTCGCAGCGGCCCGGGCTGCTGCATCGCAGCAGCCCATTGCGATGGCCGGACCGCCGGCCGCGGCCTGCCCGGTGACCGGCCAGGCCCTGCCTCCCGACCCTGGCCGACCCGGCACGGGCGTGCACGGACGCATGCTTCCGGCTCCGCGGCTTCCGGAGCCGGCTCGTCCCTCTCTATAATCGCCGGCAGCTGTGGCCGGCCGCGCCACTCGCCATAGGATGGGATGTGCGTAACTACGACCTGGAATTCCTGAAGCGCTTCTCGATGGTGATCGGCCTGCTGGGCCTGGTCACCCTGGGCCTGATCCTCCTGGCCAGCCACCTGCACGGCCGGATTCCGCCGGAAGTGTCGCCGACGGCTGCCAAGCGCACCGCCGAGCGCATCGCCCCGGTCGGCGCGGTCTACGCCGGCGACACCGGCGCCGCCGCGCAGGCTGCCGCCGCCGCGGCCGCCGCGGCCAAGGCCGCCTCGCAGGTGGCCTACGGCGGCACCACCGACGGCTCGGTGATCTTCCAGAACCTGTGCGGCGCCTGCCACACCGGTGGCGTGGGCGGCGCCCCGACCCTGGACCGTGGCCACTGGAACGCGCGCATCGCCCAGGGCACCGACACCCTGTACAAGCACGCGATCGAGGGCTTCACCGGTTCGGCCGGCGTGATGCCGCCGAAGGGTGGCAACCCGGCACTGACCGACGAGCAGGTGCAGGCGACGGTCGACTGGATGATCTCCAACCTCAAGTAAGCCGCGTTTCTTCCCGCCAACGCCGCCTCCGGGCGGCGTTGTCGTTTTCAGACATGCAGGATCCGCCCATGCACGCCCCCCGTATCCCGACGGCCCTGTCCCTGCTGCTGGCCTTCGCCCCGGCCATCGCGCTGGCAGGGCCTGCCACCGCCATCGGCCAGCTGCGCGCCAGCGCGGCGGATCCGGCGAAGGTCGCGTTCACCGCGACGGTCAGCGCCGACTTCCGTGAAGGCCTCGGCGGCGTGTTCGTGCAGGACGGCGGCGACGGCGACGGCGACCCGGCCACGCCCGACGGCCTGTTCGTGCGCCCCGCCGAAGGCGTGCAGTTCCCCGACGGCGTGGCCGCCGGGCGCGAGTGCCGCTTCCACGGCCGGCTGGTCGAGGAGAAGCGCGGCGGCAGCCGTGCCACGGTGCTGCTGGCCGAACGCATCGACCGCTGCCGCCCCGCCCAGCCGGTCACGGCGCTCACGCTGGACGCGCTGCCGCAGGACTGGGCCGCGCTGGACGGGATGCGCGTGCGCATCGAGGCGCCGCTGTTCGTGGCCGGCACCGACGCGCTGGCGCGCTACGGCGAGCTGGCGGTGTCCTTCGACGGGCGCCTGTGGCAGCCCAGCGAACTGGCCCGCCCGGGCACGCCGGAACATGCTGGACTGGCCGCGCGCAACGCGCGCGTGCGCCTGCTGCTGGACGACGGCAGCCAGGCGCGCGATCCACGGCAGGTGCCCTATCTCGACGACGGCGCGACGCCGCGCGTCGGCGACGTGGTGCTGGGCGCCGAAGGCGTGGTCGAACAGCGCCACGGCAGCTGGCGCCTGCAGCTGGACCGCCCGCTGCGCTTCGAAGCGGCGCAGCGCCCGGGGCCGCCGCAGGTGCCCGGGAACGTCCGCGTGGCCGCCTTCAACCTGGAGAACCTGTTCAACGGCGACGGCCGCGGCGGCGGTTTCCCGACCCCGCGCGGCGCGAAGACGGAGCAGGCGTTCGAGGCACAGCTGGCCAAGCTGGTCGCCACCGTGCACGGGCTCGATCCGGACGTGGCCGCGCTGATGGAACTGGAGAACGACGGCTACGGCGAGGATTCGAGCATCGCCCGGCTGGTGCGCGAGCTCAACGCCGGAGGCGCGCAGTGGCGCTTCGTCGACGCCGGTCGCGGCCCGGGCGCGGACACGATCCGCGTCGGCATCATCTACCGCGCAGACCGCCTGGTCCCGCGCGGCAAGCCGGCGGTGCTGGAAGGCGGCCCGTTCGGCGAACGCAGCCGCGTGCCGCTGGCCCAGGCGTTCAGGCGCAAGGGCGGCGGCAGGGAATTCGTCGTCGTCGCCAACCACTTCAAGTCCAAGGGCTGCAGCGAGGCGACCGGCGACAACGCCGACCGCAAGGACGGGCAGGGCTGCTGGAACGCGCTGCGCCTGGATTCAGCGCAGCGCCTGCACGCCTGGCTGCAGTCGGCGCCGCTGGGCAAGGGGCGCGAACGCGTGGTGATCCTCGGCGACTTCAACGCCTACGCGATGGAGGACCCGGTGCACTGGCTGCGCGAGGACGCCGGCTGGACCGACGCCTTCGCCGCCGCCGGCGTCGAACGTCCGTGGAGCTACGTATACCAGGGCCTCAGCGGACGCCTGGACCACGCCCTGCTGAGCCCGGCGCTGGTGCCGCACCTGCGCGGCGCGGCCGAATGGCACGTCAACGCCGACGAGCCGGACGACGCCGGCTACGCGGGACGCAACGTCCCCGGGCCGTGGCGCAGCTCGGACCATGATCCGTTGCTGCTGGGGTTCGACCTCTGAGCGTGGGCGGCGCGCTGGCGTAGCAGCGGGCTTGCCGGGCATCCCTGCGGGATGGCCTGGTCGGATGCGAGGCAGCGGGGCAAGCCCCGCTCTACAGGAGCACGGCCGTGGACAGCCCTTCTCCCACCCGGATCAGCCGGCCGTGCCGTGCAGGTAGTCCAGGCTCACCTGCAGCAGCGCGCGGAAGCCGACATCCAGCGCGGTCTCGTCCAGGGTGAACTCGGGCGAGTGGTTGCTCGGCGCGGTGGCCGGATCGATGCCCTTCGCCGTCGCGCCGACGAAGAAGAACATCGCCGGCGCCTCCCGGCCGTAGAACGAGAAATCCTCGGCGCCCATCGTCAGCGGCGGCTCGAACACGTTGTCCGCGCCGACCACCGCCTGCAGGCTCGGCAGCATCCGCGCGGTGAGTGCCGGGTCGTTGATCGTGGCCGGGTTGCTGTCGCCGTCGGGGATCCTGGTCTCGACCGTGGCGCCATGCGCCGCAGCCACGTGCGCGGCGACGTTGCCCAGGTCGGCGAAGATCCTCTCGCGCATGCCCGCGTCGAAGGTGCGGATGGTGCCGATCAGCTCCACGTCGTCGGGGATGATGTTGTAGCGGATGCCGCCCTTGATCGCGCCGAACGTCACCACCGCCGGCAGCTTCGCGATGTCGGTGCGGCGCGAGACGATGCTCTGCGCGGTGCCGACCAGGTCCGCCGCCGCCACGATCGGGTCGATCCCGCCCCACGGCCGCGAGCCGTGGGTCTGCCGGCCCTTCACCTTGATGCTGAAGCGGTCCGACGCGGCCATCAGCGGACCGCCGCGCACGGCGATCTGTCCGGCCTGCACCGTCGAGAACACGTGCAGGCCGAACACCGCCTCGGGCCTGAAGTCGTCGAAGATGCCTTCGGCCAGCATCAGCGACGCGCCGCCCTCCTCGCCCGGTGGCGCGCCTTCCTCCGCCGGCTGGAACACCAGCATGACCTCGCCGGGCAGGCTCTCGCGCATCGACACCAGCGCGCGCGCCACGCCCAGCAGGATGCCGGTGTGCGCATCGTGGCCGCAGGCGTGCATCACCCCGACCGTCTCCCCGCGGAACTCGGCCGTGGCCTTCGAGGCGAACGGCAGCCCGGTGCGCTCGGCCACCGGCAGCGCGTCCATGTCCGCGCGCAGGGCGATCCGCGGCCCGGGCCTGCCACCTTTGATGACCGCGACCACGCCGTGGTGCGCGATGCCGGTCTTCGGCTCCAGGCCCATCCTGCGCAGCTCTTCCGCGACGACCCTGGCGGTGCGCTCCTCGCGGTTGGACAGCTCCGGGTGCTGGTGGAAGTCGCGGCGCCAGTCGATCACCTGCTGGCGCAGCTTCGCCGCCGCCTCGGCCACCTCGGGACGTTGCGCCGGTTGCGCGCCGGCCAGGCCGGGCAGGGCGAGGCCGAGGGCGCAGGCCAGCAGGGAAACACGGCAACGGGCGGTCAGGGACATCGCGCGACTCCTGGGGACGTTGGACCGATGCTAACCGTTGCGACGCACGTTGCCGAAGCCGGGGCCCACACCGCCTAGAATCACGTCCGTGGCCATCGCATGGTCGCCCTGTCCTCCCCCCGGATATCCCCGATGGCCGACCCCGCCCTGCAGCTGTTGCTGCTGCTGTTCCTCGCCGCCGTGCTGGCCGGCTTCGTCGACGCCATCGCCGGCGGCGGCGGCATGGTCACCCTGCCGGCGATGCTGCTGGCCGGCATCCCGCCGCTGCAGGCGCTCGGCACCAACAAGCTGCAGTCGCTGTTCGGCTCCGGCTCGGCCAGCTGGACCTACGCCCGCCACGGCCATGTCGACCTGCGCGGACAGCTGCCGATGGGCATCGCGGCCGCCGTCGGCGCCATGGCCGGCGCGCTGGCCGCCACCGTGGTTCCGTCCACCTGGCTGCGCGCGGTGCTGCCGTTCCTGCTGGCCGGCATCGCCGTGTACTTCGCGCTCAAGCCGGACATCGGCGCCGTCGAACGCCAGCGGCGCATGGGTCCGCGCCTGTTCGCCCTCGGCTTCGTGCCCGCGGTGGGCTTCTACGACGGCATCTTCGGCCCGGGCACCGGCTCGTTCCTGATGCTCGGCTTCGTCGGCCTGGCCGGCTTCGGCCTGCTCAAGGCCACCGCCCACACCAAGTTCCTCAACTTCGGCTCAAACGTCGGCGCCTTCGCCGTGTTCCTGGCCACCGGCTCGGTGCTGTGGAAGGTCGGCCTGCTGATGGGCGCCGGCCAGTTCCTCGGCGCGCGCGCCGGCTCGCGCTTCGCCATGAAGCACGGCAGCCGCGTCATCCGCCCCCTGCTGGTGACCGTGTCGCTGCTGCTGGCCCTGCGCCTGCTGGCCGACCCCGCGCATCCGGTGCGTGCCTGGCTGGGGATCTGACCCCAGCCCCGCCAGCCCCTGTAGAGTCGGGCTTGCCCGACTGCCCACGTCGGACACCCAAACGCCCGCGAAGAACAGGGAAGCAAACGTCCTGATGGACCCCACGCCTCCAGATGTGTGGGAGCGGGGCAAGCCCCGCTCTACAGGAAGCGCTGCGCCCTGAAGCCCCTCACTCCGGGAGAGAATGGGCGAGCGAAGCCACGACCCCAATACGCCCGAAGACGCGGTGGCGCGGGGGTATGTCGCAAGCGGCACATGGATGTGCCGCGGTCGCGCGTTGGAGCAGGACGCGGAACCGCGCGATGCGGCATACCCCCGCGCTGCCGCGGCTCCGTCCGAAGCCGCCCACCTCAACGCCTTTGCCTTTGCCTTTGCCGTTGCCGTTGCTGTTGCTGCTGTCTCCGCTGTTGCTGCTACAGCCGCGCAGCACGCCCGGTCACATGACAATGACCGGAAGCCACGCCCACTACACCCGCTCGAAGATCGCCGCGATGCCCTGGCCGCCGCCGATGCACATCGTCGCCAGGCCGTAACGGCCACCGGTGCGGTGCAGCTCGTGGACCAGCTTCACCGTGATGATCGCGCCCGTCGCACCGACCGGATGGCCCAGCGAAATCCCGCTGCCGTTCGGATTGGTCTTCGCCGGATCGAAACCCAGCGCATCGGCCACCGCACAGGCCTGCGCCGCGAACGCCTCGTTGGACTCGACCACGTCCAGGTCCCCGACCGTCAGTCCCGCCCGCGCCAGCGCCGTGCGCGTCGCCGGCACCGGGCCCATGCCCATGTACAGCGGCTCCACCCCCGCATGCGCGTACGCGACCAGCCGCGCCAGCGGCTTCAGCCCGTGCCGCTGCACCGCCGCGCCCGTGGCCAGCACCACCGAGGCTGCGCCATCGTTGATGCCCGACGCATTGCCCGCCGTCACCGTGCCCTCGGCCTTGAACACCGGGCGCAGCCCCGCCAGGTCCTCGCCGCTGACCTCCGCGCGCACGTGCTCGTCCACGCGGAACTCGGTTTCCTTGCCGCGGCGACCTACCTTCACCGGCACGATCTGCCCTTCGAAGCGGCCCTCCGCGATCGCCCGCGCCGCGCGCCGGTGGCTTTCCAGTGCCACCGCGTCCTGCCGCGCCCGGTCGATGCCGTGGCGTTCGGCCACGTTCTCCGCGGTGATGCCCATCAGCACCTTGTCGAACGGATCCTTCAGGCCCTCGTTGAGCGCATCGACCATCACCGCATCGCCGAGCTTGCGGCCCCAGCGCTGGCTCGGCACGTGGAACGGCACCCGGCTCATCGACTCGGCACCGCCGGCCAGCGCCACCTCGCAATCGCCCAGCAGCAGCGACTGCGCCGCCGACACGATCGCCTGCAGGCCCGAACCGCACAGCCGGTTCACCGTGAACGCCGGCGTCTCCACCGGCACGCCCGCCTTTACCGCGATCACCCGGCCCAGGTAGGCATCGGCCGGCTCGCTGGGCAGCACTTGCCCGTAGACCGCATGACCAATCACAGCGGGCTCGATGCCCGCGCGGGCGATCGCCTCGCGCGCCGTCGCCACGCCCAGGTCCGAGGGCGGCACCTCGCGCAGGCTGCCGCCGAAGGTGCCGATGGCCGTGCGCACGGCCGAGACAACGAATACGCCGGTCATGGGATCCCTCGCGGTCAGGCGGTAACGCCGGGCTTGGCATGCCGCTGCGCGCTGGCCACCTCGCGCTCGGCCTGGGTGAAGCCGTAGTCGGGCACGACCTGGCCGGTGGTGTCCGAGACCGCGTCCCACGCCGCGATCAGCCGTTCGCCCGCGTCGTCGCCACCGCCGATGTAGCAGCCTCCGGTCAGGGTCACGTGGGCGCGGGCGAAATGCCCCGCGCCGGCGCAGAGGATCGCGCGCGTCGGCGCGTCATCCACCACCAGCGGCAACAGCGCCGGACTGACCAGCGACGGATCCAGCGCGTCCAGCTGCTCCTGCGGCAGGATGCCTTCCATCATCCGCGTGTACGCGGTCGGCGCCAGGCAGTTGACCTTGATCCCGTACTTGGCGCCCTCGATGGCCAGGGTCTGCATCAGTCCGACCAGGGCCATCTTCGCCGCGCCGTAGTTGGCCTGGCCGAAGTTGCCGTACAGGCCGCTGGACGAGGTGGTCATGACGATGCGGCCGGACTTCTGTTCGCGCATCACCTCCCACACTGCCTTGCAGCAGATCGCCGCGCCCATCAGGTGCACGTCCAGCACCAGGCGGAAGTCGGCCAGGTCCATCTTGGCGAAGCTCTTGTCGCGCAGGATGCCGGCGTTGTTGATGAGGATGTCGATCCGGCCCCACGCATCCAGCGCGCGCTGGACCATCGCCGCGACCGCGGCCTCGTCGGTCACCGAACCCGCCACCGCGATCGCCTCGCCGCCAGCCGCGCGGATCTCCGTGGCGACCGCCTCGGCGGCTTCCAGGCCCAGGTCGTTGACCAGTACCTTCGCGCCCTTGCGCGCCAGGTAGAGCGCATGCTGGCGACCCAGGCCGCCGCCGGCGCCGGTAACGATCGCTGTCCTTCCCTTCAGTGGCATCATCGAACTCCCGTGTGTCGTGAGGCACGGAACGGGAGCGCGCCGGCGCTCAGCCGGATCTGGTACGCGTGCCGTTCCGCGGTTTGCAGATGGTCTTGAAGCCGGCGGCCATGAACTTCGCCATGCGCGCCTTCACCGCTTCGTAGTCGTCCGAGCGGCACAGCCCGCCGGAGAGGCGGTCGATGCGCCCGGTGCGCGCCAGGGTCAGCATCAGCGCGCCGGTGACGAAGTGGTAACCCCAGAAGATGTCTTCCTCGGCCGCCTCCGGCAGCGCGCGCCTGAGCAGGCCGATCAGGCGCAGCACCACCGGGTCGAAGTGCTGGTCCATCAGCTCGCCGCCGTGGCGGGTGTTGGACATCAGCGCGCCGAGCGCGCCGTAGTTCTTCCAGGCCTCGCCGCCCTGGCTGTACAGGTCCAGGTCGGTGTCGAGGAACGCGCGCAGCGCGCCTTCCACCGTCGGCCTGCCGTTGCAGGCCTTCTCGTACGCGTCCAGCGCCTGCATGCGCGCGCTGCTGGTGACGCCGGCGCGGCGCGCGATTACCGCATCGAACAGGGTCTGCTTGTCGTTGAAGTAGTAGTTGACCAGGGTGTGGTGCACGCCCACCCGCTCGGCCACGTCCTTCAGCGTGACCCCGTACAGCCCGTCGCGCGAGAACAGGTGCTCGGCCGCATCGAGGATCTGCTCGGTCATCTCCGCGCGCTGCGCCGCCTTGGTCGTGCGCGCGGCCCGGGTGGCGCCGGTCTTCTTCGCGCCACCCCGCCGGGATCCGGACGTCGTCGCCTTTGCTGGCACCCTGCAGCCTCCCATGCCGCTCCGCATATGCGCCGGCCGGAGACATCACGCCTCCCGTCGCCACTGCGCGCCGCCGAACTCGGCCCTCAGCCGCATTTTGTCAATTTTGCCGGTCGCTGCCAAAGGCATCCGTTCCACCCGGATGATCTCCTCCGGCATCCACCACGACGGCACCGCGCCGCGCAGCGCCTCCAGCAGCTCCGCGTCGCCGGTGCCGGTGTCCGCGCGCATCTCCACCAGCAGTACCGGCCGCTCGCCCCACTTCGGGTGCGCCCGCCCGATCACCGCGGCCAGCGACACGCCCGGCAGCCGGCCGACGATCTCCTCGATCTCGGCCGGGTTGATCCACTCGCCGCCGGACTTGATCAGGTCCTTGGCGCGGCCGGTGATGACCAGGTTGCCGCGCTCGTCGATGCGCGCCAGGTCGCCGGTGGGGAACCAGCCGTCGGCGTCCACCGCCGGATCGATCTGGCCGAAGTAACGGTACACCACGCTGGCCCCGCGCACGCGCAGGTGGCCTTCACATCCGCGCTGCTGCGGCAGCGGCACGCCCTCGGCGTCGGTCAGCAGCAGGTCCAGGCCCAGTGCCGGGCGCCCGGACAGGTGCGCGGCACGTCCAGGATCATCGGGCAGGGCGACGGTACCGGTGGGCGACAGCTCGGTCATGCCCCAGCTGGTCTGCACCGCCACGCCCAGGCGCTGTTCGATGCGCTGCATCAGCGCCGGCGGCAGCGGCGCGCCGCCGACCAGTACGCGCTGCAACGAAGGCACGTCGCCGCCGTGGGTATCCAGGTGGTCGACCAGGCCCAGCCACACGGTGGCCACGCCGATGGCCACGGTCACGTTCTCCTCGCGGATCAGCTTCGCCAGGCTGGCGCCATCGAGATGGCGGCCCGGCAGGACCAGCTTCGCGCCCACCGCCGGCGCGGCGAACGGCACGCCCCAGGCGTTGGCATGGAACATCGGCACGGCCAGCAGCACGCTGTCGCGCTGCGACAGGGCCATGGTGTCGGCCTGCAGCGCGCGCAGGGTGTGCAGGAACACGCCCCGATGCGTGTAGGTCACGCCTTTCGGCGCGCCGGTGGTGCCGGAGGTGAAGCACAGGCCGCAAGGCATGCGCTCGTCGAACCCGCCCCACTCGGCTTCCTGGCGCGGCGCACCGCTGTCGGCCTGGAGCAGGTGCTCCAGCGATTCGACCACCGGCGCGGCGTCGCCGCGCCCGGCGACGCCGTCGATCGAGAGGATGCGCTCGAGGGTGCCCGTGCGCGCGGCAATCGCTTCAGCCAGCGGCGCCAGGTCCGCGGACGCGACCAGCACGCGCGCACCGGACTGTCCCAGCATCGCCGCCAGGTGCACTTCGGCTACGCGCGGGTTGAGCGTCTGGCAGACCGCGCCCATGCCCATCACCGCGTACCAGGCCTCCATGTGCGCCTGGGTGTTCCAGGCCAGCGTGGCGACCACGTCGCCGGGGCCGACACCCATGCCGGCCAGCAGCGCCGAAACATCGCGGCTGCGACGCTGCAGCCCGGCGTAGTCGATCCGCGTGGTGCTGCCACCATCGCCCGCCGTGACCACCTCGACCCCCGGGTGCCACTTGGCGCCATGCTCGAGGAACCTGTCGATGGTCAGCGCCCAGGGCTGCATCTCGCCATGGATCACGGACATCCAGGCGCTCCGGCGGGCAGCGGCGGCGCGGCGATGCCGACGTTCCAGTGCCAGGGCAGCCCGCCCTGCGCGCGACGACGGCACACGACCCCCTCCACGAGTTCGTACATGCCCGGCATCAGGTGTTCGCCCGGCACCGGCGCATCCTCGAAGGCCATGTAGGCGCGCACCTGGCCGTAGGGCTGCCAGGCCGGCTGGCCGGCGGCCACCGGCCGGCCGCTGCGCGCGAACGAGGCCCAGTAGCCGGACATCGCCGCGGTCAGCGCCTGCTCGCCCGCCGTATCCGGGGCCTTCGGCCACAGCGGCGTGGTCCGGTCATGGTTGGCGAACACGTACGGCAGTTCGGCGGCGTGGAAGGCGTGCAGGCCGGCTTCGTCGGCGGCCGGATAGCCATGGTTGAAGTAGTACAGGTACGACGGCTGGCCCAGCTCGGCCTGCTTGCGCACCAGGCGCTCGGCGGTCCAGCCGTACATCGCGTCGCGGGTGGTGGCCAGCATCGAGCCATCGAGGTCGGTGGCCGGGTAGCGCGCGAGCATCGCCTCGGCCAGGTCGCCGTAGGCGGCGCGGATCGCCGCTTCATAGGTCGCGGCGTCGGCCGGCTTCGGCGGCAGCAGGAAACGCAGCGAACGGATCTCGCCGTCGTTGAAGCCGGCCAGCAGCGGCACCGGCGCCTGCTCGCCGCGGTCGAAGACCTCGACCAGCTGCGCCGGCAACACCTTGCCGTCGATGTTGCCGAACGGCAGGAAGCCGGACATCGCCGCCTTCACCGTCAGCTCCTGCGGATCCATCGCGCGCAGCCGCGGCAGGCCGCGCACGCCGATCTTGCGTCCCAGCTCCAGGCCCAACTCCTCGGCCGAAGGCATGCCGTGCACGGCCTCGCGCAGCGCCGGCGTGGTGATCATGTACGCGCTCTGGGCGATGGCCTTGTGGAACAGGCCGCGCGCCGGCGGCGCCGCCAGCAGGTACATCACGCTCAGCGCGCCGGCCGACTCGCCGGCGATGGTGACGTTGCCCGGATCGCCACCGAACGCGGCGATGTTGCGCCGGACCCAGCGCAGCGCCTCGATCTGGTCGAGCAGGCCGTAGTTGCCGGACACGCCATCGGCCGATTCGGCGCTCAGCTCCGGATGGGCCAGGTAGCCGAGCACGCCGAGGCGGTAGTTGATGCTTACCACCACGATGCCCTGTGCGGCCAGGCGCGCGCCGTCGTACATGGGCTCGCGGCTGGAACCGGCGACCAGCGAACCGCCGTGGATCCACACGAACACCGGCGCGTCCTTCGCGTCGGCCGGCGCCCACACGTTCAGCGACAGGCAGTCCTCGCTGGTCTGCAGCGCCTCGCCGAGCGAATAGATGCTGCCCGGGCGCGACGGCGGCTGGATGCAGGCCGGGCCGAACGCGGTGGCTTCGCGGGTGCCCTTCCAGGGCTTGGCCGGCACCGGCGCGCGCCAGCGCAGCTGCTTCACCGGCGGTTCGGCGTAGGGAATGCCGAGGAAGGCGTGGATGCCGCCGTCGAGCGCCTCGCCCTGGAGCGCGCCGACAGGGGCGTGGACGACCGGCCCCTGGGACCACGCCGCACCCGGCAGCGCGGCACAGCCCAGGACCGCGGACACGACCAGCGTGCGGAAGGTGGATCGGGTCACGGAGTAGTCTCCTGCTGGGCCTGGAGGCGGATGGTGCGCGCCAGTCGCAGGAACATCACCACCGCCAGCACGTAGAACGGGATCAGCGTGTAGAACGCCATCTGCAGCGAGTTGTCCGGGTGGGTCGCGCGGAAGAAGTCGCTGGCCATGCCCAGGTAGGCCGGGCCGAAACCGAGGCCGATCAGGTTCATCACCAGCAGCAGCAGCGCACCGGACAGCACGCGCTGGTTGGGCCGCACTTCCTCCTGCACCAGGGTCACCGCCGGCGACAGGTAGAAGTAGTTCAGGCCGGTCGGCAGCAGCAGGAAGGCCAGGGCCAGCGGCCAGTTGTCGGCCCACACGAACAGGGCGAAGAACGGCATCGCCAGGGCCAGGCCGGCCGCGGGCAGGTAGGCGTACGCGGTCTTCGATTTCCGCGACAGGCGGTCGATCAGCCGGCCGGAGGCGAACATGCCCGCGCAGATGCCGGTGCCGATCACCAGCGCGTACCACACCGCCACCTGCTCCAGCGCCATGCCCTTCTCGCGCATCAGGAACAGCACGGTGAAGTTGAGCACCGCGTAGGTGATGAACTGGGTCGCGCCGCAGGCCAGGGCCATGCCGCGCAGCACCGGGTTGGCGAAGTACTCGCGGCAGGTGCGCCAGAAGGGGGGCGCCGGCTCGGCGGCGGCGGCAACCGCCCCCGGCGCGGCATCCCGGCCCCCCTTCCGGGGCTCGCGCACCACCAGCCAGACCGCCAGCGCGGTCACGATGCCGACCGCGCCGACCCAGATGAAAGCCAGCCGCCAGGAATACGCCGCCGCGATCGAGGCGCCGAAGGCCACGCCCAGCGCCTGCCCGATCGGCGGGCCGAGATTGAACAGGCTCAGCGCGGTGCCGCGCATGCCCGGCGGGAAGTAGTCGGAAATGATCGCGTAGGACGGCGGCACGCCGCCGGCCTCGCCGACGCCCACGGTCATGCGCGCCAGCACCAGCTGCGGATACGAGGAGGCCATGCCGCAGGCGGCGGTGGCCGCGCTCCACAGCGCGCAGGAGAACGCCAGCACCCGCACCCGGTTGGTGCGGTCGGCCAGCCAGCCGACCGGGATCGCCAGGATGCAGTAGAACATCGCGAAGTACAGGCCACCGATGAGGCCGAGCTGGGAGTCGGTGACCCCCAGCTCGTCCTGGATCGGCTTGGCCAGGATCGACAGCAACTGCCTGTCGAGGAAGTTGAGCACGTAGACGAAGCACAGGATCGCCAGCACGACCCAGGCGCCCGCGCCCGGGCGCGCGTGCTGCGCGCCGGGCATCGCCGGGCTGGCCGGACGCGCGGCCATCAGAACCGGTACCCCACGCGGACGCCGACGGTGCGCGGACGCACCAGCGCGTAGCGGCCGTCGAGGAAGGCCTCCGGATGCACGTAGGTCACCGAGCGGTCGTCGAACAGGTTCTCCACGTACAGGCCCACCGTGTAGTTGTTGAACGCGGCGGCGATGTTCGCATTCACGACCGTATACGAGTCGGTGTAGTCGAAGGTCGGGCTGACCACGCCCGGCTGGCCGGGCACGTACTGGAACTGGCCGGGGAAATCGCCGACGTGGACGATCGCCAGCGAGGCGTTGCCCTCGGAGCCACGGATCCAGTCGAAGCGGTAGCTGGCGGTCAGCGAACCGCTGAACTCCGGCGCGGCCAGGCGCGCGCCGAGCACGGTGCCGGAGATCGCCGCTTCCTCCGGGCTCAGGTCGTCCACCTTGGCGCGGTTGATCGAGCCGTTCAGCGCCACCGTCCAGTTCATGTTCGGCATCGCCATCAGCTCGAACTCCAGGCCACGACTGTAGGCCCCGCCGATGTTGGTGGCGAACTGCACCTGGTCGGACACGCGGTTGGCCTGGACCTGGATGTCGTTCCAGTCGACGTAGTACAGCGCCAGGTTGGCGGCCAGGCGGCCGTCGAGCCAGCTGCCCTTCACGCCCAGCTCGTAGTTGGTGAGCTCGTCCGAGTCGGCGCCGTAGGGAATGACCAGGTCATCCGGGTCGATGGTGCTGACCGAGCCGGCGCGAGCGTTGACCACCGGCGCGCGGAAGCCGGTGGCGACCGCGGCGTAGGTGGTGACCGACGGCACCGGGCGCCACGAGGCGCTGATCCGGTACGACGGGCCGGTTTCCTTCGCCTTCGCGCCGGTGGCTGCCTCGACCGGGGTGATCGTGACCGGGCCGCCGGGGATGCCGTAGAAGGCGTACAGGTAGGCCTGGGTCAGGTAGTCGCTGTTGTAGCCGCCGGCGCGGGTGAAGGCCTGGGCCTGGGTGCTGCCGTAGCGCAGGCCCAGGGTCGCCCAGAAGTCGTCGCTGAAGTGGTAGGTCAGCTGGCCGAACAGCGCCTGCTCCTTGGACACGTCGGTGCTGAGGAAGCGCAGGTAGTACTCGTCCGGCAGGCCGGTGATGCCGCTGCGCTGCAGGAACTCCTCGTTGGAGCGGTAGCCGAAGTACACGTCGCGGTCGCGCTTGAAGTGGAAGCCGCCGAGCACCCATTCCAGCGGGCCGCCGGTGTCGGATACCAGGCGCACTTCCTGGACGAAGGTCTTGCTGTTGAACGGCGCGTCCAGGGCGAAGGCGAAGGCCTGGCCGTAGGTGCCGGCCAGGTCGACGTTGAACGCCGCGTCGTAGTCCGACCAGGTCGAGGAGCTGGTCAGGTGGGCGCCGTCGAACTGGTAGTCCAGGGTCAGGTTGTAGTTGGTCATCGTCCCGTTGAACATGTCGGGACGGTCGGAGTAGCGCTTGTCCCTGCCCAGGTCGGGGTTGGTCAGCGAGGAATCCTCCGGCGTGCTCTCCTCGCGCGACAGGCGCACCTGCGCGGAGAAGCGGTCGGTCGGCTCCCACAGCAGGGTGGCGCGGCCGCCCCAGGCCTTCAGCACGTTCGAATCCTTGATCCCGGTGCCGAGGTTGTCGACGTAGCCGTCCTCGTTGCGCGAGAAGCCGACCACGCGCAGCGCGAGGGTGTCCTGCGCCAGCGGGATGTTGACCATCGCGTTGTAGCGCTGGCGCAGCGAACTGGAAGCGGTCATGCCCACGTCGGCCAGGAACGAGGCGTCGAACGCGTTCGGGTCCGGGGCATGGGTCAGGATGCGCAGCGCGCCGGCCAGCGAGCCGGAGCCGAACAGCGTGCCCTGCGGGCCGCGCAGGAACTCGATGCGCTCGACGTCGTACAGGCTCGGGTCGAGCACGGTCGAGTTGCCGTTGGCCGAGATCGGCAGTTCGTCGATGTAGATCGCCACCGTGCTCTGCAGGTTGGCGTTGTAGCCGTTGGTGGCGATGCCGCGCGCGGTGAAGTTGTTGAAGTTCGCGCTGGGGCGGTTGAGCACCACGCCCGGGGTTTCGTAGGCCAGGCCCTCGTAGCCGACGATGCCCTTGGCATCGAGCTGCTCCTGGCCGAGCACGGTCACGCTCAGCGGGACGTCCTGCAGCTTCTCGCTGCGGCGCGTCGCGGTGACGACGACGGTGTCCAGGTCCTTGGCCTGGTTCGCCGGGGCCGTGGTGGCCTGGCGTTCGGCTTCGAGCACTTCGTTCGTGGCCTGGGCCAGAACGGAGACAGGTAATGCGAGCAGCGCGGCCACGGATGCGGACGCGATCAGACGACTTGCCATGCGGATCCCCTCCCAGAGATTGCCAAGTAGGCACGAAAGCGTGACGGCGATACTGCCCAGCCCCAGGGTGCCGTGTCAACACTCACTCACGCTTGTGTGAATTTCTATCCCCGGGCCAGAACCGCCGTCTTTTCAACCGGTTAGGCGGGGCGGCTCCAGACGGTGGCGCATGGAATCCGGCGCGGGCAGGGACTGCCCGGTGGACACGCTGGCGTATGGAATGCCGGCATGCTGGCGCACGCCGCGAAGCGCGCGCATGTGCAGGCGGTCATGGCGGCGCGAGGCGCGCCGCACTCAGCGGAACACGACGGTCCTGTGTCCGTTGAGCAGGATGCGGTGCTCGACGTGGCGGCGCACCGCGCGCGCCAGCACCTGCGATTCGATGTCGCTGCCCACCCGCACCAGGTCGCGCGGCGTCATCGCGTGGTCCACGCGCGCCACGTCCTGTTCGATGATCGGGCCTTCGTCCAGGTCGGCGGTGACGTAGTGCGCGGTGGCGCCGATGATCTTGACGCCGCGTGCGTGCGCCTGGTGGTACGGCTGCGCGCCCTTGAAGCTGGGCAGGAAGCTGTGGTGGATGTTGATGGCGCGGCCGGCCAGCGCTTCGCACAACCGCGGCGACAGGATCTGCATGTAGCGCGCCAGCACCACCAGGTCGATGTTCTCGCGCTCGACCAGGTCGAGGATCGCCTGCTCCTGCTGCTGCCGGTTGCCGGCGTCCACCGGCAGGTGGTGGAACGGCACGCCGTACGAGTTCGACAGCGCGGCGAAGTCGGTGTGGTTGGACGCGACCGCGGCGATGTCCACGCGCAGCTGGCCGCTGTGGGCGCGGAACAGCAGGTCGTTGAGGCAATGGCCCTGCCTGCTCACCAGCACCAGCAGGCGCGCGCGGCGGCGCGCGTCGTGCAGCTGCCAGTCCATGTCGAACTCGCTGGCGAGGTTGGCGAAGCGTTCGCGCACCGCCTCCAGCGCCTGCGGCTCCGGCAGTTCGAAGTGCACGCGCAGGAAGAAGCGGCCGCTCTCCTCGTCGCCGTACTGCTGGGCGTCGAGGATGTTGCAGCCCTGGCCGAACAGCAGGCCGGAGACGCGGTAGACGATGCCGGTACGGTCCGGGCAGGAGAGGGCGAGGATGTGGTCGTTGCGCATAGGGCCGCCATGGTAGGCGAGCGCGCGACGCAATGGCACGGCGGTTGCCGGCGTTACCGCCTGCCGGGGACGCGGGCGCGCCAGCCGCGGTCCGCGCCGCGCCGGCTCAGCGCGCGAACAGGCCGCGGACCGGCGCCGGTTCGCAGCGCAGGTACTGCGGCGCCGGCGACAGGGTCGCGCCCAGTTCGGCGGCGGCATGCCAGGGCCAGCGCGGGTCGTAGAGGATGCCGCGGGCCAGCGCGACCGCGTCGGCACGACCTTCGGCCAGCACCGCCTCGGCCTGGCGCGGCCGGGTGATCAGCCCCACCGCGATCACCGGCATGCGCACCTGGCGGCGGATCGCCTCGGCGAACGGCACCTGGTAGCCGGGCACGGCATCGATCTCCTGGCGCGGATCCAGGCCGCCGCTGGACACGTGGATGTAGTGGCAGCCGCGCGCGTCCAGCTCGCGGGCCAGGGCGATGCTCTGCCCGAGGTCCCAGCCGCCCTCGACCCAGTCGGTGGCGGAGATGCGCACGCCCAGCGCGATCCGCTCCGGCAGCGCCGCGCGCACGGCGTCGAACACGCGCAACACCAGGCGCATGCGGTTCTCCAGACTGCCGCCGTAGGCGTCCTCGCGCCGGTTGCTCAGCGGCGACAGGAACTGGTGCAGCAGGTAGCCGTGCGCGGCATGGATCTCGACCAGCTCCAGCCCGGCGCGCACCGCGCGCTGCGCCGCCCGGACGAAGTCCTCGACCAGCGCGTCGATGCCGGCGGCGTCCAGCGCCTGCGGCACGCCGTGGTCGGCGTCGAAGGCCAGCGCCGACGCCGAGACGGTGGCCCAGCCGCGCGGATCGTCGGCGGGGATCGCGCCCTTGCCTTCCCATGGCCGGTGGGTCGAGGCCTTGCGCCCGGCATGCGCCAGCTGGATGCCCAGCGGCATCGGCGACCAGCGGCGGATCGAGGCCAGCATGGCCGCCAGGGCCGCCTCCTGGTCGTCGTTCCACAGGCCCAGGTCGGCGTGGCTGATCCGCCCGCGCGATTCGACCGCGGTCGCCTCCAGCAGCAGCAGGCCGGCGCCGGACAGGGCCAGGTTGCCGAGATGGATGTGGTGCCAGTCGGACACGCAGCCATCGTGCGCCGAGTACTGGCACATGGGTGCGATGACGATGCGGTTTGGCAGCTCGAGCGGGCCGAGCTGGAGCGGGGAGAAGAGCAGGCTCATGGAAGGACGCCGGGTACAGGGACCCGCATTGCAACGGCAATCGCCGCCACCATCAACCACAACGGTGGATCACTGTATCGTCCCGGCAAGCACGGACAGTGCCGACGCGCAGTCGGCCCGTACCTTCAGCGCCAGCAGCTCGTCGGCGCGGGTCCGGCCGAGGTTCACCGCGGCCACCGGGATCCCGGCCTCGGCGGCCATGCGCGCGAAACGGAAGCCCGAATACACCATCAGCGAGGAGCCGACGACCAGCATCGCGTCGCTGCGATGCAGGGCCGCCACCGCCTGCTCCACCCGCGCCCGCGGCACGCTCTCGCCGAAGAACACCACGTCGGGCTTCAGCATCCCGCCACAGTGCGGGCAGCCAGGCACCTGGAAGCTGGCGTAGTCGGCGTCTTCCAGGTCCGCGTCGCCATCGGGGGCGATCCGCGCCACGCGCCGGTCCCAGCCGGGATTGGCCTCCAGCAGCGCCGCCTGGAAGCCGGCGCGGTCGCGGCGGTCGCCGCAGCCCAGGCAGACCACCGCGTCGAGGCTGCCATGCAGGTCGACCACGGCGCGGCTGCCGGCACGCTGGTGCAGGCCGTCCACGTTCTGGGTCACCAGCAACTCGACCCGGCCGGCCGCTTCCAGTGCGGCCAGCGCCGCGTGCGCCGCATTGGGCTGGGCGGCGGCGAAGTACTGCCAGCCGGCCAGGCTGCGCGCCCAGTAGCGGCGGCGCGTGGCCGCCTCACCGGTAAATGCCTGGTAGGTCACCGGCGGCGTGCGCTTCCAGCCGCCTTCGGCGTCGCGGTAATCGGGAATGCCCGAGCCGGTGCTGCAGCCGGCGCCGGTCAGCACCAACAGCCGGCGGTGGCCGGCGATGAAGGATTCCAGCGCGGCGACCTCCGCTTCCGGGCAGTCGCCGGCCAGCGCGAGGGTTTCATCCAGGGCGCTTTGCATGGAGAGCGATATTCCGTCGCCCGCGGTGATATGCAAGCCCGCTTCCGCGGTGCGTTGCATGGGGGCACCCCCCATGCACGCGCGCGTAGACAGCGCTGTCGGCGGTTTCCGATGCTGCCAGGCACAAGCCCCCGCGCTACCATTCACGGCTCCCGTAAACCACAGGAAATACCCGTCGTGGCCATCAATCCGCAGCAGAAGGACCGTATCGCTTCCGGCAAGGGCTTCATCGCCGCGCTCGACCAGAGCGGTGGCAGCACGCCCAAGGCACTCAAGCTCTACGGTATCGACGAGTCGGCCTACTCCGGCGATGCGGAGATGTTCGCCCTGGTGCACCAGATGCGTACCCGCATCGTGACCAGCCCGGCGTTCACCGGCGAGCGCGTGCTTGGCGCGATCCTGTTCGAGCGCACCCTCGACGACCAGTTCGCCGGCCAGGACGCGGCCACCTACCTGTGGGAGACCAAGCAGGTCGTGCCGTTCCTGAAGATCGACAAGGGCCTGGAGGACGAGGCCAACGGCGTGCAGATGCTCAAGCCGATCCCGGGCCTGGCCGACCTGCTGGCCCGCGCCAAGGCCAAGGGCGTGTTCGGCACCAAGGAGCGCTCGGTCATCAAGGCCAACAACCCGGCCGGCATCGCCGCCGTGCTCGACCAGCAGTTCGAGCTGGGCCAGCAGGTGCTGGACGCCGGCCTGGTGCCGATCATCGAACCGGAAGTGGACATCAAGGCCGCCGACAAGGAAGCCATCGAGGTCGAGCTGAAGAAGGGCCTGCTGGAGCGCCTGGACAGGATCGACCCGGCCACCCCGGTGATCCTCAAGCTGACCCTGCCGAGCGTCGACGGCTTCTTCAAGGAGCTGGTCGAGCACCCGGGCGTGCTCAAGGTCGTGGCCCTGTCCGGCGGCTACAGCCGCGACGACGCCAACGCCCGGCTGGCAAAGAACCCGGGCGTGATCGCCAGCTTCTCCCGCGCGCTGACCGAAGGCCTGACCGCCCAGCAGAGCGACGAGGAGTTCAACCAGGCCCTCGACGCGGCGATCGAATCGATCTACCGCGCCTCGATCGCCTGATCGCAGGGGGACGCCGGCGCGTCCGTGCCGGCGTCCGTTCCCCGGCGGGCACACCCCGCTATCGGCAGGCCTGATGCTCCCCGACGACACCGCCCTGATCGTGGTCGACCTGCAGCCGGACTTCATGCCCGGCGGCGCGCTGGCCTGCCACGAAGGCGACGCGATCGTCCCCGGCATCGACGCGCTGCTGCGCGCGCGCCGCTACCGCACCGTGGTGGCGACCCAGGACTGGCATCCGCCGGGCCACGCTTCCTTCGCCAGCGCCCATCCGGGCCGCTCGCCGTTCGACACCATCGAACTGCACGGCCATCCGCAGACGCTGTGGCCGGACCACTGCGTGCAGGGCAGCGCCGGCGCGGCGCTGGATCCGCGCGTGGACTGGACGCCGCTGGACCTGGTCCTGCGCAAGGGCACCGATCCACGGGTCGACTCCTACAGCGGCTTCCGCGGGAACCATGGCCCCGCCGGCAGCCGCCCGGCCACCGGCCTGGCCGGCTGGCTGCGCGAGCGCGGCATCGCCGAGGTCCACGTCTGCGGCCTGGCCCGCGACTACTGCGTGCTGTGGACGGCACAGGACGCGGCCGCCGCCGGTTTCCGCGTGCGCTTCCTCTGGGACCTTACCCGCCCGGTCACGCCGGCCGGCGACGCGCCCACGCGCCAGGCGCTGCTGGCGGCCGGCATCGCCATCGGCGCCTAGGCAGGGCACCGCGCCGCATGCCTTCCCGTCGCTTCGCGGCCGTTGCAATCGCGGCTGCTAGGCTTTGCGCATGACTTCCCTGTCCGACCCCACCGGCCCGCAGGCGGCCGGCCATGATCCCGATCCGCCTCCGCTGCCGCCGGAGAAGCCGCTGCCGGCCGAATGCTGCGAAAGCGGCTGCCCGATCTGCGTCTACGACCTCTACGCCGAAGCGCTGGACGACTACCGCCAGCGCCGCGCCGCCTGGATCGCGCGCCACCCCGAGGCGACGCCGCCGCCGGAGACCTAGCCGGCCGCGGGCGCCGGCAGCGCAGGCACCGGCGTCGGCCGGCCCAGCGGATCCAGCGCGATCATCACGAAGCGACCGCGGGTGCACAGCTTGCGCTCGCCGCTGAGCAGGTTCTCGGTGACCACTTCCACGTCGACGTTCATCGAACTGCGCCCGACGCGCACGATGGTGGCGATCACCTCGACCAGGTCGCCCTTGTGGATCGGCTGGTTGAAGTCGACCTGCTCCGAACGCGCGGTCACCACCGTGGTGCGCGCCCAGCGCGAGGCGACGATGAAGGCGGCCATGTCCATCCACGCCAACGCCTGGCCGCCGAACAGCGTGCCCAGGTGGTTGGTGTGGTCGGGGAAGACCATGTGCAGCAGGCGCGCTTCGGTCGAGCGGACTTCGGCATTGGGGACTTCGGACATGGCGTGCTCCGGGTGCGTGGCCTCGGTCCAGCCTAGCGCAACAGCCGGGGCGGGCGCGTGAGTCGGCGGGACGGCGCGCTCAGCGCTCGTAGTCGTCGTGCGCGTGCCGGCTGATGAAGGTGCTGAGGCCGCGCCCGGCCACCGCCAGTGCCTTCATCCTCGCCACCTTCTGCGGGCCGGCGCGGCCGCTGCTGCTGTACTCGTAAGGTGCGGCGCGGTTACGGAACCTCACGAAGATGGAAGTCGGCGTGATGCGGTACGCCTCCACGCCGGACTCGCCGGAGAGATCGGCGTAACGCTTCATCCGGTGGCTGGCCGCGGGCATGCATGTCTTGTAGCGCGCACCGGATGCAGCGCACGTGAGCCGGGTTGCTCGCGATCCATGGCCGACAGTTGCAACTGCACCTTTGCTTCATCCGTGAGGCGCGACGCGCAAGGCGTTCGCTGCATAAGCACATTCCTGCAGATGATTTTCTGATGCTGCACTGCAACTGGAACAGCCCATCCCACGTTGGCGCGTGTCGCGCAGTAACGAGGGGTTCGATCCATGTCATCGCGTGTATCTTCCGCTTCCGGGCGCAATCCCGGGGGATGGCCGGCTGCGGCCCGGATTCCGCAGCAGCGCTTCCACCGCCAGGTACTGGCCCTGCTCGTCGCCCAGGCGCTGTGGGCGCCGGCGCCCGCCTTGGCCGATGAAAGCGGCGACCCGGCGCGCGCACCGTCCGGCGCCGCCAGCGCCACCGAGCTGGACGCGGTCACCGTCACCGGTTCGCGCATCGCCCGCCTGGACTACGCCAGCAGCAGCCCGCTGACCACGGTGACGCGCGAGCAGCTCCGCGACACCGGCACCTCGACGCTGGAGGAAGCGCTCAACCAGCTGCCGCAGCTGGGCCCGGGTGCGAACAAGACCAACGCCGGCTGGGGCGGCACCGGCCAGGCGACCCTGAACCCGCGCGGCCTCGGCGCGCGCAGCGCAACCTGGTCCTGCTCGACGGGCGGCGCCTGCAGCCGGCCACCACCGACAACGTCGTCGACGTCAACGCGATTCCCTCGGCGCTGATCGAGGAAGTGCAGATCATCACCGGCGGCGCCTCGGCGGTGTACGGCTCCGACGCGATCGCCGGCGTGGTCAACCTGCGCCTGAAGGACGACTTCGAGGGCATCCGGTTCGACAGCCAGTTCGCCCGCTACGCGGAGGGCGACGGCGACACTACCGACCTGTCGCTCACCCTGGGCGGCAACTTCGCCGACGGGCGCGGCAACGCGGTGCTTTCGCTGTCGTGGTCCGACCGGGACGGCGTGGACTTCATGGCGCGCGAGTTCTTCCGCAGGCACCCGGGCGGCACCGACTTCCGCATCAAGACCGGCACCTACGAACTGGGCGGCAACCTGCCCACGCAGGCGGCGGTGGATGCGGTATTCGGCGGCTACGGCGCCGCGTCCGGCCGCGTGCCGGTCTCGCCCACGACCTACCTGGGCTTCAACGACGACGGCACCCTGTTCGCCGCCAACAAGGGCCCGTTCAACTGGCGCGGACCTGCGGGCCAGCTCAACGACACCGGCACCCAGCTCAACAACCTCAACCAGTTCTCGCTGATCCAGGTGCCGCTGGAACGCCACACCGCGTTCGGACGCGCCACCTTCGACATCACCGACGCGGTGGAGGCCTACGCACAGTTCAGCTGGTCCAGCCTGTCCAGCTACGTGGCCGCGGAAGCCGGCAACACCGGCATCAACGTGCCGGTCACCAATCCCTTCATCCCCGGCGACCTGCGCACCATCCTCGCCTCGCCCCAGGATCCGGACGCCGCTTTCCGCCTGCACGAGCGCTTCCAGGAGGCCGGGCCACGCACCTTCGAGCGCGAGTTCGACAGCTGGCAGTTCCTCGCCGGCGCGCGCGGCCCGCTGCCGGCGATCAACGGCTCCTGGGATGCCTACGCCAGCAAGGGCCAGACGCGCGCCCACGAGGTCAACAACGGCGCGGTGGTGATCGCCTCGCTGCGCAACCTGCTCGACGCCCCTGACGGCGGCGCAAGCCTCTGTGCCGGCGGCTACAACCCGTTCGGCCGGACCGTGCTGTCGCCGCAGTGCCGCGACTACCTGGTCGCCGCCACCATCAGCGACACCGAGTTCCGCCAGGACGTGTTCGAGGCGAACGCGCAGGGCGGACTGTTCCAGCCCAGGCCGGCGAGCTGCGCTTCGCCGCCGGCCTGGGCTGGCGCCGCAACAGCTACGAGTCCCGGCCCGACCGCCTGCTGCAGCAGGGCGCGATCGTCGGCGTGCCTTCGCGCGGCCCGAGCCGCGGCAGCACCGACGTACGCGAGGCCTATGTCGAGGCGCTGGTACCCCTGCTCTACGACAGGCCGCTGGCGCACTCGCTGGACCTGGGCCTGGCCTACCGCTACCCCGCGCCGAGGTCGACGAGGTCATCCGCTGGCTCACCGGCTACGACCAGGCCGGGCTCGAGGCGCAGATCGAACGCCAGTCCGACCTGGCGGCGTTCTTCGCCGGGGCGCCGGCGCCGAACCCGGCCAGCATGGGCATGACCGGCACGGTCTGCGGCGTGCGCCTGGAGACGATCGAGGATCCGCTGATGCGCCAGGTCCGCTGCATGGACAAGCTCGTCGACGAGCTGGCCAAGGGCCGGCCGATGGAGAAGATCCTGCGCTGAGCCGGACGGCGCTGCGTCCGGCGTGCACCGTCAGCCGCGGTGCGTGCGCGCCAGGTATTCGGCGCTCTGCATCTCGATCAGGCGCGACGCGGTGCGCTCGAACGCGCCGGCCAGGCGCTCGCCCTGGTACAGCGCCACCGGCGGTGCGGCGGCGGTGCAGACCAGGGTGACCTGGCGGTCGTAGAGCTCGTCGATGAGGTTGACGAAGCGGCGCGCGGCGTCCTCGTTGAGCCGGTCGAAGCGCGGGATCCCGCCGACCAGCACGATCTGGAACTCGCGCGCGATCTCGATGTAGTCGTCGGCCGAACGCGGGCCTTCGCACAGCTCGGCGAAATCGAACCAGGCCACGCCATGGCCGCGCGCGCGCACCGCGATCCGGCGGCCCTCGATGCGGATGCCGCCGGCCTTCGCCTCGGCGCCGGAAGCCAGCGCCTGCCAGCGTCCGGCCAGCCAGGCGTCGCTTCCTTCGTCCAGCGGCTGCCGGTACACCGGCGAACGGGTCAGCGCGCGCAACCGGTAGTCCTCGCGGCCGTCGGCGGCCAGTTCCACGCAGTGCTCGCGCAGCTGCGCGATCGCCGGCAGGAACCGCTCGCGCTGCAGGCCGTCGCGGTACAGGTGCTGCGGCGCGGTGTTGGAGGTGGTCACCAGGGTCACGCCCTCGGCGAACAGCCGCTCCAGCAGGCGGCCCAGCAGCATCGCGTCGCCGATGTCGGAGACGAAGAACTCGTCCAGCACCAGCACGCGCAGGTGCTCGCGCCACTCGCGGGCGATCGTCGCCAGCGGATCGGACTGGCCGGCGTGCAGGCGCAGCTGCTCGTGGATGCTGCGCATGAAGCGGTGGAAATGGGTGCGCTGCTTCTGCGCCAGCGGCAGGCCTTCGTAGAACAGGTCCACCAGGAAGGTCTTGCCCCGGCCGACGCCGCCCCACAGGTACAGCCCCTTCACCGGCGCCGGTCGGCGGCCCAGGCCGAGGCGCGCCAGGAAACCCGTCGGCGTGGCTTCCAGCAGCTGGCGGTGGATGCGGTCCAGCTCGCGCAGCGCGGCGTGCTGCGCGGGATCGTCGCGCCAGCGCCCGGCGGCGGCCCCGTCGGCATAGGCCTGCGACGGCAGGCGCGTGGCGGTTCCGCTCATGCCTGCGGCAGCCACGCCTTCACTTCGTGCTGGATGGCGCCGCGCAGGTCGATCAGCTTGCGGTGGAAGAAGTGGCTGGTGTCGACCATCCGCACCAGCTGCGGCTTGCGCGGCAGGCTGTCGATCCAGTCGTACACGGCCTGCGGGTCGACGATCTCGTCGGCCTCGCCCTGCACCACCAGCCACGGGATCTCCGGCACCTGGATCGGGCCGAAGTCCCAGCCGCGGCCGCTGGCCGGCGGAGCGATGGAGATCAGCGCATCCGGCTGCAGTTCCGCGGCGGAGGACAGGGTCACGTACGACCCGAAGCTGAAACCGGCCAGCCACAGCGCGTCGTCCGGACGCGCCGCGCGCACCCAGTCCACCACCGCGCGCAGGTCCTCGCGCTCGCCGACGCCATGGTCGAACGCGCCTTCGGAGGCGCCGGTGCCGCGGAAGTTGAAGCGGACGGTGGTGGCGCCCAGCTCGCGCAGCGCGCGGGCGACCATGGTCACCACCTTGTTGTGCATGGTGCCGCCCTCGGTGGGCAGCGGATGGCAGACCACCGCCGTCAGCGCGCGCGCCTCGGCGGGATCGGGCAGGTCGACGGCGACTTCGAGCGCGCCGGCCGGTCCGTCGAGCACCAGCGTGCCCGACTCGGTGGGAAAGGGGGGATGGGCCATGGCGCCCATTGTACAGCCCGGTGCCCGGAGGCCCGTAGATGGCATGGCGGCAACACTGGGTGCGGATACCGGACAGCACGACCGCCCCACGAATCGCGGCGAGCTCCAACCCGTAGAGTCGGGCCTGCCCGACTCCCCCGCCTGGTGTCCCGACGCCCGCCAAGAACAGGGAAGCAGCGCTCCTGGTGGGGCCACGCCTCCAGATGCGTGGGTGCGGGGCAAGCCCCGCTCTACATCCTGCGCGGGGACGCCGGCGCCAGGGCACAGAACCATGCGTCGATACCCAGCCCTTTCCCCCAGTGCCTTTGCCGGAGGGAGAGGGGGAAACGGACGAAGCCACGGCCCGGACGCGCCGGAAGACGCGGCAGCGGGGGTATGCAAAAGCGTGTGGCTGGACGATGCGCTCAGAAGGCGGGCGCGTGGCGACGCGCCAGGGGTGGGCAGCGCCCGAGTTCATTCCCGGCGCGGCGCAAGCAGGCCATGGATGGCCTGCGTTCGCGCGTTGGAGCTAGGGACGGCGGAACCGCGCGATGCGCCATACCCCCGTGCTGCCGTGGCTCCCTCCGAGGCCGACGCCAGCCAACGCCTTTGCCTTTGCTGTTGCTGTTGTGGCCCCCGGTCGAAGCCGGCAGGGCCGCACTGCCGCCGCCCTCCCGACTGCAGCGCACCTGCTCCGGCCCGATACCGCCACGCCGGGCGGCAATGTCCGCCCCCGAAAGCGCATGCAGGCCACGGGGCGGGCCTCGCCATACAATGGCCGGCCCTCTCCCCCGGCACGCCGCGATGCACTTCATCCTGCTGAGCATGACCTGCAGCGTGCTGGTCTCGGTGCTGCTCAAGCTGGCGCCGCGGCGCGGCTGGGACGCGGGGCAGATGGTCACCTGGAACTACCTGGCCGCGGCCATGCTCAGCGCCTGGCTGCAGCGCCCCCCTCCGGCCGCGCTGCGCCACGGCGACGCACCCTGGCCGGAACTGCTGGCGCTGGCCTTCGTCCTGCCCACCCTGTTCCTGGTCCTGGCCGCCGCCGTCCGCCGCAGCGGCATCGTCCGCACCGACGTCGCCCAGCGCCTGTCGCTGCTGCTGTCGCTGGGCGCCGCCTTCCTCCTGTTCGGCGAACAGGCCGGGCCGATGAAACTGGCCGGCCTGGCCCTGGGCCTGTGCGCCGTGGTCGGCATCCTCGCCCGCCCCGACAGCCACGCCGCCCCGGACCGGCGCGGCTGGATGCTGCTGCTGGCGGTCTGGATCGGCTATGCCGTGGTCGACGTGCTGCTCAAGCGCCTGGCCGTGGCCGGCACGCCGGCGACCGCGGCCCTGCAGGTCGCCTTCGTCCTGGCCTTCCTCGGCATGCTGCTGTGGCAGGGCTGGCGGCGGCTGCGCCACGGCGTGCGCCCGGGCCTGCGCCACATCGCCGCCGGCCTGCTGCTGGGCGTGCTCAACTTCGGCAACATCGTGTTCTACGTGCGCGCCCACCAGTCGCTGCCGGAGAGCCCGGCAGTGGTGTTCGCCAGCATGAACATCGGCGTGGTGGTGCTGGGCACCGCGGTCGGCGTGCTGGCCTTCGGCGAAAAGACCTCCACCCTCAACCGCATCGCCATCGCGCTGGCAGTGCTGGCGATCGCGCTGATCTCGCTGGCGCCGCGCTAGCCGCCGCCTCCCGGGCGCCGCTCGGCCGGCGTTGGGGAAGCAGCCCCTAGAATGTGCGGATGAGTACGCCGCACGAATCCAGCCTCGGCCGCGAGGTCGCCTACCCCACCCGCTACGACCCGGGCCTGCTGTTCCCGATCCCGCGCGCCGGTGCGCGGGTCGAACTGGGCCTGGCCGCGGGCGACGCCCTGCCGTTCGCCGGCCACGACCGCTGGCACGCCTACGAGCTCAGCTGGCTGGACGGCCGCGGCAAACCCTGCGTAGCCACCGCCACCGTGCAGGTGCCGGCCGGCTCGCCGAACCTGGTCGAGTCCAAGTCGCTCAAGCTTTACCTCAACTCGCTCAACGCGCACCGCTTCGACAGCGCGGAGGCGGTGCTGGCGTGCATAGCGGGCGACCTGTCGCGCAGTGCCGGCGCACCGGTGACGGTGGCTTTCGGCCTGCCGGCGATGGCCGCCGCCGCGGACGACGAAGGCGAATCGCTGGACGCGATCGAGGTCGACTTCGACCGCTACGGCCCGCCCGATGCCACGCTGCTGTCGGCCGCTGCCGGCGACATCGTCGAGGAACACCTGCAGTCCTCACTGCTGAAGTCCAACTGCCCGGTCACCGGCCAGCCGGACTGGGCCAGCGTGCACCTGCGCTACCGCGGCCCGCGCATCGACCGCGCCGGACTGCTGCGTTACCTGGTGAGCTTCCGCGAGCATGCCGAATTCCACGAGCAGTGCGTGGAACGGATCTTCCTCGACGTGCTGCGCCAGTGCGCTCCGCAGAGCCTGTCGGTGGAAGCCCGTTACACGCGTCGCGGCGGCCTGGACATCAACCCGTGGCGTGGCACTGCCGATACCACGCCGCCCCCCGCGCGACGCGACGAACGCCAGTAGGCGTGTCGCCGGCGACGGGCGACACGCTCCAATAAATGTTTCACGAGCCCCGGATACTTTGTTAACAGGGGCTGTGAGACGGTGGCCGCGCCTTCAGAACCAGGCCACGGGCATGAGCAACGGCAACAAGCCGGACTTCTCCAACGTGCAAGGCGGCGTCCGCAGCACCGAGAGCGAGCGTGCCGACTTCGGCAACGTCCAGGGTGGCGTGCGCTCCACCGAGGAGATCGTGAACCCGCCGGAACAGACCTATACGGTCGCCAAGGGCGACACGCTTTCCGCGATCGCGAAGCAGTTCTACGGCAAGGCCAGCGCCTGGCCGCAGATCTTCGAGGCCAACCGCGACCAGCTCGACGATCCGGACCGGATCAAGCCCGGGCAGGTGCTGAAGATCCCGCCGGCGAAGGACTGACGTCCACCGCGCCGCTCCGTGCCCCCACAAGGACCCTGACATGAGCCGCAACCGCCTGCTGTATCCCCTTTCCGCCGCGCTGGCCGCCACGCTCGCCCTGTCGGCGTGCAAGAAGTCCGAGCCCACGCCGCCACCGGCGCCGGCCGAAACCGCGCCGGTAGCGACGCCGATGGAACCGGCCGCGCCCGCCGCCGCCGCGAGCGTGACCGCCGTGGACCTGGGCAACAGCGTCGGTCCGGACAACCGCGTCGCCGCCCCGGCCACCACCTTCGCGCCGAACGACACCATCTACGCCGCGGTCAGCACGCGCACCGCCGATGCCGCCGCCACCGTCCCCGGCAAGCTCTCCGCCCGCTGGACCTTTCAGGACGGCCAGACCGTGCACGAGGAAAGCCGCGACCTGAACCTGACCGGTGACGGCGTGACCACGTTCCAGATCAGCAAGCCCGACGGCTTCCCCGCCGGGCGCTACAAGGTCGAAATCTCCCTCGACGGATCGGTGGTCCAGTCGAAGGAGTTCGAGGTGAAGTAGGGAAGGACGGCTCTCTCTCCTGCTCTCTCTCCCAGCAGGGCGAGTCAGATTGGGCGCGGTGCGAACCGCGCCCTCTTTTTTGGTTCATCTCCCAACTCCGGGGAAGGCCGCCCGGATCTTGAGGAAGAAGTAGGCGTCATCGCGGAAGCCGTAGGCCATGCGCTTGATGACCTTGATCTTGTTGTTGATGCCCTCGACCAGGTTGGTGCCCAGCGGCCACCGGCAGTGGGCCAGGATGCCGGGCAGGTAGGGCTCCAGGCGCCGGACGAAGATCTTCAGCGGCTCCAGCCCGCTGCGCAGGGCCCGGCGCTTCCACTGCTTCCAGGCGCGTAACGCCCAGGCGCGGCTGCGATATCGCCACAACTGTTTGAGG
>NZ_AZVB01000023.1 GCF_000513995.1 Pseudoxanthomonas sp. J35
GCGGGCAAAGCGGCGCATCACCGGCATCTCGTACAGCGTCTCTTCCATGCCCGGGTCGCTCAGCGAGTACCACTGCTGCAGGAAGTGGATGCGCAGCATCGTCGCCAAGGGATACGGCTGCCGGCCGCGCTGGCCCANCTTCGGGTAGTGCGGTGCGATCAGCGCCAGCAATGCGTTCCACGGCACCACCTGCTCCATCTCCGCCAGGAAGACCTCGCGCCGCGTCTTCTTGCGCTTGCCCGTGTGTTCCGCGTCCCCGAAGCTCAGCTGCATCGTCGTCATCCGTCGAACCTTGCGCTATTGTCGCCGAAGGGATTTGTCCAACCCGGCTACAATGCCCGGGGCACAAAACAGGGCACAAACCCCGGTTTGTGAATGGCTTCGATGATGAAGAGTCCGCCGACCATTTCCTTCGCTTCGGTATAGGGGCCGTCGCTGGCCTGCATCCTGCCGGCGCGGGTGCGCAGCGTCTTCCAGTCCTTCGGCTCGGCCAGCGAGGCGGATACCCGCATCTTCCCGGTCGCCTGCATCTTCTCGTCCAGCGCCGGGCACTGGCTGACCAGCCTCGCGACCGCCTCGGGGGTCATCTTCGCGAACGCTTCGGGGGGGTGTGGTACGCCAGGCCGAGGTATTTCATCGCGCATCCTCCATGGGTATGCACGGGCGACGAATCGGCGGCGCGGGGATCGACAGGCGGATTTCGCCCCGGCCAGAAGTGCCCGAACCAGGGGCTGCGTTTGCGGACGCAAACTCCCCCGCGAAGCGAGGATGAGCGACGCGCCCGTCAGCGACGGGCGCTCTTCCTGCCGTTCTTGTCTCCGGCGGTCGCGCGGCTCTGCACGAACTCGGGGAAGGTGTCGGCCAGCGAGTCCTTCTCCGGCAGGATGTAGAACACGCCGCCGCGCGCGAACACCGGTTCGATGACCTTCTCGTAGAACTCGGGCGCGACGTTGATGCAGCCGTGGGTGATGCGGTTGTCGTCCGGCTCGGGCGAGGCCAGGCGCTCGGGCCGCCGCTCGGAGCGGACTCCGGTCGCGGTGGGATGGATGGAGACCGCGGACTCGTAGTCCACCCAGAGCACGCGGCCGGCGTCGATCGACGGGCCGAAGCCGCCGATGAAACGGCCGGCGGGCGTGGTGCGGTCGCGTCCGGGGATCTCGCGCAGCGCCAGGCCGGCGATACCCGGTGCGGTGTGGTCGCCGATCGCCGAGCCGAACAGCCCGGGCGCGGCACCGCGCGGACGGCCATCGCCGTCGAACACGAGGATCTGCGCCGAGGCCTTGTCCATGATCGCGAACGGATAGCCTTCGGTGTCGCGCGTGGCGACGATCCAGCCGGCCAGCTCGATCACCAGGTCGGACACTTCCTGGTCCGGCGGAAGCAGGTCGACGGCGCCTTCCTGCTGCGCGACGGGCTCCTGGTCGGCAGCGAATACGGGGTTTGCGAACGCCAGGGCACACAGCAGCGCGCCCAGGATCGCAGGATGTTTAGGTGTACGGATGGTGCGATTCCTCGCGGGGATCGAATCAGGGAATGAGACCGGTGGCGCAAGGCCACCGGGTCCCAGGTTCAAACCGTTCCTCACAACTCGTGCAGGACGATCAACCGCGCGGCTGGCGGGTCGGCGGCGCCGATTCCAGCTGCTGGACGCGGCTTTCCAGCTGGTTCAAGCGCTGGTTGGCCTGCTGCGCGGACTGGTTGGCCGCATCAGCACTCTGCGCCGCGCCCTGCACCCGGGTGTCGAGCTGGTCGAGACGCGAGTTGATGCGGGCGAAGTCCTCGTCGTAGCTGGCACAGCTGGCAAGACCCAGGCCGGCGACAAGCGCCACGCCCAACGTACGCGCCATCACCACATGATGCTTGCTCATAAACCAATCCTCCTTCGTCTGGGGGCCTCGGAATATAGCGACCTTTCGGTCAATGCCATGAAGACGCCTTCAGCTCACATTGCTGTACGTGGATGGAGCGTGAAGGCGGACAGATGCGTGTCGCACGCGCACGTTTAATCCGCGGTGAACTCCTCAGGTATACATCGAGTAATGCCTCACAGATCGGATGGTTCGCCGCTCGGAAACGCATCAGCATGGCCGCATATCGCTACCACTCACGTTGCCGGGTTGCGGATCCAACAGTGTGGACGGGAGCGACCCACCATCCGGATTCTCCGGTCTGGCGGATAGGCAGGCGGCAACCGGACCAGCTTGCCCGGCATCGGCATCGGCATCGGCATCGGCATCGGCATCGGCATCGGCATCGGCACGGACACCGACACCGGCATCAGCCCTGCCTGGGCTTCGGCGATGGACTACCCGGTTGCGGGCAAGCTCATGGCAACGCACAGGCCGATGCACCGGCCGCAAGTGGGTCGGGGGCGCCAGAAACGCGATATGTTCCGTTGACTACGCATGCCGACCCCTTTATGTTGTGGCCGTCGGTTCCGCCGGTGCTCGCCGGTGGATGAAAAGGGAAGCCGGTCGAAACCCGGCACTGCCCCGCAGCGGTAGATGGAGACGACGTCGCACCTGGCACTGGGATGGTGATCCCGGGAAGCCGCGACCGAGGAGGTACCGGACGCCGGTACCACATCCATGAGTCCGAAGACCTGCCGACAGCCGCGCGCAGCACACCGCGCGGTGCCGGCCGCGGAGTCTCCGGGGGGAGATGGCTGGTGCAGCAGGACCAGCCGCCACCCCACGTCGCGGCTCCTGCGACACCGCATGCCTACCCTGTTTCTCCGATGCCATGCGCGCCTGCGTGGGACAGGCGCGCGCCCGTGCATCACGCATGGAGAAACTCCGATGAATCCGAACGAAGCCGCCGTGGCCGACGCCGCGCCCGCCGCGCCTGCCTTCGACCTGACCCCGCCGCCGGCGGCCACGACGATGCGCGTGACCAAGCGCAATGGGCAGAGCGAGGCGGTCGACCTCAACAAGATCGTGCGGGCCATCGCCCGTGCCGCCGAAGGCCTTTATTCGGTGGAACCGATGAGGGTGGCCACGCGCACGATCTCCGGCCTGTACGACGGCGCCACCACCGCCGAACTGGACGAGCTGTCCATCCGCACCGCGGCGCTGCTGACCGCGGAGGAACCCGAGTACGGGCGGCTGGCGGCGCGCCTGCTGGCGGGCGTGATCGCCAAGGAGGTCTCCGGGCAGGAGATCCACGCCTTCTCCCAGTCCATCAACCGCGGCCATGAACTGGGCCTGGTCAACGACCGCCTGCTCGGCTTCGTGCAGGCCAATGCGCGCAAGCTGAACGACGCGCTGGATGCGACGCTCGACCGCAACTTCGACTACTTCGGCCTGCGCACCCTGTACGACCGCTACCTGCTGCGCCATCCGCAGACGCGCAAGGTGATCGAGACCCCGCAGCAGTTCTTCATGCGCATCGCCAGCGCGCTGAGCGAGGACGTCCCCGGCGCCATCGCCCTGTACCGGCGCATGGCCGAGCTCGATTACCTGCCCTCCTCGCCGACGCTGTTCAACAGCGGCACCACGCACGAGCAGCTGTCGTCGTGTTTTCTGCTGGATTCGCCGCAGGACACGCTGGAGTCCATCTATGCCCGCTACGGCGACATCGCCCAGCTGAGCAAGTTCAGCGGCGGGATCGGGGTCAGCTATACGCGGGTCAGGGCCCGCGGTTCGCTGATCCGTTCGACCAATGGCCACAGCAACGGGATCGTGCCGTGGCTGAAGACGCTGGATTCCTCGGTCGCGGCGGTCAACCAGGGCGGCAAGCGCAAGGGCGCCGCCTGCGTCTACCTCGAGCCCTGGCATGCCGACGTCGAGGAATTCCTCGAGCTGCGCGACAACACCGGCGACGAGGCGCGCCGCACCCACAACCTCAACCTCGCCAACTGGATCCCGGACCTGTTCATGCGCCGGGTGGAGGCCGATGCGGAGTGGTCCCTGTTCGACCCGCGCGTGGTCCCGGAGCTGGTTGACCTGTACGGCGAGAGTTTCGACCGGGCCTACGAGCAGGCCGAGGTCCAGGGCAAGGCAGCCAGGATGGTCAAGGCCCGGGAGCTGTACGCGCGGATGATGCGGACGCTCGCGCAGACCGGCAACGGCTGGATGACGTTCAAGGACAAGTGCAACCGCGCCAGCAACCAGACCCTTCGCGCCGGCAACGTGATCCACCTGTCCAACCTGTGCACGGAGATCCTCGAGGTCACCTCCAGCGAGGAGACCGCGGTGTGCAACCTCGGCTCGATCAACCTGGCCCGCCACCTCGACGAGGACGGCGCCTTCGACTTCGACAAGCTGGCCGAGACCGTGCGCCTGGCGGTGCGCCAGCTCGACCGCGTGATCGACCTCAACTTCTATCCGATCGAGAGCGCCCGCCGCGGCAACCTGCGCTGGCGCCCGGTCGGGCTGGGCTGCATGGGCCTGCAGGACGTGTTCTTCCGCCTGCGCCTGCCGTTCGACGCCCCCGAGGCGCGCGCGCTCTCGGCCAGGATCGCCGAGACGATCTACTACCACGCCCTGGAGACCTCCTGCGAGCTGGCCCAGGAGCGCGGGCCCCACCCGTCCTTCGCCGATACCCGTGCGGCCAATGGCGAGCTGCAGTTCGACGCCTGGAACGTCGTCCCCGCGGATGCGGAGCGCTGGGACGCGCTGCGCGAGCGGATCCGCCGCCATGGCCTGCGCAACTCCCTGCTGGTCGCCATCGCCCCGACCGCGACGATCGCCTCCATCGCCGGCTGCTACGAGTGCGTGGAACCGCAGGTGTCCAACCTGTTCAAGCGCGAGACCCTGTCCGGCGACTTCCTGCAGGTCAACCGCTACCTGGTCGACGAGCTCAAGACCCTGGGCCTGTGGACGCCGGAAATGCGCGACGCCATCAAGCTGGCCGAAGGCTCGATCCAGGCCCTGCCGCAGATCCCCCGGCTCCTGCGCGACGTCTACCGCACTGCCTGGGAAATTCCGATGCGCTCGCTGATCGACATGGCCACCGACCGCGGCGCCTTCATCGACCAGTCGGCCTCGCTCAACCTGTTCATGGAAAGCCCCACCATCGGCGCCCTGTCCTCCATGTACATGTACGCCTGGAAGAAGGGCATCAAGACCACCTACTACCTGCGTTCGCGCCCGGCCACCCGCATCGCCAAGGCGACGGTTGCCGGCAGTACCGGAGCCCGGGCCCCGGCACCGGACTACACGCCGGAGCAGGCCGTGGCCTGCTCGCTGGAGAACCCCGAAGCCTGCGAGGCCTGCCAGTGAGCGCCGCCCGCCAGATGCTGCTCCACCCCGGCTTCGAGCTCACCCTGCGCCCGATGCGCTATCCGCAGTTCTACGAGATGTACCGCAATGCCATCCGCAACACCTGGACGGTGGAAGAGGTGGACTTCTCGCAGGATCTGGCCGACCTCAGGCACAAGCTCGGCCCGGCCGAACGCCACCTCGTCGAGCGGCTCGTCGCTTTCTTCGCCACCGGCGATTCGATCGTGTCCAACAACCTGGTGCTGAACCTCTACCAGCACGTCAACGCGCCGGAGGCGCGGATGTACCTGTCGCGGCAGCTGTACGAAGAGGCGCTGCACGTGCAGTTCTACCTGACCCTGCTGGACACCTACCTGCCGGATCCGGCCGAGCGCGCCAGGGCCTTCGCGGCGGTCGACAACATCCCGTCGATCCGCCGGAAGGCCGAGTTCTGCTTCAAGTGGATCGACTCGATCCAGTCGCTGCACCGGATCGAGTCCCGCGAGCAGCGCCGCCAGTTCCTGCTGAACATGGTCTGCTTCGCCGGGTGCATCGAGGGCCTGTTCTTCTTCGGCGCGTTCGCCTACGTGTACTACCTGCGCTCGCGCGGGCTGCTGCACGGGCTGGCCAGCGGCACCAACTGGGTGTTCCGCGACGAAAGCTGCCACATGGCGTTCGCCTTCGAGGTCATCCGCACCGCGCGCGAGGAGGAACCGGACCTGGTCGACGAGGCGTTCCACCAGCAGGTGGTGGAGATGCTGGAAGAGGCAGTGGAGTGCGAGCACGCCTTCGCCCTGGACACCCTGTCCGGCGGCGTGGCCGGCCTGTCGCCGAAGGATATGCGCGAGTACCTGCAGTACTGCGCCGACCAGCGCCTGGTGCAACTGGGCTTCCCGAAGCACTTCGGCTCGCGCAACCCGTTCCCGTTCATGGACCTGCAGGACGTGCAGGAACTGACCAACTTCTTCGAGCGGCGGGTATCGGCCTACCAGGTCGGCGTGGAGGGCGAGGTCGCTTTCGACGAGGCGTTCTGACATCCAACGGGTGGGCGGGCGACGCATCAAACCCGCCTCCCCGGAAGAGATGCCATGGCGCGCGCGCCGCACCGGGGATGGCAGCGTCGCCGGTGCGCCCCGCGCTTGCGTCGCCGCTGCCATCCCTGCCCGTGCACCTGCAGCACGCACATCCGATCCCCGATCCCGCGGCGCCCGGGCTGCCCAAGCCCCGGCATGTCGCCATCCCCGGCACCGGAACGGCCGGGGGTGGCGACCACCGGCCGACCCGCGTGCCCGGCGCCAGCGACGGCCGCGTGGCGGAGGCGCGGGATCCGTCAGTCCTTGGCCCCGGCGTCTGGCAGCACCCGCACCGTCGCGCTCATGCCTGCCGCCAGCACCAGCCCATCCGGCACCGTGGCCGGATCGATGCGGATGCGTACCGGGATGCGCTGGGCCAGGCGGCCAGTTGAACGTGGGAGTGACGTCGGCCAGCAGGTTCTCCGAAGTGGGGCTGGCCGAATCGGCGATGCCGATAGCGAGCGCCGTGCCGATGTACAGCCAGGTCTGGCCCTCGCCCTCCAGCGACTTGCGCAGCGCGGCCAGGCGGCCGGCAACGGCCGGCGGCGGCCGCGGTCCCTGCCGCGCTCACGGCGCGGTTTCCGTGCCGGCCAGCAGGAGACGGCTGTGGGCGTACGCGGCTGACGGCCGGACATGAACGGCGCCGATGGCGCCGGCCCGGCCCGATGGGCTAGAATCCGCAGCGTTCCGGCGCGGCTTCCGCCCGCCGCAGCACCTGCGACCCGCCTCGCGTGCCCGGCACGCCGCGGATCGCCAGATCTCCGGGCCGCGCAGCGCGCGGCCCGCGTCTATGGTGGCCCCGTCGGCCCCTCGCGACGCTAGGTCGAAAACCCCGCCAGGGCCGGAAGGCAGCAACGGTATCGATCGACGCGGGCGCCGAGGCAAGCCGGCGGGGCCGCCACCTTTTCGGGCTTCGTAGAGCGGGGCTTGCCCCGCTGCTCGTCATGCGCGCGGGCACATCACGGGGAGTCGGGCGAGCCCGACTCTACAAGGGCGTGGATTCGCCCGACGGTATGGTGCCTGCCCTTGTAGAGCGGGGCTTGCCCCGCTGCTCTTCACGCGCGCGGGCACACCAGGCGGGGGAGTCGGGCAAGCCCGACTCTACGAGGTGGTGGCGGAGGGATTCAGGGGCCGGCGACGATGCCGAGGGCGTCGGGTTCGTCGCCGGTGGGCCAGCGGTCGATGACGACCCAGGAGACGGTGTCGACAACGGCGATCTCGTTGCCGCCGCTGATGGCGACGTACGCACGCAGGCCGGAAGGATCGACGATCGCGCCGATCGGCAGCGCGGCGCGGCCGAGCATGGTCTCGCGGTACTCCGCGTCCGGGTCGGCCAGCTGTACGTTGGCCACCGGCCGGCGCGCGACCGCATCGAAGACCGACAGGGTGCCGGCACGGGCATTGGTCACCAGCGCGTGGCGGCCGCTGGGGGTGAAGGCGACGCGGATCGGGAAGCCGGCACTGTCGAGGGTGTCGAGCACGTCCAGGGTCCGCGGGTCGTGCACGGTCACCGTGCCCGCGGCGCGGTTGGTCACCCACACCGTCTCGTCGCGGGCCACGGCCACGCCTTCGGCACCGGCGCCGGCCGGCTTTTCCAGTACCGAGCCATCGATGAGGTCCACGCGGACCAGGGTGCCGGCGGAAATCTTGGTGACGTACGCGGTGCGCCCGTCGGCGGACAGGGCGACCATGTGGCCGGTGCCCGGTCCGATGTCGTAGGCGCGTACCACTGCCCCGCCGCGCAGGTCGACGCGCAGCAGCGAATTGCTCGCCTCGGTGGTGACCAGCAGGTGGTGGCCGTCCGGTTCGAAGCGGAGGCCGTGCGGGCGGCCGTGCCTGCCGAGGTCGACCTGGCGCACGCGCTTGCCGTCGCGGGTGTCGTAGACGCTGAGGGTATGGCCCGGAGCCTGGTGGCCGTATTCGCTGACCACCGCCTGGCGGCCGTCGGGACTGACCGCGATCTCGTGCGGGCCGGGTCCGGTCTCGGCCTCGCCGAGCTTGCGGCCATCGTCCAGCGACAGTCGCCACAGCGTGTTGGCGGACTTGTTGCCGACCAGCAGTTCACCGGCGGCGGCCGGCAGCGCCAGCGAGGCGAGCAGCAGCGCCGGCAGCAGTGCCCGGCGCCAGCGGGTGCGCTTCGAGGTCATGGGGTGTCCTCCTTGGGTGTGCTTCCTTCCGTAGTGGCCGCGACCGGATGCAGCCACTGCCGGTCGCCATCAGCGTAGCGCTCGTGTTTCCAGATCGGCACGCGCGCCTTGACCTCGTCGATCACCCAGCGGCAGGCAGCGAATGCGGCATCGCGGTGCCCGGCCCCCACCCCGACCCAGACCGCCAGTTCGCCGATCGCCAGCTCGCCGGTGCGGTGCACGCAGTGCACGCCGGTGATGGCGAACCTCTGCGCCGCCTCCTCGACGATGCGCTGGCCCTCGGCCTCGGCCAGCGCGGTGTAGGCTTCGTACATCAGCCCGTGCACCGGACGGCCTTCGTTGTGGTTGCGGACCCAGCCTTCGAAGCTGGCATACGCCCCGGCGGCATCGTCCAGCAGGCGGGCGCGCAGCGGCGCGACCTCGAAGGGCGCGCTGGCCAGCTCGAACTTCGCGTGCGGCTTCGCCGGCATCTCAGCCTCCGGACACCGGCGGGATGAAGGCGACCTCGCTGCCCTCGCGCGGGGCATCGTTCCAGCGCGCGAAGGCGCCGTCGACGGCGACGCGCAGGTGCTCGCGCGGCCAGCGCAGGCCGTGGCGGACGGCGACCTCGGCGTACAGCGCGGCCAGGTCCGGCGCGGCGCTGTCGACGGACTCGCCGTCCACGCCGGTCGCCTCGCGCAGGCCGGCGAAGTACAGCAGCCGCAGCCGCGCCATCACCCCGCCCTTCCGAAGTCGCGCTTGCCGCCGCGCTTGCCCAGCAGCCTGGCCGGGCCCAGCACGATCGCGTGCGACAGCGCCTTGCTCATGTCGTACACGGTCAGCGCCGCCACGGTCGCCCCGGTCAACGCTTCCATCTCCACGCCGGTCCGCGCGGTGGTGCGCGCGGTGCACTCGATGCGCAGTTCGCGCTCGCCGTGCCAGTCGATGGCGATCTTCAGCCCGTCCAGCGGCAGCGCGTGGCAGAACGGGATCAGTTCGTGGGTGCGCTTGGCCGCCATCGTGCCGGCGATCACCGCGGTCTCGACGATGCCGCCCTTGGATGCGCGCAGGCCGCTGGCGCGCAGCTGCGCGGCGACCTCGGCCGGGAACCGCACCCTGCACTCGGCGGTGGCGCTGCGCGCGGTGGCGGCCTTGTGCGACACGTCGACCATGGCTGGCCGGCCGGCATCGTCCAGGTGGGTCAGTCGGGCGGCGGGGGACTTGCGGGTGGCCAACTCAACCTCCGATCAGGTACATCTCGATGTGCTTGCGCGGCGCGGACGGATTGCCGCGGATCTCGCTGTAGCGATCCTCGCGCCGCGACCACAGGCCTGCCAGGTGCCCGAACAGCGCGGCCTCGCCCTGCGCCAGGGCCGGCTTCAGATCGTGGCCCTGGTCGGCGAACAGGCAGGTATACAGCTGGCCATCGGCAGAGACGCGGGCGCGGTGGCAGTGGCCGCAGAATGGCGTGCTCACCGAACTGACGAAGCCGACCTCGCCGCCACCGTCCGCGAACGCGTAGCGCTCGGCCACCTCGCCGCAGTAGTGCGACTGCAGCGGGCGCAGCGGCCAGCGCGCGGCGATGCGGTCGCGCAGCTCGGCCGAGGTCACCACCTGTTCCTGGCGCCAGCCGTTGCAGGTACCCACGTCCATGTACTCGATGAAGCGGACCACGTGGCCCGTCCCGCGGAAGTGCCCCAGCAGCGGCAGCACCTGCTCCTCGTTGAGGCCACGCTGGACCACGCAGTTGATCTTCAGCGGGCCGAAGCCGGCGGCCCCGGCGGCGGCGATGCCCTCCAGCACCGGTCCCACCTCGCCGCGGCCTCCGGACATGGCGCTGAACACCGCCGGATCCAGCGCGTCCAGGCTCACCGTTAGCCGGCGCAGCCCGGCCTCGCGCAGCGCGCGCGCCTGCGCGGCCAGCAGCGAGCCGTTGGTGGTCAGGGCCAGGTCGTCGATGCCGGGGATCCGCGCCAGGCGCGCGACCAGGTCCGGCAGGCGCTTGCGCAGCAGCGGTTCGCCGCCGGTCAGGCGCAGCTTGTGCACGCCGGCGGCAGCGAAGGCGCGCACCAGGGTCTCGATCTGGTCGAAGGACAGGCGCCCGGCCGCGTCCAGGCCGTGGTCGTCGGGGATGCGGTCCGCCGGCATGCAGTAGCCGCAGCGGAAATTGCAGGCGTCGATGACCGACAGCCGCAGGTCGTGCAGGGGCCGGCCGAGGCGGTCCAGGATCGGAGCCTGCGCCGGCCGTGCCAGGTTCATGGCGGCGACGCCTGCATCGCGGTGGGTCCGGCCAGCCCGAGCAGCTCGCCCGGATGGGCGACGCGGTGGCCGCGCGCGGCCATCGCCGAAGCATCGGCGGCGCTGGCGTAGTGGTACAGCACCATGCGCTGGCGCAGCGCCTCCGGATACTCGCGCTCCAGGTCGTCCAGGCCGGTATGCGAAGGATTGCCGTGCAGGCCGCAGTCGTGGGCGATCAGCTCGCCGGCATCGGCGAAGCGGGCCAGCATCTCCGGGATCGGGCGGGTATCGCCGGTCCACACCAGGCTGCCGCGCAGGCGCAGGCCGAACGCGGTATCCGGCCAGTGGTGGCGCACCGGGAACACCTCCAGGCGGATGCCGTCGTGCCAGAACGCCTCGCTGACCGGAACCAGCTGGAACGCGTCCCAGAAGTTGGCGCCGCCTTCGGCCAGCACGTTCGGGTAGTCGGCCACGCGCCGCTGCAGCAGCGGCACCACCGGCGCCGGCACGTACAGGCGCACCCGGCCGCGGCGCTGCGGGTCGAAGTAGCTGGACACGAACAGCCGCTCCAGCCCGGCGACGTGGTCCAGGTGCACGTGGGTGATGAACACCGCGTCGGGCAGGTGGCCGTACGCGGCCTCGAACGCGGTCAGCCCTTCGGCGCCGCAGTCGATGGTCAGCCACGGGCGGCCGTCGCGCTCGAGGCTGGCCATCGCCGAGCCCAGCTCCACCGCCGACGCGTTGCCTACCCCGTGCAACCGGAGCGACCAGGCGGCCATCAGCAGCCCCGCTTCCAGGACAGTTCGTAGGCGCGGCGCAGGCGCGCGAAGTCGGCCTCGACCTCGGCGCTGGCGCGCTCGCCGCGCAGCTTCAGCAGCGAACGCAGCAGCCGGCGCAGGTTGGCCTCGCGCCAGTGGGTGGCGGGGATGCGCATGCGCCCGCGGTCGAAATCGATCAGCCAGCCGCGGCCGTTGCCGTCGAACAGCAGGTTGTGCGCGTTGAGGTCGGCGTGGTCCAGGCCTTCGCGGTGGAAGCGGGCGATCAGGCGCCCGGCTTCTTCCCAGGGCGCGCCGCTACCGGCGACCAGTGCGCGGTCGGCCAGCGAGCGCACGTCGACCAGGCGCTCGAGCAGGATCGAGGCCCGGTAGGTGAACCCGTCGCGCACGTAGCTGGCCGCCAGCGGGGTCGGCAGCGGCAGGCCGCGGCCGAGCAGCTCGCGCATCAGCCGGAATTCGGCGAAGCTGCGGGTATGCGCGGCGCCGCGCCACAGGTAGCGGTCGCGGCTGAAGCGCGCGGCCAGGCCGCCACGCAGGTAGTGGCGCAGCACGCAGGCGCCGAACGGCGCATCGACGAACCAGGCGCCGCCGCGGCCGCCGGAGCCGACCGGACGCGCGTGGTCGCCCCACGCCGCCGGCGAGAACAGTTCCGGGCCAGCTTGCCGCAGCCGCTGGCGGTCGAAGAGAATGGCCCCGTATCCGCTCTCCGCGCGGTACGGCGTCAAGGCTTCGCTGGCATCGAAGGCGACCATCCGCACGAGTCTAACAACACCTGCAAGCGATGCGCCCCTCACTCTGCCTGCTGCGCCTGTCCGCCCTCGGCGACGTGACCCACGTGGTGCCCCTCGTGCGCACCCTGCAACGGGCCTGGCCCGACGGCCCGCCGCTGCACTGGGTGATCGACCCGGCCGGCTTCCGCCTGCTCGAGGGGCTCGAAGGGGTGGTCTTCCACGTCTACGACAAGCGCACCGGCCTGGCCGGCATGCGCGAGCTGCGCCGCTCGCTGCCGGCGGAAGGCTTCGATGCCCTGCTGCACATGCAGCTGGCCGCGCGCGCCAACCTGCTGTCGGCGTTCATCCCGGCGCGCCGGCGGATCGGCTACGACCGCACCCGCTCCAAGGAGCTGCACGGGCTGTTCGTCAACGAGCGCATCCCCGACCGCCCCGGCCTGCACGTGCTGGACGTGCTCGGCAGCTTCTGCGAGCCGCTGGGCCTGCGCCAGGACACGGTCGTCTGGGACCTGCCGGTCCCCGAGGCGGCCTTCGAATGGGCGCGCGAACAGTGGCCGGACGACGGCACCCCGGTGCTGATGATCTCGCCCTGCTCCAGCCACGCCCTGCGCAACTGGCGCGCCGAACGCTACGCCGCCCTGGCCGACCATGCCGCCGCACGCGGCTGGCGGATCGTGCTGTGCGGCGGGCGCAGCGGGCTGGAGCGGCAGACCGCCGACGCCATCCTCGCCGGCATGCGCGCGCCGGCGCTGGACCTGGTGGGCAGGGACACGCTCAAGCAGCTGCCGGCCCTGCTCGCCCGCGCCGACCTGCTGGTCACCCCCGATTCCGGGCCCATGCACATCGCCAACGCGATGGGCACGAAGGTGCTGGGCCTGCACGCGGCCACCGACCCGGACCGCAGCGGTCCCTACTCGGACCGCCGCTACTGCGTGGACCGCTACGATGACGCCGCGCGCCGTTTCCTCGGCAAGCCCGCCGCTTCGCAGAAGTGGGGCACCAAGATCGAGCACGACGGCGTGATGGACCTGGTCACGGTGGAAGATGCGATCGAAGCCTTCGAGCGTTACCGCAACGACCACGGCGGCTGATCGGGACGGCATTCCGTCCCGCCCCGGGAGGCCATGAGCGCGGCCGCCCGCCTGCCGTCGACGTCCCTCCGTCCAGCGCCCTCGGGCGCGGCGATCCTGTTCCTGTTCGTGCTGTCCGGCTTCGCCGGGCTGGTCTACCAGTCGCTGTGGACCCAGTACCTGGGCCTGGTGCTGGGCCACGCCGCCTACGCGCAGAGCCTGGTGCTGGCGATCTTCATGGGCGGCATGGCCGCCGGCGCCTGGCTGGCGGCGCGGCTGGGCACGCGCTGGACCCGGCTGCTGTTCGCCTACGCCATCGCCGAAGCGGCGATCGGCGTGCTCGGCCTGGCCTTCCATGCGCTGTTCCTCGGCTACGCCGGAATCTCCGCGGCGGTGCTGCCGGTGCTGGGCGATGGCGTGGCCGGCCATACCTTCCCCTGGCTGGGCGCGAGCCTGCTGATCCTGCCAGCGTGCCTGCTGCTGGGCGCGACCTTCCCGCTGCTGAGCGCCGGGTGGCTGCGCACCGCGCTGGCCCAGGACGCGCGCGTGCTCGGCGGCCTGTACGCGGCCAACAGCCTGGGCGCGGCGCTGGGCGCGCTGCTGGCCACCTTCCTGCTGCTGCCGCGGCTGGGCATGCCCGGGGCGATGACGGTCGCCGGCGTGGCCAACCTGGCGGTCGCGGCGGGCGCGTGCTGGCTGTCCTGGCGACACGAAGGGGACAGCGGCGGCCGGGCATCCTGCGCACCGCCCGCTTCTTCTCCAGCCACGTCTGGAACACCCGCTGGCACCGCCCGTGTCGGCCTGGTGCGCGTCGTGCTCGCCGCCGGCCTGCTCTCCGGCGCCTGCTCCTTCGTCTACGAGATCGGCTGGATCCGACTGCTCAACCAGGCGCTGGGCACGACCGTGCACAGTTTCGAGCTGATGCTGGCCGCGTTCCTGCTCGGCCTGGCCTCCGGCGGCGCCTGGGTGCACCGGCGCGCGCCGCGGCTGCGCGATCCGCTGCAGAGTGCGGCGTTCGCGCAGGTGGCGATGGGCGTGGCGGCGATGCTATCGCTGCTGGCCTTCGCCCAGTCCTTCGACTGGACCGCCGCGCTGGTGCAGTCGCTGGCGCGCACCGACGGCGGCTACCGGCTGTTCCTGCTCGGCAGCGGCGGCATCGCCATCGCGGTGATGCTGCCGGCGGCATTCTTCGCCGGCACCACCCTGCCACTCTTCACCCTGGTGCTGCTGCGTAACGGGGCGGGCGAGGCTTCGATCGGACGGCTGTATGCGGCGAATACCGCCGGCGCGATCGCCAGCGTGCTGCTGGCCGTGCACGTGCTGGTGCCGCTGCTGGGCGTGCGCGGCGCGGTGCTGCTGGCCGCGGCCGGCGACGTGGCCCTGGGGTTCTGGCTGTACGCGCAGCTGCGCGGCGAGCTGTCGCCGGCGCGCATGGCGCTGCTGTCGCTGGGCGGCGTGGCGGCGCTGGCGGTGGCCATGCAATGGGGCCAGCCCGATCCGCGTGTGCAACTGTCGGGCGTGTTCCGCACCGGCTTCGCCCAGCTCGATGCATCGCTGGAAGTGCCGTTCCTGCGCGACGGCAAGACCGCCACCATCGGCGTGGCGCGCTCGCCCTCCACCGGCACGCTGTCGCTGATCACCAACGGCAAGTCCGACGGTGCGATGGCCGCCAGCCTCGATGCTCCGCCGGGGGGCGACGAGCTGACCATGGTCAGCCTCGGCGCCCTGCCCCTGGCCCTGCATCCGCTGCCGCGCCAGGTCGGGGTGATCGGCTGGGGCCTCGGCATGTCGACCCACACCTTGCTCGGCAGCGACCGGGTCGAACGGGTGGAGACGGTGGAGATCGAACCGCTGGTGCACCGCGCCGGTGCGCAGCTGTTCGCCGCACGCATCGGCCGCGCCCTGCACGACCCGCGCTCGCAGGTGCACTTCGACGATGCGCGCCGCTTCTACACGAGCGGCCGCCGGCGCTACGACGTGATCGTGTCCGAGCCGTCCAACCCCTGGGTCAGCGGCGTGGCCGGCCTGTTCACCCGCGAGTTCTACCGCTTCCTGCACGGCCACCTGGCCGAGGACGGCCTGCTGGTGCAGTGGCTGCAGACCTACGAGATCGACGACGCACTGCTGGCGCGGATCGTCGCCGCGCTGCGCGAGAACTTCGCCGACGCGGCCGTGTACCTGGCGCAGGACAACGACCTGGTGGTGGTCGCCTGCCGCAGTGCCTGCCCGCAAGCGGACGCCATGCGCCTGCGCGCGACCGCGGCGCTGGCCAGCGAGACTGGGCGGGTCGGCCTGGCCGGCGACGCCGCGCTGCAGCTGCGCCGCCTCGGTGGCGGCGCGTTGCTGGACACCTACGTACGCGCCCTGCAGGCCGAAGCGCACAGCGACTTCCACCCGGTGGTGTCGCTGCAGGCGCCGCGCACCCGCTTCCGCCGCGACCGCGCCGACACCCTGCAACGCCTGGCCGACAACGGCCTTCCGGTGCTCGACCTGATCGAAGGCCGGCGGCCGCCACCGGCATCGGAGGACATCCCGATCCTGCGCGGCCACAGCCTCCTGCAGGCCCGTCAGCGCGCCATCGCCCTGGCCGACGCGCTGCGCGCAGGCCACCACGCCAGCGCGCTGGCACGCCGCTCGATCGATACGCCCCCGGCGGAAACCGGACTACAGGCCCTGCTGGCCCTGTCACGCGGCGTGGTCGACGACCCGGTGACCTGGGCCGGCGCCGCCTCGGGGGTGGCCGTGGCCACGCTGGGCCACCTGCCCCCGGAAGACCTGCAAGGGGTGTGGCTGCAGCCGGCCTGGATCGACGCGTCGATCCAGCCGCCGGCGGTGCGGGCGATGCTGGCGCTGTACGCCGCCGCCGCCGCGCGCGACGCGCAGGCGATGCTGCGCAGCGGCGAGGCCCTGCTGCAGCTGCCGCAGGCGCTGCCGGCGGAAGTGGAGGAACAGGCCCTGCTCATCGCCCAGCTCGGCGCGCTGGGCAGCGGCCGGCCGCAGGACGTGGAGCGCCTGCACCAGGCCTACGGCGTGGCCATCCCGCACAGCGAGCGGCTGCGCATGGTCCGGCACATGGTCAGGATCCGCGCGCTGGAAGTGCGCGCGGACGCGGCTCAGAGCGTGGAGCCGGTGCGGTAATCCTGGTAGGACTTCTCCTCGACGTAGGCCGAGCCCAGCGCCAGGTTGATCTCCTTCTTCACCCGCGCGCGCTCGTCGTTCTCGAAGTACACGCTGCGCGCCAGGCGCACGAACTCCTCGTCGAACTCCTGCGCCTTCTCCTTGACCCGGATGTCGTCCTCGATGTCCCACAGCCGTTCGTTGACCGCCTTCAGCTGCGCGCGCAGCTGGGCGATGTCCTTGCCGGCGGCCGGATGCTGCATCCAGGTGTGCTCCAGCGCGGACAGTTCCTTGCGGACGTTGGCCAGCTTGGCGGGATCGGTCATGCGCTCGGACTTGATCTGCAGGATCGCGATCTTGTCGAGCAGCTCGCCGAAGGATACGGGGACCAGGATCTCGGACATCGGGGCGGCACCGGAAGGGAAAGCAGGGCGCTAGTCTAGCCAACCGCGGCCGGGACGATCCCGATGTTGTGCAGAGCGCGCCGGTTCCGTATCATGGCGGGCCCCGCGGACGGACCACGCCGCGCGGGCTTCCGGAAAGGTGGCAGAGTGGTCGAATGCGCCGGATTCGAAATCCGGTGTACCGGTCTCCGGTACCGTGGGTTCGAATCCCACCCTTTCCGCCAGATACAGAAGAAGACGGGCTCCGGCCCGTCTTTTTCTTTGTCCGCTCCCTTGTCCGCGCCCCGCGCCGCCGGCGTGGCCCACCGCGCCGGCCCAATCCGTTTTATCCTGCTGACAGCGAATCCACGCGGGCGCCATGATCGAATTCGGACACCTCACCCATGTCGGCCTGCGCCGGCAGCTGAACGAGGACACGTACTACGGCGACGGTGAGCTGGGCCTGTGGCTGGTGGCCGATGGCATGGGCGGCCATGCCTGCGGCGAGGTGGCCAGCGCGCTGGCCCGCGAGACCATCGTCCGCGAGGTCCGCAGCGGCACCCCGCTGGTCCAGGCGATCCGCATCGCCGACGAGGAGATCATCCGCGTCTCCCGCCGCCGCAACGACGCCCTGCCGATGGGCACCACCGTGGTCGCCGCGCGCGTGCAGGGCCAGCGCTTCGAGGTGGCCTGGGTCGGCGACAGCCGCGCCTACCTGTGGCAGGACGGCCGCCTGGCCCAGCTGAGCCAGGACCACAGCTACGTCCAGGACCTGGTCGACCAGGGCACGCTGACCCCGGAACAGGCCCGCTCGCACCCGCACCGCAACGTAGTGACCCAGGCGCTGGGCGTGACCGATCCGAACCACCTGAACGTGTCGCTGATGGCCGGCGAACTGCGCCCGGGCATGCAGCTGCTGCTGTGCAGCGACGGCCTCACCGAGGAAGTGGACGACAGCCGCATCGCCGAGACCCTGGCCGGCCAGGACTGCAGCGCGCAGGAATGCGTGGACACGCTGGTGGCCGCCGCGCTCGACGGCGGCGGTTCGGACAACGTCACCGCGGTGCTGGTGCGCTGCCAGTAGCAGCGCGACCGGCCCGTGGGCGGGCCGGCGTGGCCGGCCCTCCCCTGATCGGCTACTTCAGGCGTTGACCGCCTCGGCCAGCGGCTCCGGCGATTCCAGCGCGTCCCACAGCGCGCGGCCGGCCTTCTTGCGCAGCCGCTCCAGGCGCCGCTGGTGCGCCTCCAGCTCCCCGGCCGAGGCGCCGATACGCGGGCGCTCGCCGCCGACCGGGCCGAAGCTGGCCACCGCCACCGGGCGCGCGGCCTCGTCGGCGACCTCGCCGAAGCCGATCTCCTCCTGCCCGGAGGTCAGGGCGACGTAGACGTCGGCCAGGATCTGGGCGTCGAGCAGCGCGCCGTGCAGCTGGCGGTGCGAGTTGTCCACGCCCAGGCGCTTGCACAGCGCGTCCAGCGAGTTGCGCTGGCCGGGGAAACGTTCGCGCGCCAGCAGCAGGGTATCGACCACGGTGCAGCGGTCGACGATGCGGCCAAGGTCCCCGCCGCAGCGCGACAGCTCGTAGTCGAGGAAGCCCAGGTCGAAGGCCGCGTTGTGGATGATGAGCTCGGCGCCGTCGATGTACTCGAGGAACTCGTCGACGATCTCCTCGAAGCGCGGCTTGTCGGCCAGGAACTCGAGGGTCAGTCCGGTCACTTCCTGGGCGCCGGCCTCGAAGTCGCAGTCGGGCTTGAGGTAGCGGTGGAAGTTGCGGCCGCTGGGGCGCCGCTCCAGCAGTTCCACGCAACCGATCTCGACGATGCGGTTGCCCTTCTTCCACTCCAGGCCGGTGGTTTCGGTATCGAGGATGATCTGGCGCATCGGGCTCAGTGTACCGCGCCAGTGTCGCGCACCCGCTGGGCCGCTGTGCGCGCGAGCATGTCGACCCGCTCGTTGTCGGGGTCGCCGTTGTGGCCCTTGACCCAGCGCCACTCGACCTTGTGGCGGCCGGCGGCGGCGTGCAGGCGTTCCCACAGGTCGCGGTTCTTGACCGGGTCGCCGCCGGCGGTCTTCCAGCCGCGACGCACCCAGCCGGGCATCCATTCGGTGATGCCCTGGCGCACGTACTGCGAATCGGTATGCAGGACCACGTTGCACGGCTCGCGCAGCGTCTCCAGGGCCATGATCGCGGCCATCAGCTCCATGCGGTTGTTGGTGGTGTCCGGCTCGCCGCCGGCCAGTTCGCGCTCGTGCGCGTTGTAGCGCAGCAGCGCTCCCCATCCGCCGGGCCCCGGGTTGCCGAGGCAGGCGCCGTCGGTGTGGATCTGGATCTTCTTCATTCGTTTCCTTGCAGGGAGTTCAGGCCACCGGCGCGGCGCCCCGCCGCCATGCCAGCGGGGCCGGCGCCACCGGCGCCAGGCCACGTTTCTCGGCCACGATCACGCAGGCCGCGCGCAGCGGCAGGCGCGAGGCGCGGGTGCCGCCGGCGCCGGCCAGCCGCCAGCGCGGGCCGATGAACTGCGGCGGGTCGGCCTGCAGTCCCAGCGCGCGCAGCCGCTGCAGCCAAGGCCCGTGCGCCGGGGCCGGCAGGTCGCGCGGCCGGCGCAGGCGGAACGGGCTCCACGGGTTGACCAGGAACAGCCACAGGCGACCGCCCTCGACCAGCACCCGGGTGCATTCCTCCAGCAGCGCCCAGGGATCGTCGCTGCCCGGGTGCTGGAGGATGACGTCACCGAGGCAGTCGTTGGCCAGCGGCAGCGGCAGGCCGCAGCGCAGTGTCCCGGCGTAGCCGCCCTCGCATTCGTGCAGGAGCATGCCGCGGCGGGCCGGCAGGAGGGCCGCGTCCGCACCCATGCAGGGGCCGGGCACCAGCCACAGCCAGGGACGGGCCGGACGCACGGCCATGGCTTCGGCCAGCCAGCGGCGCTCCTCGGCCAGCAACCACTGCGCCTCGGCACCGCTGAACCGGAGCTTGGCGCCGGGTTGACGGCTGGAGGCGGCGGCAGGCATGGTCGGGATTCTATGCGACTGAGCGCGCTGCCCGCATTCGAGGACAACTACATCTGGGTCCTGCGCGAGGGGCACCGGGCGCTCGTCGTCGATCCCGGCGAAGCCGCGCCGGTGCTGGCTGCGGCCGCCGAGGGACTCGAACCGGCGGCGATCCTGCTGACCCACCACCACAACGACCACATCGGCGGCGTGCACGCGCTGCTGGAGCGCTGGCCGGGCCTGCCGGTGTTCGCGCCGGACGATGCGCGCATCGACGTGGAGGCCGAGCGTGTCGGCGAAGGCAGCCGCCTGCGCCTGCTCGACCACGGCCTGGAGGTGCTGGCCGTCCCCGGCCATACCCGCAGCCACCTCGCTTACCTCGTCGATGGCCACCTGTTCTGCGGGGACACCCTGTTCAGCCTGGGCTGTGGCCGCCTGTTCGAGGGTACGCCGGTGCAGATGCTCGAATCGCTGGCCAAGCTCGCCGCCCTGCCCGCCGACACGCGGGTCTGCTGCGGACACGAATACACCCGTTCCAACGGCGCCTTCGCCGCGGCCGTGGAACCGGCCAATGCCGCCCTCGGCGCGCGCCGGGCGGAGGTCGAACGGCTGCTGGCCGCCGGCCAGCCCACCCTGCCCTCCACCCTCGGCAGCGAACGGGAGTGCAACCCGTTCCTGCGCTGCGAGGTTCCGGCGGTCCGCGCCGCCGCGGCCGCCCGCCTGGGCCACGAGCCGGCGGATGCAGTGGAGACCTTCGCCGCGCTGCGCGCCTGGAAGGACGTTTTCCGCGCATGACGCCGCGCCGGCTGACCCTGGCCGCGATGGCCGGCGCCTGCCTGCTGTCCGCCTGCGCGGTGCAGCCGGCGACGAAGCCGACGCCACCCGCGCCGGCCATCCCCGCACCCGAACCGACGCGGGCGCCACCGGCGGCGCCCGCCCGCACCGAGGTCCCGGCGCCGCCGCCGGCCACGCCGCTGGCCGGCGACACGGTTACCGGCCTGGACATCTACGAGGCCTTCCGCGACGGCCTGGCCGAACCGCAGTGCGACAACGCGCAGGAGCGCTGGCGCCGGCACTTCGCCCACGCCCCGGAGCGGCTCGGCAATCCCGACCGCGACACCCTCGCGCTGTTCGGCTACGTGGTCGGCGTGCTGCGCGAGGCCGACCTGCCGACCGAGTTCGCCCTGATCCCGTTCGTCGAGAGCGGCTATGCGCCGGGTGCGCGCAGCAAGGCCGGGCCGGCGGGCCTGTGGCAGTTCGTGCCGGCCACCGCGCGCGACCACGGCGTGCGCATCGCCGGCGGTTACGACGGGCGCCTGGCGCCGGCCGAGTCCACCCGCGCTGCGGTCAGCTACCTCGACCACCTCTACCGCCGCTTCGACGGCAACTGGCGGCTGGCGCTGATGGCCTACAACGCCGGCGAGTTCCGGGTGAAGAAGGCCCTGCAGCGCAGCAGCAACGACGGCGCCGGCGACGCCGCGCCGCAGAGCCTGCCGGGGCTGGCGCCGGTGACCTACGCCTACGTGGAGAAGCTGCACGCGCTGGCCTGCCTGCTGGAGGAAGCCGGCGGCCAGCCGCAGTGGCGCGCGCAGCTGGAGCGACCGGTGCCGATACTGCGCGAACAGGCGGTGGATGGCACCGGCAACCTGCAGGCCTGGGCCAGCCGCCAGGGCCACGACCTGGCCACGCTGCGCCGGCTCAACCCGGCCCTCGGCGGCAGCTGGCCCAGCGGCCACGCGCCGCTGGCGCTGGTGCCCGGCCGCGGCCAGCCGGGCCACATCGAGGCCGATCCGCTGGCCAGCCTGCGCCAGGCATCCGCGGGCGCGCCCGATGCGGCCACCTACACCGTGCGCCGCGGCGACTCGGCCTGGACGATTGCCAGGCGCCATGGCGTGGCCATCGCCCGCCTGCTCGAACTCAACGGGCTGCGCGCCGACAGCGTGCTCAAGCCCGGCATGGTGCTGCGGCTGCCCTGACGCGGCCGCCCCGCACCCTCTCCCCGCAACAAGAAAGGGCGCGACAGCCAGGCTGCCGCGCCCTATTCCCCTGGAGATGTCGCCGCGGCGCGGGTGCGCCGCGGCGCGATTGCTTACAGCTGCGCTTCCTCAACCACGATGTCGAAGCGCTTGCGCTGTGCGCGCACGTAGGCTTCGGCCGCGGCGGCGCCGTCGATCTGTTCGAGCTGGCGGCGCAGCTGGACGCGCTGCTCTTCCGGAATCTGCGACGGATCGCCCGGCTTCACCGCGGTGACCACGAACACCGCCTGGCGGCCGTCCGGCATCAGGAAGCGGCCGGCGGCCGGCTTGCCTTCGCCGGCCGGGGCGGCGGCGAAGATGCGGCGGTTGGCTTCCTGGGTCGGGGCCGGCACGCCACGCGGCATGTTGGTGAACGGCATCACCTCGGTGCCGGCGGAAGCGGCGACCTCGGCCATCGCCTCGCCCGCGCGCAGGCGCTCGACGATCGCGTCGGCGGCGGCCTCGGCGGCCTTGCGCTGGCGGTCGGCGCGCACCGCGGCGACCACCTGGTCGCGCACCTCGGCCAGCGGACGTGCCGCTTCCGGCTGGTGCTCGACCACGCGGATCACCACGCTGCGCTCCGGGCCCAGCGGGATCGGATCGCTGGCGGTGCCGTCCTCGATCATTGCCTCGGAGAACGCGGCGCGCTTCACCTCGGGCGAGGCGGCGATGCCGGTGACGTCCTGGCGGGTGAACGGGCCGAGCTTCTGCACCGGCAGGCCCACCGCTTCGGCGGCCGGGGCCAGCGTCGACGGGTTCTGGTAGATGAGATCGGTCAGGCGGCCGGCCAGCTCGCTGAAGGCGCGCTCGCGGTCGGCCTGGGCCTGCTCGCGCTCCAGTTCGGCGCGGACCTGCTCGAAGCTGGCCTGCGCGCCCTGCTTGAGCTCGCGCAGCTGCAGCACGTGGTAGCCGAAGTCGGTCTGCACCGGGCCACGCACCTCGCCCGGCTGCATCGCGAACAGCGCTTCCTCGAACGGCGCGACCATCACGCCGCGTTCGACCCAGCCCAGGTCGCCGCCGCTGTCGCGCGAACCCGGATCCTCGGAATTGGCCTTGGCCAGCGCCGCGAAATCTGCCCCCGGCGCGCGCGCCTGTTCGGCCAGCTTCTGCGCCTTTTCCTGCGCGGCCTTGCGCGTGGCTTCGTCGGCATCCGGGGCGACGCGCACCAGGATGTGCGAGGCCAGGCGCTGCTCGGGCTCGACGAAACGGGCCTTCTCGTCCTCGAAGCGCTTGCGCAGCGTCGCCTCGTCGGCCGGCGCCGGTTCCGGCAGGCGGCTTGCGTCGAGCTCGACGTATTCGATGGTCACCGTCTCCGGGCTGGTGAAGTCGCCCGGGTGCGCCTCGTACCAGGCCTGGATCGCGGCGTCGTCGACCTCGGCGGTGTCCTCGGCCGGCGGCGGCAGGATCGCCACCTCGATGTCGCGGGTCTCGCCGGACAGGCGCAGCAGGCGCTCGAACTCGCCATCGGTCACGAACGCCGAAGTGCCGAGGCCGACCGGGATCAGCGACTGCTGCAGCGAGCTGCGCACCAGCTGCTCGAACTGCTTCGGTGTCTGCGCCGGCACCTGCGAGGCCAGCGCCAGCTGGTAGCGGCTCGGATCGAACTTGCCGTCGACCTGGAAGGCCGGGATCGAGGCGATGTACTCGCGGACCGCCGCGTCGCTGACCACCACGCCGGCGCGGTCGGCGGCCAGCTGCAGGACCTTCTCGTCGATCAGCTGGTCGAGCACGCGGCGCTTGTTCTCGATGGTCTCGAATTCGCGCGGATCGAAGGCCTCGCCCTGCTCCTGGCGCGCCTGCATGCGCTCCTGCTCGAAGCGGCGGCGGAATTCGTCGACGCTGACTTCGCGGTGTTCCCACAGCATGGAAGCCGGCCACCACTTCGGCGCGCCTTCCCACCAGGTCGGCGGAGCCTTCACCTGCGCCACGTTGTTGGCGCCCAGGCCGCCGAGGTAGCGCTGGTCGATGACGAACAGGAACGGAATCATCAACAGCGCGATGATGACGGTGGCGACCCACCCCGAAGTCCGGTCGCGGAGTTTCTGCAGCATTGGTCCTGCCTGGTCTGTCTACGTCGGGTTAAGCGGCGCAGTTTAACCGAGCCGCGGGCGGCGCGCTCCGGCGGCCCCGCGCCGCGCCGGCGGGAAGCGGAAAAAAAGAAGGCCCCTGGTTTCCCAGGGGCCTTCCGGATAGTGGCGGAGTGGACGGGACTCGAACCCGCGACCTCCGGCGTGACAGGCCAGCATTCTAACCGACTGAACTACCACTCCGCGTGAGACAGCTATTGTAAGACGATTTTTCGAGTTGTGGAAGACCGTCTTGCAACTTTTTTTTCACATCCGCCGAAGCTGGTGGGTGCTGAGGGTTTCGAACCCCCGACCCTCGCCTTGTAAGGGCGACGCTCTACCGCTGAGCTAAGCACCCGGGTCAGGCAACCCGCCTCGGCAGCGGGCCGATCAGTTTACAGCGTCCTTCAGGGCCTTGCCAGCCTTGAACGCCGGATTCTTCGAGGCCTTGATCTTGATGGTCTCGCCCGTCTTCGGGTTGCGGCCGGTGCGGGCGGCGCGCTTGCGGACCTGGAAGGTACCGAAGCCGACGAGCGTGACCGCCTCGCCCTTCTTCAGCGCCTTGGTGATCGCATCGATCACCGCATCGACCGCGCGCGCGGCCTCGGCCTTGGTGACTTCGGCATCGCTGGCGACGGCGTCGATCAGATCGGTTTTGTTCATTCTTCTGTGCTCCCTGTGCGGCATCGCCGCGAGATGGGTGTGATGTGGGCCCGCGCCCCTCGCGTGCCCGATGGTCCGGTGCCACCGCACGGTACTGGCCGCTGGCGGGTGCGCCCGTTATACAGGGGGGCGCCACCATGCCGCAACCCGAAAATGCAGCAATGGCGCGGGTTTTTGCCTCCCGCGCCATCGCTGGGGCCATGCCGTGGACAGGATCGTCAGTGCTTGACGTCGGCCTGGTCCTGGGCCGGTCGCTGGCGGCGCCCACCGTTCTTGCCGCCGCGCGGGCCCGTCCTGCCGGCGGCCGGCCGCAGCGGGCGTTCCAGGGCCAGGTCCAGCACCTCGTCGATCCACTTCACCGGGACGATCTTCAACCCGTCGGTGACGTTGGCCGGGATGTCGGCCAGGTCCTTGCGGTTCTCCTCCGGGATGATCACCGTGCGGATGCCGCCGCGCAGCGCGGCCAGCAGCTTCTCCTTGAGGCCGCCGATCGCGGTGACCTTGCCGCGCAGGGTGATCTCGCCGGTCATGGCGATGTCCGCGCGCACCGGCACCTTGGTCAGCGTCGACACCAGCGAGGTGACCATCGCGATGCCGGCGCTGGGGCCGTCCTTCGGCGTGGCGCCGTCGGGCACGTGCAGGTGCACGTCCTGCTTCTGCAGGAAGTCGGTCTCGATGCCGAGGTTCTCGGCGCGGGCGCGCACCACCGAAAGCGCGGCCGACGCCGATTCCTTCATCACGTCGCCGAGCTGGCCGGTCAGGATCATCTGGCCCTTACCCGGCACCAGGGTGGATTCGATCTGCAGCAGGTCGCCGCCGACCTCGGTCCAGGCCAGGCCGGTGACCAGGCCGATCTCGTTCTGCTCCTCGGCGCGGCCGTAGTCGTAGCGGCGCACGCCCAGGTACTTGTCGAGGTTCTTCGAGCTCACCTGCGCCTGCGCGACCTTGGCCTTGCGCGCGGACTTCTTCGCGGTCTTCTTCGCCGGCTGCTGCGGGCCCTTGAGCGCGATCTCCTTGACCACCTTGCGGCAGATCTTGGCGATCTCGCGCTCGAGGTTGCGCACGCCGGACTCGCGCGTGTAGTAGCGCACGATGTCGCGGATCGCATCCTCGCCGATGGCCAGCTCTTCCGGCTTGAGGCCGTTGGCCTTCAGCTGCTTGGGCACCAGGTAGCGCTGGGCGATGCTCAGCTTCTCGTCCTCGGTATAGCCCGGGATACGGATGACCTCCATGCGGTCCAGCAGCGGGCCGGGGATGTTCAGCGAGTTCGATGTCGCCACGAACATCACCTCGGACAGGTCCAGGTCGACCTCCAGGTAGTGGTCGTTGAAGCTGTGGTTCTGCTCCGGGTCCAGCACCTCCAGCAGCGCCGAGGACGGGTCGCCACGGAAGTCCATCGACATCTTGTCGATCTCGTCGAGCACGAACAGCGGGTTCTTCGTGCCGACCTTGTTGAGGTTCTGCACGATGCGCCCCGGCATGGAACCGACGTAGGTGCGGCGGTGGCCACGGATCTCGGCTTCGTCGCGCACGCCGCCCAGCGACATGCGTACGAACTTGCGGTTGGTGGCCTTGGCGATCGACTGGCCAAGCGAGGTCTTGCCCACGCCCGGCGGGCCGACCAGGCACAGGATCGGGCCCTTCATCTGCTTCACCCGCGACTGCACCGCCAGGTACTCGAGGATGCGCTCCTTCACCTTGTCCAGGCCGTAGTGGTCGGCGTCCAAGGTGTCCTGCGCGGCCTTGAGGTCCTTGCGCACCTTGCTGCGCTTCTTCCACGGCACGCCCAGCAGCCAGTCGAGGTAGTTGCGCACCACCGCGGCCTCGGCCGACATCGGCGACATCTGCTTGAGCTTGTTGAGCTCGGCGCGGGCCTTGGCCTCCACCGCCTTGGGCATGCCGGCCTCGGCGACGCGGCGCACCAGCTCCTCCATCTCCCCCGGCGAGTCGTCCAGGTCGCCCAGTTCCTTCTGGATCGCCTTCATCTGCTCGTTGAGGTAGTACTCGCGCTGGCTGCGCTCCATCTGCGACTTCACCCGGCCGCGGATGCGCTTCTCCATCTGCTGCACGTCGATCTCGCCCTCGACCAGGCCGACCAGCAACTCCAGCCGCTCGCCGATGTCGGCGCTTTCCAGCAGCCGCTGCTTGTCGGCCAGGCGCACGCCGATGTGCGCGGCGATGGTGTCGGCCAGGCGGCCGGGATCGTCGATCCCGGACAGGGTCTGCAGCAGCTCCGGCGGCAGCTTGCGGTTGGTCTTGACGTACTGCTCGAACAGGCTGGTCAGGGTCCGGGCGATGGCCTCGACCTCGCGCTCGTTGCGCACGCTGCCGGCCTCAATCAGCTCGCCGCGACCATGCAGGGCGCCGTCGCGTTCGGCGATCTGGTCCACGTGCACGCGCGCGGTGCCCTCCACCAGCACTTTGATGGTGCCGTCGGGGAGCTTGAGCAGCTGCAGGACCTGGGCCAGGGTACCGACCGTGTACAGGTCGGCCGCCTGCGGGTCGTCGGTCTCGGCGGACTTCTGCGCGACCAGCAGGATCTGCTTGTCGGCCTCCATCGCCTGCTCCAGCGCGCGCATGGACTTGTCCCGGCCGACGAACAGGGAAATGACCATGTGCGGGAACACCACCACGTCGCGCAGGGGCAGGACGGGCAGTTCCAGGACGTCGGATCGATTGCGGGACATGCAGGCTCCGTGAAAACGTGGGGATGGCGGCCTCCGCCGCCCTGGCCCACGTTATGGGGGCTAGCCGGAGACGTTGCAAGAAGGACCGGAAAAGTCCTTTCCGGTCATGCAGATAAGAGAAGCCCCGGGGTGGCCCGGGGCTTCTTCAGGTTGCTTAACCGCGGCGCGGGCCGGGTCATTCGGCCGAGGCCACCTTCGGCGGGGCCGCCGGCGGGGTCTGGTAGATCAGGTACGGCTCGGTCTTGTGCTCGATCACCGATTCGTCCACCACCACCTTGCTGACGTTCTCCATGGACGGCAGCTCGTACATGGTGTCCAGCAGCACCGACTCGACGATGGTGCGCAGGCCGCGGGCGCCGGTCTTGCGCTTGAGCGCCTTGCGCGCGATCGCCGACAGCGCGTCCGGACGGAACTCCAGCTCCACGCCCTCCATCTCGAACAGCTTCTTGAACTGCTTGGTGATGGCGTTCTTCGGCTCGGTCAGGATCTTGACCAGGGCCTCCTCGTCCAGCTCCTCCAGGGTCGCCACCACCGGCAGGCGGCCGACGAACTCCGGGATCAGGCCGAACTTGATCAGGTCCTCCGGCTCGACGTCGGCCAGCAGCTTGCCGGTGTCGGCCTTGACCTTGGTGCTCTTCACCTTGGCGCCGAAGCCGATGCCGCCTGCCTCGCTGGTGCGCTGCTGGATGATCTTGTCCAGGCCGGCGAACGCGCCGCCGACGATGAACAGGATGTTCTTGGTGTCGACCTGCAGGAACTCCTGCTGCGGGTGCTTGCGGCCGCCCTGCGGCGGGACCGAAGCGACGGTGCCCTCGATCAGCTTCAGCAGCGCCTGCTGCACGCCTTCGCCGGACACGTCGCGGGTGATCGACGGGTTCTCGCTCTTGCGCGAGATCTTGTCGATCTCGTCGATGTAGACGATGCCCTGCTGCGCCTTCTCGACGTCGTAGTCGCACTTCTGCAGCAGCTTCTGGATGATGTTCTCCACGTCCTCGCCGACGTAGCCGGCTTCGGTCAGTGTGGTCGCATCGGCGATCGTGAACGGGACGTTCAACAGCCGCGCCAGGGTCTCGGCCAGCAGGGTCTTGCCCGAACCGGTCGGGCCGACCAGCAGGATGTTGGACTTGGCCAGCTCCACGTCCTCGTTGCGCTGGCGGCTCTCGATGCGCTTGTAGTGGTTGTACACGGCCACCGCGAGGGTCTTCTTCGCCCGCTGCTGGCCGATCACGTACTGGTCCAGGACCTCGAGGATCTCGCGCGGCTTGGGCAGCGAGCTGCGCGAGGACTGTGCCTTCTCCTCGAGTTCCTCGCGGATGATGTCGTTGCAGAGCTCCACGCATTCATCGCAGATGAACACGCTCGGGCCGGCGATCAGCTTCCGCACCTCGTGCTGGCTCTTTCCGCAGAAGGAGCAGTAGAGGATCTTGTTGCTGTCTCCGGAACGGCCTTGCCGGTCTTCGCTCATGCTTGTTCTTTTCCACTGTTACAGCCCGCCGGAGCGGGTTCGGGGCGAGAATAGCACAGGGCCGGAACTGCGCCAGAGGCGCGCCGGGCCGTGCTTCTCGGGGTTGCCGGCCCGCCCGGGAGGGGGCAGGACCGGCTGCCTGGCGGGGGTCAGCCCGCCTGGATCGACTCTTCCGGGCGACGCTCCAGGACTTCGTCGACCAGGCCGTAGGCCTTGGCCTCGGCCGCGCTCTTGAAGTTGTCGCGTTCGGTGTCGCGGGCGATGGTCTCGATCGACTGGCCGGTATGGTGGGCCAGGATCTCGTTCAGCCTCGCGCGCATGCTGAGGATCTCGCGCGCGTGGATGTCGATGTCGGTGGCCTGGCCCTGGAAGCCGCCCAGCGGCTGGTGGATCATCACCCGCGAGTTCGGCAGCGCGTAGCGCTTGCCGGCCGCGCCGGCCGCCAGCAGCACGGCGCCCATCGAGGCTGCCTGGCCGACGCAGATGGTGCTCACGTCCGGCTTGATGTACTGCATGGTGTCGTAGATCGCCATGCCGGCCGTGACCAGGCCGCCGGGCGAGTTGATGTACAGGCTGATGTCCTTCTCGGGGTTCTCGGCCTCGAGGAAGAGCATCTGGGCGATGATCACGTTGGCGACGTGGTCCTCGACCGGGCCGACCAGGAAGATCACCCGCTCCTTGAGCAGGCGCGAATAGATGTCGTACGCGCGCTCGCCGCGGCTGGTCTGTTCGACCACCATCGGGACCAGGTTGAGGGCTTTGGTCGGGATCATGCTCATGGGGGCTCCTGGCTGGGTTGGGGCGCCGGTCATCCGGCGCCCCGGGACAGCATAGCGGGGGCGGCGAAGGCGCCGCACCCGCCGGCCGTCATCCCCGGATGGCTTCCTGGAACGACAGCGCCACCTCGGTGTGCTGGGCGCGCTCGGAGATCCAGTCGATCACCTGCTCTTCCATCACCCGGGCCTGCAGTCCCTGCATCAACTGGGGGTCGTTCCGGTACATCTCAATGACCTGCTCCGGCTCCTCGTAGGTCGAGGCGATCAGGCGCAGGGTTTCGTTCACGCGCTTGGGGTCCAGGCGCAGCTCGTGGCGGCGGGCGACCTCGCCGACCAGCAGGCCGGCCAGGACGCGCTTGCGCGCCGGCTCCAGGAACTGCTCGTGGGCGTCGGCCGGCGGCTGGCCCGGGTCGCGGCCGCTGCGGCGGATCTGCTCCAGCTGCTGGGCCAGCATCGCCCGGGCCTCGTTCTCGACCAGGCGCGGCGGCAGCTCGACGTGGGCCCAGGTGTTGACCAGCTGCTCGCCGACCTCGCGGCGCAGGCGGTTCATCAGCGCGCCCTTGAGCTCGCGCTCGAGGTTGGTGCGGATGTCCTCGCGGAACTTGTCCATCTCGCCGCTCTTCACGCCGAAGCTCTTGATGAACGCGGCGTCAACCTCCGGCAGGACCGGCTCGGCGATGCGCGACAGGGTCACGTGGACCTGGGCGGTCTTGCCGGCCAGCTCGGCCTGGCGCCAGTTCTCCGGGAAAGCCACGTCGAGGACGGTCTCGACGCCCTGCTCCAGGCCGACCAGCGCGTTCTCGACCGCCGGCAGCAGCTGGCCGGAGCCGATCAGGGTGCTGAACTGCTCGGCGCCCTCGGCCGGCTGGCGGAACTCGCCCAGCCCGGTCCACAGCGAGCCGGCGACCAGGTCGCCCTCCTTCGCCGCGCGGGTGACCGGGTTGAAGGTACGGCGCTGCAGGCGCAGGTTCTCGATCATCTGGTCGATGTCGGCCTCGGTCACCTCGGCGGTGTGGCGGGTCACCTGCAGCTTGGACACGTCGATGTCGCCGAAGTCCGGCACCACCTCGAAGGTGGCGACGAATTCCAGCTCGCTGTCGCCGGCACGGTCGATGCGCGGGCTGCCGGCCACGCGCAGGTCGTGTTCGCGGATGGCCGAATCGAAGGTCTGGCGCACCAGGCCGCCGAGGACCTCGGCCTTGACCTGCTCGCCGAAGCGCTGCTCGATCACCTTCGGCGGAACCTTGCCCGGACGGAAGCCCTTGATGCGGGCGGTGCGCGCGATCTCGCGCAGGCGGCCACTCACGCTGGACTCCACCTGCTCCGCCGGCAGGCTGAAGTTCATGCGGCGTTCGAGGTTGCCGGTGGATTCGACGGAAACTTGCATGTGTCTGGCTCCTGCGGCCGCGGCTCCTGCCACGGCGGAAATCGACGTTGGGTTAAGGGCTTGGGACCGGCTTGACAGCTGGCCCGACGGAACGCGCTAGTTTCGCCCATCCGTGGCACGTGCGCCAGTCCGTGGAAAGATGGCATTGACACCCCCGCAGCGTTCACGAACAATAGCCGACCTTCCGGACGCCTTCGGGCTCCAGGGAGCCGGGCCCGGCGGGCCGGAGCGAGGTCTGCCGGACCGTCGAACCCAGCACACCGGGGTATAGCGCAGTCTGGTAGCGCGCCTGCTTTGGGAGCAGGATGTCGGGGGTTCGAATCCCTCTACCCCGACCATTCCGCCACCGGGGCGGGTCGATGCCTCACCGAGTTGTGCGCCCGTAGCTCAACCGGATAGAGCACCGGCCTTCTAAGCCGGCGGTTGCAGGTTCGATTCCTGCCGGGCGCGCCAGATCGGGCGCCGGGCATAGCAGTTCCAGTGGTGGCTGTAGCTCAGTTGGTTAGAGTACTGGATTGTGATTCCAGTGGTCGTGGGTTCGAATCCCATCAGCCACCCCACCATTCCGAAGCAACGGAAGTTGCCGAGGGGAGTTGCCAGGACAGCGAAATCCGCTAGAATGTGCAACTCGGTTCCACACCGAGTTTCTCGGGGCCGTTAGCTCAGTTGGTAGAGCAGCTGACTCTTAATCAGTAGGTCCAAGGTTCGAATCCTTGACGGCCCACCAGACCGAAGAAAACGCCCGGCCAGTCCGGGCGTTTTCTTTTTCCGGCGGCGGCATCGCACGGCCCCGCCGCGCCGCTACAATGCCGGCGACCTGCGAAAGTGGCGGAATTGGTAGACGCACTGGATTTAGGTTCCAGCGGGTAACCCCGTGAGGGTTCGAGTCCCTCCTTTCGCACCACGCCCCCACCCTCCCGCGTGTATCCTTGGCCGCATATCCCAGCCAGACGGAGCACGCGCCATGCGCAGCGGCAATCCCGCCTTCCAGGAATCCACCTTCCTCGATCTCGGCAGCGGCACGGTGGTGTCGCGCGACGCCGGCACCATGACCCTCAACGGCACGGTCAACCGCACCGGCATCCTGCTGTTGCTGGCGGTGCTCACCGGCGCCTGGTCGTGGTCGCAGGCGTTCGGCGCGGACGGCACGGTGAACCCGGCCATCGGCATGTACGTGTGGGGCGGCCTGCTCACCGGCCTGGTGCTGGGGATGGTCACCATCTTCAAGCAGGCCTGGTCGCCGGTGACCGCGCCGCTGTACGCGATCGCCGAGGGCGTCTTCCTTGGCGCGATCTCGGCCCTGTTCGACGCCCGCTTCAACGGCATCGTCATGCAGGCGGTGCTGCTGACCTTCGGCACGCTGTTCGCCATGCTGTTCGCCTACCGCAGCGGCCTGGTCAAGGCCACCGAGAACTTCAAGCTCGGCGTGGTCGCGGCCACCGGCGGCATCTGCCTGGTCTACCTGGCGACCATCGTGCTGGGCTTCTTCGGCATCCAGATCCCGATGATCCACGAGTCGGGGATCATCGGGATCGGCTTCAGCCTGTTCGTGGTGGTGATCGCGGCGCTGAACCTGGTGCTGGACTTCGACTTCATCGAGACCGGCGTGGAGCGCGGCGCGCCGAAGTACATGGAGTGGTACGGCGCCTTCGGCCTGATGGTCACCCTGGTGTGGCTGTACCTGGAGTTCCTGCGCCTGCTGTCGAAGCTGCAGTCGCGCTGACCGCCGCCGGCGGGAAGACGAACGGGGCGCCCTTGGCGCCCCGTTTTCTTTTGGTGCGTCGTGCCGGCCCGCTCACGCGGCCGGCATCGCCTTGCGCCGCGGCCACAGCATGAAGCCCAGCGCCGACAGCGCCAGCAGCCAACAGTAGTGCACGCTGCCGGCCACGGCCAGCGGCGACAGCGCGCCCAGCGAGGCGACCAGCAGCACCTGCGCGCCGTAGGGCAGGACGCCCTGGACCACGCAGGCGAAGATGTCCAGTACGCTGGCCGAGCGCCGCGGGCTGATCCCGTGGCGCTCGGCGATGTCGCGGGCCAGGCTGCCGCTGACCAGGATGGCCACGGTGTTGTTGGCGGTCAGCGCGTCGGTGCCGGCGGCCAGCGCGGCAATGCTCAGCTCGCCCGAGCGGCGCCCGGTATGGCCGCGGGCGAAGCGGGCGATCGCGCCGGCCAGCCAGTCCAGCCCGCCGGTGGCCTTGATCAGCGCGGCCAGGCCGCCGATCAGGATCGACAGCAGGGTGATCTCGACCATGCTCTCGAAGCCGGCGTAGATGTCGCCGACGAAATCCACCGCCCCGTAGTCCGGCGCCAGCGCCAGCCCGGCCACGCCGGCGGCGACGATGCCGATGCCCAGCACCAGCACCACGTCCAGGCCGGCGACGGCCAGCACCAGCACCAGCAGGTACGGCAGCACCAGCCACGGCGAGGCGGCGGCTTCGGACGCCGGCACCGGCGAGCTGTCGCCCATCGTGGCCAGCAGCAGCACCGTCGCCAGCGCCGCCGGCGCGGCGATCTTCAGGTTCTCGCGGAACTTGTCGCGCATCTCCGCGCCCTGGCTGCGGGTGGCGGCGATGGTGGTGTCGGAGATGATCGACAGGTTGTCGCCGAACATCGCCCCGCCCAGCACCGCGCCGGTGACCAGCACCCGGTCCAGGCCGGAGGCGTCGGCCACGCCCAGCGCGATCGGCACCACCGCCGCGACCGTGCCCATCGAGGTGCCGATCGACAGCGAGACGAACGAGGCCACCAGGAACAGCCCCGGCAGGATCAGCGCCGGCGGCAGCGCGCCCAGGCCCAGCGCCACCACCGCGTCCACCGCGCCCACGCCCTTGGAGACCATGGCGAAGGCGCCGGCCAGCAGGAAGATCAGGCACATCAGCATGACGTTGCCTTCGCCCATGCCCGACAGCAGCGTCGCCTGCGGCGGCACCCCGCGGCGCCGCGCCAGCCACAGGCTCAGGGCCAGCGCCGGCAGGATCGCCACCGGCGCGCGCAGCTGGTAGAAGCCCATCGGCTCGCCCTGCGCGGTGTAGTACAGGCCGGCGCCGAAGAACAGCGCGAGGAACACGAGCAGCGGGGTCAGCGCCAGGACGCTGGGACGGACGGACATGGGCGGGAGCGGCGCGGGGGAAGGAGGCGCCGATTCTTGCGTGGCGCCCACCCCGGGCCAAGCGCCACGGGTGGCACAGCGCGCAACGAAAACGGGACGCTGTGCGTCCCGTTCGTGTCGTCGCCAAGGGCCGGCGCCGTGGTGGCCGGCCCGGTGCCCGCTTCAGAGGCGGCTGGCGATGGCCTGGGCGAAGCCCATGGTGGTGCCAGTGCCGCCCAGGTCGCCGGTCAGCGAGTCCCTGGCTTCCAGGGTGGCCACGATCGCCTTGCGCAGGCGCTCGGCGTTGGCGCCCTGGCCGATGTGGTCGAGCATCTGTGCCGCCGCCAGCAGCAGCGCGCAGGGGTTGGCGATGCCCTTGCCGGCGATGTCCGGCGCGGTGCCGTGGACGGCCTCGAAGATCGCCGCGTCCGCGCCGATGTTGGCGCCCGGGGCCAGGCCCAGGCCGCCGACCAGGCCGGCGCACAGGTCGGAGATGATGTCGCCGAACAGGTTGGTGGTGACGATCACGTCGAACTGCTCCGGACGCATCACCAGCTGCATGCAGGCGTTGTCGACGATCATTTCCTGGAACTCGATCTCCGGGTACTGCGCGGCCACCTCGCGCGCGACCTTCAGGAACAGGCCGGAGGTCGACTTGATGATGTTGGCCTTGTGCACCGCGGTGACCTTCTTGCGGCCGGTCTTCCTGGCCAGCTCGAAGGCGTAGCGGACGATGCGCTCGGAGCCCTTGCGGGTGACGCGGGTGCCGGAGAACGCGGTCTCGCCGTCGGCCGACACTTCCTGGCCCTCGGCCAGGTAGGCGCCCTCGGTGTTCTCGCGTACGGTGATCATGTCGATGTTCTCGTACCGCGACTTGGTGTTCGGGAACGAGATGGCCGGGCGCACGTTCGCGTACAGGTCGAAGTGGCGGCGCAGGCTGACGTTGATCGAGGTGAAGCCGCCGCCGACCGGGGTGGTCAGCGGGCTCTTCAGGGCCACCTTGTTGCGGGCGATGGAGTCCAGGGTCTCCTTCGGCATCAGGTCACCGTGCTTCTCCAGGGCCACCACGCCGGCATCGGCGAATTCGTATTCCAGGCCGGCGCCGAGGCGGTCGAGCACGTGCAGGGTGGCGTCCATGATCTCCGGGCCGATGCCGTCGCCGCGGATGACCGTGATTTTCTGGGTCATGTGGTGTGATTCCGGAACAGGCGCACGGGTCCGGCGGGCCGGACACGGCGCGGAAGGGGGAAAGTTGGGTGTGAAATTATGCCCGATCCGCGCTGAACGCCCCACCTCGACCTTTGGAGGGGAACGCCGGTGCCCGCCTGCCGGCGGGCACCGCAGGTGTTTCAGCCGTGGTCGTGGGCCGGGGGCGCGCTTTCGGCCCCGCCCTCGAGCTGGTCGAGGAAGTCCACCGCCCGGCGCAGGTGCGGGATCACGATCGAGCCGCCCACCACCAGGCCGACCGAGAAGGCCTCGAAGAACTCGTCGCGGTTGACCCCGGCCTCGCGGCACTGGGCCACGTGGTAGCTGATGCAGTCGTCGCAGCGCAGGACCAGCGAGGCGACCAGGCCCAGCAGCTCCTTGGTCTTCACGTCCAGGGCGCCGGCCTGGTAGGTCTGGGTGTCCAGGGCGAAGAAGCGGCGCACGACCTGGTTGGGCTCGGCCAGGATGCGCTGGTTCATGCGCTGGCGGAACTCGGTGAACTGGCGGACCCGGTCGTCGCCGCCCTGCCCTTCGCCGCCGCTCACGCCGAGGCCTCCGGGGCCTGGCCGTCCAGCAGCGGCAGCAGCTTGCCGGCGCGGTGCATCGCCATCATGTCGTCATAGCCGCCGACGTGGACGTCGCCAACGAAGATCTGCGGCACGCTGGTACGGCGGGCGAGGTTCACCATCTTCTCGCGCTCGGCCGGGTCCAAGTCGACGCGGACCTCGGTCCATTCGCGGCCTTGGCTCTTGAGGAAGTTCTTGGCCGCCACGCAGTACGGGCAGATGGCGGTGGAATAAAGGGTGATCTGGGGAACGGACACGGGAAACTCCGCGGGACGGATGGGGTCTATACGGATATGGTAGCGGCCGTGCCCGGCGCAGCCTGCACGGATGGAACACAGCGGATTAACCGCCGATTCACCCGTGCCCCCCGCCCCGACCGCATCCTGCCCCAGACCCCGGAGACCCTGCCTTGCGTTACCTGCTGCTGGCCGCCGCCCTGTCCCTGAGCCTGGCTCCGCTGCGCACGACCGCGCAGGAGGAGCCGCGCCTGCCCGACATCGGCTCCTCGGCCGGCGAGCTGCTGACCCCGGCCAAGCAGGCCGAGTACGGCGCGATGATGCTGCGCGAGCTGCGCAACTACGGCTACCTGCTCGACGACCCGCTGCTGGACGACTGGCTGCAGTCGATGGGCAACCGCCTGGGCGCCAACAGCGACCGCCCCGAGCAGCCGTACACGCTGTTCATGCTCAAGGAACGGCAGATCAACGCCTTCGCCACCCTGGGCGGCTACATCGGCATGAACGCCGGCCTGGTCCTGACCGCGCGGCGCGAGGACGAGGTCGCGGCGGTGCTGTCGCACGAGATCGCCCACGTCACCCAGCAGCACGTGCTGCGCGGTGTCGAACGCGCCCAGCGCGACCAGGTCCCGATCCTGCTGGGCATGCTGGCGGCGATCGTGGCGGCGCAGGCGGCCGGTGGCAGCTCCAGCGGCGACGCCACCCAGGCGGCGATCGTCAGCGGCATGGGCCTGATCCAGCAGAACCAGATCAACTACACCCGCTCCAACGAATCCGAGGCCGACCGCCTGGGCATCCGCACCCTCTCGCGCAGCGGCTACGACGTCGACGCGATGGCCGGCTTCTTCGAGCGCATGGCCCAGGCCACCCGCGGCAACGAGGGCGGCTACACGGTGCCGGACTACCTGCGCACCCACCCGGTCAACACCACCCGCATCAGCGAGGCGCGGCAGCGCGCCGACCAGCTCAAGCGCAACACGGTCACCGCGGTGACCTCGGTGCCCGGCGGCGGCGAACGGATCGAACGCGTCGACCGTTCGCGGATCCAGGCGCCCCCGGGCATCGGCAACCCGCTGCTGCCGGCCGGCTTCCGCCTGGACTCGCTGGACCCGGCCGACGGCATGCAGGGCGCGCAGTTCGCCTGGGCCCAGGAGCGCCTGCGTGCGCTCACCGCCAACACGGCGGACGCGGCGATCCGCGAGTACGAAGCATTGCGCCGGGCCAGCCCCACCGGCCTGAGCGATGCGCAGCGCTACGGCCTGGCGATCGCGCGGATGGCGCGGGAACCGGCCATTGCCGCGCAGGAACTGGCGGCACTGCTGGAGGACCATCCGGACAGCCTGTGGGTGGCCCTGGCCCTGGGCCAGGCCGAATCGCGCGCCGGCAGGACCGCGCAGGCCAACCGCCGCTTCGACGAACTGCTGCAGCGGATGCCGTCCAGCCGCCCGGTGGCGCTGACCTACGCCCACGCCCTGGTCGAACAGGGCGGCGCCGAGGCCGGCCGCCGCGCCCAGGAAGTGCTGCGGCCGATGCTGGCCCGCGCCGGCGAGGACCCGGTGTTCCAGCAGACCTTCGCCCGCGCCAGCGAGCTGGCCGGCGACACCCACCGCGCGGCCGAGGCCTACGCCGAGGCGGCCTTCCTCAACGGCCGCCCGGAGCAGGCGCTGATCCAGCTGGAGACGCTGAAGAAGCGCGGCGACCTGGACTACGTGACCCGCTCGCGGGTCGACGCGCGCATCGCCGCGATCACCCCGACCGTACTCGAGCTGCGCCGCCAGGGCATCCGCGACCCGGACATGCAGCGGCGCTGAGGCCGGCGACGGGGCCGCTGTAACACGCCGGTCATCGAACGGTAGTCTAATCGCGGCGACGCGCCCTCCCTGGACGTTCCGTGCAGAAGCAGATCCTGATCGTCGACGACGAACCGGCCATCCGCGACATGGTCGCCTTCGCCCTGCGCAAGGGCGACTACGCGCCGGTCCATGCCGGCGACGCGCGCGAGGCGCAGGCGGCCATCGCCGAGCGCGTGCCCGACCTGATCCTGCTGGACTGGATGCTGCCGGGCACCAGCGGCCTGGAGCTGGCCCGGCGCTGGCGCCGCGAGGCACTGACCCGCGAGGTGCCGATCATCATGCTCACCGCCCGCGGCGAGGAGGACGACCGCGTCGGCGGCCTGGAGGCCGGCGTCGACGACTACGTGGTCAAGCCGTTCTCGGCGCGCGAGCTGCTGGCGCGGGTCCGCGCGGTGATGCGCCGCACCCGCGAGGACGACGAGGACGGCAGCATCAGCGCCGGCCCGCTGCGCATCGACGGCGCCGCGCACCGCGTCTTCGCCGGCGACAGCACCGTGCCGATCGGCCCCACCGAATACCGCCTGCTGCACTTCTTCATGACCCACCCCGAACGCGTGTACAGCCGCGCCCAGCTGCTGGACCACGTCTGGGGCGGCAGCGTGTACGTCGAGGAACGCACCATCGACGTGCACATCCGCCGCCTGCGCAAGACCCTGGAGCCGTTCGCCGCCGACGCGCTGATCCAGACCGTGCGCGGTGCCGGCTACCGCTTCTCGACCGCGACCTGAGCGGGAGCGCGCCCACGGTATGAGGCCCTTCCCCGACAGGCTGGAATCCGCTGCCGCTCCGGGCCGCGCACCCGTGCCCCTGCGCGCGGCGTGGCGGCGCACCCTGGCCGGCACCCTCGCGCTGCTGGCCATCGCGCTGCTGCTCGGCCTGGCCCTCGGCCAGCCCGCCTGGACGCTGGCGGCCGCGGCGCTGGTCCTGCTGGCCTGGCACGGCGGACGCCTGCATCGCATGCTGGCTGACATCGACGCGCACCGGGCCGCGCCGCCCCGACGCGGCGGCAAGGGCGTGTGGAACGCGCTGGCCGGGCTGCTGCGGCGCGACCGGGCGGAAATGCGGGCGCGCAAGCGTCGCCTGCTCGACCTGCTGCGCGCCTACCGCGCCGCCGCCGACGCCCTCCCCGACGCGGTGGTGGTGGTCGACCGCGACACCCTGCGCATCCTCTGGTCCAACCGCGCCAGCACCGTCCTGCTCGGCCTGCACCGGCCGCGGGACCGCGGCGCGCCGGTGGTCGAACGCCTGCAGCCGCTGCCGCTGGCGCGCTGGCTGGCCGCCGGGCGCAACGCCGAACCGATGCATGACGCGCGCTCGCCGGTGGACGAGCGCGTGCGCCTGGACCTGCGCCTGGTCCCGTATTCGGAGGACTACTGGCTGCTGGTCGCCCGCGACGTCAGCAAGCTGCTGCACCTGGAACAGATGCGGCAGGACTTCGTCGCCAACGTCTCCCATGAACTGCGCACCCCGCTGACCGTGGTCCACGGCTACCTGGACATGCTCGATCCGGAAGACATGCCCGAGTGGCAGCCGATGCTGGAGGAGATGCGCCGGCAGTCGCAGCGCATGACCCGGCTGGTCGAGGACCTGCTCACGCTCTCGCGGCTGGAAGCACGCGACAGCCTGCCCGAGGAGACCGTGGCCATGGCGCCGATGCTGGCCGCGCTGCGCCGCGAGGCCGAGGCCTGGTCGCAGGGCCGGCACGCGATCGAGGTGCAGGACCTGGCCGGCTGCGACCTGGCCGGCTCCGGCCAGGAGCTGCACAGCGCCTTCTCCAACCTGGTCACCAATGCGGTCCGCTACACCCCCGCCGGCGGCCGGATCACGATCCGCTTCGCCCGCGATGCCGGCGGCGGCGCAGTCCTCTCGGTGCAGGACACCGGCCAGGGCATCCCCGCGGCGCACCTGCCGCGCCTGACCGAGCGCTTCTACCGGGTATCCGGCAGCCGCTCGCGCGAAAGCGGCGGCACCGGCCTGGGGCTGTCCATCGCCAAGCACGTGCTGGGCCTCCACCAGGCACGGCTGGAGGTGGAGAGCACGGTCGGCCAGGGCAGCACCTTCAGCTGCCACTTCGGCCCCGGGCGGGTCCGGGCGAGGCATGATGGAGAGGCCGAACCGCCTGCGGCCCGCCAGGCCAGCCACTGACCCGCTTACGAGTTGCGCGCGACGATGGAAAACGACCTGCTTCCTTCCGATCCGGCAGCGGCCGCCCCCGCAGGCGACGGCGACGACGTACTGCGCGACCCGGCGCTGTACCTCAACCGCGAACTGGGCCAGCTGGATTTCAACTTCCGCGTGCTGGCGCAGGCGCGCGACCCGTCGGTACCGGTGCTGGAGCGGCTGCGCTTCCTGTGCATCTCCTGCACCAACCTCGACGAGTTCTTCGAGATCCGCGCGGCGATGGTGCGCCACGCCCAGGCGCTGGGCCTGCCGGCGCAGTCCGACGGCATCGCCCCGGCGCAGCTGATGGAACTGATCCACCAGCGCGCGGCGGAACTGGTGGAGGCGCAGTACCGCTGCTGGAACACCGAGCTGCGTCCGGCCCTGGCCGAGGCCGGGGTCGACATCCTGCCCCGCCGCACCTGGAACCCGCGGCAGCGCCGCTGGCTGCGCGCCTGGTTCCGCAAGAACGTGGTGCCTGTGCTGTCGCCGCTGGGGCTGGATCCCTCGCATCCGTTCCCGCGCATCCTCAACAAGTCGCTCAACGTGGTGGTGGTGCTCGACGGCATCGACGCGTTCGGGCGCCCGGGCCACCTGGCGGTGGTGCGCGCGCCGCGCTCGCTGAGCCGCATCATCGAGCTGCCGCCCAGCCTCGCCGGCAAGGGCCGCCAGGCCTTCGTGCTGCTGTCGTCGATGCTGTCGGCGTTCGCCGACGAGCTGTTCCCGGGCATGGAGGTGCGCGGCGCCTACCAGTTCCGGGTGACCCGCAACTCCGAACTGGTGGTGGACGAGGACGAGGTCGAGAACCTGGCCTCGGCCGTGCGCAGCGAACTGGCCGGGCGCGGCTACCGTCCCGCGGTGCGCCTGGAGATCTCGCACGACTGCCCGCGGCCGATCGTGCGCACCCTGCTGCAGAACTTCGAGCTGCCGGAGAACGCGGTCTACTACATCGACGGCCCGGTCAACCTCAACCGCGCGATCGTGGTCCACGAACTGGTCCAGCGGCCGGACCTGAAGTACCCGGCGTTCTCGCCGCGCAGCCGCCTCGGGGACCGCGACGTGTTCGCGGTGGTCTCGGCCGGCGACGTCCTGCTGCACCACCCGTTCGACTCGTTCTCCGGCGTGCTGGAGCTGGTCACCCAGGCGGCGTCCGACCCTGACGTGCTGGCGATCAAGCAGACCCTGTACCGCACCGCCAAGAACTCGGCCATCGTCGATGCGCTGGTCCTGGCCGCGCGCAACGGCAAGGACGTCACCGCGGTGGTCGAGCTGCGCGCGCGCTTCGACGAGGAGGCCAACCTCGCCTTCGCCGAGCGCCTGCAGGAGGCCGGCGTGCAGGTGGTCTACGGCGTGGTCGGCTACAAGACCCACGCCAAGATGATGCTGGTGGTGCGGCGCGAGGGCCGCCGGCTGCGCCGCTACGTGCACCTGGGCACGGGCAACTACCACAGCGGCACCGCCAACGCCTACACCGACCTGGGCCTGATCACCGCCGACCCGGAGATCGGCAACGACGTGCACCTGCTGTTCCAGCAGCTGTCCGGCCTGGCGCCGTCGATCCGGCTGCGGCGCATCCTGCAGTCGCCGTTCACCCTGCACAGCGGGATCCTGCAGCGGATCCAGCGCGAAACGCGGCTGGCGCGCAGCGGACGGGCGGGACGGATCATCGCCAAGATGAACGCCCTCAACGAGCCGCAGGTGGTGCGCGCGCTCTACGAGGCCTCGCAGGCGGGCGTGCAGATCGACCTGATCGTGCGCGGCGCCTGCACGCTGCGCCCCGGCGTGCCGGGCGTGTCCGACAACATCCGCGTGCGCTCGATCGTCGGCCGCTTCCTCGAGCACAGCCGCGTGTACTGGTTCGGCAACGACGGCAGACCTGAGCTGTTCTGCGCCAGCGCCGACTGGCTGGAGCGCAACCTGCTGCGCCGGGTGGAAACCTGCTTCCCGATCCTCGACCCGGCGCTGGCCGAGCGCGTGTACCGCGAGGTGCTGCAGAGCTGCCTGGCCGACAACCTCAACGCCTGGGAGCTGGGTGCCGACGGCAGCTACCGCAAGCGCGAACCGGCCCCGGGCGAGGCACCGCATTCGGCGCAACAGGCGCTGCTGGATGCGCTGTAGGGATCGCACCTGCCACGGGCAGCAGGCATGGAGCTTCCGCTAGGATACGCGCCATGCCCTTTCCGCCCCCCCGCCCGCAGGTCCAGGACGGCGACGCGCTGGCCGCGATCGACCTCGGTTCCAACAGCTTCCACATGGTCCTGGCCCAGCACAAGCCGGGCCAGTTGCGGGTGATCGACCGCCTGCGCGAAACCGTGCGCCTGGCCGACGGCCTGGACGAACACGGCGGGCTGAGCGAGCCGGCGCGGCAGCGCGCGCTCGACTGCCTGGCGCGCTTCGGCCAGCGCCTGCGCGGCGTCGAGCGCCTGCACGTTCGCGCGCTGGCGACCAACTCGGTGCGCAAGCTGCGCGATCCGCACGAATTCCTGCACGCCGGCGAGACCGCGCTGGGGCATCCGATCGAAGTGGTGTCCGGCCGCGAGGAGGCGCGCCTGATCTACCTTGGCGTGGCCCATGCGCAGCCGCCCAAGCCGGGACAGCTGCGCCTGGTGATCGACATCGGCGGCGGCTCGACCGAGTTCATCATCGGCCGCGGCTTCGAGCCGGTGGAGCGCGAGAGCCTGCAGGCCGGCTGCATTGCTTCCACCCGCCGCTTCTTCCCCAACGGCCGCCTGTCGAAGCGCCGCTGGAACGCCGCGGTTACCGGGATCACCGCCGAGTTCCAGCAGTTCGCGCGTCGCTACCGCCAACTCGGCTGGCAGGAGGTGCTGGGTTCGTCCGGCACGCACAAGGCCATCGGCGAGATCTGCGCGGCGATGAAGCTGACCAAGGGCGCGATCACCGCCGAGGCCCTGCCCAAGGTGCGCGAACAGCTGCTGCGCGCCGACAGCATCGACCAGATCGACCTCCCTGGCCTGTCCGCCGAGCGCCGCCCGATCATCGCTGGCGGCGTGCTGGTGCTGGAGGCGGCGTTCCGCGCGCTCGGGTTGCAGAAGCTGCTGGTCAGCAAGGCGGCGATGCGCGAAGGCATCATCTACGACATGCTCGGCCGCGGCAGCGCCGCCGATCCGCGCGACGCCTCGATCGCGTCGCTGGTCATGCGCTACGGCATCGACGAGGTGCAGGCGGCGCGGGTCGAAGCCACCGCGCTGCGCCTGCTCGAACAGGTCGCCGCCGACTGGAACCTGGAAGACGACGACGCGCGCATGCTCGGCTGGGCCGCGCGCGTGCACGAGCTGGGCCTGGCGATCGCCCACAGCGGCTACCACGTGCACGGTTCCTACGTGCTGGAGCATTCGGACCTGTCCGGCTTCTCCCGCCAGGAACAGCAGGTGCTGGCCGCGCTGGTGCGCACGCACCGGCGCAAGGTACCCAGGAGCGCCTTCGACGCCCTGCCCGACCGCCTGCTGCTGCCGGCGCGGCGCATGGCCGCGCTGCTGCGGCTGGCGGTGGTCCTGCACCGCGGCCACAACGGCGAGGACATCCCGCGGCTGGACCTGTCCGCCAGCGGCAACCGCCTGCAGCTGGTGCTGGAACGCGACTGGATCGAAAGCCGCCCGCTGCTGCGCGCCGACCTGGTGGCCGAGCGCGAGGGCATGGCCGGGCTGGGGATCGGATTCGAGCCCATGGTCGCCTGAGTGGCCCGAGGGCCCCCGCCCTCCTTCAACCCCATCCGCCACGCCCGCGCGTTCGATCTCCCGTCCAGCCCACGGGAGTCCCGACATGCGCACTGCCCCGAAGTCCCCGCTCGTCCTGGCCCTGGCCGTCGCCATCGCCCTGGCCGCGGCCGCCTGCAGTACCGGCCCGCGGTCGGGCACCGCCGCTTCCGCCGACGCGGACGCCACCGCCGATGCCCGGGCCGAGGCCCTGGCCCAGGCCCGGGCACGCGAGCATGCCCTCGCCCGGCGCAAGGTCGCCGAAGCCCCCGCCGGCCTGATGGCGCCGGCGCCGCCTCCGCCTGCCCCGGCCGCGATGGCCGCGTACGCGAGCCGCCAGGCGATGGCTCCGCACTGGATGCCGGTACCCTCGCCGCCGCCAGCGAACACCGAGGTCTACGCCGGACGCGACGACAACCCGGTGCAGCGCGCCAGCGAACAGCCCCTGTCGACCTTCTCCATCGACGTGGACACCGGCAGCTACGCCAACGTCCGCCGCATGCTGCGGGCGGGCGTGCGCCCGCCGGCGGATGCGGTGCGCGTGGAGGAGTTCCTCAACTACTTCGACTACGGCCACCCGGCGCCGGCCAGCCGCGACGTCCCGTTCCGCGTGACCACCGAACTGGCGCCCTCGCCCTGGAACGCCAACCGCCAACTGCTGATGATCGGCATCAAGGGCTACGAGGTCCGCCAGGCGGAACTGCCGCCGGCCAACCTGGTGTTCCTCATCGACACCTCCGGCTCGATGGATTCGCCGGACAAGCTGCCCCTGCTCAAGCGCGCGCTGGCCATGCTGGTGCCGCAGCTGCGCGCGCAGGACCGCGTCTCGATCGTGGTCTACGCCGGCTCGGCCGGCCTGGTCCTGCCACCCACCCCGGGCGACCGCCATGCCGAGATCCTCGCCGCACTGGAACGCCTCCAGGCCGGCGGCAGCACCAACGGCGGCGAAGGCATCCGTCTGGCCTACGCGGCGGCGCGCCAGGGCTTCGTCGAAGGCGGCGTCAACCGCATCCTGCTGGCCACCGACGGCGACTTCAACGTCGGCACCGTCGACCGCGGCACCCTGGAAACCTGGGTCGCCGACCAGCGCAGGTCCGGCATTGCCCTGTCCACCCTCGGCTTCGGCAGCGGCAACTACAACGACGCCATGGCCGAACGCCTGGCCGACGCCGGCGATGGCCAGCACGCCTACATCGACACCGTGCAGGAAGCGCGCAAGGTGCTGGTCGAGCAGATGCAGTCCACGCTGCTGACCATTGCCCGCGACGTGAAGATCCAGCTCGAGTTCAACCCCGCCCTGGTCGCCGAATACCGCCTGGTCGGCTACGAGAACCGCCTGCTCGGCCACGCCGACTTCGCCAACGACCGCGTCGACGCCGGCGACATCGGCGCCGGCCACGAAGTCACCGCCCTCTACGAGATCGCCCTGGCCGGCTCCGGTGGCGAACGCCTGCCGCCGCTGCGCTACGGCGCCCCGCCATCCGCTTCCGCCGCGGCAAGGACCGGCGAACTGGCTCACCTGCGCCTGCGCTACAAGCTGCCGGACCAGGACCGGAGCCGCCTGATCGAGACCCCGGTGCTGCGCTCGTCGCTGCGCCCGGAACCCAGCCCTTCGCTGCGCTTCGCCACCGCCGTGGCCGGCTACGCCGACCTCCTGCGCGGCGGCGGCAACGTCGGCGACTGGACCTGGAGCGACGTCACCACCACCGCTCGCGGCGCCCTCGGCGACGACCGCTGGGGCCTGCGCCACGAGTTCCTCGGCCTGGTCGAAGAAGCCCGCGGCGTAACCGGCGCGGACACGCCGCGACCGCTGGCGAGCGAATGACCCCATGCCGTCCCACGCCCCGCTCCGGCGCGTCGACCTCTGGCCCCGTAGAGTCGGGCCTGCCCGACTCCCACGCCGGATGTCCGACGTGCGCGAAAAGCAGCGGGGCAAGCCCCGCTCTACAAGAAGCAACCGCACAGCCCCTCCCGCAGGGAGAGTGGCGAGAACGAACGAAGTCACGACCCGAACGCGCCCGAAGACGCGGTAGCGTGGGGGTAGCCAAAAGCGTCTCGCTGGGTGATGCGGTTGGGAAGCTGGCGCGTGGCGACGCGCCGGGCGTCACCAGCGCCCTGGCGCATTCCCGGCGCGGACGCGGAACCGCGCGATGCGCCATACCCGCGCGCTGCCGCGGCTCCGTCCGGAGCCCGCCACGCGAACGCCGTTGCCGTTGCGTTTGCTGTTACGGCCGCCCCCCAGTCCCCGGATGCGCTTCGCTTATCCGGGCTACAGACGCGGGCCTCTCTCCCGATGAGAGAGCGACACGGCTCAGCCGAGCAGGTGCTCCAGCACCGCCATGCGCACGGCCACGCCGTTGGCGACCTGGCGCAGTACCCACGACTGCGGGCCGTCGGCGACCTCGTCGGTGATTTCCACGCCGCGGTTGATCGGGCCCGGATGCAGCACCGCCGCATCGCGCGCCGCGCGCGCCAGGCGCTGCGCGGTGAGGCCGTAGCGCGCGTGGTAGTCCTCCAGCGACGGCACCAGGCCCTCTTCCATCCGCTCGCGCTGCAGGCGCAGCATCATCACCGCGTCCACGCCCTCCAGCATCGCGTCGAAATCGTCGCCGACCACGCAGCCGGCGGTGGTCTCCGCGTCCGGCAGCAGCGAGGCCGGCCCGCAGACCCGGATCTCGCCCGCGCCCAGCGCGCGCAGCGCATGCAGGTCGGAACGCGCCACCCGCGAATGCTTGACGTCGCCCACGATCAGGATCTTCAGCTTCGAGAAATCGCTGCCCTTGGCCTGGCGCAGCGTCAGCATGTCGAGCAGGCCCTGGGTCGGGTGCGCGTTGCGGCCGTCGCCGGCGTTGACCAGCGCCGTGCCCTCGCCGGCCGCGTTGGCCAGCGCCTGCACCGCCCCGTCGCCCGGATGGCGCACGATGAAGCCGCGCACCCCCATCGCCTCCAGGTTCTTCAGCGTGTCGCGCGCGGTCTCGCCCTTGCGCGTGGACGAGGTCGATGCGTCGAAGTTGAGCACGTCCGCGCCCAGCCGTTGCGCGGCCAGCTGGAACGAGCTGCGGGTGCGCGTGGAAGGCTCGAAGAACAGCGTGCACACCGCCGTGCCGGCAAGCACCGCGCGCTTGCCGACGCGGCCGACCGCCGCGTCGCGGATCTGCCCGGCGCGGTCGAGCAGCTGCAGCATGGTGGCGGGCGGCATGCCCTCGAGGGTCAGCAGGTGTCGCAGGCGGCCGTTCGGATCGATCTGGGGCGTCATGGCGTCGGTGGCAGGTGCTGGGAATGGGAGATGGATGCGGCTCACACCGGCGTGGCGTCGCCGGGCGACTCCAGCCAGCGCTCGATGATCACCGCCGCGGCGGCGGCATCGAGCGCGGCGGCATCGCGGCGGCGGCGGTTGCCGGCGGCACGGTCGCGGGCGAAGCGGTGCGCCGCCTCGACCGAGCTGGAACGTTCGTCGACCATCACCACCGGCAGCCGGTAGCGGGTCTTGAGCTGGTTGGCGAAGGCGCGGGCGCGGCGGCGCGCCGGCTGGTCGGCGCCGTCGAGGGTCATCGGGTCGCCGACCACCAGGCCGCGCGGACGCCACTCCGCATGCAGGCGGTCGACCGCGGCCCAGTCGGTGCCGTTCTCGCGCACGTCGACCACCGCCACCGCCCGCGCCCCGCCCAGCGCGCTGCCGACGGCCACGCCGATGCGGCGCGAACCGACGTCGAAGCCGAGCACGATCGCGTCGGCCGCGAGCAGGGCCTCGTTCGCGGGGGCCTCAGGCATGCCCGCTGTAATCGGCCAGGCGGAACAGGTCGACGCCGATGCGCCCGGCCGCGGTCTGCCAGCGGCGCTCCAGCGGCAGGTCGAACAGCAGCTCGGCGTCCATCGGCGCGGTCAGCCAGGTGTTCTCGCCCAACTCGTATTCGAGCTGGCCGGCGCCCCAGCCGGCGCAGCCCAGCGCCACCAGCGCGCGCGGCGGCCCCTCGCCGGCGGCCATCGCCTCGAGGATGTCGCGCGAGGTGGTCAGGTACAGGCCGTCGGCCACCTGCAGGCTGGAATCCCAGGCGCGGTCGCCGTCGTGCAGGACGAAGCCGCGTTCCTGGTGGACCGGCCCGCCGTGCAGCACCGGGCGCGCGCACAGTTCCTCGTCGTCGCTGCCGATGCCCATCTGCGACAGCACCTGGCCGAGGGTGTACTCGGAGGCGCGGTTGACCACCACGCCCATGGCACCCTGTTCGTCGTGCTGGCAGATCAGCGCCACGCTGCGCGCGAAGTTGGGATCGGCCAGCGCCGGCAGTGCGATCAGCAGCTGGTTGGCCAGGTTGTCGTTCGCCACGGACATGCGCGCATTCTAGCGCCCATGCGGAGGCGGCGGCCGGCTGCCGCATAATCGGGCAGCCCACCACCACGCCTCGCCACATGTCCGGCTACTGCGACTTCGCCCCGGGCCACCCGCTGCACGGCCCCTACCACGACCACGAGTACGGCTTCCCGGAGCGCGACGAGCCCGTCCTGTTCGAGCGCCTGCTGCTGGAGATCAACCAGGCCGGGCTGAGCTGGGAAACCATGCTGAAGAAGCGCGAGGGCTTCCGCCGCGCCTACGACGGCTTCGACGTGGACCGGGTCGCCGCCTACGGCGAGGCCGACCGCCAGCGCCTGCTGGCCGATCCGGGGATCATCCGCAACCGCCTGAAGATCGAGGCGGCGATCCACAACGCCCAGGTGGTCCGGCGCCTGCGCGACAGCCACGGCGGCTTCGCCGCCTGGCTGGACGCCCACCACCCGCTGGACAAGCCCGGCTGGGTGAAGCTGTTCCGCCGCACCTTCCGCTTCACCGGCGGCGAGATCACCGGCGAGTTCCTGATGAGCCTGGGCTACCTGCCCGGCGCGCACCGCGCCGACTGCCCGGTGCAGGCGCGGATCGCCCCGCTGGCGCCGCCGTGGATGGCGGCGGCCGGCTGAAGCGCCGGCACCGGCGGTCACACGCCCATGTAGCGGTGCGGCCGGTGGTTGAACATCAGCACCAGGCTCAGCAGCACCGCGCCGACCGCCGAGTACAGCACCTTCGACGGCGGCAGCACGAAGAAGGCCGCGGTCATCAGCAGCGCGTCAAAGGCCAGCTGGACCTTGCCGGCGCTGATCCCGTGGTCGCGCTGCAGGTACACCGCCAGGATGCCGACGCCGCCGAGACTGGCGCGGTGGCGGATGAAGAACAGCACGCCGAGCCCGCACAGCGCCCCGCCGACCACCGCCGAGTACAGCGTCGACATGTAGGCGTAGCCGGCCCAGCGCGGCAGCAGGTCGGTGAGCAGGCCGCAGGCGCCTACCGCGACGAAGGTCTTGAGGGTGAACTCCCAGCCCATCCGCCGCACCGCGATCCAGTAGAACGGCAGGTTCACCAGCACGAACACCAGGCCGAAGTTCCAGCCCAACGCGTAGTGCAGCAGGAACGAGACCCCGGCCATGCCGCCGATCATCAGCCCGCCCTGGGCGAACACGGCCAGGCCCAGCGAGGCCACCAGGGTCGCCAGCAGCATGCCCTGCACGTCCTCGGCCACCGAATGGTGGAAGGCGCGGTCGTCCGCCCGGGTCCCGGCCGAGTCGGGTGGCGGGGTCAGGGGGCCGGAAGTGACGACGGTGCCGTCCGCGGGCAGGGGTTCCTGCCCGGGCCGGAGGTCCGGATCGGTGGCGTTCACGTGGGGGGCCGCGGGTGGGGGGCGCGATTCTAGCCTGAGCCGCGCCCGGGTAACGTCGCCAGGAAACGACGAGGCCGCCCGGAGGCGGCCTCGCTGTGCGCCGGAAGGACCCGGCCGGCAGCGGCGCCTCAGCGCGCCTCGGCGATCTCCACCCCGTCCAGGCCCTGGGCCAGGGTGCGGGCGTCGCCGCCCTGGGACAGCTTGATGCGCAGGCGCACCTCGTTCTGCGAGTCGGCGTAGCGCAGCGCGTCCTCGTAGGAGATCTCGCCGGCCTGGTACAGCTCGAACAGGCTCTGGTCGAAGGTCTTCATGCCCAGGTTGGTCGACTCCTTCATGACCTCCTTGAGCTTGTGGATCTCGCCCTCGCGGATGTAGTCCTGCACCAGCGGGGTGCCGAGCAGGATCTCCATGGCCACGCGGCGGCCCTTGCCGTCCGGGGTCGGCACCAGCTGCTGGGCGACCACGCCCTTGAGGTTCAGCGACAGGTCCATCAGCAGCTGGCCGCGCCGGTCCTCGGGGAAGAAGTTGATGATGCGGTCCATCGCCTGGTTGGCGTTGTTCGCATGCAGGGTGCACAGCACCAGGTGGCCGGTCTCGGCGAAGGCGATGGCATGGTCCATGCCCTCGCGGGTACGCACCTCGCCGATCATGATCACGTCCGGGGCCTGGCGCAGGGTGTTCTTCAGCGCCGCCTCCCAGCTCTCGGTGTCGATGCCGACCTCGCGCTGGGTGACGATGCAGCCCTCGTGCTTGTGCACGAACTCGATCGGGTCCTCGATGGTGATGATGTGGCCGGTCGAGTTCTGGTTGCGGTAGCCGATCATCGCCGCCAGCGAGGTGGATTTACCCGTGCCGGTGGCGCCGACGAAGATGATGATGCCGCGCTTGGTCATCGCCAGCGTCTTGATGATCGGCGGCAGGTTCAGCTCCTCGACGGTCGGGATCTTGGTCTCGATCCGGCGCAGCACCATGCCCACCTGGTTGCGCTGGTAGAAGCACGACACGCGGAAGCGGCCCACGCCGGCCACGCCGATGGCGAAGTTGCACTCGTGGGTCTTCTCGAATTCCTCGCGCTGCTGGGGCGTCATCACGTTGAGCACCAGGTCGCGGCTCTGCTGCGGGGTGAGCGGCGTCTGCGTGATCGGCGTGATCTTGCCGTGGACCTTCATCGCCGGCGGCATGCCCGCGGTGATGAACAGGTCCGACGCCTTCTGGTGCGCCATCAGCTTGAGGAACGAGGTGAAGTCGATGGTGCTCATTGGGGCTCCTGCGGAGCGGTGATTCGTGATCGGTGATTGGTGATTCGAGGAAGCAAACCGCCTTTCCAGCTCACCCATCCACGCCCACGATCACGGCTTTTACGAATCACGAATGACCAATCACCAATCACACGCCTTTTCGATCACTCGAAAAGGCGCTTGTCCTTGGCGTATTCCTTCGCCTGCTGGCGGGTGACCAGGCCGCGCTTGACCAGGTCCTGCAGGTGCTGGTCGAGTGTCATCATGCCGTACTGCTGGCCGGTCTGGATCGCAGAGTACATCTGCGCGACCTTGTCCTCGCGGATCAGGTTGCGGATGGCCGGGGTGCCGACCATGATCTCCCAGGCCGCGGTACGGCCGCCGCCGACCTTCTTCAGCAGCGCCTGCGAGATCACCGCGCGCAGCGATTCGGACAGCATCGAGCGGACCATCGGCTTCTCGCCGGCCGGGAACACGTCAATGATGCGGTCGATGGTCTTGGCCGCCGAGCTGGTGTGCAGGGTGCCGAACACCAGGTGGCCGGTCTCCGCGGCGGTCAGCGCCAGGCGGATGGTCTCCAGGTCGCGCATTTCGCCGACCAGGATGTAGTCGGGGTCCTCGCGCAGCGCCGAGCGCAGGGCCTCGTTGAAGCCGTGGGTGTCGCGGTGCACCTCGCGCTGGTTGATCAGGCACTTCTGCGAGGTGTGCACGAACTCGATCGGGTCCTCGACGGTGAGGATGTGCCCGTACTCGTTCTTGTTGATGTGGTCGATCATCGCCGCCAGCGTGGTCGACTTGCCCGAGCCGGTCGGGCCGGTGACCAGGATCAGGCCCTGCGGCTGGTTGATCAGCTCGCGGAAGATCGGCGGGCAGCCCAGGTCCTCCAGGGTCAGCACGTCCGAGGGAATGGTACGGAACACCGCGCCGGCGCCGCGGTTCTGGTTGAACGCGTTGACGCGGAAGCGGGCCAGCGACGGGATCTCGAACGAGAAGTCGACCTCGAGGAACTCCTCGTAGTCGCGCCGCTGCTTGTCCGACATGATGTCGTAGACCAGCGCATGGACCTGCTTGTGGTCCAGGGCGGGGATGTTGATGCGGCGCACGTCGCCGTCCACGCGGATCATCGGCGGCAGGCCGGCGGACAGGTGCAAGTCGGAAGCCTTGTTCTTGACCGAGAAGGCCAGCAGTTCGGCGATATCCATCCAAGATCCCCCAGGTGGCCCGCGTTCTGTGCGCAGGCTGGAACGTTACATCCCCTGCGGGGCAGTATAGCGCTCCCGCCGCTGCCGCCAATGCCCGGAAAACCGATGTCCGCCGACCGTCTCAGAATCGTGCTGCAGCGCATCCAGAACGCGGCCGAGGCCTGTGGCCGGCCAGCGCCGGCGCTGCTCGCGGTGTCCAAGACCCAGCCGGCGGAAGCCGTGGCCGCCCTGGCCGAGGCCGGCCAGCGCGGGTTCGGCGAGAACTACGTGCAGGAGGCCGCGGCCAAGCGCGCCGCGCTGGCGGAGCGCCATCCCGGCCTGGCCTGGCACCTGATCGGCCACCTGCAGTCGAACAAGGCCGCGCTGGCCGCGCAGACCTTCGACTGGGTGCACAGCGTCGACCGACCCAGCGTCGTCACCGCCCTCGCCCGCCACCGCGACCCGGCGCGCGGTCCGCTGAACGTGCTGGTGCAGGTGAACGTCGAGGCCGAGCCGGGCAAGTCCGGCTGCGCCCCGGACGACCTGCCGGCCCTGGCCGCGCAGGTGGCGTCCGAGCCCCAGCTGGCGCTGCGCGGTCTGATGTCGATCCCGGTGCCGCACGAGGACCCGGAACTGCGACGCCCGGCGTTCCGGCGCATGCGCACCCTGTTCGAGCAGCTGGCCACGGAGCATCCGCGCGTGGACACCCTGTCGATGGGGATGAGCGATGACTTCGCGATCGCCATCGAGGAAGGCTCGACCCTGGTCCGGATCGGCACCGCCCTGTTCGGCCCGCGGCCGCCGAAGCCGTAGCGCATTCCCTGGAGGACACATGAATCCACACGCCCCCGCGGCCGACGCCATCGCCTTCATCGGCGGCGGCAACATGGCCCGCAGCCTCATCGGCGGCCTGCTCCGCCGCGGCGCCGACCCGCGCCGGATCCGCGTCGCCGAACCGGTGGCCGCGCTGCGCGAGGCCCTGGCCGCCGATTTCGGCGTGCAGGTGTTCGAGCACGGATCGGACGCGGTGCAGGACGCCGGCCTGTGGCTGCTGGCCGTCAAGCCGCAGATGATGCGCGTGGCCTGCGAACCGCTGGCCGCCGTGGCGCAGTCGCTCCGGCCGCTGGTGGTATCGATCGCCGCCGGCATCCCGGTGGCCCGGCTGCAGGAATGGCTGGGCGGCGGCCTGCCGGTGGTGCGCTGCATGCCCAATACCCCGGCCCTGCTCGGCGCCGGCGTGACCGGCCTGTTCGCCGGCGAGGGCGTGGACCAGGCGCAGCGCGCCCGCGCAGAGGAACTCCTTTCCAGCGCCGGCGCGACGGTATGGGTGGACGGCGAAACGCTGGTCGACGCGGTCACCGCGGTCTCCGGCAGCGGCCCGGCCTACGTGTTCCTGCTGGCCGAGGCGATGGAAGCGGCGGCGGTGGCCGAGGGCCTGCCGCCGGCCGATGCCCGCACCCTGGTCGTCCACACCCTGCTCGGCGCCGGCCGCATGCTGGCCGAAGCCGGTGACCCGCCAGCCGAGCTGCGCCGCAAGGTCACCTCGCCCGGCGGCACCACCCAGGCGGCGATCGAAACCTTCCAGGCCGGCGGCTTCGAGGCGCTGGTCGCCCGCGCGGTGCACGCCGCGCGCGAACGGGGCGCCGCGCTGGCCGCGGCGACCGGCCCATGAACGCGCTGCGCCTGGCCAAGGCCGCCCTGCTCGGCGGCCTCGTACTGGCCGGCTGCGGCGGCCCGGCCCCACAGGCGGCGCAGTTCGTGCCGCCGGCACCGAGCACCACCGACCTGTCCGGTTCGCTGCGCGCCCGCTACAACCTGCTGCCCACCCTCGCCCTCGGCGAGGCGGTGGCGCGCGAGTACGGCGTCGAACGCGACGAAGGCACCGCGCTGCTGGTGGTGGCGCTGCGCCGCGTCGGCGCCGATGGCGAGGAAACCAGCGCCGACGCCGGGGTGTCCGCCGAGGCCGTCGACCTGGGCGGGCGCCGCCAGCAGGTGGCGCTGCGCAAGGTCGCCACCGGCGACTACGTCGACCACGTGGGCACCGTGCGCGTGGGCCGCCACGACACCATCCGCGTGCAGGTCGCCGTGGTCGCCGACGGCCGCCGCCAGCAGTTCGATTTCCAGCGCAACTTCTGAGCGGGGTTGCGTCCGGCGCCCATGCTGGCTAAGTTCGGCGCGGGAGTGGCCGCCATCCGCACGCCGGAAGCGGCCAGAGAACCAGGGGGGAGACCGCGCGGGCGCCCATGCGCCCCGGCGCCATTCCGCCCGCGCGTTTCCTTGCAACGGTCAGGCCCGCCGTCCGGGCCCGAAGGGGGACGCGTCATGAACAGACTGCATTGCCTGGCAATCCTTGCCTTGAGCGTGGCCTTCCCGGCCTCGGCGCAGCAGGGCGCCTGCCCGCCCCTGCCTGCCGGGACCCACCTGCAGTGGCAGGAGAAGGTGCACGACGGCTTCGTGCTGTGCCGCGCGCTCGATGGCGAACGGCCGGTGCTGAGCCTGATGCTCACGGCCAAGCCCACGGTCAACCTGCTGCGCCGCAACCGCCTTGAAGAAGGCAGCATCGGCTCGCACGAAGTGCGCTGGTACCAGCCGGAAATGGCGGTCCAGACCGGCGCGCAGCAGCGGATCACCATCGTCGAGCTCGGCAACGACCGCTACGCGCAGGTCTGGGTCGAGGCATCCAGCGACACCGAGTTGCGCCAGCTGCTCACGCTGGCGCAGTCGATCCCGCTGTACTGAGCCCACGCGGAAGGCGCGGCCGGGGAGCCCGGCCGCGCCGCGTTCAGAAGCGACCTTCCTGGAAGTCGACGAAGGCCTGCATCAGCTCCTGCTTCGTGTTCATCACGAACGGGCCGTAGCGGACCACCGGCTCGCGCAACGGCGTGCCGGCCACCAGGATCAGGCGCGCACCGGCCTCGCCGGCGCGCAGCGACAGCGCGCCGCCGCCGCCGAGCACGCCCATTTCCGCGGTCTCCAGCAGGCGGGCGTCATCGCCCTCACCCACCGTGGCCGCACCTTCGAACACGTAGGCGAAGGCGTTGTGCCCGTCGGGCAGCGCGTATTCCCAGGCCACGCCCGGCTGCAGGGCGATGTCCAGGTACACCGGATCGGTGGCCGGCTGCACGATCGGGCCGACGGTGTCGCCGACGCGGCCGGCGATCACCTTCACCTGCACGCCCGGCGCCGGCTCGACCACGGGGATGTGGTCGGGCGCGAACTCCTGGTAGCGCGGCGCGGTCATCTTCTCGCGCGCCGGCAGGTTCACCCACAGCTGGAAGCCGCGCATGCGCCCGGATTCCTGCTCGGGCATCTCCGAATGCACCAGGCCGCGGCCGGCGGTCATCCACTGCACGCTGCCGGAGGTCAGCAGGCCTTCGTTGCCGTGGTTGTCGCGGTGGCGCATGCGCCCGTCCAGCATGTAGGTCACGGTCTCGAAGCCGCGATGCGGATGCTCCGGGAAGCCGGCGATGTAGTCTTCGGCCTTGTCGGTCCCGAACTCGTCCAGCAGCAGGAACGGATCCAGGTCCGGCAGCGCGGGGCCGCCGATCACCCGGGTCAGCTTCACGCCGGCGCCGTCCGAGGTCGGGGTGCCGCGCACCTTGCGGACCAGGCGGGCGGGTTGGGTACCGAGGGAGGTGTTCATTGGGGCTCCGTTTCGTGGATTGCGCCCCAGCATGGTGGCGGGCGGGCGCGGGAGGAACGGCTGGCCACGTAACCCTCCGTTCCACCGCCGGTGCCACTGGGGCGGGCCCTGCCCGCGCTCAGGCCACCCAGACGCTCTTGATGTTGGTGAACTCGTGGATGCCGTGCGCCGCCAGCTCGCGGCCGAATCCCGAGCGCTTCGTACCGCCGAACGGCAAGCGCTGGTCGCTGCGGACGATGGCGTTGACGAAAGCCGCCCCGACCCGCAGCTGTCCGGCGATGCGCTCGCCCCGTGCCGCATCGCCGGTCCACACGCTGCCGCCCAGGCCGAAGGTGGTGTCGTTGGCCACGCGCACCGCCTCGGCCTCGTCGGCCACCCGCAGCACGCTGGCCACCGGCCCGAACAGCTCCTCCGAGTACGCCGGCATGCCCGGCTTCACCCCGTCGAGGATCGAGGCCGGATAGCCGGCATAGGAGGCATCGGGCTCGCAGCCCAGCAGCGGCTTCGCGCCCTTGGCGATGCTGTCGGTCACCTGTCCGTGCAGGGTGTCGCGCAGGTCCTGCCGCGCCATCGGCGCCAGCGTGGTCGCCTCATCCTGCGGATCGCCCAGGCGCAGCTTCGAGGCGGCTTCGACGAAGCGGCGGACGAATTCGCCGGCGATCGCCTCGACCACGATGAAGCGCTTGGCCGCGATGCAGGTCTGCCCGGCGTTGCCGAAGCGCGAGGCCACCGCCCCGGCCACTGCCGCGTCCAGGTCGGCATCCTCCAGCACCACGAAGGCGTCGCTGCCGCCCAGCTCCATCACGCACTTCTTCAGGTGCTTGCCGGCGGTGGCGGCCACCGAGCTGCCGGCCCGCTCGCTGCCGGTCAGGGTCACGCCGGCGATGCGCGGGTCGGCGATCACCATCGCCGCCTGTTCGTTGTCGATGTGGAGCACGCCGAACGCGCCTTCCGGCAGCCCGGCCTCGCGCAGCACGTCGAGGATGGCGTCGGCGCAGCGTGGCACGTTGCTGGCGTGCTTGAGCACGGCGACATTGCCGGCCATCAGTCCCGGGGCGAGGAAGCGGAACACCTGCCAGAACGGGAAGTTCCACGGCATCACCGCGAACACGCAGCCCAGCGGCTCGTAGCGCACGTAGCTGCGTTGCGCCTCGGTGGCGACCGGCTGCGGCTGCAGATACCCGGCGGCATGGTCGGCGTAGTAGTCGCAGACCGCGGCGCACTTGTCGATCTCGGCCAGGCCTTCCTTGCGCAGCTTGCCCATCTCCGCGCTCATGACCTGCTGCAGCTCTTCGCGTCGCCGGCGCAGCACCCCGGCGACGGCGTGCAGCACCTCGCCACGGGATTCGATGCTGCGCGCGGACCAAGCGGGGAACGCCGCGTCCGCGGCCGCCAGCAGCGCATCCACCTGCTCCGGCGCCAGCAGCGCCTGCCGGTGCTCGACCTGTCCGGTCGCGGGATTGATCGTCTCGACACTCATCGTGGGTCTCACCTCATGCAGGCCGCGAGCATGGCCCCGCCGGGGTTAGCGCCATGTCGGCGCTCCCGGCGCGGCGTGGCGGCCTCAGCCGTTCTCCTGCAGCGCCAGCTGCATGTCGCGCTGGCGCCGGCGGTCCTCGCGGTACATCAGCCACCAGCCGACCACCGCGGCCAGCGACACGACCATGATCATCAGCGTGGCCAGCGCGTTGATCTTCGGGCTCACGCCCAGGCGCACCGAGGAGAACACCTTGATCGGCAGCGTGGTCGAATCCGGGCCGGCGACGAAGCTGGCGATCACCACGTCGTCCAGCGACAGGGTGAAGGCCAGCAGCCAGCCGGACAGCAGGGCCGGGGCGATGATCGGCAGGGTGATCAGGAAGAACACCTTGAGCCGGTTGGCGCCCAGGTCCATCGCCGCCTCTTCCAGCGACTTGTCCAGGTCCTGCAGGCGCGATGACACCACCACGGTCACGAAGGACACGGTCAGGGTCACGTGCGCGATCCAGATCGCGACCATGCCCTTGGACGGGATCCCCAGCGCCGCACCCACCGAGACCAGCATCAGCAGGATCGACAGGCCGATGATCACCTCCGGCATCACCAGCGGCGCGGTGATCAACGCGCCGAACACGGTCTTGCCGGGGAAGCGGCGGAAGCGGGTCATCACCATCGCGCCGAGGGTGCCGATCACGGTGGCGGCGGTGGCGGTCCAGAAGGCGATGCGCAGGCTGACCCAGGCCGCGTCCAGGATCTGCCGGTCGCGCATCAGCTCGCCGTACCACTTGGTCGAGAACCCCGCCCAGACCGTGGCCAGGCGCGAGGAATTGAACGAGTACACCACCAGCAGCACGATCGGCAGGTACAGGAAGGCGAAGCCGAGCACCAGCACCGCCCAGCGCAGCAGCTTCAGGCCGAGGGTCTCGTTCATGTCAGCCGGCCCTCCATTTCCTTGTGCTGGTAGCGGTTGAAGATGAGGATCGGCACCAGCAGCAGCAACAGCATCACGATCGCCACCGCCGAGGCGGCCGGCCAGTCGCGGTTGTTGAAGAACTCGCCCCACAGCACCCGGCCGATCATCAGCGTGTCCGGCCCGCCCAGCATCTCCGGGATCACGAACTCGCCCACCGCCGGGATCATCACCAGCATGCAGCCGGCGATGATCCCAGGGCGCGACAGCGGCAGGGTGATGCGCAGGAACGCCTGCCAGGGCCTGGCGCCCAGGTCGTAGGCGGCCTCCAGCAGGCGCAGGTCGAGCTTGACCAGGTTGGCGTACAGCGGCAGGACCATGAACGGCAGGTAGCAGTAGACGATGCCGATGTAGGCCGCCAGCGGGGTGTAGAGGATGCGCAGCGGCGCGTCGACCAGCCCGGTCCACAGCAGGAAGCGGTTGAGCAGGCCGTTGGCGTCGAGGATGCCGACCCAGGCGTAGACGCGCAGCAGGAACGAGATCCACGACGGCAGCACCACCGCCATCAGCGCGATGTTGCGCGTGGACGGCTTCATCCGCGCGATGAAGTAGGCCATCGGGTAGCCGATCAGCAGGCACAGCAGGGTCGACACCGCCGCGATCTTGATCGAGCTGAGGTAGGCCAGGATGTACTGGGAGTCGGTGAACAGGGCCGCGTAGTTGCCCAGGTTCAGGCGCAGGGTCAGCTCCTTGTCCAACACCTCCACGATCGGCGTGTACGGCGGCATGGCGATGGCCAGCCGCGAGAAGGAGATCTTCAGGACGATCAGGAACGGGATCGCGAAGAACAGCAGCAGCCACAGGAACGGCACGGCGATCACCGCCCAGCGGCCGGACGGCAGGAACCGCTTCAGCGCGCGCGCGTTCATGAGGTCAGCACCACGCCGTCGTTGTCGGCCCACCACAGCCATACCTCGTCGCCCCAGGTCAGCGCGTCGCTGGCCCAGCGCTGCTGGTTGGTGAAGTTGGCCATCAGCTTGAAGCCGCTGGGCAGGCGCACGTGGTAGACCGAGTGGCTGCCGAAGTAGGCGATGTCCTCGATGGTGCCGCGGGCCTTGTTGTACGGCTGGCCAGGCTCGTCCTTGCCGATCCCCAGCTTCTCCGGGCGCAGGGCGAAGGACACCGCCTGGCCCTCGAAGCCGGTGATGCCGTGGCCGACGTAGATCGGCGCCTCGAAGGCCGGGGTACGCAGCGTCACGTACTCCGGCTGGTCGTCGTCGATCACCGCGTCGATCAGGTTCACCGAGCCGATGAACTCGGCGGCGAAGCGGTTGGCCGGCTGCTCGTAGATCTCGTCCGGCTTGCCGACCTGCTGGATCCAGCCCTGGTCCATCAGCGCGATGCGGGTGGCCATGGTCATGGCCTCCTCCTGGTCGTGGGTGACCATCACGCAGGTCACCCCCGAGCTTTCGATGATGTTGACCAGCTCCAGCTGCATGCGCGAGCGCAGCTTCTTGTCCAGCGCGCCCATGGGCTCGTCGAGCAGGAGGAGTTTCGGGCCCTTGGCCAGCGAGCGGGCCAGGGCCACGCGCTGCTGCTGGCCGCCGGAGAGCTGGTGTGGCTTGCGCTTGGCCAGCTTGCCCAGCTGCACCAGTTCCAGCATCTCGCCGACGCGCTTCCTGATGGCGTCCTTCGACAGCCCGTCCTGCTTGAGGCCGAAGGCGATGTTCTGCTCCACGGTCATGTGCGGGAACAGGGCGTAGGACTGGAACATCATGTTGATCGGCCGCTCGTACGGCGGCAGGTCATTCATGACCTCCCCGTCCAGCACGATCCGGCCCTTGGTCGGCCGCTCGAAGCCGGCCAGGCAGCGCAGCAGGGTCGACTTGCCGCTGCCCGAGCCGCCCAGCAGGGCGAAGATCTCGCCCTTGCGGATATCCAGGCTGACGTCGTCCACGGCGACGAAGCCGTCGAATTCCTTGCGCACCCCTTCGATGCGCAGGTAGCGCGCCGCGTCGCCCGCCGGGGTCGGGTTCGCGGGTTCAGTAATGGCCGCCATGGGCACTCCAGGTTGGGGTCGGGCGGTCCGCCGTCCGGGACGGCGGACCGCGCCTGGTTGCCGTGCAGACTACCGGCCGGTCTTCAGTTCGGTCCAGAGCCGCGTGTACAGCCGGTCCACTTCCGGCGGGACGATCGCCAGGGTGAACAGGCGGTCGCTGACCTCCTCCGGCGGGTAGATCGTCGGATCGTTGCGGATCTCCTCCTCCACCAGCGGCAGCGAGGCCGGGACCGGGTTCGGGAAGGCCACGGCGTTGGTGTTGGCCGCCGCGACCTCCGGCCTCATCAGGTAGTCGATGAAGGCGTAGGCGGCGTCGAGGTTCTTCGCGTCCTTGGGGATGGCCAGCATGTCCACGAACAGGGCGGTGCCCTCGCGCGGGATCGAGTAGGCCACGTTGACCCCGTTGCCGGCCTCGGCGGCGCGGTCGCGGGCCTGCAGGATGTCGCCGGACCAGCCCAGCACCAGGCAGGCGTTGCCGTTGGCCAGGGCGTCGATGTACTGGCTGGAGTGGAAGGTCTGGACGTAGGGGCGGATGCTCCGCAGCAGCCTGGCGCCCTTCTCGATCACCGCCGGATCGGTGCTGTTGGGGTCCTCGCCCAGGTAGTTCAGGGCGATCGGGACCACTTCGGAGGGGGTGTCGAGCAGCATCACCCCGCAGTCCTTCATCTTGCGGATGTTCTCGGGCTTGAACAGCAGGTCCCAGCTGTTGGCGATCTCGGTGCTGCCGAAGGCGGCGGTGAGTTTGTCGACGTTGTAGCCGATGCCGGTGGTGCCCCACAGGTAGGGCACGCCGTACCGGTTGCCCGGATCCTGCACCGCGATCCGCTTCATCAGCTCCGGGTCGAGCCCGGCGTGGTTCTTCAGCTTCGAGGTATCCAGCGGCTGGAACACGCCGGCCTGGATCTGCCGGCCGAGGAACTGCAGCGACGGCACCACCACGTCGAAGCCGGAATTGCCGGCCAGCAGCTTGGCCTCCAGCACCTCGTTGCTGTCGAACACCCCGTAGTTGACCCGGACCCCGTGCTCGCGCTCGAAGCCGGGCACCGTCTCCTCGGCGATGTAGTCGGACCAGTTGTAGACGTTGACCGCCCCGCCCCCGGCGGGTTTGTCCTCGCCTCCCCCTTCTGCCCCCTGTTTCCCGCATGCGGACAGCGCGAGCGCCGCCGCCAGTGCCAACACCATACAGCCAGGTTTCCACGTCATACGTCGCTTCCCCTTGCCCCGCAGGGCCTGTCGGTAGTCCACGACGCCGCCTCACGGTGGCGTCCCCGGGTTCCCCTCCCCTGACCTCCCACCTTGCGATCGCTGTTGCGTGTTGCGTGAGCTGATGTTGCCGCCTGCCCGCGCCGGCCTGGACCGGCGCGGAGGCGCCGCCGCGGGTCAGCGGCCGGTCTTGATCTCCATCCAGAGCCGCGTGTACAGCTTGTCGGTCTCCGGCGAGTTGATCGCGTAGGTGAACAGCTTGGCCTTCACGTCCTCCGGCGGGTAGATCGTCGGATCGTTGCGGATCTCCTCGTCCACCAGCTCGGTGGCCGCGACCACCGGGTTGGCGTACTTGATGTAGTTGGTGTTGGCGGCGGCCACCTGCGGCTCGAGCAGGTAGTTGATGAAGGCGTAGGCGTTCTCCGGGTGCTTGGCGTCGGCCGGGATCGCCAGCATGTCGAACCACTGCGGCGCGCCTTCCTTCGGGATCGAGTAGCCGACATTGACGCCGTTGCCGGCTTCCTCGGCGCGGTCACGGGCCTGGATGATGTCGCCTGACCAGCCGACCACCAGGCAGGTGGTGCCGTTGGCCAGCGAGCTGACGTACTGGCTGGAGTGGAAGTTCTGCACGTACGGGCGGATCGACTTGATCAGGTCGGCCGCCTTCTGCAGTACCGCCGGGTCGGCGCTGTGCGGGTCCTCGCCCAGGTAGTGCAGCGCGATCGGGATCATGTCCGACGGGGTGTCGAGCAGGGTCACGCCGCAGTCCTTGAGCTTGCTGATCTTGGCCGGGTCGAACACCAGGCTCCAGCTGTCGGTCACGTCGGTGCTGCCGAAGATGGCCTCGATCTTGTCGACGTTGAAGCCGATGCCGGTGGTGCCGGACATGTACGGCACGCCGTAGCGGTTGCCCGGGTCCTGGGTGGCGATGCGTTCCATCACCGCCGGGTCCAGGTTGGCCAGGTTCGGGATCTTGCTCTTGTCCAGCTCCTTGAACACGCCGGCCTGGATCTGGCGGCCGAAGAAGTTCAGGGTCGGCACCACCACGTCGTAGCCGCTGGAGCCGGCCAGCAGCTTGGCCTCCAGGACCTCGTCGCTGTCGTACACGTCGTAGGTGACGCGGATGCCGGTCTGCTTCTCGAAGTTGGGGATGGTCTCCTCGGCGATGTAGTCCGAGTAGTTGTAGACGTTGAGGACCTTCTCCTCGCCACCGGCGGCGTCGCCCGGGGCGTCCTTGCCACCGCAGGCGGCAAGCAGGGTTGCGGCGATGCCCAGGCTGAGCAGGCGGAGTTTCATGGCGGGGTTCCTCGTGGGTGGCGGAAAACGGCAGGTTAGCGCCGGGGGCCTCATTTGCCCAGTTCGGCGGCGGTCTGGTCGAGCGATTTCCAGGCCTTGTCGAACAGCTCGTCGACCTGCTCGCGGGTGATCACCAGCGGCGGCGACAGCAGCATCGAATCCCAGGTCGCGCGCAGGATCAGGCCGTTGCGCAGGGCGATGTCGCGGCACAGCGCGCCGACCTTGCCGCGCTCCTCGAAGAAGGCGCGGCGGCGCTTGTCCGGGACCAGCTCCAGCGCGCCCATCAACCCCGCGATGCGGGCCTCGCCCACCAGGCGGTGCTCGCCCAGCTCGGCCCACCGCTGGGCCAGGTACGGGGCGACCTCCTCGCGGGCGCGCTCGACGATGCGCTCTTCCTGCATGATCCGCAGGTTCTCCAGCGCCACCGCCGCGCACACCGGGTGCCCGGAATAGGTCGCGCCGTGGGCCAGCTCGCCGCCGGTCTCGGCCAGCACCCTGGCGACGCGGTCGTTGAACAGCGCCGCGCCCAGCGGGATGTAGCCGGAGGTGATGCCCTTGGCGATGGTCATGACGTCCGGGCGGAAGCCGAAGTGCTGCGAGCCGAACCACTGCCCGGTGCGGCCGAAGCCGCAGATCACCTCGTCGGCCACCAGCAGCACGTCGTACTGCCGGCAGATCCGCTCGATCTCCTTCCAGTAGCTCATCGGCGGGATGTAGACGCCGATGGCGCCCATGATCGGCTCGCCGATGAAGGCGGCCACCCGCTCCGGCCCCAGTTCGAGAATCTTCTGCTCCAGCCGGCGCGCGGCGACCAGGCCGTACTCCTCCTCCGACAGGTCGCCGCCGTCGGCGAACCAGAACGGCGGGTCGATGTGGTGGATGTCCGGGATCGGCAGCCCGCCCTGCCTGTGCATGCCCTTCATGCCGCCGAGGCTGGCGCCGGCCACGGTGGTGCCGTGGTAGCCGTCGTGGCGGCCGATGAAGATGTTCTTCTGCGGCTGGTCCTGCACCGCCCAGAAATGCCGCACCAGGCGCAGGATGGTGTCGTTGGCCTCGGAGCCGGAGTTGACGAAGAAGGCGTGGTCGAGGTCGTAAGGCGTCAGCTCGGCCAGCTTCGCCGCCAGGCGGATGGTCGGCTCGGTGGTGCACTGGAAGAAGCTGTTGTAGTAGGCCAGCTCGGTCATCTGCCGGGCCGCGGCCGCGCCCAGCTCCGGGCGCCCGTAGCCGATGTTCACGCACCACAGGCCGGCGAAGGCGTCCAGCAGCTTGTTGCCCTCGGCGTCCCAGACGTAGCAGCCCTCGCCGCGGGTAAGCACGCGGGTGCCGCGCCTGGCCAGGGCGGCGTTGTCGTTGAACGGATGCAGGTGGTGGGCGGCGTCGAGGCGCTGGAGTTCGCGGAGGGCGTTGGGATCCATGAGGTTTCCGTCGCGGGGCGTCAGACGTTCAGCAGCAGGAACTCGCGTTCCCAGGAACTGATGACGCGGAAGAAAGTTTCGTATTCCTTGCGCTTGACCGACACGTAGGCGCGCACGAAGCGCGGGCCCAGCATCTCCGCCAGCGGGCCGCAGGTCTCCAGCCCGTCCAGCGCCTCGCCCAGCGAGCGCGGCAGGTCGTAGCCCAGCTCCTTGGCGCTCTGCTCGGTCGGCGGGGTCGGCTTGAGCTTCTCGCGGATGCCCAGCAGGCCGCAGGCCAGGGTCGCGGCCATGGCCAGGTAGGGGTTGGCGTCGGAACCGGCGAAGCGGCTTTCCACACGCTGGTTCTCCGGCGTGTCCATCGGCACGCGCAGGCCGCAGGTGCGGTTGTCGTAGCCCCAGCGCACGTTGCTCGGCGAAACCTCGCCGAACATCAACCGCCGGTAGGAGTTCACGTTGGGCGCGAAGAACGCCATCGCCATCGGCACGTACTTCTGCAGGCCGGCCAGGTAGTGGCCGAACACCGGGCTGAACTGCCCGGGCTTCCGGCCGGTGAACACGTTGCGCCCCTTCGCATCCACCAGGCTCTGGTGGATGTGCATGGCGCTGCCCGGTTCGGTCTCCATCGGCTTGGCCAGGAAGGTGGCGTACACGCCGTGGCGCATCGCCGCCTCGCGCATGGTGCGCTTGAACAGGAACACCTGGTCGGCCAGCGACATCGCCCCGGAATGGGTGAAGTTGACCTCCAGCTGCGCCGCGCCGGATTCGTGGATCAGCGTGTCCACGTCCAGTTCCATCGCGTCGCAGTAGTCGTACATCAGGTCGAGGATCGGGTCGAACTCGTTGACCGCGTCGATCGAGTACGACTGCCGCGCCGTCTCCGGGCGCCCGGAGCGGCCGGCCGGCGGCAGCAGGGGGAAGTCCGGGTCGGTGTTCTTCTGCACCAGGAAGAACTCCAGCTCCGGCGCGACCACCGGCTGCAGCCCTTCCTTCGCGTACTCGGCCAGCACCCGGCGCAGCACGTTGCGCGGCGCCAGCTCGTGCGGGTGGCCGTCCTTGGTGAAGCAGTCGTGGATGATCTGCGCGGTCGGGTCGGTGGCCCAGGGCACCATGCGCACGGTGTCCGGGTCCGGGCGCAGCAGCATGTCCGAGTCCGAGGGCGAGGTCAGCTCGTAGTAGTCGTCCGGGTAGTCGCCGGTGACGGTGGTGGCGAAGATGCCCTCGGGCAGGCGGGTGCCGTAGTCGTGGCTGAACTTGTCGGCGGGGATGATCTTGCCCCTGGCGTTGCCGGTGATGTCCGGCACCAGGCACTCGACCTCGGTGATGCGCCGCTCCTTCAGCCAGCGGCGCAGCGAGCTCTCCTGCTGGGCGGGCGTGGCGGCGATCTTGCGCTTGCTCTGGCGGGTACTCATGGAGGGTCCGGGTTCACGGGGAGGCGGCGGCCCCGGGCCGCCGGTCGCGCGCGTCGGCCCAGGCGCGGCAGGCCTGGCCGAAGGCGCGGAAGATGCCAAGGTAGAACGGGTTGCCGGTGACCTGCCATTCCGGGTGCCACTGCACGGCCAGCAGGAAGCCCGGTCCGGTGCCGCGGTAGGCCTCGACCAGGCCGTCCGGCGCGGTCGCTTCCACGACCAGGCCGGCGGCCAGCCTGGCCACGCCCTGCCCGTGCAGCGAATTGACCTGCGCCGTCGTGGTGCCGGCGATGCCGGCCAGCACGCCGCCGGGCGCCAGCTCGACCGGATGCGACGGGCCGTACTGGCGGTCCAGCGGATCGCCGAGGTTCTCGCGGTGGTCGGCCAGGCCGGGGACTTCGTGCACCTTCTGGTGCAGGGTGCCGCCCAGAGCCACGTTCGCTTCCTGGAAGCCGCGGCAGATCGCTAGCACGGGCAGGCCCATGGCCAGGGCGCGCGGGATCATGCCGAGGGTGTTGGCGTCGCGGGCCGGGTCGTGCAGGTTGCCCTCCCAGCTCGGTTCATCGCTGTAGTGGTGCGGTTCGATGTTGCTGGTCGCGCCGGTGAGCAGCAGGCCGTCCAGGCGCTCGAGCCACTGTTCCGGCGGCACCGGCGGTTGCAGGGTCGGCAGCAGCACCGGGGTGGCGCCGGCGCCATCGACCACCGCGCGCACGTATTTCTCGCCGACCGCGAGGAACGGATGCGGGCCGAACTGTTTGCGGTCGGTAGGCAGGCCGACCAGGGGCGGCGGGGCCATGCGCGGAGGATTCCGGTGGCGTTCCGGCAACTTACCGCGGCCGTTTTATTTTTACAACACGCCACCCGGCCCCCGCCCGCCAACGTGGCCAGATGCTGGACTGCCGAGACCCGGTGCGTTGAGTATTCTTGACGAGAGCCCGCCTGCTACTCTCGGCGGGCACCCGCCGAGGCCGTCGATGAACCGCCAGCCCACTCCTTCCGCCCTGCCCCCCGAAGACCTGCAGACCCTGCACGAGCTGGACGGCCACGCGGCCGCGCACGTGGACCTGCTGCTGCCGGACTGCAACGGCGTGCTGCGCGGCAAGCGCGTGGCCATCGAAGCCCTGGAGAAGGTCTACGCCGCCGGCGTCTGCCTGCCGATGTCGCTGATCGCCGCCGACATCCGCGGCAATACCGTCGAGGAAACCGGCCTGGGCTACGACATCGGCGACGAGGACCGGATCTGCCGGCCCATCCCCGGCAGCCTGCGCCCGGTGCCGTGGGCGCCGCGGCCGGCGCTGCAGCTGATGCTGCAGATGGAGGACGCCGCAGGCGGCTGGTTCGAGGCGCACCCGCGCCGGGTGCTGCAGCGCGTGCTCGACCGCTACGCCGCGCTGGGCCTGGTCCCGGTGGTGGCGGTGGAGCTGGAGTTCTACCTGTTCGACCGCCTGCCCGGCGGGGACGGCCGCCCGCAGCCCACGCTCAATGCCAGCGACGGCCGCCGCAACGACAGCACCCAGGTCTATTCGATCGACGACCTGGACGAGAACGCCGCCTTCATCGACGGTGTCGCCCGGGCCTGCCGCGCCCAGCGCATCCCCGCCGACACCGCGGTGGCCGAGTACGCGCCGGGCCAGTTCGAGATCAACCTCAAGCACCGCGCCGACGCGCTGGCCGCCTGCGACGACGCGGTCCTGCTCAAGCGGGCGATCAAGGCGGTGGCGCAGCAGCAGGGCATGCTCGCCAGCTTCATGGCCAAGCCGCTGGCCGGCCAGGCCGGCAGCGGCCTGCACCTGCACGTGAGCCTGCTCGACCGCGATGGCCGCAACCTGTTCGCCGGCGGGGCCGGCGGCGAGGCGCCGGCACCACTGCGCCACGCCATCGGCGGCCTGCAGGCCAGCGCGCGCGACAACCTGCTGCTGTTCGCGCCGCACGCCAACAGCTACCGGCGCTTCGTCGCCAACGCATTCGTCCCGCTCAACGACAGCTGGGGCTACAACAACCGCACCGTCGCCATGCGCATCCCGCACAGCGACCCGGCCAATACCCGCATCGAGCACCGCATCTCCGGCGCCGACGCCAACCCCTACCTGGTCGCCGCGGCGGTGCTGGCCGGCATGCTCGAGGGCATCGAGCAGCAGCTCGATCCGGGCCCGCCGGTCAGCGGCAACGCCTACGAACAGTTCCCGGTGCAGACCCCGCACTGGCGCGGCGCGATCGACGACTTCCTCGGCAGCGCCTTCGCCGGGCGCTGGTACGGCGAATCCTTCCGCCACGTCTACGGCCAGCAGAAGCGCCGGGAAATGCTCGACTTCCACGCCGAGGTCAGCGACCTCGACTACGCCTGGTACCTGCGCACGGTATAGCCGCCGATGAGCAGGGACTGCCCCTACCCCGCCAGCTGGTACGCCGCCAGCGCCACCCTGCTGCCGGAACAGCCGGCGCTGCACGGCACGCTGGAAGACGTCGACGTCTGCATCCTCGGCGCCGGCTACACCGGCCTGGGCGCGGCGCTGGACCTGGCCGAGGCCGGCTACCGGGTGGTGGTGCTGGAAGCGCAGCGCATCGGCTGGGGCGCGTCCGGCCGCAACGGCGGCCAGGCCATCGTCGGCTACGGCTGCGAGCAGTCGACGCTGGAGAACCTGCTCGGCCATGACGACGCCCGCAGGCTGTTCGACCTCTCGCGCGAAGGCATGGACCTGCTGCGCCAGCGCATCGCCCGCCACGGCATCGCCTGCGACTGGCGCGACGGCCACGCCCACGTGCCGCTGAAGCCGCGCCAGGAGCGCGCCCTGCGCGCCGGCATCGTCGAGATGGCCGAACGCTACGACTACCCGCTGGAATGGTGGGACCGCCAACGCCTGCGCCAGGAACTGGCCAGCGACCGCTACCTCGGCGCGGTCTACGACCATGCCAGCGGCCACCTGCATCCGCTCGAATACTGCTTCGGCCTGGCCCGCGCGGCGATGGCCGCGGGCGTGCGCATCTTCGAACATTCGCGCGTGGTCGAACTCGTCCAGGGCGCGCGCCCGCAGCTGCGCACCGCCAGCGGCCGGGTCAGCGCCGACTTCGTCGTGCTGGCCGGCAACGCCTGGCTGCGCGGGGTGGCGCCGGAACTCGAATCGCGGGTGATGCCGGTGGGCACCTACATCGCCGCCACCGCGCCGCTGGGCGAGGCACGCGCCCGCGCCCTGATCCGCAACGACATGGCCGTGGCCGACGTGAACTGGGCGCTGGACTACTTCCGCCTCAGCCGCGACCACCGCCTGCTGTTCGGCGGCCGCGCCAGCTATTCCAGCCTGCCGCCGCCCAACCTCGGCGGGGTGATGCGGCGGCGCATCCGCCACGTGTTTCCGCAGCTGGCCGGGGTGCCGGTCGAGTACCTGTGGGGCGGTTACGTCGACATCTCGCTCAACCGCGCCCCGCACTGGGGCCGGCTCGGCGGCAACGTGTACTTCGCCCAGGGCTTCTCCGGCCACGGCGTGGCCGCCACCGGCCTGGCCGGCAGGCTGATCGCCGAAGCCATCCAGGGACAGTCCTCGCGACTGGACCTGTTCGCGAAGATCCCGCACGCGCCGTTCCCCGGCGGCCGCGCCCTGCGCACCCCGCTGCTGGTGCTGGCGATGGCCTGGTACCGGTTGCGCGATGCGCTCTGGTAGGCATCGGGGAATCCCCGGCGCCGGAGCGCATAAATCCCGGGAGAACGTGACGGAATCTACGCTGCCTGGTTGATCAGGATCAAAGCCCGTGCCCCCGGCAGCGTTCTAGCCTCGCCCTTTCATTGACAGGCGAGACGGTTTTATGGACCAGGTTCTGTGGCAGGACGACCTTTGCACCGGCATCGCAGTCATCGATGACCAGCACAAGAGGATCGTGGCCATCCTCAACCAGGTGCTCGAGGCGCAGGCCGACGGCGAGCGCGAGAAAGTGGGCGAAGTGCTGACCGACCTGGTCGACTACACCCTCTCGCATTTCGCCTTCGAGGAAGAGCTGATGCAGGAAGCCGGCTATCCCTTCAGCGCCGCGCACAAGCGCGTGCACGAGGTGTTCACCCGGCGAGTGGAGAAGTACCAGCAGCGCTTCCAGGCCGGCGAGGACGTGGTCGACGAGCTGAAGAGCATGCTCACCACCTGGCTGTTCAACCATATCCGCAACGACGACAAGGCCTACTCCGAACAGGTGCTCAAGCACCTGGACCGGTTCTCGCGCGAGCACGAAGGCGGCACCTGGCTGGCGCGCACGGTGAAGCGCCTGTTCGGCTGACGGGGGGGGGGGTGGAGGAGACCCGGGGGTGTCGCCGGCCGGGGGGGCGCGGCGGCACCCCCTGGGGCTCGTTCAGTGCGCCGGCTGCTTCGGCACCAGCAGCAGCGCCAGCAGGGTCAGCCCGGCCATCGCGCCCAGGTACCAGCCCACCGCGGCGATGCCGTGGCTGGCCGCCACGCGGGTGGCGATGTACGGCGCCGGCGAGGCGCCGAGGATGCCGGCCAGGTTGAACGCCAGCGAGGCGCCGGTATAGCGCACCGGGGTCGGGAACATCTCTGCCAGGATCGTGCCGCAGGGACCGTAGGTCAGGCCCATCAGGCCCAGGCCCAGGCACAGGAACAGCAGCACCTGCCAGGCGCTGCCGGCGGCGAACAGCGGTTCGAACAGCAGGCCGAACAGGATGATGCCGATGGTGGCCAGGATCATCGCCTTGCGCCGGCCATGGCGGTCGGCATAGACGGCCGACAGCGGGATCGCCGCGGCGAAGCACAGCACGCCGAGCATCTGCAGCAACAGGAACTGCTCGCGCCCGTAGCCCAGCTGCGAGGTGCCCCAGCTCAGCGCGAACACGGTCATCAGGTAGAACAGCACGAAGGTCGCCATCAGCGACAGGGTGCCGATCACCAGCGTCCCCAGGTGCCGGCCCAGCACCGCGGCCATCGGCAGGCGCTCGCGCTCCTCGCGCACGAGGGTCTCCTGGAAGGCGGGGGTCTCGGTAATGCGCAGGCGCACCCACAGGCCGACGAGCACCAGCGCCGCGCTGGCCAGGAACGGGATGCGCCAGCCCCAGGCCATGAACTGCGCTTCGTCGAGGAAGTGGGCCAGGGCCAGGAACACGCTGGTCGAGCACAGGAAGCCCAGCGGCGCGCCCAGCTGCGGGAACATGCCGTACCAGGCGCGCTTGCCCGGCGGTGCGTTCTCGGTGGCCAGCAGCACCGCGCCGCCCCACTCGCCGCCCAGGCCCAGGCCCTGGCCGAAGCGGCACAGCGCCAGCAGCGCCGGCGCCAGCACGCCGACCTGGGCATAGGTCGGCAGCATGCCGATCACCACCGTGGAGATGCCCATGGTCAGCAGCGCCGCCACCAGGGTGGCCTTGCGGCCGATGCGGTCGCCGTAGTGGCCGAACAGCGCCGAACCCAGCGGCCGTGCGAAGAACGCCAGGGCGAAGGTGGCCAGTGACTGCAGCGTCGCCGCGGTCGGCTCGGAGGCCGGGAAGAACAGCTTCGGGAACACCAGCACCGCCGCGGTGGCGTAGATGTAGAAATCGAAGAACTCGATCGTCGTACCGATGAGGCTGGCGAAGAGGATGCGGCGTGGCGAGGCGGGTTTACTCATCGGCAGGCGCGGGACCGGAGGCGGGACGCGGCCGATTATGGCGTACCCGCGCGACCGCGCAGCCCCGTCCGCGGGGCCATTGCGCCGTCACACGCCTGCCCGCAAAATCGCCCGGACCCGCGCCTGGCCGCCCCGCGGCCATCCTGTACCGGCGCAGCGCACGGCTTCGCGCCGTCTCCACAGGCCCGACCTGCCCAGCCGCCCGCCCGACCGCGGTGCAGCCGCCCCCCGAACGACCTGACGGAATGGAAACCACATGAGTGCCACGATTCGTAGCGGCCGCCCGCCGTCCACCCGACGCCGCATGACCTGGATGCTGGTCCTGTTCCTGGTCGTGTTCGGCGGCGTATTCCTGCTGTGGTTCGCCTCGCAGCGCATGCTCAACAGCTTCTTCGACAACATGCCGCAGCCGGCGGTGGAAGTGAGCACCTACGAGGCCAGGGCCGAACGCTGGAGCAGCACCGCCGAGGCCGTCGGCACCCTGGTCGCCGACAACGGCACCGAGGTCACCACCGAGGCCGGCGGCGTGATCCAGCGCATCGCCTTCGAGTCCGGCCAGCGCGTGCGCAAGGGCGACCTGCTGGTGCAGCTGAACACCGCCAACGAACTGGCCCAGCTGCAGGCGCTGGACGCGGCGGCGAAGCTGGCGGCGACCCAGCGCGACCGCTGGCAGGAACTGGGCGCGCAGAAGCTGGTCTCGCGCGCCGAGGTCGACGAGCGCGTCTCCGATGCCGCCCAGACCCGCGCCCAGGCCGAGGCGCAGCGGGCGCTGGTCGAGCAGAAGACCATCCGCGCGCCGTTCGACGGCGTGCTGGGCATCCGCAAGGTCAACCTCGGCCAGTACATCAACCCCGGCGACCCGATCGTCGGCCTGCAGGCGCTGGACCCGATCCACGTCGACTTCACCCTGCCCGAGCAACGCATGAACCAGGTGGCCATCGGCACGAAGGTGCGGGTCGAGGTCGACGCGGTGCCCGACCGGGTGTTCGAGGCCGAGATCACCGCGGTGGAGCCGTCGGTGGACACCAGCACCCGCAACTTCCAGGTACGCGCCACCCTGGCCAACCCCGACGGCGTGCTGCGCCCGGGCACCTTCGCCCGGGTCGGCTTCGACCTGGGCCAGGCCCAGGACGTGGTCGTGGTGCCGCAGACCGCGGTCAGCTTCAACCCGTACGGCAACTCGGTATACGTGCTGGTCGACGCCCCGCCCGAGGTGAAGAACGCGCAGGTGCAGGAAGGCCAGAAGGCGCCGCAGCACGTGGTCAAGCAGCGCTTCGTCACCACCGGCCCGACCCGCGGCGACCTGGTCGGCATCACCGACGGCCTCAAGGCCGGCGAGGTGGTGGTCAGCAGCGGCCTGCTGCGCCTGCGCAACGACGCGGCGGTGATCATCAACAACAAGGTCACCCCCGAAGCCGACGCCGCCCCGCGTCCCGAGAACCGCTGACCGGCGGCCGAGCCCGTCGATCCCGGCCGCCGCACGCGCGGCGCCCACCCGACCCCGGCCGCGACGCGGCCGGTGGAGGACCCGATGAAATTCACCGACATCTTCATCAACAAGCCGGTGCTGGCGATGGTCGTCAGCCTGTTCATCCTGCTGCTGGGGTTGCGCTCGTTCTCCGAGCTCAACGTGCGCCAGTACCCCGAGCTGCAGAACGCGGTGGTCACCGTCAGCACCACCTACTACGGCGCTGACGCGGACCTGATCCAGGGCTTCATCACCACCCCGCTGGAACGCGAGGTGGCCTCGGCCGAGGGCATCGACTACCTGACCTCGACCAGCGCCGCCGGCGTGTCCACCATCCAGGCCTACATCCGCCTGGACCACGACGCCAACGAGGCGCTCACCCAGATCGCGGCCAAGGTCAACAAGCTGCGCAGCCAGCTGCCGGCCGAGTCCGAGGACCCGGTGATCGACCTGCAGCAGGGCCAACAGATCGCGGCGATGTATGTGTCCTTCGCCAGCGACCGGCTGGACAACAACCAGATCACCGACTACCTCATGCGCGCGGTCGAACCGCGCATCGCCACCATCCCCGGCGTGCAGCGCGCCGAGATCCTCGGCGCCGGCACCTTCGCCATGCGCGTGTGGCTCAAGCCCGACCGCATGACCGCGCTGCAGGTCACCGCCAGCGACGTGCACCAGGCGCTGCAGTCCAACAACGTGCTGTCGGCGCTGGGCTCCACCAAGGGCCAGATGGTGGCCATGGACCTGACCGCGCGCACCGACCTGCGCAGCGCCGAGGAGTTCCGCCGGCTGATCGTGCGCGAGGAGAACGGCGCGATCGTCCGCCTGGGCGACGTGGCCGACGTGGAGCTGGGCTCGGAGAACTACGGCACCTCGGTGCGGATCAACGGCGATGCGGCCACCTTCATGGGCATCTTCGTCTCGCCCGACGCCAATTCGCTGGACGTGATCGAGGAAGTGCGCCGGGTGTGGGACGAGGAGATCGTGCCGCAGCTGCCGGAAGGCATCGAGGCGACCATCCCCTACGACAGCACCGAGGCCATCGAGGACGCCATCAAGGAGGTGGTCCAGACCATCATCGAGGCGGTGGTCATCGTGATCGTGGTGATCTTCCTGTTCCTCGGCTCGCTGCGCAGCGTGGTGATCCCGGCGGTCACCGTGCCGCTGTCGCTGGTCGGCGCGCTGTTCCTGATGCTGCTGATGGGCTTCACCATCAACCTGCTGACCCTGCTGGCGATGGTGCTGGCGATCGGTATTGTCGTCGACGACGCGATCATCGTGCTGGAGAACATCCACCGCCACATCGAGGACGGCATGTCGCCGCACGACGCGGCCATCCGCGGCGCGCGCGAGCTGGCCTGGCCGGTGGTGGCCATGACCACCACCCTGGTGGCGGTGTACCTGCCGATCGGCTTCCAGGGCGGCCTGACCGGCGTGCTGTTCACCGAGTTCGCCTTCACTCTGGCCGGCTCGGTGCTGCTGTCGGGCGTGATCGCGCTGACCCTCAGCCCGATGATGTGCGCCCGCCTCCTCAAGCCGCACCCGCACGGCGCGGGCAAGGGGCGCCTGGAAGGATGGCTGGACGCCCGCTTCGAGCGGCTGCGCGGCGGCTACGAGCGGCGCCTGCACAGCGCGCTGGAGACGCGCGGCGTGATCGCGGTCTTCGGCCTGCTGGTGCTGGTGTCCTGCGGCGTCCTCTACTGGACCGCGCCGAAAGAGCCGGCGCCGCTGGAGGACGAGGGCTTCATCTTCGCCATCGGTAGCGCCGACGCCTACACCACCCTGGACTACGTCGAGCGCTACACCGAGGAAATCAACGCGATGGCCCGGGAGATCCCGGAGATCAACGACCTCTTCCTGTTCAACGGCGGCTTCGGCGGCGGCGGCGGCGCCAGCAACAGCGCCATGGCCGGCTTCGTGCTCAAGCCCTGGAGCGAACGCGACCGCTCGACCAACCAGGTGCTGCAGCAGGACCTGCAGCCGAAGCTGGCCCAGGTCACCGGCCTGAACACCTTCGCCCTGGTCCCGCCGTCCCTGCCCTCGGCCGGCGGCGACGGCGGCGGCGAGTTCCTGGTGCTGGGCATCGGCTCGCTGCAGCAGCTCAACGAGCTGTCCGACGCGATCGTGCAGAAGGCGATGGAGAGCCGGCGCTTCATCTTCCTGGACAAGGACCTGAAGATCGACAAGCCGCGCATCGAGGTACAGATCGACCGCGAGAAGGCCGCGTCGCTGGGCATCGACATGCGCACCCTGGCCGCGGACATGGCGGCCATGCTCTCGGGCGGCTATGTCAACCGCTTCGCCATGGAGAACCGCTCCTACCGCGTGATCCCGCAGGTGCAGCGCAGCGACCGCCTCAACGCCAAGCAGTTGGGCGACTACTACACCCGCACCCGCGACGGACGGCTGGTACCGCTGTCCACCCTGGTGACGTTCGAGGAAAGCGCGCAGCCGCAGACGCTCAAGCGCTTCCAGCAGCTCAACGCGGTGGGCATCACCTTCGCCCCGCGCCCGGGCGTGTCCAAGGGCGAGGCGCTGCGGGTGCTGGAGGAAGCCGCCGCGGAAGTGCTTCCGCAGGGCTACAGCGTCGACTACGCCGGCGAATCGCGCCAGTACAAGCAGGAAGGCGCGACCATGCTGGTCACCCTCGGCTTCGCCCTGGTCGCGATCTTCCTGGTGCTCTCGGCACAGTTCGAGAGCTTCCGTGACGCGCTGATCATGCTGATCACCGTGCCGATGGCCATCTCCGGCGCGCTGCTGGTGCTGAACTTCCTGGCCCTGGTCGCCGGCGCGCTGCAGATGGCCGGGATCGAAGCCTTCCCCGGGATGAGCATCAACATCTACACCCAGGTGGGCCTGGTCACCCTGGTGGGCGTGATCTCCAAGCACGGCATCCTGATCGTCGAATTCGCCAACAAGCTGCAGGCCCAGGGCCTGTCCAAGCGCGAGGCGATCGAGCAGGCCACCGCCATCCGCCTGCGCCCGGTGCTGATGACCACCGCCGCGCTGGTGTTCGCGATGGTGCCGCTGCTGATCGCCCGCGGCCCGGGCGCGGCAGCGCGCTTCTCGATGGGCATGACGATTGCCGCCGGCATGACCATCGGCACCGCGTTCACCCTGTTCGTGCTGCCGGCGTTCTACCTGTACCTGGCGCGCGACCACCGCGTCCGTGCCGGCGAGGCCGCAGGCGACACGGATGCGCCGCTGGCGCCGGAGCCCGGCCGGGGCTGATCCCCGGCCGGCCGAGGCGGGCGGCGATCAGGTGTCGCCGCCCTCGCGGATGCCGCCAAGCGGCGCATCGCTGCGCGCGTCGTCGGCGAAGGAACGGCCGCTGGCATCGCGGTCGCCCGGCGCCTCGTCCAGTTCCGGATCGAGCAGGTCGGCCTGGTCGTCCAGGCCGATGTTGTCGATCGCCGACTGCGAGCGGGGATCCTTCAGGCGCGGCCCGGTGCCCGGGCCGATGGGCGCTTCGTCGTGGCCCAGGCTGGTTTCGTCCTCCGGCGCGCCGGGGATGGTGGGGTTGGACCTGGCCATCGCGTTCTCCTCCTGGGGTACCGGAACGATGCTGGCCATCGCGCCGTAATCGCGCGTCAAGGAATGGCCGCGCCCTGCGCTCCCGCATGAACCACTCGATCAGGAGAGGACACCGTTCTATGCCACGCCGCGTGAACCCGCCGTCTGCCCGCGCTCATACACTCCGCAGCCAGCGCGGCGTCACCGCCACCGCCAGCACCGCGGCCGCCACGCACAGCAGTGCGAACACCAGCGTGGTGCCGTGGGCGATGAAGCCGATCAGCGCCGGACCCGCCAGCACGCCGGCATAGCCCAGCGTGGAGATCGCCGCCACGGCAAGGGCTTCCGGCATCGCCCGCTGGCGTCCGGCCAGCGAGAACATCACCGGCACGATGTTGGAGCAGCCCACACCGACCAGGGCGAACCCCGCCAGCGCGACCCACGGCCAAGGCACCAGCGCCAGCACCGCGAATCCCATGAACGCGACCAGCGCGCCGCCGGCCACCGCGCGCATCCGCCCCAGCGCCTCGACCACGCGGTCGCCCAGCAGCCGGCAGACGGTCATCGCCAGCGAGAACGCCACGTAGCCGGCGCCGGCACGTTCAGGATCCACGCCGCGCCACTCCGCCAGGAACACCGCACCCCAGTCCAGCATCGCGCCTTCGGCCAGGAACACGACGAAGCACACCGCGCCGACCAGCAGCACGATTCCGTGCGGGACGGCGAATGCGGGACCGCCGCGCCCCTCGTGCCCGCCCCGCCAGCCGCGCACCGACGCGACCAGCAGCAGCCCCAGCAACGCGACCACGGCCACGCAGGCCAGCCACGGCGGAGTGCCCATCGCCAGCAGCACGGTGAACGCCAGGGCCCCGGCGAAACCCCCGATGCTGTAGAAGGCGTGGAAGCCGGACATCAGGGTGCGTCCGCTCTCGCGCTCGACCGCCACGGCCTGGATGTTCATCGCGCAGTCCATCGCGCCCACCGCCGCGCCGAACAGCGCCAGCACCAGCGCCAGGGCGACCGCCCCGGGCACCAGTGCCAGCAGCGGCAGCGCCAGGCACATCAGCACGCTGGCCCCGACCATCACCCGCCGGCAACCCAGGTGCGCGACCAGCGCGCCGGCCAGCGGCATCGCCACCAGCGAGCCGGCGCCCAGGCACAGCAGCACCAGGCCCAGGGTCGCCTCGTCCAGCCCGGCGCGATCCTTGGCGAACGGCACCAGCGGCGCCCATGCCGCCATCGCGAAACCCGGCATGAAGAACGCCGCGCGGGTGGCGCGCTGTTGCAGCAGGTGCGAAGGCGACATCAGTCGCCCAGCAGGCCCGTCTCGCGCAGCGCCGCTTCCACCTTCGCCTGGTTGGCCGGCTCCAGTTCGGTCAGCGGCAGCCGCAGGGTGCCGCCGATGCGGCCCAGCCGTGCCAGCGCCCACTTCACCGGGATCGGGTTGGCTTCGACGAACAGCTGGCGGTGCAGCGGCAGCAGGCGCATCTGGATCGCCATCGCCGTGGCCACGTCGCCCGCCAGTGCGGCCATGCACAATTCGTGCATCAGCCGCGGGGCGACGTTGGCGGTCACGCTGACGTTGCCATGGCCGCCACACAGCATCAGCGCCACCGCAGTGGCATCGTCACCGGAGAAGATCGCGAAGTCCTCGGGCGCCTCGCGGACCAGCCACTGCGCGCGCTCGAGGTTGCCGGTGGCCTCCTTGATGCCGACGATGCCCGGCACCTGCGCCAGACGCAGCACGGTGTCGTGCTGCAGGTCGGCGACGCTGCGGCCGGGCACGTTGTACAGCACGATCGGCAGGTTGCCGGTGGCCTCGGCGATGGCACGGAAGTGACGGTACTGCCCTTCCTGGCCGGGCTTGTTGTAGTACGGCACCACCTGCAGCTGGCTGTCCGCGCCGACTTCCAGCGCGTACTTCGCCAGTGCAATCGCCTCGGCGGTGGAATTGCCACCGCAGCCTGCCATCACCGGCACGCGGCCGGCAGCCTGCTCCACGGCGACCCGGATGACCTCGCAATGCTCCTCGACGTTGACCGTCGGCGACTCGCCGGTCGTGCCGACCACGCCGATGCAGTCGGTGCCCTCGGCCACGTGCCAGTCCACCAGCTCGCGCAGTTTGCCGAAGTCGACGCTCCCGTCCTCGTGCATGGGCGTGACGAGCGCGACGATGCTGCCGCGGAGGAATACACCGGGAGAGGCCATTGGACTACCGCACGTGTTGGGGGACGCGCCCGATTCTAATCAACCCGGCGCGGCCGCGCGGCTCGCCGGCGATGCGGCGGCGATGGTTTTCCCGGCAACTTTTGCGGGCGCCCGCGTATGTGGGCCTGGGGCGCGGCGCCTGCCTCGCTGCTCCCGGCGCTCCCGGCCGGTGGAACGGCCGCGATCCATTCGCCCAGCGTCTCCAGGAAGCCCGGCACGTAGCCGGGCACCAGCTCGCCGTACTCGGCGCGGGCGCCGGTCTTCGCCGGCCAGAACTGGTGATTCCAGGGCGCGCGCAGCAGCCTGCAGCGCGCACTGGCCGTGCCCATCGACAAGGCTACGCCCGAACAGATCTGGATCCGCGACATCGCCACGCGCCTGCCGTTCGGCAAGGTGCTGGTGGCCATCGCCAACAAGCACGCGCGTCAGGCGTGGGCAATGCTGGCGCGCGGCGAAGACTACGATCCCCACGCCTGGCTCAAGCACCCGATGGTGCAGCGGCCGGCCAGCCGGCGCAGGTCGCACGCGCCGTGACGTGTTCCTCGCCAGTGCGAATGCGGCAGGCAACCGG
>NZ_AZVB01000024.1 GCF_000513995.1 Pseudoxanthomonas sp. J35
CTAGGGAAGGTCTGATCAAAGCGCGCTGATGCTTNGATTTCAGCGCCAAGGCGCCTGATCGACCTCGATGTGATCACTTTCTCGCCATTTCTGGCGCTTTTCGACGGGTTTCCCCGTCCAACGGACGGATTTAGCCCGTCGGCAGCAACAGACGTCGCCGCGCNATCCACAGGTTCGACAGCGCGAACAGCGTCAGCACCTGCGCCGTGTTCTTCGCCAAGCCCCGGTAGCGCACCTTGGTGTAACCGAACTGCCACCGCGACCGCGTCGTGCTGCTGCACTTCCTGGCCGCGCTGGCGGTGCTGACGGCGGTGCTGGGCGCGATCGGTTTCCTCGGCCACGCCATGGGCCTGGTCTGGGCGCTGGCGGAAGTGGTGATCCTGGTTAGCATCGTCGCCATGGTGCGCAGCGACCGCCGCCCGGCATCCTCGACCCACCACGCCTGGCTGTCCTGCCGCAAGCAGGCCGAACGCTTCCGGGCCGAGGCGCTGGCGCGGATCCCCGCGGCCCCCGGTATCGCCAGTGACGCTGCGCGGCGTGCGGCGATCCTGGCCCTGCTCGAGGACCAGATCGGCTACCAGACCCGGGCCCACCGGCGCTGGGAAAAGCTGCACGCCGGGCTCGAGCGCGCGACCCGCGGCACCTTCTACCTGGTGCTGGCGGCGGCGGCGGGCCACCTGGTGCCGATCGGCGTCGAGTCGTGGCGCGCGATGGGCAACGCGGTGCCGCACGCCGTCGAGGCGGTGGCGCATTTCTTCCACAGCCCGAAGTGGCTGATCATCACCGCGGCCGGCTTGGCGTTCGCCGCCTGCCTGCACGGCATCGCCAGCAAGCTCGAGGTGAAGCGCCTCGCCTCGCAGGCCGGGGCGATGGCGGCCCGGCTCTCGACCCTGAAGCTGGAACTGGAAAGCCTGGGTCCGGACAATGGCCGCGAGCTCGAACGGCTGGCACAGCGCGCCGCCGACGAGCTGACCGCCGAACACAGCAACTGGCTCAGCCTGGTCGAGCACGCCGAGCTGGAGGAACCGGCCTGATGCGCGCCACCAAGAAGCCGGTTTCCGTGGCGGTGGAGTTCGCCACGGAAGACGGCACGCTGCAGACGCTGGAGGGACCGGTGCGCTACCGCGCCGGCGACGCCCTCGCCACCGGCGTCAAGGGCGAACGCTGGCCGATCCCGCGCGAGGCCTTCCTCGCCGGCTACAGGCCGGCACCGGGCGTGGCGGCCGGCGCTGCGGGCAGCTACGTCAAGCAGCCGGCCCAGGTGGACGCGGTGCGGATGGAATCGGCCTTCAGCGTGGAAGTCGAAGGCGGCGTGCTGCAGGGAGCGGCGGGCGACTGGCTGGTGACCGCCGCGGACGGCCGCCGGTGGATCGTGCGCGACGACGTGTTCCGCGAGTCCTATATAACGCTGGAACCCCTGGACGACTGAGGATCAGCGGCATGAGCGGTAAACCGGCGACCGACGCACCCGACTTCCACTCCCGCCCGTTCCTGCTCGACCACGTGCGCCGCACGATGGCCTTCTACCACCCGCGCTGCATCGATCCACGCGGCGGTTTCTTCCAGTTCTTCAAGGACGATGGCCGCGTCTACGACGCGCATACCCGGCACCTGGTCAGCAGCACGCGCTTCGTCTTCAACTACTCGATGGCCTGGCAGGCGTTCGGCGACGACGCCTGCCGCGACGCCGTCAGCCACGGCATCGCCTTCCTGCGCGATGCCCACCGCAACCCGGCCACCGGCGGCTACGCCTGGGTGCTGCACGACGGGAAGGTGCAGGAAGCGACCAACCACTGCTACGGCCTGGCCTTCGTGGTCCTCGCCTACGCCAAGGCGCTGGAAGCGGGCATGGAGGAGGCACGCGGCTGGCTGGAGGAAACCTGGGCGCTGATGGAGCGCCGTTTCTGGGAACCGCAATTCGGGCTCTACGCCGACGAGGCCGATCCGGACTGGAACGTCTCGCCCTACCGCGGCCAGAACGCCAACATGCATGCCTGCGAGGCCTGGCTGGCAGCGTTCGAGGCCAGCGGCGAAACCCGCTACCTGCAGCGCGCGTCGCTGCTGGCGGACAACATGACCCGCCGCCAGGCCGCGCTGGCCGGCGGCCTGGTGTGGGAGCACTACCACCCGGACTGGTCGGTCGACTGGGAATACAACCGCAGCGACCGCAGCAACATCTTCCGACCCTGGGGCTTCCAGCCCGGCCACCAGGTCGAATGGGCCAAGCTGCTGCTCGGCCTGGACCGCCACGATCCGCAGGAATGGCGCCTGCCACGGGCGCGCGAGCTGTTCGACCGCGCGGTGGCGATGGCCTGGGACCCGGACCATGGCGGCCTGGTCTACGGCAACGACATCGACGGTAGCGTCTACGACGCCGACAAGTACTTCTGGGTGCAGGCCGAAGCGATCGCCGCCGCGGCGGTACTGGCGGAACGCACCGGCGACGGCGCCTACCGGGAGTGGTACGAGCGCCTCTGGACGTACAGCTGGACGTACTTCGTCGACCACGAGCACGGCGCCTGGTACCGCATCCTCGGACCGGACAACCGCAAGCTCACCGACGAGAAGAGCCCGGCCGGCAAGACCGACTACCACACCATGGGCGCGTGCTACGAGGTGTTGCGGGTGCTTTGACTGCCCGCGACGCAGGGAAATGCGGTTCCTGTAGAGCGGGGCTTGCCCCGCTGCTTTTCCTGCCCGAACACGCCGACTCCGGAAGCGGAGGAGCGGGGCTTGCCCCGCTCTACGGAGGCGCCAGCAGGGCCTGGACCTCGGCGGCGGTGGGGGCGTAGGCGCCGGACGTCGTGCAGGCGACGGCGGCCGTGGCCGCGGCGAAGCGCACATGCTCGGCCAGCGGGGCCTGCGGGCGCTGCAGGCGGCTGGCCAGGTAACCGCCGATGCATGCATCGCCGGCACCGACGGTGTCGGACACCTCGACCTGGAACGCGGGCTGGTGGACGCACACATCGCCCTGGTACGCGGTGATGCCGTCCGCGCCCTGCGTGTACAGCAGGGTCGCCGCAGGCGCGAGCGCTCGCACGTGCGCGATCGCCTCTTCCGTCGCCCGCGCCGGATAGATGTGACGCAGGTCCTCGTCCGACAGCTTCACCACCGTCGCCAGCGCCGCCAGGCGTTCGAACAGCGCCGGGTAATCCTCGCCCATGAGGTTGCGCCAGTTCGGATCGAAGCTGAGCGGCACCCCGGCCGCGTGCAGCGCTTCGGCGAACGCCAGCAGCCGCGCGCCCAGCGGCTGCCGCACCAGGCTGATGCAGCCGAAGTGGGCGAATTCGCAGGCGCGCTCCCAGCCGGCCGGCAGCCGCGACGGATCGAAGGCCAGGTCGGCGGTGTCGTTGCCCAGGAAGAAATAGCGCGGCGGCGACAGCTCGTGGACCATCGCCACCAGCGGCGCGCGGTCCACCACCTGCAGGAAACGCAGGTCCAGGCCGGCCTCGCGCGAAAGCCCGACGATCTCGGCGCCGAACAGGTCGCCGCTCACCGCCCCACCCCAGCCGGTGGCCACGCCCAGTCGCGCCGCCACCCGCGCCACGTTCCAGCATGCGCCGCCAGGCACGCTGCGCCAGCGGTCCGGCCCGGTGCGGACCATGTCGGTCAACGCCTCGCCGAACACCACCAGGCGCGGCAACCCGCCCGTGCTCGCCCGTGCCTGCATCCGCGACCGCGCCTCAGGCTTCGCCAGCGACAACCGCATCCGTCGCCGGGCGACCGGCCAGCACGCCGAACCGCACCAGCAGCCCGTAGCAGGCGATCCACACGTAGCACACGGCCGGCACCAGCAGGGCCAGGGCCAGGCCGAAGCGGTCGGCGGTCACGCCGGTCAGCAGCGGCACGATCGCGCCGCCGACGATGGCCAGGCAGAGGATGCCGGAACCGCCCGGCGTGTCCTCGCCCAGCCCGTCGATCGACAGGGTGAAGATGGTCGGGAACATCACCGAGTTGAACAGGCCGATCGACAGGATCGCCACCGCCGCGGCGGTGCCTTCCAGGGTGGTGCCCGCCAGCAGCGCCAGCACGCCGGCGCAGGTCGCGCAGGTCGCCAGCACCACGCCGGCCGGCACCGAGCGCAGCACCCACGCGCCGATGAAGCGGCCGACCATCGCCAGCCCCCAGTACACCGAGATCAGGTTGCCGGCGGCATGCTCCGACCCGGTCGCGCCGACCATGATCAGGTAGTTCACCAGCGCGCTGCCGATGGCCACCTCCGCGCCCACGTACAGGAAGATCGACAGCGCGCCCAGGCTCAGCCGCGGGACCCGCAGCAGGCGCAGGTAGTCGGCCTGGCCGACCGGCCGCACCACCGGCACCGGCGCGCGGCGGAACCACCAGCACAGCGCGGCCAGCACCAGCAGCACGCCGGCGATGATCATGTACGGCAGGCGCACGTGGCCGGCCTGCTCGACGCGGAACGCGGCCAGCGCGGCGGCGTCCATGCCTGGCGTGGGCTCGCTCACGCCCGCGGCCAGGATCAGCGAGGAGCCGAACAGTGGCCCGAGCATGGTGCCGAAGGAGTTGAACGCCTGCGCCAGGGTGAGCCGGCTGTGCGCCCGCGCCGGGTCGCCGAGGCCGGCGGCCAGCGGATTGGCCGCCACCTGCACCAGGGTGATGCCGCCGGCCAGCACGAACAGCGCAGCCAGGAACGCCGGGTACCAGCCCAGCGACGCGGCCGGCGAGAACATCAGGCAGCCGCCGGCCATCACCGCCAGGCCCAGCACGATCCCGCGCATGTAGCCGATCCGGCTGACCAGCAGGCCGGCCGGGATCGAAACGATGAAGTACGCCAGGAAGAAGCAGAACTGGGTCAGCATCGCCTCGGCGTAGTTCAGCGAGAACGTCGCCTTGAGCTTGGGGATCAGCACGTCCACCAGCACCGTGCAGAAGCCCCAGGCGAAGAACAGGGTGATCACCAGCGGCAGCAGCCATGACGCGACCGCGGCCTGTCCGCCGGTGGCCGCCGGCGACGGCGTTTCCTGGATATGCATCGGTGCGGTCTCCCCGCGCTGTGGTGGCGCCGATCATGGCGCATCCGCGCGTCCCGCGTCCGCCTATTCCAGGCGCGCGGGGCCGGCATGGTGCCGTGGAATACCCGTCTTCATCCCGTGCCCACGGCGGCAGCGGCACGCTGGCTTCCCCTTGCCGCATGGAGTCCGGCCATGGCGCGCTCCCTCCATCCCCTCGCCGCCACCGGCACCAGCCTGCTCGCCGCCTGCCTGCTGGCGGGCTGCGCCGGGCCGCGCGTCGCCGAGGTGGCGCCGATCGACGGCGCGATCTCCGGCCAATGCCACACCGACATGGTCCGTGGCGCGGTCGGGCTGGCCGCCTCCGCGGCGACCCTTGCCCGCGCGCGGGTGGACAGCGACAGCACCGAACTGCAGGTGGTGCGCGGCGCGGGCGACCGCCAGGGCTCCACCAACCAGCCGGTCCCGGCCAGCAGCGGCGGCTCGCGCCTGACCGTGGAGACCGGCCGCAACAACGCGATCACCGGGATGTCCTGCAGCTGACCCTCCATCCCTGTGGAGCGGGGCGTGCCCCGCTCCACCGGCGTCAGCCCTGGGGCGGAGCGCGGCGGACGCGATGCGCGCGGCGCAGGAAAGCCAGCGCCGCCCGTTCCCACTGGCGCTGGCCGCGGCAGCGCGCGCACTGGCGCTGCAGGCTGCCATCCACCCAGCCTTCGAACACGCACGGATCGATGTACGCGCTGCGGCACACCGCCGGCGTGTTGCCCAGCGCCGCGGCCACTTCGCGGACCACGTCCATCTGCTGCGCGGCGCGGCCGCGTTCGCTGGGTTCCGCCTCGCCCAGCGCGACCAGCCGGCGGATCGCCGCCACCGTGCCGCCCCAGGTGCGGAAGTCCTTGGCGGTGAACGCCTCGCCCATCGCCTCGCGCAGGTAGTCGTTGACCTGGGTCGACTGCACCGGCAGCACCGCGCCATCGTCGTCGCGGTACTGGAACAGGGCCTGGCCAGGCAGTTCGCGGCAGCGGCGCATCAGCCGCACCAGCCGCGCGTCGTCCAGCACCGCTTCCTGCGGCTGCCCGGACTTGCCGCGGAAGGCGATCCGCGCCCGCCCGCCGGCGAGGAAATCGACGTGGCGGTTGCGCAGCGTGGTCAGCCCGTAGGAACGGTTGCTGCGCCGGTAGGTATCGTTGCCGATGCGCAGCAGGGTCTCGTCCATCACCGCCACCACCAGCGCCAGCACCTTGCCGCGCGGATGGCCGGGCAGGCCCAGGTCGCGCCTGAGGCTGCGGCGCAGCGCCGGCAGCGCTTCGCCGAAGGCCACCACCCGGGTGAACTTGCCGTCGCCGCGCTGCTTCACCCAGCCGGGGTGGTAGCGGTACTGCTTGCGCCCGCGCGCATCGCGGCCGGTAGCCTGCAGGTGGCCGCAGGCATCGGCACAGATCCACACGTCGGCCCAGGCCGGCGGGATCGCCAGCGCGCGGATGCGCGCCAGCGTCGCCGCGTCGCGCACCGGCTGGCCGCCGAGGCGATAGGCGAAACCTTTGCCACGGCGGACGCGGTGGATCCCCGCGGCATCGTCGCCCACGTGCACCAGTCCGGCGCGGTCGGCGTCGCGGGCGCAATCGGGGATCTCGGGCGGGCTGGGCATGGACGAAGCGGGCGGCGGGGGACGCCAGTGTCCCCATCGTGGTGCATGGGGCGCGTCGTCGCCGCGCATCGGCAACGTCAAACCGTGATGCGGGCGGACGCGGTTAACGGTTCGCGAATGCGGCCTGCGGCAAGCTTGCCGCCGCACTTCCACCGGGGATTCCCATGCGCGCGCGCGCCACCCTTCGCCTGCTTCCGTCGTTGGCCCTGCTGGGCCTGCTTTCCGCCTGCACTCCCGAAGTCGCCCAGGAAGACGATGCCGCCGAGCAGGAACAGGCGCTGGTCGCCGCGCAGCAGGCCGCCGATTCCGCCGCCGAACCGCCGCCGCCGGCCGACGCCGACGCGCCGCCGACCTGCGACGCCAGCCAGGTGCAGGGTCTGATCGGCCAGGCGGTCGACGACGCCAGGGCCGAGCAGGCGCGCACCGACGCCGGCGCCGACAAGGTGCGCATCCTCAAGCCGGGCGACATGGTGACCATGGAGTTCGACGGCGCGCGCCTGAACATCGAAGTCGACGACGCCGGCACGATCACTTCCGTGCGCTGCGGCTGAGCATCGCGCGCGGCGTCACCGCCGCGGGCGTCGCGCTGCGTTTCCGTCATCGACGGGGCGGGCAGTGCCCCGCCCGCTTTTCGTGCGCGGGCGACTTGCCGGCCCTGCTACGCGCACCGGCACTTCCGGCGCGGCCAGACGGTTTCAGAAGTACCTTTTCCACGCATCCGCACCGCGGTTGCGGCACCGCAACATCTGTGCTTTAGTCGGGCTTCCGGCGGTATTCCAGGTCGCGCCAGTTTCCTCGGAAACTGTGTGCGGAGCCGCCTTCCCTCGCGTCCGGGAAACAGCGCCCGGTGCGCACGCTCTTCGAGATGCAGATGGCCCCTCGCAACCGCCACGGGCTCTACGACCCGACCTCCGAACGCGACGCCTGCGGATTCGGGATGATCGCCCAGCTCGACGACCAGCCTTCGCGTGCGCTGGTCGATACCGCGATCGCCGCGCTTTCGCGCATGACCCACCGCGGCGGCGTCGCCGCCGACGGCCTCACCGGCGACGGCTGCGGACTGCTGATCCGCAAGCCGACCGCGTTCCTGCGCGCCCTCGCCCACGAGGCCAGCATCAACCTCGCGCCGGATGCGCGCTTCGCCGCCGGCCTGGTGTTCCTGCCGCACGACGAGGCGCAGGCCGCGCACTGCCGCGACGTGCTCGAAGGCGAACTGCACCGCGTAGGCGTCGAGGTGAAGGGCTGGCGCGTGGTGCCCACCGACGCCAGCGTCTGCGGCCAGCTGGCGCGCGACACCCTGCCGGCGATCCAGCAGCTGTTCGTCGAGGCCGGCAACGGCCAGGACGAAGAAGCCTTCGCCCTGGCCCTGTTCCTGGCACGCCGCCGCAGCGAGCAGCGCCTGCGCGAGGTCGCCGACTACTACGTGGTGACCCTGGCGCCGCATTCGATCGGCTACAAGGGCATGGTCCTGCCGGACAAGCTGGCGCGCTTCTATCCCGACCTGCAGCGCGCCGAGCTGGCTTCCAGCGCGGTGGTCTTCCACCAGCGCTTCTCGACCAACACCCTGCCGCGCTGGCCGCTGGCGCACCCGTTCCGCATGCTCGCCCACAACGGCGAGATCAACACCATCGAAGGCAACCGGCGCTGGGCGCAGGCCCGCGGCAAGGTGTGGAAGACGCCGAAGTTCGACGTCGCCGAGCTGCAGCCGCTGGTGTCGATGCACGGCTCCGACTCGCAGAGCCTGGACAACATGCTCGAGCTGCTGGTCGCCGGCGGCATGGAGCTGATCCAGGCGCTGCGCATCCTGGTCCCGCCGGCGACCCAGTCGCTGGAGTTCAAGGACCCGGACCTGGCCGCGTTCTACGAGTTCTACGGGCTCAACACCGAACCGTGGGACGGCCCGGCCGGCATCGTCTCGCTGGACGCGCGTTACGCCGCCTGCACCCTGGACCGCAACGGCCTGCGCCCCTCGCGCTGGCTGCTGACCTCCGACCGCCACTTCATCGTCGCCAGCGAAGCCGGCGTGTGGGAAGTGCCGACCGAGCGGGTGGTGCGCAAGGGCAAGCTCGGGCCGGGCGAGATGATCGCCATCGACCTCAAGCGCGGCGACCTGCTCGACAGCGACGCGGTGGACCGGATCAACCGCGGCCGCGCCCCGTACAAGCAGTGGCTGCACCAGGGCGTCACCTACCTGCAGACCGAACTGATCGACCCGTCGCTGGCCGAGGAGCCGTTCGACGAGAAGACCCTGCGCAGCTACCACAAGCTGTTCCAGCTCAGCACCGAGGAGGTGGAACTGGTGCTGCGGCCGATGGCCGAGATCGAGCAGGAAGCCACCGGCTCGATGGGCGACGACACGCCCATGGCCGTGCTCAGCCGGCGCAACCGCCCGCTGTACGACTACTTCCGCCAGGCCTTCGCCCAGGTCACCAACCCGCCGATCGACCCGCTGCGCGAGGACTGCGTGATGTCGCTGTCCACCCAGCTCGGCAAGGAGACCAACATCTTCCATGCCGGCCCGGAGACGGTGAACCACGTCATCCTCAACTCGCCGGTGCTGTCCCAGCGCAAGCTGCGCCAGCTGCTGAAGATGCCGCAGTACGAGAGCCGCAACCGGCTGATCGACCTCTCCTACTCGCCCGAGGAAGGCCTCAAGGCCGGCATCGAGCGGATCTGCCGCGAGGCCGAGCAGGCCGCGCGCGACGGCATGGTCATGCTGCTGCTGTCGGACCGCTACCCGGTGCCGGAGCGGCCGATGGTGCACGCGCTGCTGGCCACCGGCGCGGTCCACCACCACCTGTGCAACGTCGGCCTGCGCTGCGACGTCAACCTGATCATCGAGACCGGCACCGCGCGCGACGCGCACCACATGGCCTGCCTGCTCGGCAACGGCGCCACCGCGGTCTACCCGTACCTGTCGTACCAGACCCTGTTCGACATGGGCCGGCGCGGCATCCTGCAGCTGAAGAAGGGCGAGGTCGCCCAGATCGGCCGCAGCTACCGCAAGGGCCTGTACAAGGGCCTGAGCAAGATCATCTCGAAGATGGGCATCGCCACCATCGCCAGCTACCGCGGTGCGCAGCTGTTCGAGATCGTCGGCCTGGACCAGGAAGTCGTGGACCTGTGCTTCGCCGGCACGCCCTCGCGGGTGGGCGGCGCCGGCTTCGAGAGGCTGGACCGCGACGCCCGCGAGCTGCAGGCGGCGGCCTGGAACGAGCTGCGCAAGCCGGAGATCGGCGGCCTGATCAAGTACGTCCACGGCGGCGAGTACCACATGTACAACCCGGACGTGGTCATGACCCTTCAGAAGGCCACGCGCACCGGCGACCCGGCCGACTGGAAGGCCTATACCGAGGCGGTGCACTCGCGTCCGGCCTCGGCGCTGCGCGACCTGCTGGAGCTGGTGCCGGCCGCAACGCCGGCGCCGCTGGAGGAGGTGGCGCCGGCCTCCGACCTGCTGCGCCGCTTCGACACCGCCGCCATTTCGCTCGGTGCGCTGTCGCCGGAGGCGCACGAGGCCCTGGCCATCGCCATGAACCGCCTCGGCGGCCGCTCCAACTCCGGCGAAGGCGGCGAGGACCCGGTCCGCTACGGCACCGAGAAGCGTTCCAAGATCAAGCAGGTGGCGTCCGGCCGCTTCGGCGTCACCCCCGAGTACCTGGTCAACGCCGAGGTGCTGCAGATCAAGATCGCCCAGGGCGCCAAGCCCGGCGAGGGCGGCCAGCTGCCCGGGCACAAGGTCAACGAGCTGATCGCGCGGCTGCGCTACGCGCGCCCGGGCATCGGTCTGATCAGCCCGCCGCCGCACCACGACATCTATTCCATCGAGGACCTGGCCCAGCTGATCTACGACCTCAAGCAGGTCAACCCGCAGGCACTGGTCTCGGTGAAGCTGGTCTCGCACGCCGGCGTCGGCACCATTGCCGCCGGCGTGGTCAAGGCCGGCGCCGACCTGATCACCGTGTCCGGCCATGACGGCGGCACCGGCGCCAGCCCGGTCAGCTCGATCCGCTACGCCGGCGGCCCGTGGGAGCTGGGTGTGGCCGAATCGCACCAGGCGCTGGTGGCCAACGACCTGCGCGACCGCGCCATCCTGCAGACCGACGGCGGCCTGAAGACCGGCCTGGACGTGGTCAAGGCCGCGCTGCTGGGCGCCGACAGCTTCGGCTTCGGCACCGCGCCGATGATCGTGCTCGGCTGCAAGTACCTGCGCATCTGCCACCTGAACAACTGCGCCACCGGCGTGGCCACCCAGGACGAGCGCCTGCGCTCGGAGCATTTCACCGGCCTGCCGGAGCGCGTGGAGAACTTCTTCCGGCTGCTGGCCGAGGAAGTGCGCGGCTGGCTGTCGTACCTGGGCGCGCGTTCGCTGGACGAGATCGTCGGCCGCACCGACCTGCTGCGCCAGCTGGACGTGGTCCCGCGCGAAGGCGTGCGCCTGGACCTGTCGCGGCTGCTGCACCCGGCGCCGCGCGACGAGGGCCACTGCGCCGCGCCGCGCCTGTACGAATCGCCGGACAGCCTGGCCACCCAGCTGGACCTGCAGCTGGCGGGCGCCATCGCCAACAAGACCGGCGCCGAGCACCGCTACCTCATCCACAACACCGACCGCAGCATCGGCGCGCGCCTGTCCGGTGCCATCGCCCGCGCGCATGGCAACCATGGCATGGAGGACGCGCCGATCACCCTGCACTTCCGCGGCACCTCGGGGCAGAGCTTCGGCGCGTTCAACGCCGGCGGCTTGAACCTGGAGCTGGAAGGCGAGGCCAACGACTACGTCGGCAAGGGCATGGCCGGCGGCCGCATCGTGGTGCGCCCGCCGCGCGGCGCGCGCTTCGAGGCGCGCAGCACGCCGATCCTCGGCAACACCTGCCTCTACGGGGCCACCGGCGGCGAACTGTTCGCGGCCGGCCGCGCCGGCGAGCGCTTCGCGGTGCGCAACTCCGGCGCGCTGGCCGTGGTGGAAGGCGCCGGCGACCACTGCTGCGAGTACATGACCGGCGGCGTGGTGCTGGTGCTGGGCAAGGTCGGCCTGAACTTCGGCGCCGGCTTCACTGGCGGCCTGGCCTACGTGCTCGACCAGGACCGCGACTTCGTCGACCGCTACAACCACGAACTGATCGACATCCACCGCATCTCGCCGGAAGGCTTCGAGAGCTACCGCCAGCACCTGCACCGCCTGATCACCCGCCATCGCGAGCTGACCGGCAGCATCTGGGCGCAGCAGATCCTCGACGAGTTCCGCGACTACGTCGGCAAGTTCTGGCTGGTGAAGCCGAAGGCCGCCAGCATCGAATCCCTCGCCGACACGCTGCGGAGGGCCGCGTGACTTCCGCGCTCCGCACGGCCCCCCCCACGGTTTGCTGCGCAAACCGCGGGACCCACTACGCTCTTCCAATCCCTGCCCCTTCGGGGCGCCCCCTTGCCAAGGGGGCTTTGGTCCAGGTGGCACTGCCATGAGTCGCAAGCAGGTATTTCAATTCCTGGAGCTGCCGCGGGAAATGCCACGGCGCATCCCGCTCGAGCTGCGCACCGCCGGCGACTGGGGCGAGCTATACGGCAAGTTCGCCCATGCCGAGGCCGCCTACCAGTCCGGTCGCTGCCTGGACTGCGGCAACCCGTACTGCAGCTGGAAGTGCCCGGTGCACAACGCCATCCCGCAGTGGCTGCAGCTGGTGCAGGAGAACCGCATCCTCGAGGCGGCCGAGCTGTGCCACTCGACCAACCCGCTGCCGGAGGTGTGCGGCCGCGTCTGCCCGCAGGACCGCCTGTGCGAGGGCAGCTGCACGCTCAACGACGGCTTCGGCGCGGTGACCATCGGCGCGGTGGAGAAGTACATCGTCGACACCGCCTTCGAGCGCGGCTGGCGCCCGGACCTCTCGGAAGTGCAGCCCACCGGCAAGCGCGTGGCCGTGGTCGGCGCCGGCCCGGCCGGCATCGCCTGCGCCGACCGCCTGGCGCGCGCCGGCATCCATGCCGTCGTGTATGACCGCTACGAACAGATCGGCGGCCTGCTGCAGTTCGGCATCCCCAGCTTCAAGCTCGACAAGTCGGTGATCGCCAGGCGCCGCGCGGTGCTGGAAGGCATGGGCATCGAGTTCCGCCTGGGCGTGGAGGTCGGCCGCGACGTCACCCTCGAGCAGCTGCTGGAGGAGTTCGACGCGGTGTTCCTCGGCACTGGCGCCTACCGCTACACCGACGGCGGCCTGCCGGGCCAGGAGGCCGAAGGCGTGCTGCCGGCGCTGCCGTTCCTGGTGCAGAACGGGCGCATCGTCTCCGGCATCGCCCAGGACGGCACGGCGGCGATGGGCCGGCCGATCGCCGGCTGGGAAGACCGGATCAAGCTGCCGGACCTGGCCGGGCGCCGCGTGGTCGTGCTCGGCGGCGGCGACACCGGCATGGACTGCGTGCGCAGCGCCATCCGCCTGGGCGCGGCGCGGGTCACCTGCGCCTACCGCCGCGACGAGGCCTCGATGCCGGGTTCGGCGCGCGAGGTGGCCAATGCCCGCGAGGAAGGCGTGCGCTTCCTGTTCAACCGCCAGCCGCTGGCCATCGAGAGCGATGCCGACGGCCGGGTGACCGGCGTGCGCATGGTCGAAACCCGCCTCGGCGAACCGGATGCCCGCGGCCGCCGCGTGGCGGTGCCGGTCGAGGGCAGCGAATCGGTGATCGACACCGACGTGGTGATCATCGCCTTCGGCTTCTCGCCGGAGCTGCCGGCGTGGGCCAGCGCGCTGGGCATCGAGGGCACGCCCAATGGGCGCATCGTCACCGGCGGCGACGGCCGCCTGCCGTACCAGACAACCCATCCGCGCGTGTTCGCCGGCGGCGACGCGGTGCGCGGCGCCGACCTGGTGGTCACCGCCGTGGCCGAAGGCCGCGACGCGGCGCAGAGCATCGCCGAGCTGCTGGGTGCCCAGCCGCCGGTGCGCACGCCGCAGTACGCCGAAGCGGTGGCCTGAGCGACAACCCCTCCCCCACCGGGGGAGGGGTTGGGCAGAGGGCCGGGGGCCCTGCCAAACCCGCATCTCCCGTCGCCCGTCGCCCGGATGAGGCCGAAGGCCGCATCCGGGGTGGCGCGCCAGCTACGCTTGTCTCCTTTGCGCCGGCGCAATCCATGGTGGCGGATCCAGGGTGACCAACCTACCCGGTTACTCAGTCGGACTTGCTGGACGGCCGCACGGCCCGCGTGCGTTCAAAGCCTCTTTGAGGCGGCGATGGCCTGGACATGATGTCCGCCACTGCGCGCACGACATCATCGCTAACCGAGACATCTTTCAGTCTTCCGGCATCGCTCGAAAGCTTGCGGCGCGATTCCTCGGCCGCACACTGCCAGTCCTCCAAGCCAATCACGGTGTCGCCCCGCTCAATTGCAATCATCCCTGCGCGGAGGACCCTGTCCATCCACGGCTTGCGGTTCGGATTGAACGCCATCACGCACTCCCAACCCAACGGACCTTCTCATAGCTTCCCACATGGTCTTCGAACCACTGGTCCTGCCTTTCATCTCTCGAGCCCGGAAGGTGCATGGATATGCTGGCGAAGTAGGGCCTGATGATAATTACCCTTTCCATCGCAGGATCCGTTAGCGGGCCATAAGGATCATAGTCCGGCACCGTTACGCAGTTCCTGCCCTTGTGGCGCTCTTTCAGCCATTGGATCGCGGCGTGGATGTAGTGAAGACGCTATGCAGTCTTGCAGGCGAGGTGCCACTCCCGATCCAGCTCCTGCTCGTCGGCGGTGGAAAGATCAATCCCCTGATGGAGCTCGAGGTATTCCGAAACTCCCTCGATGTTCAGCGACCGGATGAACTTCTCGTCCTTGATTGCCTCGGTGAGCGCCTTGTCGAGCAGCGGATTCTTTGACAGATGTATTGCCTTGTTCCACAAACCCATCGATTCAATAGGCGCACTTGGAACCAGCGCATCCACATCCGGCCTCGGTCTCAACTCCGATTCAATACGCGAGGGCGTGTCCAGCAGGGAAGACGTCCAACGGGCAACAACCACGTGGGTATTTGCGTCTTCGATATCAGCGTGGCCGGCGCAGGCAAGGGCGAAGTCACGCAGGCTGTCGTGCACCATGACGCCATTCATGGACCTCAGATCTTCCAGCAGCTCTTCGAGTCCGATTTCCAGCACGAACATCAGTACTTTCGGAGACTTCCCGAATGTTTCCGCCAGGGAACTGACCTCAACCGCACCAGCAGTCGCTGCATTGAACTTGGAACGCGCCGTGGACTCGCATCCGGAGATGCTGTTCTCAGGATTCTTCCAGTCCAGATCGATCGCCAATTGGTACAAGGGGTGGAAAGGGTCGGCAAGTACCTGCTGCTTGGCGCTCTCAACGGTCCTGGCGAGCTTGGCTATCTCGATTGCCATCTGTTCCGCATAGCTTGCGGTGACCACGCCGTCGCGATCAGCATCGACACCTTGCCTTAGCGCCTTTGCAGCTTCATAGAGCTTGGACTGCAGCGCCGTAAGCCTGTCTGCAGTCGTCGCCGGCCCTAGAAGCTGCGTGCAATACCTGTAGAACGCCGGATCGGAAACCAAGTCGTTTCCCCGCTTGTAGGTATTGGCGATGGCTTCTATGGGGCGCGAGCTCGAGGGGGCAGCGAAGGCCTCCGATGCATATACACACAAAAGGGTTCCCAGCAGATCCAGGGCAGCCGCCACCTTATGGCCCTCGCGGGTCTCCGCAAGCTTGGGGTCATCGAACTTGCGCATCTGGTCCTGGATTTCGTTGCCGCGCTCGGCCGCGTCTTTGGCCTCCCTTCCAAGCTTCAGCGCAAGCCGCGCCAACATGATCGATACAAGGGCACCTGCGAGCGAAACTACCGTGGTCACCAAGTAACCGACGTAGTTCGTGAGACCATCGTTGATCCGGTCCCCACCGGACAGATACGAAGCCGCCACCCCGTACATTGCGACGAAGATGGCCCCCGCCAACAGCGCCATTACCAAGAACGTCATAATCGGACGTCTTCCGACCCACCGATCCAGCTTGGTGTCGGCATCAATGCGGCCATCCTTCTTTTCGCGCCTGTTCACCACGACTCTCTCCTGTCATCCCTGTTTGGCCACGCCTCGACCACGCCCTTTCTGCCTTGGCATAGGCATACCCGGTGATTCTTGGTAGTCGGCAATTCCCTACATTCATTTCCCCCGTGTAAGCCTTGTAGCAGAAGTGCGTCGCTAAATCCCGCCACGGCTGACGGGATGCGTTGCCTTTTGCCTCTTGAAGCGAACGCAGACCGGTGAGCCTGAAGGGACAAGGTCACGGGGGTACCGGCTTGCGCCGGGACGACGGTCTAGTGGGCCGGTGAAAAGGTTGGGACGCAATCCGCATTCGTAGCCCCCGCCCCGCGGTCGGAAGGACTGTTGCATCCTTCCCGCCACAAGCCCGCCGCCCTTGCCCCACAATCCCCGCATGCCGGCCGAATCCCTTCCAGCGCGCCTGTGGCGCGACCAGTCCGTATCCGCCATTGCCGCCGGTTTCGTCACCGTGCTGGTGGGCTTCGCCAGCTCCGCGGCGATCGTGTTCCAGGCCGCGCAGGCGCTAGGGGCCACGCCGGCGCAGACCGCTTCGTGGATGTGGGCGCTGGGCCTGGGCATGGGCGCGACCTGCATCGGCCTGTCGCTGCGCTGGAAGATGCCGGTGGTCACCGCCTGGTCCACGCCCGGCGCGGCGGTGCTGGTGACCAGCGCCGCCGGCGTGCCGATGGAAGAAGCGGTGGCCGGCTTCCTGCTGTCGGCGCTGCTGATCGCCATCGCCGGCTTCTCCGGCGTGTTCGAACGCATGCTCGGACGCATTCCACTGTCGTTGGCCTCCGGCATGCTCGCCGGCGTGCTGCTGCGCTTCGGCATCGACGCCTTCGCCGCGATCCAGGCGCAGCCGCTGCTGGTGCTGGCGATGCTGGGCACCTGGCTGGCCGCGCGCCGTTTCTGGCCGCGCTACGCGGTGATCTTCACCCTGCTGGTCGGCACCGCGGTCGCCGGCGTCACCTCGCAGCTGGACCTGGGGCAGCTGCGTCTGGAACTGGCGCGTCCCGAATGGACCACGCCGCGCATGAGCGTTGCCGCGGTGCTGGGCGTGGCCCTGCCGCTGTTCGTGGTGACCATGGCTTCGCAGAACGTGCCGGGCGTGGCGGTGATCCGCGCCTCCGGCTACCCGATCCCGGTGTCGCCGGCGATCGGCTGGACCGGCGCGGCCAACCTCGTGCTCGCCCCGTTCGGCGGCTTCGCCCTGAACCTGGCCGCGATCACCGCGGCGATCTGCATGGGCCCGGAGGCGCACGCCGATCCGGCCAGGCGCTACATGGCCGCGGTGTGGGCCGGCATCTTCTACCTGCTGGTCGGGCTGTTCGGCGCGACCGTCGCCGGGCTGTTCGCCGCCTTCCCGCAGGCGCTGGTGCTGGCGATCGCCGGCATCGCCCTGATCGGCACCCTCGGCAGCAGCCTGGCCACGGCGCTGCACGACGCGCACGAACGCGACGCCGCGCTGGTCACCTTCCTGGTCACCGCCTCGGGCCTGTCGCTGCTGGGCGTGGGCGCGGCGTTCTGGGGCCTGGTGGCCGGGGTGATCGTGCGCCTGGTGCTGCGTCCGCCGCGCGCCGCATAACCGCGGCGCGCGAGGCGTCAGGCGAAGTCGAGCACCACGCGGCCCTCGATGCGCCCGTCGCGCATCCGGTCGAAGACGTCGTTGATGTTCTCCAGCCGGTCGGTGGACACGGTGGCGGCGACCTTGCCGTCGGCGGCGAACTGCAGCGATTCCTGCAGGTCCAGGCGGGTGCCGACGATCGAACCGCGCACGGTGATGCCGTTGAGGACCATGCCGAAGATGTCCAGGGGGAAACTGCCCGGCGGCAGGCCCACCAGCGACACCGTGCCGCCGCGGCGGACCATGCCCTGCGCCTGCTCGAAGGCCTTCGGCGACACCGCGGTCACCAGGACGCCATGCGCGCCGCCGATCTCGCGTCTGATCACCTCCACCGGCTCGGCCCTGCGCGCGTTCACCGCGAGCGTGGCGCCGAGCCGGAGCGCGAGACCGAGCTTGGCGTCGTCGACGTCGACCGCGGCCACGTTCAGGCCCATCGCCCGCGCGTACTGCACCGCCATGTGGCCCAGTCCGCCAATGCCCGAGACCACGACCCAGTCACCGGGCTTGGTATCGGTCATCTTCAATCCCTTGTACACGGTGACCCCGGCGCACAGCACTGGCGCGATCCCGACGAAGTCCACGTTCGCCGGCAGGTGGCCGACGTAGGCGGCGTCGGCCAGGACGTACCCGGCGAAGCCGCCGTTGACCGAATAGCCCGTGTTCTGCTGCTGCTCGCACAGGGTTTCCCAGCCGCCGAGGCAGTGCTCGCAGTGGCCGCAGGCCGAATACAGCCAGGGAACGCCGACGCGGTCGCCCTCGCGCACATGGCTGACGCCGGCCCCGACCGCGGCCACGTAACCCACCCCTTCGTGGCCGGGGATGAAGGGCGGCTGCGGCTTCACCGGCCATTCGCCGCCGGCGGCGTGCAGGTCGGTATGGCAGACGCCGCAAGCTTCGATCTTCACCAGCAGCTCGCCGGGCCCGGGACGCGGTACCGGCACCTCCTCGATTCGCAGCGGCTGCCCGAACGCATGCACCACCGCGGCCTTCATGGTCCTGTCCATCGCCTGTCCTCCAGCCAGGGGAGCTGCCACCACGTTACGCCGAAGCGGCGGCGCGCACCAGACCACGGTCAAACGTCCGCACCTGGCGGATGCGGCCGGGTAGACTGCCTCCGGACCGATTCCGGAGCCATGCACCGATGCGCCTGGGCCTTGCCGCCAACCGCCTGCACCACGCCACCGAGGATGCCGCGCTGTTCCGCTGGCTGCGCGCCAGCGAGCCGGGCATCCGCGAGCTGGGGCTGGAGATCCATGCGGTCGGCCGCACCCATGACGCGATCGCCGCGGCCGGGATGCTGCACGGCTACGCCGGCCTGCGCCGCTACCCCTATGGCCGCGAGGGCGGGCTGATGAAGCTGGTCGCCGAGATCGTCGGCATGGGCAGCGACGGGCGCACCCTGGACGGCGCGATCTACCTGATCGACCCGGTCGATCCGTCCTCGATCTTCCCCGAGGCGGTGGCGCTCAAGCGCCAGTGCGTGATCCACGGCAAGCCCTTCATCTCCACCGTGGCCAGCGCGCGCGACTGGGTCGAGAACGAGCGCATCCACGCCGGGCTGGCGCCGGACCCGGCCGCCGACCGTTTCCATGCGCTGGAAGCGCAGACCCTGGCCCTGATCGCGCACGATGCGATGAAGCCGCAGATGCTGGCCTTCGCCGCCGAGCACTTCGACGTGCTCTCGCGCTTCGCGCGGCGCGTGGGCACCGGCACCACCGGCCAGCGCCTCAACGAACTGGCCTGGAGCCGGGGCTGGCCGCAGGACACGCCGTGGGTGCACCGCTTCCTCAGCGGCCCGATGGGCGGCGACGCGCAGATCGCCGACCTGGTGCTGGAACGGCGTTGCCAGCGCGCGGTGTTCTTCGAAGACCCGCACGTGGCGCGCCAGCACGAGGCCGACATCCAGCTGCTGGAACGCGCGGTGACCACGGTGACCGACGAGGCGGTGTGCATCACTTCGCCGGCGGTGGCCTCGCACTGGGTGGCGGCGGTGTGCCGTCGCGCGCAGCTGCGGCCGCTCTGAGCGACGCCCCATGTGCGTGGTCGCCTTCGCCTGGGACGCGCATCCGCGCTGGCGCTTCGTGCTGGCCGGCAACCGCGACGAGTTCCATGCGCGTCCCAGCGCGGCGCTGGCGCGCTGGGACGATGCACCGGGCATCGTCGCCGGGCGCGACCTGGAGGCCGGCGGCACCTGGCTGGGCGTGGACGATGCGGGTCGCTGCGCGCTGGTGACCAACGTCCGCGACCTGCGCGCGCCGCAGGACGGCCTTTCGCGCGGCCTGCTGGCCAGCGACTGGCTGCGCGGCGGCGAGGATGCGGCCGGCGCCTCGCTGGCGCTGCTGGCGCGGGCAGGCGGGTACCGTCCGTTCAACCTGCTGCTGGCCGACCGCGCGCACTGCGTGTGGACCAGCAACCTGCCCGGCCCGCGATCCGAAGCGGTCACGCCCGGCGTGCACGTGCTGTCCAACGCCGCGCTGGACTCGCGCTGGCCCAAGGCCATGGCGCTGGGCGCGCGGCTGCAGGCCTGGCTGCGCGAGGACCGCGACGGCGATCCGGCCGCCCTGTTCGAAGCACTGGCCGACGATCGCACGTATCCGGACGACACGCTGCCAGACACCGGCATCGGCCTGGAACGCGAACGCTGGCTGTCGTCCGCCTTCATCCGCGGCGAGGATTACGGCACCCGCGCCAGCACCGTGGTCCTGCTCGACCGCGCCGGCGGCGGCGCGATCATCGAACGCCGCTGGGGGCCGATGGGCGTGCCACTGGGCGAAACGCGCGTGGATCTCTGAGAGGACCTCCCCTCTCCCTCCGGGGCGAAGGGGACTGCTTGTGGATCATTGGGCCACGGTGCCCTGGGCGGGTTCGCGCCTGCGCGAGGGCCGGGGCGCGGAGTGGTTGCCAGGGGCGAGGGCCGCAATCCGACGAGCCTCGAAGGGCGGCCGAGCCTCTCCCCAGCCCCTCTCCCGCAGGGAAAGGGGCTGTTGCCTTGGCCGCGACAGGGACTTCAGCGTTCCTGCCGGGCTTCGGCGCGCGCAGGTCAGCTTTCGCCGGGCTCGCGCAGCTGGAGCAGCCAGTGCGCGCCGGCTTCCGGTAGCGGTTCGAGTTCGAACAGCCAGGTGCGCAGCTGGCCGCGTTCGTCGCGCAGGGGCAGTTGCAGGCGCAGGGCTTCGCCCTGGGACAGGCGCGCTTCCAGGCCGGCTTCGTCGATCGCCGCGGCCAGGGCCGGGTCGAGGTCGCGCAGTTCCATGCCCAGCGCCGCGGTCGCGGTGGCGCCGCCGGCGCGCACGAAGGCCGGGTTCACGAACACCAGCCGGCTGCGCACCGGCTCGCCGCGGCACTCGATGATGGCCACGCCGTGGCGCAGGCGCGCCAGCGTCGCTTCCAGCAGCAGCAGGTCCTGGCGGTCGCGCTTGCGCTCCATCAGTTCGATCAGCACGCGCAGGCTGCGCGCCGAGTCCAGGTGCAGCGGCGACCAGCTGCGCGAACGCCCGCGCACGGTGTCCTGCCACAGCTCGAAGCTCTTGCGCGGCGACAGCCGGCCGGGGATGTCCTCCAGCTTGGCCAGCGAAGGATTGCCCGCCCAATTCACCGTACGCACCTGCTCGTGGCGGGTCCACAGCAGCGCGCTGCGCGCCTTGGGCTGCAGCGGCACGTAGATCAGGCCGGCGGCGTCCGACGCCAGGTCGGCCAGCTCCGGGAACGCGGCCCCGATCGCGGACAGGTGCAGGATGCCGGAGTGGTCGGTCTCGCGGTGGACCTGCACGTTGTCCTCCAGCGCGGCGCGGATGCGGCGCAGGCCGGCTTCGTCGGGGGTGCGGCCGAGGCGGCTGAGCTGCTCGCCGTGGAAGACCGCCACGCCGTCGGCATCGACCACGTCGAGCAGGTCGCCGGCCATGTCGGTCAGCAGCTCCGGGGTGAAGCCGTCGGCTTCGGAGAAGGCGGTGATCAGCTTCTCGCGCACGGTCAGCAGCGACTGTTCAACGTCGCTGCGGGCGATCGCCTCGAGACTGCCGATGCGCGCGGCCAGCGCCTGGCTGACCGCCTCGCAGGCGTCGCGCACGTCGTGGTCGACGAAGCGCGGCTGGTAGTGATGGCAGGCGACCAGGCCCCACAGGCGGTCGTTGACCACCAGCGAGGTGACCAGGGTGGCGGCCACGCCCATGTTCGACAGGTATTCGCAATGCACCGGCGAGACGCTGCGCAGGCCGCAGTCGCTGAGGTCCACCGGCTGGCCGTCGCGGGGATCCATCGCCGGTTCCACCGGCACCGGGGTGTAGCCGACGTCGACGATCTGGCGGATGCGCGTGCGCAGGTACAGCGCGCGCGCCTGCGCGGGGATGTCGCTGGCGGGGTAATGCAGGCCGAGGTAGCTCTCCAGCCCGGGCCGGCGCACCTCGGCGATCACGTCGCCATGCCATTCCTCGTCGAAGCGGTACACCATCACCCGGTCGTAGCCGGCCAGCGCGCGGATCTCGGCGGCGGCGTGGCGCGCGGCCTCGGCGATGCCGGGGGCGCGATCGATCTCGCGCTGCGCGCGCAGCGCATCGCCCAGCGCCATGATCTGCGCACCCTGTGCCGGTTCCAGCTCCAGCAGCCAGCGGTCCGGGTACAGGTGCCAGGCCGCCTTCCAGCGCGACAGCCCGGTGCGTACCACCGTGCACGGCGCGTGGCCCAGGTGCACCGGCACCTGCACCGGCCGCAGCGCGGCCGCCTGCGCCGGATCGACCTGCAGCAGCGCGTCCCACGCCTGCCCCTGGACCTGGCCCTGCCCGCCGAGCAGCTCGGCGGCGGCGTTGGCGCTGGCCTGCAGCACGCGGCCGCTGTCCGGGTCGATCGCCAGCAGGATGCCGTGCGGCTGGATCGAGCCGGGGATGTGGATGGGCTCGCGCGCGCAGGCGTCGAGGTCGGGAGCAGCGGGTGCGGCAACACTCATGCGGTTACGGTTCCTGCGTCGCCATGCGCGGCGATGGGACGGACAAATTGCCCGTGGAAATGGCTGAACATCGCCCGCGCCGCGCTGGCGGCGCGCGCGCGACTGGCTTCGTCGGGCAGGGCCTGCTCGAGCGCGGCGCGGAACGCGGGCCAGCCGGGGCCCGCTTCAGCTGCTTCGAAATGCTGGATCGCCTCCGCGAGCCGCGGCACATGCGCGCGCAGGTGGCGCGCGATCAGGCGGCCGCCAAGGGCCGAACCTTCGACCACGTAGAGCATGCCCCAGGCGTCGGCATCGCAGTCCGCGCGCGGCGCGGCCAGGGTCTGCGTGGCCGGGCGCACGCCCAGCGCCATCAGGTCGTGGCGCAGGCCGTGTGCACGCGGTCGCCATGGCCACGACAGCGCCTGCAGTCGCGTGGCATTGGCCTCTTCCCAACCGGCATGGATGCGCAGCAGCCGCTGTAGCACCTCCACGCAGAGGCCCCGGTCCACCGCCGGCGACATCAATGCCGCCATCAACGGCGTCGCCTCGACCTGCGCGTGCAGCGCCGCGGTGGCGGCCTGCAGCGCGCGCCACGCGGCGTCGGTGCGGGAAGACCCGGTGGCCGGGACGCCGGGGGCGGTGTGAATCGGATTGGATCCCTCCATGGGCCCGAGCCTAGCAAACAGGCCGTGTAGATCATGGCGGGTTCACCGTACTGAACCCTTCCCGCCGCCAGTTCGTGCGATTCACCTGCCGCTGAGCCGGGCTACGGCACGGTGCCTGCCACACCCGCCGCAGGAGCCTGCGATGAAACGTACCGCCCTTACCTTCTCCCCGCTGCTCGCCCTGGCGCTGGCGCTGCCGGCAGCCGCCGCCGAGCCGGCGAAGCCGGCCGCCGAACCTGCGGCCGGGGCCGGCACGCAGACCGGACTGACCGCCGTGCAGGTGCGCGAACTGCTCACCCGCAATGGCTTCACCCGCATCGACGATCCGGAGTTCGAGGAGGGCATGTGGGAGACCGACGCCACCAGCGCCGACGGCAACCGCGTCGACGTGCGCGTGGACGCCAACGGCCGCATCCATGCCGAGGACATCGTCTCGACCATGACCGCCGACGACATCAAGGCCAGGCTGACCGCGGCCGGCTACTCCAAGGTCCACGACGTGGAGTTCGACGACGGCGTCTGGGAGGCCGAGGCCGAGCGCGACAACGGCAAGGACGTGAAGCTGCGCGTCGACCCGAAGGACGGCAAGGTGCTGGCGGTCGAGAACGATTGACCGAGGTTGCAACGCCCATCTCCTTCCGGGAGAGGGGTCGGCGGTTCTCCGACGTTCTCGTCTGGCCGTTCTTGTAGAGCGGGGCCTGCCCCGCTGCTTTCCCCGCCAGCCGGGACATCAGGCGTGGGAGTCGGGCAAGCCCGACTCCACGGGAGCCTGCGGTCAGGCCGGCACGCGCGCGTAGCGCCAGCCCACCGCCCAGGCGCAGGCCAGGGCGATGGCTGCGACGAACCATGGTGCGCCGGGGATCTCCGCCGGCGCGCTGCTGCCGACGAACAGCGCGAACACGTTGGCGAACAGCAGCGGGCCGAGGATGCCTGCCAGGCTGGTCAGGCTCATCAGCGCGCCCTGGATGCGGCCCTGCACCTGCGGACCGACCTGGCGGGTGATCAGCGCCTGCGTCGCCGGCGCGGCCAGGCCCCACAGCGCACTCACCGGCAGACCGACCAGGAACAGCCAGCCGCTGTCGGCCAGCCCGTAGATCACGAAGCCGGTGACGCCGCAGCCCAGGCCCAGCAGCAGCGTGCGCCGCTCGCCCAGCGCCTTCACCGAGCGTCCGACCAGGACGGCGTTGACCACGATGCTCATCACGCCCACCGCTGCCAGCACCCAGCTGACCTCGCGCGGTCCCCACTGGTAGCGGTAGTCGGCGAACAGCACGAAGATGCTCGGGTACACGTAATGCGCCAGCTGCGCCAGGAACACCACCGCGGCCAGGCCGAACACCTGCGGGTAGCTGCGCAGCAGCACCAGCGCACCGAAGGGGTTGGCGTGGGCCACGTCGAAACGGCGCGCGCGCCGCTCCGGCGGCAGCGATTCGGGCAGCACGAACCAGCCGTACAGGAAGTTGAGCAGGGCCAGGCCGGCGGCGAACCAGAACGGCAGGCGCAGGTCGATCCCGCCCAGCCACCCGCCGACCAGCGGGCCGACGACGAAGCCCAGCCCGAACGCCGCGCCGATCATGCCGAAGCTGCGCGCGCGCTTCTCCGGTTCGGTGACGTCGGCGATGTAGGCGTTGGCGGTGGTGAAGCTGGCCGAGGCGATGCCGGAGATGACCCGGCCGATGAACAGCATCGACAGGGACGTCGCCAACGCCATGAAGATGAAGTCCAGGCCCAGGCCCAGGCAGGACAGCAGGATCACCGGCCGGCGCCCGAATCGGTCCGACAGCGCGCCCTGCACCGGCGTGCACACGAACTGCACCGCCGCGAAGACCATGCCGAACAGGCCGACCCAGCGCGCCGCGCTGGCCACGTCGCCGCCGGTGAATTCCTCCACCAGGTGCGGCAGCACCGGGATGATCACGCCGAACGCGAGGACGTCGATCAGCACGGTCACGAAGATGAAGGCCAGCGCCGCGCGTCGCGCGCCGGGCCGCTGCGGCGATGGATCCACGGTCGCGTCTCGGGTCGGGGGAAGTGGTGGCGCCCGCCGCAGGTGGCCTGCCGCCGTCACCACTGGAAACGGCGCAGTTTAGCTCCGCACGCCGCTCAGTCCAGCGGCGCCACCGCGATGCGCTGCACCAGCACATGGGTCTGCCCCGGCGCGAGCTCGACCAGGTCGGGGCCGGCGTTGGCCGCTTCCAGGCAGACGAAGCCGCGCCAGTGCGGGCCGACGTCGGCCATCCGCGCCGCGGCCGCCTCGCCCGGATTCCACACCACCGCAGTGCGCCCGCCCTCGACGCTCACGTCGATGCGCCGGCCCAGCTTCGGATCGACCAGGCTGTAGCGGCCGCCAGCGTCGGCGAACAGGCGGTCGCTGCGGCCGGGATCGCGCGGGTCGTGCAGGGTCCATTCGCCCTGCTGCACGTGCGCGTTGCCGCCGTCGTTCTTGTCGAGGAAGGTGCGCCCGGCCAGGCCCTCGATGCGCACCGCGTCCACGTCGGCGACGTGGAAGTAGTTGTGCAGCGCCTCGGTGTAGCGCACCGGTTCGCTGCCGTTGTTGGTGGTGACCAGGCGCTGTTCCAGCTGGCGGCCGATGCGCAGCTGCATGCGCAGGCCCAGCGCCAGGCCCTGCAGCGCCGGTGGGGCCAGCTCCAGCAATACCGTGCCGTCGTCCTCGCGCGCGGCCGAGACCAGCGTCCACGGCAAGGTGCGGACGAAGCCGTGCGACGGCACGTCGTTGCCCTGGCCATGGCGGCTGAAGTACGGCCAGCACACCGGCGCGCCACCACGGATCGGGGTGGGCAGTTCCGCGCGCAGCGGCGACAGCCAGAACACGTCCTCCTGCCCGGCCGGCACCCACGACAGCAGCTGGCCGCCGACCAGCGACACCGCCGCGGTGGCCAGCGGCGTCTCCACCAGCACCGCATCCAGGCCCTGGAAGCGGCCGATCGACACGCCCGGCACGGCCAGCACCGCCGCGTCCGGCGCGACGACGGGAGACTGCTGCCAGGCAGCGAAGTCGGACGGCAGGCGGAAGACGGTAGGCGTGGACACGGCGGGACCCGATTCGGCAGAGGTGGAGGGCACGGCGGCCGCCGCATCCGGCACGCGCGCCGTGCGCTCCACGCCACAGCCACCGGCCAGCAGCAGGCAGCACAGCAGCGGAACGAAACGGGACATCGGGCTCATGCAGGATGCGGACGCGGAAAGGTCCGCATGATAGCGCCGCCGACCGGGGCCCGATCAGCGCGCCGGCCGCCGCAGCAGGCGCAACCGGAAACCTTCGGCGCTGCCGCCCCACCCGCCGGCGACCTCCAGCCCGGCGCGCCGGGCCAGCGCGGCGAAGCGTTCGTCGCGGTACTTGTGGCTGTATTCGACGTGGATCGCCTCGTCCCGGGCGAACCCGAACACCTGCCCGGCCAGGTGCACGCGCTGCTCGCGCAGGCTCACCAGCGAAGTCTCCACCCGCTCGCGCGCGGCCACGTAGCGCGCCCGGTGGGCGAAGCCCGACAGGTCGAAGTCCGCGCCCAGCTCGCGGTTGAGCCGCGCCAGCAGGTTGAGGGTGAAGGCGGCGGTGACGCCGGCGGCGTCGTTGTACGCCGCCTCGATCACCGCCGCGTCCTTGATCAGGTCGATGCCGACCAGGGCGCAGCCGTGGTCGCCGATGGTGGCGGCCATCGCCGCCAGCAGCGCCACCGCGTCGTCGTCGGTGAAGTTGCCGAGGGTCGAACCGGGGAAGAACACCAGGGTCCGCGCCGGCGGACGTGGCGGACGCGGCAACTGCAGCGGCCGGCTGAAGTCGGCGCGCAGCGGCAGCATCGCCAGCCGCGGGGAAGCGTGGCCGCAGGCGCGCCACGCAGGCATCCAGTGCCGCCTGCGAGATCTCCACCGGCGTGTAGGCCAGCGGCGCATGCAGCGCGGCCAGCAGCCGCTCGGTCTTGCGGCCGCTGCCGCTGCCGTACTCCACCACGTGCACGTCGGGCCCCACCGCGTCGGCGATCGCCGGCAGGTGCGCGTCCAGCAGCGCCAGCTCGGTGCGGGTGAGGTAGTACTCCGGCTGCCGGGTGATGGACTCGAACAGCGCCGAGCCGCGCGCGTCGTACAGGTACTTGGTCGGCAGCCGCCGCGGCGACGCGGACAGGCCGGCCAGCACGTCCTCCAACATCGAGCCTTCGGCGGGCGGCACGCCGTAGCCGGCCTCGTCCCAGGACGCCAGCAGCGGGCTCATGGCAGGTCCATCGCCAGGCGCAGCCCCGCGTACTGCCAGCGCGCGTGCGGCGGGAAGAAGTTGCGGTAGCTGGCACGCACGTGGAGGCACGGCGTGGCGCAGCTGCCGCCGCGCAGCACGAACTGCCCGCTCATGAACTTGGCGTTGTACTCGCCGGTGTCGTCCTGCCACGGGCGGAAGCCGGGATAGGCGAGGTAGGCGCTGGAGGTCCATTCCCAGGTGTCGCCGAACACCTGCGCCAGCCCCTCCACCGGCGATCCCGCCGGGCACTGTTCGAGCACGCCGTCGTCGGCGAAGTGGCCCTGCGGCGGCTGCGCCGATGCCGCGCGTTCCCATTCGGCCTCGGTCGGCAGACGCACCCCGGCCCAGCGCGCGAACGCGTCGGCTTCGTAGTAGCTGAGGTGGCACACCGGCGCATGCGCCGGCAGCGCGCATGCCGCCCAGGGTGAACGCGCGCTCCAGGTCCTCTTCCCAGTACAGCGGCCGCCGCCAGCCTTCGGCCTGCACCCGCGCCCAGCCGTCGCTGAGCCACAGCCGCGGGTCGCGGTAGCCGCCGTCCTCGACGAACTGGCGGTACTCGGCATTGGTCACCGGACGCGAGGCCAGCGCGTGCGCCGGCAGCAGCACGCGGTGCGGCGGCGATTCATTGTCGTAGGCGAAGGCTTCCGCCTGCGGCCAGGCCGGCGCGCCGATGCAGGCGACCTGTTCGGCCACCGCATGCCAGTGCAGTTCCGCGGCGGCAGCGGCCCGCCGTGCCGGATCGGGCAGGTCCTGGCGATACGCGGGGCGCAGCGGCTGGCTCCACAGCGCGTGCTTGATGTCGGTCAGCAGCAGCTCCTGGTGCTGCTGCTCGTGGTTCAGGCCCAGCTCCAGCCGGCGCCGCGCCGTGCCGTCCAGGTCGCCTGCCCACAGCGCGCGCAGCACGCGTTCGTCCACCGCCTCGCGCCAGCCCAGCAGCTCCTCCAGCGAGGGCCGCGACAGCAGTCCACGGTGTGGACGCGGCTGCCGCGGGCCGGCGCTGTCGTAGTAACTGTTGAACAGGTAGTGCCAGTCCGGCCGCAGCGGGGCCATGCCGGCGGCGGCGAGGACGAAGTGCTCGAAGAACCAGGTGATGTGGCCGAGGTGCCATTTCGCCGGGCTGGCATCCTCCATGCTCTGCAGCATGGCGTCCTCCGGCGACAGCGGCGAGGCCAAGGCCACGCTGGTCGCACGCACGGCGAGGTAGCGGGCCGCGGCGCCGGCGGCGGCGATGCCACAGGGGTTGTCGGTGACGGCCAGTTCCATGCCGGCACGCTGGCGGGCACCCCATGAGCGCCGCGTCATGCGGACGCGAAGGGCTGGGCCGGGTTCAGCTAAGGTCGCCGTCCCGGTAGTACCAGCGCCCGTCGATGCGCTCGAAACGGCTGCGTTCGACCAGCCGCTGGGCGCGGCCGCCACCGACGCGGAAGCGGGCGACGAACTCGACCTCGGCGGTATCGGCGCCGGTGCTGCGCTCGGATTTCACCTGCAGGCCCAGCCAGGCGGTGCGCGGGCCGCCGGCGTCGTCCAGGTCCAGCTCGGCCGGCGCCGGTCGGGTGTCGGGGTGCCAGGTCTGGAGCAGGTAGTCGCGCAGCTTCAGCACGTAGGCGCTGTAGCGCGAACGCATCAGCGCGCCGGCGTCCGGCGCGGGCGTGCCCGCATGCCAGCGGCCGCAGCAGGCCGCGTAGGCCTGGCCGCTGCCGCAGGGGCATGGGCCGCCAGCGGCCTGGTCCGATCCACGCGTCCCGGCCACCGGCGGCTCAGCGGCGACCGGTTTCGATGAAGCGGAGGAACTCGGCGCGGGTGCGCGCGTCCTCGCGGAAGCTGCCGAGCATCTTCGAGGTGACCATGCTCACCCCGCGCTTGTGGATGCCGCGGGTGGTCATGCACTCGTGCACGCCTTCCACCACCACGCCCACGCCCAGCGGGTGCAGCACGTCCTGGATGCACTGGGCGATCTGCGCGGTCATCTTCTCCTGCACCTGGAAGCGGCGTGCGTAGGCCTCGACCACCCGCGCCAGCTTGCTGATCCCCACCACCTTGCCGTCGGGCAGGTAGCCCACGTGCACGCGGCCGATGATCGGCGCCATGTGGTGCTCGCAGTGGCTTTCGTACTCGATGTCGCGCAGCACGATCATCTCGTCGTAGCCGGCCACTTCCTCGAAGGTGCGCGCCAGGTACTCGCGCGGGTCCTCGCGGTAGCCGCTGAACCAGTCGCCGTAGGCTTCGGCCACGCGGCGCGGGGTGTCCAGCAGGCCCTCGCGCTGCGGATCCTCGCCGGCCCAGCGCAGCAGGGTGCGCACGGCCTCCTCGGCCTGATCCTGGGTGACGGGGCTGTCGGGCTTGGTGCTCATCGCGGCCTCGCGGGCGGCGGACTGGGCAGCACATGGTACCCGACCGGCACCGCGAGCCGCCCGATGCCGCGCCGACCATGACCATTTTCAGGGTGCGCCGGCAACCGCTCGGGGGCAGAATCGGCTGTCCACCCTCCGGGAAACATGCCGTGCGCCACGCCTCCGTCCTGACCCCGCTCGCCCTCGCCCTGTCGTTCGCCCTGCTCGTGCCCGCCTGCTCGCAGCAGGGCGGCGAATCCCAGCCCACCGCCGCCACCGCCGCGCCCAGCGCCGAGGAGATCAAGGCAGAGTCCGGTCGGCTCAACGCCTGGTTCGATACCAAGTACGAGGAGCAGCTGCAGTTCAGCCCGATCCAGCTGACCTTCCTCGGCCGCAAGGAACTCAACGACCAGATCGACGACATGTCCGAGGCCGGCATCCGCAAGCAGCTGGCCTGGCTGGAAGCGTCGGTCAGGGAAATGGAGTCGACCTTCGACTACAACAAGCTGGACCCGGAAACGAAGCTGTCCTGGGACCTGTGGAAGCACCAGTACGAGAGCGCGCGCGAAGGCGTGCCGTTCATGCTCCACGCCTATCCGTTCGACCAGATGAGCGGCATCCAGAACCTGGTGCCGACCTTCCTGATCAACTTCCACAAGGTCGACGACGAGAAGGATTACCTGGCTTACGTCTCGCGCCTGCAGAAGGTGCCGGTGCTGTTCGACCAGCTGCTGGAGCGCACCCGCGCCTCCTCGGCGCAGGACATCCGCCCGCCGAAGTTCGCCTGGGAAGGCGTGATCGACCAGTCGAAGAAGGTGGTCAGCGGCGCGCCGTTCGACGGCGGGAAGCCCAGCGCGCTGTGGACCGACGCCCAGGCCAAGGCCGACGCGCTGGCCAGGGACGGCAAGGTCAGCGCCGAGCGCGCGGCCGAGCTGAAGGAGCTGGCGCGCAAGGCGCTGCTGGAGAGTGTGGCGCCGGCCTACGCGAAGGTGATCGCCTTCGCCGAGGAGGAGCTGCCGAAGTCGCTGGAGAACGCCACCGGCGTGGGCACGACCCATCCGGACGGCATGAAGTACTACGAGTACCAGCTCAAGCAGAACACCACCACCGCGATGACGGCCGAGGAGATCCACCAGCTCGGCCTGTCCGAGGTGGCGCGCCTGCGCGGGGAACTGGAAGCGCTGCAGAAGAAGATGGGCGTCGAAGGCGACCTGCAGGCCTTCTTCAAGCACGTCCTCAACGACCCGGACCGCGTGTTCCCGAACACCGACGCCGGCCGCCAGGCCTACATCGACGCGGCCACCGCCCACATCGACAACATCAAGAAGCAGCTGCCCGACTACTTCGGCCTGCTGCCGAAGGCGGACCTGGTGGTCAAGCGCGTGGAGGCCTTCCGCGAGCAGGACGGCGCCGCGCAGCACTACTACCCCGGCACGCCGGACGGCTCGCGCCCGGGCATCTATTACGCGCACCTGTCGGACATGAACGCGATGCCGAAGACCGAGCTGGAGGTCATCGCGTACCACGAGGGCCTGCCGGGCCACCACATGCAGATCTCCATCGCCCAGGAGCTGACTGGCATCCCGCAGTTCCGCACCCAGTACAACACCACCGCCTATGCGGAGGGCTGGGGCCTGTACGCCGAATGGCTGGCCAAGGAGATGCCGGGCACCTACCAGGACGACTATTCCGAGTACGGCCGCCTGATGTCGGAGATGTGGCGCGCGATCCGCCTGGTGGTGGACACCGGCCTGCACGCCAAGGGCTGGACCGAGCAGCAGGCGATCGACTACTTCCGTGCCAACAGCTCGGTGCCGGATGCGGCGATCAAGTCCGAGGTGCAGCGCTACCTGGTCAACCCGGGCCAGGCCACCGCGTACAAGATCGGCATGATCAAGATCCAGCAGCTGCGCAGGAAGGCCGAGGGCGAACTGGGCGAAAAGTTCGACATCCGCGGCTTCCACGACGCCGTGCTCGGCGGCGGCGCGATGCCGCTGGACCTGCTCGAGCGCCGCGTCGACGCCTGGATCGCGGAGAAGAAGGCGGCCTGAGCCGCGACCGCCACGCAACACGAAGGGCCCGGTGCAAGCCTGGCCCTTTTCTTCTGGCCCCTACCCCCCGGCGTGCATTGCTCGCGCACCACTGGCGCGGATGCCGCCGGACGCCCGCGTCCATGGGACGCGAGCCGGGACACGAAGCGAGGTTGGGAGAGGGGAAAGACGAAGGGCCTTGACGATAATTATATTTCGATTATTCTGGAAATATGGAAACCGAAACCGCGCTCAAGGTCCTCTCCGCCCTCGGCCACGAGTCCCGCCTGGCCGCGTTCCGCATCCTCGTCCAGGCCGGCCCCGACGGGCTGCCGGTCGGCGAGCTGCGCGAACGGCTGGACATCCCCGCGGCAACGCTGACCGCGCACCTGAACGTGCTGCGCGCCGCCGCGCTGGTGACCGACCAGCGCGAAGGCCGGGTGATCCGGGTTCGCGCCCACTACGCGCAGATGGACAGCCTGATCGGCTACCTCACCGACAACTGCTGCGGCGGCCTCGCCGACTGCGGCCCCGCGCGCACCTGCGCCCCCGCTCCCAGGAAGAAGAAGGCATCGCCATGAACCGCTTCCACGTGCACCTCAACGTCAACGACCTCGACGCCAGCATCCGCTTCTACACCGGGCTCTTCGCCACTCCGCCCAGCGTGGTCAGGCACGATTACGCCAAATGGATGCTGGAGGACCCGCAGGTCAACTTCGCCATCTCCAGTACCGGCCGCGCGCCGGGCATCGACCACCTGGGCATCCAGGTCGACGATGCCGCCGGCCTCGCCGACCTCGGACGGCGCCTGGACGCCGCCGGCGGCGCGGTCACACCCGAAGCCGACGCGATCTGCTGCTACGCGCACTCGGACAAGTACTGGACCGAGGACCCGCAGGGCACGCGCTGGGAGACCTTCCACACCCTCGGCGAGGCGACCACCTACCACGCCCTCGGCGCGGCCTGCGCCACCGACGCGGCATGCGCGCCGGCCCCGGCGAGCGCACCGGCCGCCGCCACCGGCTGCTGCTCGCCGAAGTCCGGCTGCTGCTGAGCCGCGCCATGGAGCCATGTCGCCGCATCCTGTTCCTGTGCACCGGCAACTCGGCGCGCAGCATCCTCGCCGAGGCCACGTTGCGCGCCTGGGCCGGCGACCGCTTCGAGGTCGCCAGCGCCGGCAGCCAGCCCACCGGACGGGTCAATCCGTTCGCGCTGCAGCAGCTGGCCGCCGAAGGCATCGCCACCGCGGGCCTGCGCAGCAAGTCCTGGGATGAGTTCGCCGCGGCGGACGCGGCGCCAATGGACCTGGTGATCACCGTCTGCGACGCGGCCGCGGCCGAAGCCTGCCCGGTGGTGTTCGGCGACTTCCTCCGCGTCCACTGGGGCCTGCCCGATCCGGCCGCGGCGGAGGGCGACGACGCGGCCAGGCGCGCGGCCGTCGCCCGCGCCCACGGCACCATCAAGGCGCGCCTGCTGGCCCTGCTGGCGCTGCCGGCGGCAACCTGGGACGACCGCGCCGCACTGGAGCAGGCCCTGCAGCGGATCGCCCTGGTCGAAGCCGGAGACCGGGAGGCCGTCGATGGCTGAGCCGGCGCCGCGCATGGGCCTGTTCGAGCACTGGCTCAGCGCCTGGGTGGCGCTGTGCATCGTCGCCGGCACCGCGCTGGGGCACCTGTTCCCGGCCGCGTTCGCCGCGCTCGGCGCGATGGAGATGGCGAAGATCAACCTGCCGGTGGCGGTGCTGGTCTGGCTGATGATCGTGCCGATGCTGATGAAGGTCGACTTGGGCGCGATGCGCGAGGTGGGCCGGCACTGGCGCGGCATCGGCGTCACCGTGTTCGTGAACTGGGCGGTGAAGCCGTTCTCGATGGCGCTGCTGGGGGGCTTGTTCCTGCGCCATGTGTTCGCCGGCTGGCTGCCCGGCGACCAGGTCGATTCCTACATGGCCGGGCTGATCCTGCTGGCGGCCGCGCCGTGCACGGCGATGGTGTTCGTGTGGAGCCACCTGTGCCGCGGCAACGCCAACTTCACCCTCAGCCAGGTCGCGCTCAACGACGCGGTGATGGTGGTGGCCTTCGCGCCGCTGGTCGCGCTGCTGTTGGGGCTGTCGTCGATCAGCGTGCCCTGGGACACCCTGGCCCTGTCGGTGGCGCTGTACATCGTGGTGCCGACCGCGGTGGCCTTCGCGCTGCGGCGCTGGCTGCTCGCCCGCGGCGGCATGGCCCGGCTGGAGGCGGTGCTGGCGCGGCTGTCGCCGCTGTCGCTGGCCGCGCTGCTGGCCACGCTGGTGCTGCTGTTCGGCTTCCAGGGACGACAGATCATCGCCCAGCCGCTGGTCATCGCCATCCTCGCCGTGCCGATCCTGCTGCAGGTCTACTTCAACGCCGGCCTCGCCTACCTGCTCAACCGCCGGCTGGGCGTGGCCCACGAGGTCGCCGGGCCGTCCGCGCTGATCGGCGCCAGCAACTTCTTCGAACTGGCCGTGGCCACCGCGGTGGGCCTGTTCGGCATCCACTCCGGCGCGGCGCTGGCGACCGTGGTCGGCGTGCTGATCGAGGTACCGGTGATGCTGTCGGTGGTGGCGATCGTCAACCGCAGCCGCGGCTGGTACCTTCGCGGCGCCCGGCCCATGGAGACGGCGCCATGAACCTTCGCATCGCCCCGATCGCGTTCGCCGAGGCCGTGGCCACGCTGCTGCGCGACAGCGGCCTGCCCACCGCCGACCTCGGCCAGGGTGCGCGCGTCGACTTCCTCGGCGCGCACGATGGCCAGGCATTGTCCGGCTGCGTGGCCCTGGAGGACTGCGGCGACGCGCTGCTGCTGCGCTCGCTGGCAGTAGCCAGGCAGCGGCGCGGCGAAGGACTCGGCGGTGCGCTGGTCGAAGCGGCCGAACAGCACGCGCGAGCCCGTGGCCACGCCGCCGTCTACCTGCTGACCACCGATGCGCACGGCTTCTTCGCCGCGCGCGGCTACCGCGAGCTGGCCCGCAGCGAAGCGCCAGCGGGCATCGCCCGCACCGCGCAGTTCTCCGGGCTGTGTCCGGCCTCCTCGCACTTCATGGGCAAGGCGCTGTAACGCGCCTCATGGCCCCGGTCCCCATGGCCGACCGGTTGCCGGCCTCGGGAGCCCCTCTCCCACAGGGAGAGGGGTTTGAGGGAGGGTCGACGAGGGGCCGGCGTGGTCGGGACTACGCCACCGCCCTGGCGGCGGCGCCGCCCAGCAGGCGGGCCGGCAGCATCAGCAGGGCGCGCAGGAAGGCGAACAGCGCCGAGAAGGTGATCCCGACCAGCCGGAACGGCAGCGACAGCAGCCACGCCAGCGGCCACAGGACCAGCGCCAGCAGGGCGAGCGGCCAGCACAGTACGAACAGCACGCACCAGGCAAGCAGCGCGATCAGGACTTTCATCGTGCGGTCTCCTCACACCCGGGCCACCATTGGCCCACGGATGCAGGTTGCGCGGCCGCCGCCGGGGCCGCAAGACCGCGTCCGACGCATCCGGGAATACGCCGACGAAACCCGGCCGGCGTCGACGGAACCGCCGCGCTGCGACGCCGGATGCGGCTACCAGGCGCATGCCACACAATGGCCGCGGCTGCCCCGTGCGGCCGCGCCTCCGGCCACCCGGCCCGCGCTCCAACAGGACGCACCGGCATGAACGAGAGATTCCGCGCCATCGTGCATGGCACCGTGTTCGCGGTGCTGGTGGGCTGGGTGCTGTACGTGGCCCGCGACATCCTGGTGCCGGTCGCGTTCGGGGTGATGGCCCTGTACGTGGTGCTCGGTAGCGCGCGCCTGCTCGGGCAGATGCCGGTGCTCGGCCCGCGCCTGCCCGAATGGCTGCGCTACGCGCTGGCGATGCTGGTGATGGCCGGGGCGCTGGTGCTGCTGGGCGGCGTGGCGATGGACAGCGTCGACCGGCTGCTTGCGCGCATGCCGCACTACCAGGCGCAGCTGGTGGCGCTGGTACAGCAGGGCGCGGCCCTGCTGGGCATCGAATCGGAACCGAGCTGGGACGGCATCCGCCGTGGCGTGCTGGCGCAGGTGGACCTGCAGCGCCTGGCCGGCTCGACCCTGGGCTGGGCCGCCTCGCTGCTCGGCACGATGGTGGTGGTGGCGCTGTACGTGGCCTTCCTGATGATCGAACGCCGCCACTTCGACGCGAAGATCGACCGCCTCGCCGCGGATCCGCAACGCGCCGCGCGGATCCGCCGCGTCATCGCCGACATCAACCGCCGCATCGGCAGCTACCTGGCGCTGAAGACCCTCCTGGGCGTGCTGCTCGGCGTGGCCAGCTGGGTCGTCATGGCGGCGTTGGGCATGGAACTGGCCCCGTTCTGGGCGCTGCTGATCGGCCTGCTCAACTACGTGCCATACGTCGGCTCGGTGCTCGGCGTGGCCCTGCCGGCGCTGTTCGCCCTGCTCCAGTTCGGCGACTTCCGCACCGCGCTGCTGCTCGCCGGCGGGCTGTCGCTGCTGCAGTTCCTCAACGGCGCCCTGCTGGACCCCTACCTGATGGGCAGCTCGCTCAACCTCAGCCCGTTCGTGATCCTGGTCAGCCTCACCGTGTGGACCGCGCTGTGGGGGCTGCCTGGCGCGTTCCTCGCCGTGCCGCTCACCGCCAGCATCGTGATGGTGCTGGCCGAGTTCTCCGGCAGCCGGCCGATCGCGGTGCTGCTGTCGAAGAAGGGCGAGGTGTAAGCGGCGCGCGGCGGCCGTTCCCCGCGCAGGCGGCCGCGGTCCCCGCCGCGCCGCGGATCGCCAGCGCCAGGCTGGCCATGAACAGTTTCCGCGTTCCCTTACTCCCCCAGAGTGATGGATTGCCCCCGTCCCTCGCCGCCGATCCTGGCGCGGACGCCTTGCCGGCCGCGAGCCGGGGCGTACCCGGCCCGGGCCGTCGCACTTGACCGGGTTTGGCGCCAGCGCGGGCTCTCCGGCACTGCCTGAACGGCAAGGCGGCGGCGATCCTGCCGGAGGTGCGGCGCGACGCCGCTGGTCTTACCCTTTCCCGGAGTCCCCGATGCTGCGCAAGCTGCTGCTTTCCTCGGCGATCGCCCTGGCCCTCACCGCCTGCGGCGAGCGCCCGGCCATCGATACCGCCATGCCCGATTCCACCGCCGCCCTCCCCGCGCAAGCCGCGAACCCGCTGCTGAGCGCCAGCACCCTGCCCTTCCAGGCGCCGCCGTTCGAGCGCATCCGCGACACCGACTACCAGCCGGCGATCGAGGAAGGCATGCGCCAGCACCTGGCAGAGATCCGCGCCATCGCCGACAACCCGGAGTCGCCGACCTTCGCCAACACCATCGAGGCGATGGAACGCGCCGGCGCGCTGCTCACCCGCGCCTCGCTGGCGTTCGAGGCGATGACCTCGGCACACACCAACCCGGTCCTGCAGGCGGCCGAGGAAGCGCTGGCGCCGAAGCTGGCCGGCCATAACGACGCCATCTTCCTGGATCCGGCGCTGTTCGCCCGGGTCAAAGCGATCCACGAACAGCGCGACTCGCTGGGCCTGACCGAGGAACAGAAGACCCTGGTCGAGCACCGCTACAACCAGTTCGTCCGCGCCGGCGCGCTGCTGTCGGAAGCCGACAAGGCCGAGCTGCGCCAGCTCAACGCCGAGGAATCCTCGCTGACCACCGCCTTCGGCGCCAGGCTGCTGGCCGCCACCAACGCTGGCGCCGTGCTGGTGACCGACCGCGCGCGCCTGGACGGCCTGGACGAAGGCACGATCGCCGCGGCCGCCGAAGCGGCGCGGGCCGCGGGCAAGGAGGGCTGGCTGCTGGAGCTGCAGAACACCACCCTGCAGCCGGCGATGGCCGCGCTGAAGGACCGCAGCCTGCGCGAGGAACTCCTGGCCGCGTCGATGAACCGCGCCGCCCGCGGCGACGCCAACGACACCCGCGCCACCATCCAGCGCCTGGTCCAGCTGCGCGCACGCAAGGCGCAACTGCTGGGCTTCGACAACTACGCCGCGTACGCCATCGCCAACCAGATGGCCGGCCGGCCGGAAGTGGCGCTGAAGCTGCTCAACGACACCGTCCCGGCGGCCACCGCCCGCGCGCGCGCCGAGCTGGCGAAGATCCAGGCGGTGGTCGACGCGCAGGGTGGCGGCTTCAGCGCCGGCGCGGCGGACTGGGACTTCTACGCCGAGCAGGTGCGCAAGGCCGAGTACGACCTGGACCAGGCCGAGGTGCGCCAGTACTTCGAGCTGGACCGCGTGCTGAAGGATGGCGTGTTCTTCGCCGCGCACGAGCTGTACGGCATCACCGTGAGCGAGCGCCACGACCTGCCGGTGTACCATCCCGACGTGCGCGTGTTCGACGTGTTCGACGCCGATGGCAGCCAGCTGGCGTTGTTCTACCTCGATCCGTTCAAGCGCCCGAGCAAGCGCGGCGGCGCGTGGATGGGCAACTTCGTCGAGCAGGACGGCCTGGCCGGCACCCTCCCGGTGATCTACAACGTCGAGAACTACACCAGGCCCGCGCCCGGGCAGCCGGCGCTGCTGAGCTACGACGAGGTCACCACCCTGTTCCACGAGTTCGGCCACGCCCTGCACGGCCTGTTCTCCAAGACCACCTACCCGAGCATCTCCGGCACCAACGTGCCGCGCGACTTCGTCGAGTTCCCCTCGCAGTTCAACGAGCGCTGGGCGCTGTACCCGAAGGTGTTCGCCAACTACGCCAAGCACTACCTGACCGGCGAGCCGATGCCGCAGGCGCTGGCGGAGAAGGTCAACCGCGCGCGCACCTTCAACCAGGGCTACGCCACCACCGAGTACCTGGCCGCCTCGCTGCTGGACCTGGCCTGGCACATGCTGCCGGCCGGCACCGAGGTGCCGGACATCGACGCGTTCGAGAAGCAGGCACTGGCGAAGTACAACATCGACCTCGCGGCGGTGCCGCCGCGCTACCGCAGCAACTACTTCAACCACGTCTGGGGCGGCGGCTACGCGGCCGGCTACTACGCCTACTTCGGCGCCGAGGTGCTGGACCACGACGCCTTCGACTGGTTCGAGCAGAACGGCGGCCTGACCCGCGAGAACGGCCGGATCTTCCGCGAGAAGATCCTTTCCGTCGGCCACTCCCGCGACCTGGCCCAGGCCTACCGCGAGTTCCGCGGCAAGGACCCGGGCGTGGAACCGCTGCTGGAGTTCCGCGGGCTGAAGTGAGCCGCGCGGCGGCAACGACGCGTCACCGGAAGGCCCGCGCGAGCGGGCCTTCTTCTGACTCCTGAGGCGAGTTACGCGCGTAACGTAAAACAATCCGGGCGACCGCCGTATGTAACTTATTGATTAAATTAAATTTGCAGAACACCTCCTGATGAATTATCTTTAATTTAATCGTAAAGAAATGGTGCCATGGCCCGTCCCCGTTCTGCCACCGTCCAGGACCTACTGGCCCTGCTTGCCTCCGGGGAGCCGACATCCGCCTCGCTTCTAGCAAAGCGCCTGGGCGTCTCCCGGCCAGTCGTGTTGCGCTTGGTCCGCGAGGCAGGCGAGCAAGTGCTGCAAATAGGCAGCGCACGCGCCACCCGATACATGGCGCGTGCGGAAAGCGCTGCTGGAAGCTCTTGGCCGTTATGGCGGATGCGACCGGACGCCACGCTGGAAGAGTTGGGCACCCTGTACCTGTTGCGTGGTGAGCGGTTCCAGTTCATCGCCACGGGCGAGCGTCCCAACCTGGTCCAACCGGTAGAAGACGTACCCGGCCACTTCCCGGGCCTGCCTTGGTTTTTGGACGACTTGCGCCCGCAGGGCTTCCTGGGACGCAACCTAGCTCACCGAGGGGGCGCAACCCTGGGAGTTCCAAGCGACCTGGACCGGTGGCGGCAACGCGATGTCTTATTGGCAATAACCCGAACCGGCGGCACCAACATCGGCGACCTCCTGCTAGGTAGCAACGCAGTGAAGCTGGCGCTGGCGGAAGTCGACTCGCCTTCCGATGCAGTAGGCGTTGGGCAACGGCAGGAACGTTATTCGGTCTGGGCAGAAGAGACCCTTGCCGGTGAAGAACCCGGATCGTCCCCCGGCGGCGAACAGCCCAAGTTCACGAGTACGATCATCACCCCGACCGGACGTCGTGCCGCACTGGTCAAGTTTGCGCAGCGCGATGGAGAACGTACGACCGCGCGCTGGGCGGACCTACTCGTCTGCGAGCATCTGGCTCTGCAGACTCTGGCGGATCACGACATAGCGGCAGCAGAATCGGAGCTCGTCGAGGCCGAGCGCCACCTTTGCCTAGAAGTGCGCCGGCTTGACCGAACGCCTGACTGTTTAGGACGGCGCGGCTTCGTCTCCCTGCAGGTACTGGATGCCGCTTTCGTTGGCAGCGGGGAACGCGACTGGGGCGTGCTCGGTGAACAACTGGCTCGGTTGGGCTGGATCACGCCGGACACTGCTCGTGACATGGCGGTTTTGCACTGGTTCGGGCGCCTGATCGGAAACAGCGACATGCACCTAGGCAATCTCGGCTTCCATCTGGCTGATGCCAGGCCCTTGGCCTTGGCTCCGGCTTACGACATGCTGCCGATGTATCTGGCTCCATCCCGCACCGGCGTGGTGAGGGCAGCCGAGCCGCTCCTACTCACACCGCCTGAGAACGCTGGCCAAGCTGGACATATCGCCCGGGCAGCGACAGCCGCTGTCGCCTTTTGGGAAAGGACCGAAAGATCGGGCTGGATCCTCGACGACGAGATCCGCAAGGTGGCCCGGGCGAACCGCGAAGCAGTCGCGAAGTTCGCGCGCACGTTTGCCTAGCGTGGGACGACAACAGGTGGCCGGGAGATAGTCGGATGCCGACGAGCCCCGCTGAGGTTCTTTGCCTTTGCGGCGCCGGCCTGCCTTCTCCATAAGCTCAGCATCCAGGCCCTCGCGCAAGCGAGGCCGCCAAGGGGACTCTGGACCAATGGTCCACAAATAGCGCATAGCCCGCGTAAGCGAAGCGCCCCGCGCTGCTGCAGTGCCCGTGGCGCTGGCGAGGCGTGGCCCGTCCCCACGCGCTGCCGGCTCACTGCCGGACGACTCCCCGGATGCGGCCTTCGGCCTTTTGCGGGTCATGGAGTGCATCGAGCGGCGCACGGCAACATGCCGGCATCCAATGCAGCGTCAGCGCTTCAGGCTGGCGACGATCTCGGAGACGGTCAGGCCGATCTCCAGCTGCACGCGCACGTACTCGCGTTCCTTGCGCGACAGCGTGCGGCCGACTTCCAGGCGCACGTCCTCCGCCTGCAGGATGCGCATGATCCTCGGCAAGGCCGAACCGACCACGTCCGGGCCATAGCCGGCTTCGCGCAGCGCGGCGCGCATCACTTCTTCAACGTCCATGGAACTTCCGGATCAGGCCTGGGGCGGCCATCTTGCCTGATGCGGCACCGCGCCAGGGTGACAAGGTGGCCTGTCCAGCAGGCGCGTGGCACGCAGCCGGATAGACGGAGGGAGCCCCCGGAAAGTGGGCCTCCCCTCCGGGGGAGGGACCGGGGGAGAGGGCGGAGTACCGGCAAACCTGACTTCGCCGGGTCCTTCCCTACCCCCGAGGGAGAGAGGGTTGTGGCGCCAGATCGCCAGACTCCGCGCCCCCCAGGGCTGGGACGCGGCCGGGCGGCTTGGGTATATTTCCCGTTCCATGGAACGGGGGAAGCCATGGCCACGTTGATTCCCAGCCGCAGCGCGTGCGGCGGGCGGATGACCGCCGGCGAACGGCGCTTCGCGGCCCGCCTGGAAGACAAACTCGACGACGATTACGTGTGCTGGTACGACGTCCCGGTCGGACCCAGCTACCGGCACCCGGACTTCGTCGTGCTGCATCCCAACCGCGGGATCCTGGTCCTGGAGGTCAAGGACTGGAAGCCGGAAACGCTGGCGGAAATAGACCGCGATCGCGTCGTGCTCAACACCGGGCGCGGACGCGTGGTCGAGGCCAATCCGCTACGCCAGGCGCGGGATTACGCCATGGAGATCCAGCGCCTCCTCCAGTCCGATCCGGCATTGCTGCATCCACCCGGCCACAGGCGCGAGGGCAAGCTGGTGATGCCCTGGGGGTTCGGGGTGGTGCTCACGGGCGTGACCCGCAACCAGTTCGAGCAGATGGAGCTGGATGCCTTCATCGGCGCCGCCAGCGTGATCTGCCGCGATGAGATGACCGAGGGCGTCGACGGCGAAGCGTTCCAGAAGCGGCTGTGGGACATGTTCATGATGCCGTTCCCCTGCCAGCTGACCCTGCCGCAGATCGACCGCGTGCGCTGGCATCTGTTCCCGCAGCTGCGGATCCAGCAGCAGGGGCAACTGCTGCCGCCGATGACACCGGAGCCACAGCCGGCACCGGTGGAGATTCCGGACATCATCCGGGTGATGGACCTGCAGCAGGAACAGCTGGCCCGGTCCCTGGGCGAAGGGCACCGGGTCATCCACGGCGTCGCCGGTTCCGGCAAGACCATGATCCTCGGCTACCGCTGCGTGGAACTGGCCCGCACGCTGCACATGCCGGTGCTGGTGCTGTGCTTCAACAAGACCCTCGCCAGCCGCCTCGAGCACCTGATGGTGTCCCACGGCGTGCACGACCGCGTGGCCGTGCGCCATTTCCACGGCTGGTGCGCCGAGCAGCTGAAGACCTACGGCGTGCCACTGCCGCCGCCCCAGGAAAGCGCCGAACGTTACGTCGCCCTGCTGGTCGAGGCGGTTGTCGCCGCGGTGGAAGCCAGGGCCATTCCACGGGCCCAGTACGGCGCGGTGCTGATCGACGAGGGGCACGACTTCGCCCCGGAATGGCTGCAGCTGGTCACCCAGATGGTCGACCCGGAGACCAATTCGCTGCTGCTCCTGTACGACGACGCGCAGACGCTCTACGGCAATGGCGGACGTCGCAAGTTCAGCTTCGCCAGCGTCGGCATCCAGGCCCGTGGACGCACCACGATCCTGCGCCTGAACTACCGCAACACCCTGGAGGTCCTGTCGGTGGCCAAGGCTTTCGCCGAGGAGGTCCTCACCCCGCAGGAAACCGACGACGACCACGTGCCGGTCATCCCGCCGGAGAGCGCCGGGCGCCGCGGCCCGATGCCGGAAGTGTGGCGCGCGCGGAGCATCTGGGGCGAAGCCGACCTGATCGCGCAACGCATCGGCGAGGCGCTGGCCAACGGCGCGAACCCGAACGACTTCGCCGTGCTGTGCCACTCGAACCGGCTGGCCAACCTGGTCGGCAACCAGCTGCAGAAACGCGGCCTGCCGGTCCTGGTCGCCACCGACCAGCGCCGGCGCGAGCTGTTCAATGGCCAGCCGGCGGTCAAGGTGATGACCATGCATTCCAGCAAGGGACTGGAGTTCGACTCGGTGTTCATCCCCGGAATCTGCGAGATGGCCTCGCTGGATACCGACGCCGACCGCCGGCAGCAGCAGGTACGCCTGCTGTACGTGGCGATGACCCGGGCGCTGCGCCAGCTGGAGATCTCGCACCACGGCGACGGGCCGGTGGTCGAACAGATCCGCCGCGTCGTCGACAGCGTGTCGCAGCGGCTGGCGGCCTGACGCGGCACGGCACAGGGGCCCAGTCTCCCTCAGAGGCGGGGGTGGAGTGCCGGCGAACCCGGCCTCGCCGGGTGCCGGCCGTCTCCCCTGCCCCTCTCCCGGATGGAGAGGGGTTCAAGGTGGCGAAGATCGACAAAGAAAGGCCCGCGCGAGCGGGCCTTTGTGCTGCTCCCTCCCCCTCCGGGGGGAGGGGCTCAAGCAGGCATCACCAGATGCGGACGCGGTCTTCGGGGGCGATGTACAGCGGGTCGCCTTCCTTGATGCCGAAGGCGTCGTACCAGGCGTCGATGTTGCGCAGCGGGGCGAAGGCGCGGATGTGGCCGGGCGAGTGGGTGCCGTTGACCAGCTGCTGGCGCAGGGCGTCGTCGCGCCACAGGGTGCGCCACACCTGGGCCCAGCCCAGGAACAGGCGCTGTTCGCCGGTGAAGCCGTCGATCACCGGCGCCGGCTTGCCGCCCAGCGAGCGGCGGTAGGCCTCCAGGGCGATGGTCAGGCCGCCGAGGTCGCCGATGTTCTCGCCCATCGCGGTGCGGCCGTTGATGTGCAGGCCCGGCAGCTGCGGGAACTCGTAGGCCTCGTACTGCGCCCCCAGCTTCGCCGCCTGCGCCTCGAACTTGGCGGCGTCCTCGGCGGTCCACCAGTCGCGCAGCACGCCGGCGCCGTCGGATTTGCGGCCCTGGTCGTCGAAGCCGTGGATGATTTCGTGGCCGATCACGCCGCCGATGCCACCGTAGTTCACCGCCGGGTCGGCCTTGGGATCGAAGAACGGCGGCTGCAGGATCGCCGCCGGGAACACGATCTCGTTCTTGACCGAGTTGTAGTAGGCGTTGACCGTCTGCGGGGTCATGCCCCACTCGCCCTTGTCCACTTCCTTGCCCAGGCGCGCGCGGCGGTAATCCCACTCGAACTGGCGCGAGCGCAGCGCGTTGCCGACCACGTCGCCGTTGGCGATGCGCAGGCCGCTGTAGTCGCGCCACTTTTCCGGGTGGCCGATCTTCAGGCCGAAGCCCTTGAGCTTGGCCTGGGCCTCGGCCTTGGTCGCCGGACTCATCCACTCCAGCGTCTCCAGGCGCGCGCCCATCGCCGCCTTCACGTTGGCCACCAGCGCATCCATCTTGGCCTTGGAATCGGCCGGGAAGTACAGCTTCACGTACTCGCGGCCCACCGCCTCGCCGAGGCTGGACTCGACCAGGCCGACGGCGCGCTTCCAGCGCTCGCGCGGCAGCGGCTGGCCGGACATGAACTTGTCGCGGAACTCGAAATGGGCGTTGGCGAAGGCGCTGGACAGCAGCGGCGCGGCGCCATCGACGGCGTGGAACGCCTGCCAGGCCTGCAGCGTGGCCACGTCGGTGCCGGCGAAGATCTTCGCCATCTTCGGCACCGCGGTGCCCTGCCGCACCACCGCGCGCGTGCCGTGGTCGACGCCGGCGGCCTTGAAGTACTCGGCCCACGGGAAGCCCGGCGCGTAGGCGTCGAAGCGCTCGAACGGCACCGGGTTGTAGGTCTTGTCGCGGTCGCGGCTTTCGGCGCGGGTCCAGTGCGCCTGGGCGATCTTCGTCTCGAACGCCATCACCGCCTCGGCGCTGGCCTTCGGGTTCTCCCAGCCGGCCAGCTCCAGCAGCTGGGCGATGTAGGCGACGTAGCGCTCGCGCTGCGGGGCGAAGTTCTCGCGCAGGTACATCTCGCGGTCACCCAGGCCCAGGCCGGACTGGTTCATGTACAGGGTGTAGTGGTCCGGATCGCGCGCGTCGTCGGCGACGCTGAGGCCGAACAGGGTGGCGTTGAAGGTGTCGCGCGCGGCCATCAGCCGTGCCAGGGCCAGGTGGCTGTCGGCCTGGCGGACGCGCTCGAGCACCGGCTGCAGGGGCGCGGCGCCGAGCTTCTCGATGGTCGCCTCGTCCATGAAGCCCTGGTAGACCGCGGCGATCCTGGCGGTGTCGCCACCGGTGGCCGGGTCGCCCAGCGCGTAGCCTTCTACCAGCGCGCGCACGCGCACTTCGGACAGGTCGCGCAGCGCGCGGAAGGCGCCGTAGCTGGACTGGTCGGCCGGGATCTGGGTGTTCCTGGCCCAGGTGCCACTGGCGTAGGCGAAGAAGTCGGTGCCCGGCGGGACGCTGGTGTCCATGCCGGCGGTGTCGAAGCCCCAGGTGCCGAAGCGGGTCGCGGCGGTGGCGGCACCGGCACCGGTATCGCCGGCCTCGTACAGCGCCTGCAGGGTGCAAGACTCGTCGGCGCAGGCATGGGATTCGTGGGCGTTGGCCTGGGCGGCCAGGCCGAGGGCCAGCAGGGTCGCGGCGGTCAGCAGGGTCTTCTTCAAGGGAGGGTCTCCGGTGCGGGCGGTGAGGCCGGTTGGCCCTTCAGGATAGTTGCAGCCGACACCGCGCACGGGTGCCGGAAGTGGGGGGCGGCCGCCACGGCAGGCATGCACCCACCCGCCTACCATGGCCGCATGCGCCTGCTGATCCTCACCTACGGTACCGAGGGCGACACCCGCCCGCTGGCCGCGCTGGGCCATGCCCTGGTCCAGGCCGGGCATTCGGTGCACCTGCTGGCCGACGTGTCCACGCTGGACACCGCCCAGGCCATGGGCCTGCCCTGCAGCGCGCTGGCCGGGGACATCCGCGCCACCCTCGCCGCCGAGGGCGCGATGAAGCGGATCACCGCCAACCTCAGCCGCCTGGCGATCGGGCACACCGGCGACTGGATGCGACAGGCGCTGGAGGCCGGCCGCGGCTGCGACGCGGTCATCGTCTCCGGGCTCACTGCCTTCGTCGGCCTGTCGGTGGCCGAGGCACTGGGCGTGCCGGCGATCGGCACGATGCTGATCCCGATCTCGCCGAGGACGGCCTTCGCCTCGCCGTTCCTGCCGTTCACCCCGCCAAGGCTGTTCAACAGGGCCAGCCATATGTTGTTCGGCCAGGCCTCGTGGCGGCGCGGTGATCGCGGCCAGCTGCCGGTTCACCTCGGCGTTGTCGCGGACCACGCCGCCGCCGAAGTCGGTGGCGATGGCACCCGGCGCGACGACATTGGCGGTGATCCCGCGCTTGCCGAACTCCTTGGCCATGTACACGGTCAGCGTCTCCACCGCGCCCTTGGCCGCGGCGTAGGCGTCGTAGCCCGGATAGGCGAAGCGGGTCAGGCCGCTGGAGAAGTTGACGATGCGGCCGCCATCGGCCAGCAGCGCGACCATCTGCTAGCCCGGGCCGATGGACCAGGCCTGAGCACCTCACCTCACCTCACCGACGGCGCGACGCGACGCGACGCGACGCGTGAGACAGTATGCGTCACCAGCGCCAGCCGCGTAGCGTATGCGTCCGGTTACAAAACGCTCCGCAGTTCACCTGCGAGTGCGGTCGCCCATTCGGGAAGACGCCGGCGGCGGATGCAAGGGTTACTGGAAGCCAGCTTCAGCGTCGACCAATCTTCGCCATTTGTTTGTAGTGGTCAGGGTATCCATTGGCCTCAAAGACCAATCTCAGCCCATCTCGAAAAGAGTCGTAATCGAATTCCTTGATGTCCCGTTACGGCGTAGAGCAGCTTGTTCTGGACTTCCGCGAAGAACTGGCTGGACTGCGCCTCGCTGTCGCCGTAGTCGACGCTCAGGGCGAACAGGTCCCGGACCTTCTGGTAGAAGCGCTTCTCCGAGGCCCGGATCTCGCGGATGCGGGCCAGAAGCTCGTCGAAGTAGTCCCATCCTCCGGGATTCTTCAGGCGTTCGTCGTCGATGACGAAGCCCTTGACCAGGTATTCGCGCAGCTGGGCCGTTGCCCACTGCCTGAACTCCGTGCCCCGTGGTGAACGGACGCGATAGCCGACGGCGAGGATGGCGTCGAGATGGTAGTGCTTGAGTTGGCGCCCGACCTCACGCCCACCCTCCTGGCGAACTTGTAAGAAATGCTTACAAGTTGCCCCTTCCTCGAGTTCGCCCTCGGCGTAGATGGCCCGGAGATGCTGGGTGATGTTCTGTGGCGTGACCTGATACAGCTCCGCCATCTGCGCCTGGGTCAACCAGACCGAATCGCCCTCCAGCCGCACCTGGATGCGGGTCTGCGCATCGCCGGTGCGGTACAGGATGAGCTCCGACTTCGGACGGTCCATGTCCTGGGGCTTCATTTCACCTCGGGGCGCAGAAGCACGGGTCGACATCAGGTTAACGCCTCTTCATCCGCGCCCAGCCGCCACGCCAGTCCGGACACGCGGCGGGCGTGGCGGGGCAGGGCGGTGGCGAGGATCTCCGGGCTGGCGGCCAGGTGCAGTTCGCGGCGGGCGCGGGTGAGGCCGGTGTAGACCAGTTCGCGCGAGAGCACGCGGCTGTCGCGCGCCGGCAGCAGCAGCCACACCGCGTCGAACTCCGAGCCCTGCGCCTTGTGCACGGTCATGGCGAAGGCGCTGTCGTGGGCGGGCAGGGTGGCCGGGTGGAACGCGCGCGGTGCGCCGTCGTGGCCGCCGGGGAACCAGGCCATCAGCTGGCCGTTGTCGTCGCGCAGGCAGATGCCGGTGTCGCCGTTGAACAGGCCGCGGCGGTAGCTGTTCTCGGTGATGAGGATCAGGCGGCCGTGGAAGAAGCCGCCGTCGCGCGCGTGGCGGGCATGGCCGCGCGCGGCTGCGGCGGACAGGCGGCCGGTGAGCAGCGCTTCGATCCGCGCGTTGAGGCTGCGCGCGCCCTGCGGGCCTTCGCGCACGGCGGTCAACAGGCGCAGTTCGCCGGCGCGGGCCAGCGCGGCGGCCGGGTCGGGCGCGTCGGCCAGCGCGGTCCAGTGGGCGAGCAGGCGCTCGCGCTGTACCGGCTCGGTGAGCGGGTCGGCGAGGGCAGGGTGGTAGTGCACGCCGTCGAGCTGGTCGGCGTGCAGCAGGCGAAGCGCTTCGCCGGCGTCGCCGGCGCGCACGGCGGCGGCCAGCGGCGCGAGGTCCAGCGCCGCGGACTGGCGCCAGCCGCGCAGCAGGTGCACGTGGCGGGCGGGGAAGGCGCTGCGCGCGTCGTCGGTGGCCGCGGCATCGATGTCGCCCAGCAGGGGATGCAACGCGGTGGCATCGTCGGACGCCAGGCGCAGGCCGTCGCCGGCGGCGGCGAGGATGCCGCTGAGCACGTCGCCGGCTTCCACCGAGGGCAGCTGGTCCGGATCGCCGAGCAGGATCAGGCGCGCGCCATCGGGCACGGCCTCGACCAGCTTGGCCATCAGCGGCAGATCGATCATCGAGGCTTCGTCGACCACGACCAGGTCGTACTCGAGTGGATTGCCGGCGTGGTGGCGGAACTCCGGCACGTCCGGGCGCGTGCCGAGCAGGCGGTGCAGGGTGGAGCCGGCGGTGGACAGCGGCGCCAGCAGTTCTTCCTCGATGCCTTCGCCGGCGAGCAGCTGCGCGGCCTTGCGCAGGCTCTCGGCCATGCGCTCGGCGGCGCGGCCGGTGGGCGCGGCCAGGGCGATCTTCGGCGCCTCGCTGCCGGTGGCCCTGGCGCGCGCGGCCAGCAGCACCAGCAGGCGGGCGATGGTGGTGGTCTTGCCGGTGCCGGGGCCGCCGGTGACCAGCAGCAGGCGCTGGCGCAGGGCGACCGCGGCGGCGCGGGCCTGGCGGTCGTCGCCGCCGGCGGCGTGCGGAAACAGGCGTGCGAACAGCGGCGCCAGCGCGGCGAGGGCGGCTTCGTCGATGGCGTCGGCCCCGCCGAGGCGTCGGAGGCCGGCGGCGAGGCGACGTTCGTACTCGCGGTAGCGGCGCAGGTAAAGCAGGCCGTGCTCCAGCACCAGCGGCGCGTCGGCCGCGGTCTCGGCGTCGCGCGCCTGCGGCGTGGCGACCCAGGGCGAGGCTTCGAGCAGGCGCTGCCACTGCTCCGGTTCCGGCCACTGCACCGCGGCATCGACCAGGTCCTGCGGCTGCGCGGGGCGGAAGCCGGCATGGCCGGCGGAGACCGCCAGCGAGGCCAGCGCCGCGGCGGTGGCCACTTCGTCGGGCGTATCGGGCGCGAGCCGGCGCAGGCCGTGGCCGAGCGCGTGGTCCACCGTGCGCAGGTAGCCGTCGCGGCGCAGGGTGTCGAGCAGGCTCATGCCGCCGCCTCCTGCGCCTGACCGGCGAACAGCGCGTCCACCGCGTGCACCAGTTCCGGATCGAAGCGCCAGGCCTGCACGCCGGGCGAGTCGGCGCGGGCCGCGTCCAGGCCGCGGCAGAACAGGTAGCGCACGCCGCCGAAGTCGCGCGCGTAGTCGTAGGTCGCGCCAAGGCGGAAGCGCAGCCAGCGGTGCAGGGCGATGGTGTAGATCAGCGCCTGCAGCGGGTATTCGCTGTGCTCCATCGCCTCGGCCATGGACGCGGCGTCGTAGGCGGGCAGGCGGTTGGACTTGTAGTCGAGCACGTACCAGCGGCCGTCGTGGAGGTAGGTGAGGTCGATCAGGCCGGTCATCAGGCCTTCGAGCTGGCGGCGGCCGCCGAAACCCTGGCGGGCGCGCAGCAGGCCGTGGGAATGGAGCAGTGCGAGCAGGCGGTCGACGCGGGTCGGCGCCAGCGCGAACTGGAACTCGATTTCCGGGCGGCGCTGCGATTCGGGCACCTCGGCCAGGCGCGTGCCTTCGGGCAGGGCGACGGTGAGGCTGTGCCCGGCCAGCGCGGTGAGCACGCCGATGCCGGCCTCGATCTCGTCGGCGCCGTACCCGCCGCGGCGCAGCGACTCGACGATGCGCTCGTGCTCGCCGGCCGGTGCCGGATCGCCGGCACGCCAGTTGCGCCAGGCGGCGAAGTCGGCGTTCTCCAGCACCTCGTGCATGACCACGCCGAAGCGCGCGCCGGCGAAGCGCGGGTCGAAGCCGTCGTCGGCGCTGGCGGCTTCGGGCGCGGCATCGGATTCGCCGGGTTCGTCGCGGCCGCCGGCGGCCGGCTGCGTGGCCGCGCTGGACGGATCGTGGCCGGTGTCGGCATTGGCCAGCTGGGTGAAGCTGTAGACCCACCAGTCGCTGGCCAGCGAACGGGTGGCGCGGCGGGCCGGCGGCACCTCGCCTTCGGCCTGCGGCGGCAGCCACGGCAGCGAGGCCGGCGGCGGTGCCGGATCGATGACGATCTGGCCGGGCAGGCGCGTCGCCAGCGCAGCCGGGTCCCGCACCATCGGGTAGAGCGGCGACTTCATGTATTCGTAGAACGGGCCGGTGGCCAGCCACAGCGCGTCGCGGGCGCGGGTCAGGCCGACGTAGAGCAGGCGCGCGTCCTCGCCGCGCTGCGCGGTCTTCCACGCTTCGCAGGCATCGCCCCAGCCGCTGGTCTTCTCCTGCAGCTTCCAGTGCAGCACGCGGCCTTGGCCTTCGTGGACCACCACGCGGCGGCCGGCGTCCGGCGGCTTGCCGCCGATACCGGCGTAGGGCAGGAACACCAGCGGGTATTCCAGGCCCTTGCTCTTGTGCAGGGTCACCACCTGCACGCGGTGCGCGTCGGATTCCAGGCGCAGCAGCTGCGCCTCGTCGTCGGCGCTGGCCGCGGCGATGGCCTGTTCCAGCCAGTCGACCAGGCCGTGCAGGCCCAGCGCGTGGCGCTGCGCTTCCTGCAGCTGTTCGGCCAGCTGCAGGTAGTTGGTGAGGCGGCGCTCGCCGTCGAGCAGGCCGAGCAGGCGCGTGGCGTGCTGCGCGCACAGGTCGCCGACCAGGGCCAGCGGGCCGCCGCGATCGAGCCGATCGCGCCAGTCGATCGCGGTGTCGCGCCAGCGGTCCAGGGCGCTGGCATCGGCGTCGAGCGCGGCGAGCTGGTGCGCATGCTCGCCGACCAGCACGGTGGCCAGGGCGGCGCGCAGGCGACGGTCGTCGTCGCCGTGCAGCAGGGCCAGCAGCAGGGCGTGCAGTTCCTGCGCCTCGGTGGTGGCGAACAGGCTCTGCTTGCCCGCGGCCACCGCCGGGATGCCGATCTTGGCCAGCGCCTCGCGGATGCGGGTGGCTTCGTGGTGCTTGCGCACCAGCACGGCGATGTCGCCCGGCTGCACCGGGCGGCCGTCGATGGTGGCGCGACCGGCGCGGGCATCGCTGAGCACGGCGTGGATCGCGGCCACGCAGGCAGCGGTGGCCAGTTCGCGCGAGCGGCCGGCGCTGTGCACTTTCTGTTTGCCTGCCGGCGGCGGCGCCTGCCACAGCACCAGCGCCGGCGCCGGGTGGCCGTCGCGCAGGTAGTCGGCGTCGGCACGCTTGCCGCCGGGCTGCACGGGATGGAACCGGATGCGTTCGTCGATGAAGGGCGCGGCGTTGCCTTCGGCGGCTTGCGCGTACAGCGCCTCGATCGCACCAAGCACGGCTGGGCGCGAGCGGAAGTTGTGCGACAGCGGCGGCGCCGGCTCGGCGGTGGCGCGCGCGGCCAGGTAGGTCTCCACGTCGCCGCCGCGGAAGCCATAGATGGCCTGCTTGGGATCGCCGATCAGGAACAGTGCCGGCTCACCACTGCCGGCGCCGAACACGCGCTCGAAGATCTTCCACTGGCGCGGGTCGGTGTCCTGGAACTCATCGACGAGGGCGATGGCGTACTGCCCGCGGAGCTTGCGGACCAGGTCCTGCGCGTGCGGGCCATCGAGCGCGCTGGCGACGTTGTCGATCAGGTCGTCGTAGGTCTGCACGCGCAGCTGCTGCTTGTGCAGGGCCAGGCGCCGGCGCGCGTCCTCGCGGATGCGGTGCAGCAGGCCGGCGCGGCGCGCCTCGCGGTAGTCGCCCATCGCCGCCAGCGCGGCGGCGTAGTCCTCGACCGCGGCGCACAGCGGCGAATCCGGCGTGCGCCCGGCGGCGGCCTTGGCGGTGCGCGACTGCAGGGTCTGGCGGTGCAGCTGCGGCAGCTTGGCGTGTTCGAACGGGCGGCCCGGATCGCCAGCCTCGCACCAGCGGCGCAGCTGCGCGAACAGGTCCTCGATCCACTCGGCCTTGTAGCTGTTGGCGTTGAGGACCTTGCCCTGCACCGCCTCCAGCAGCGAGGCGCGGAAGCCGTCGGCGTGGGCACGCGCCGATTCCACCAGGCCTTCGGCGGCGGCCTGCAGCATCGGCTTGGGATCGGGCAGGTCGGCCGGTGGCGGCGGCGGTTGCAGGTCGGCTTCGCGCACCAGCAGCGGCAGGTCGGCAGCCAGCGCCGCATAGCCCTGCGGCCACAGCGCGGCGAGGTCATCGACGCTGTCCCCGTCGCGGCCGTGCGCGCGCCACAGGTCGGCGGCAATGGCCTCGCGCAACGCCTGGTCGTTGGCCAGCAGTTCCGGGGCGTGGAAACCCTGGCCGCTTTCCAGTGCGTGTTCGCGCAGGACGCGGGCGCAGAAGCCGTGGATGGTGAACACCGCGGCCTGGTCGATGCCATCGGCCGCGGCGCGCAGGCGCCGCGCCACCTGCTCGCGCGTTTCGCCGCTGGCGGCGACGTGCGCGTCGATCAGCGCGGCAGTGAACGCGGCTTCGGGCTTGGCGCCGTCGTACGGCGTGCCGCCGGCAATATCGGCGGCCAGCAGCAGGCGCCGGCGCACGCGGGCGCGCAGTTCCTGGGTGGCCGCTTCGGTGAAGGTGACCGCGAGGATGCGTTCCACCGGCAGCGCGCGTTCCAGCACCAGCCGCACCACCAGGGTGGCGAGGGTGAAGGTCTTGCCGGTGCCGGCCGAGGCCTCGATCGCGCGCACGCCGGACAGCGGCAGGGTCAGGTAGGCGTCCTGCGCGCTCATGCGGCGTCCTCCGCGTCGTCGGCGAGCGCCAGTCCCGCCAGCGCCTCCGGATCGACGCCTGCGTACACCTGCCCCTCGCACACCGCGACGAACACCGCCATGGCGGCATCGGCGAAGCGCAGCAGGGTGGCCTCGTCGGTGAACGGGTCGCGCCCGCGCAGGGCCAGCTGCATCGCCGGATCGGCGCCTTCGGCGAAGCCCTGGCCGTTGCCATTCCAGCGGCCGTGGGCGAGTTTCACCGCGCGCTCGAAATCGGCGCTGTTGCGGTACAGCTCCCAGCCGCTGTACGGGGCGAACGGCAGCGGTTCGCGCAGGCCGACGGCACGCAGCTGCAGCAGGCGGCGCAGGGCGTCGCGCGCCTGCTCCGGCGGCAGCGGCGCGCGGCGATGCGGGCCATGCAGGGTTTCGGCGTCCTTGTCCTTGTGGAACTGGACCAGTTCGACGTCGAGGCCGGCGGCGGAAGCGAGCAGCCAGTCCAGGCCATCGCGGATCGCCGAAGGGCCGTTGCATTCGCCGAAGCGCCGGCGCGCGATGCCATGCGGGTAGACCTCGTCGATGCGCCCGTGCAGGCGCACGCCATCGATCACCGTCCCGGCGGCGATCGAAGTCGGCTCCGCGTTCCCGCGCCACTGGCGGAAGGCGTCCAGCCACGGTTCCAGCACGCGCCGCTGGCCGGCCAGCACGCTGCGGCCAAGCGCCCCGGACGGCAGCAGACCACGCGCGCGCAGCAGGGCATGCACGTCCGCTTCATTCTCGCCGCGCAGCAGCGCCTCGAACACCGCGCGCTGCAGCTGGTTGCGTTCCAGCCCGCCGGCCGGGGCGCCCAGCGGCTCGATGTCCTCGCCGCGTTCCTCGACTTCCGGCAGCTCCACTCCCAAGCCGCGGGTGAACACGCGTGCGGGATTGAGCAGGAAGCGGCGCAGTTCGTCGATCGACAGTTCGCTCGTGGCTTCGGCGCCGGCCAGCGCCTCGCCTGCGAACCATGGCGGCAGGGCGGTGCGGCGCGTGGCCGGCTGCGCCGCCGCCTCGCGCCAGGCTTCGCGGTAGGAGAAACGGCGCGGCTCGCCGCCGGCGCCGAACGCGGCCGGCGAGAACGGCTGCAGCGGATGGTGCACGACCAGGTCGCGGGCGGCGGCCTGCGGGTCGAGGTGCTGCGCGGCGGCGGCATCGACCAGCTCGGAGACCAGCACCGACGGTTCGCGCTCGCTGCCGTCGCGCGGGTCCTTGCCGATCCAGCTGACGTAGAACACGTCCTGCGCGGCGACCATCAGCTGCAGGAACAGGAAGCGGTCGTCGTCGCGGGTGGAACGGTCGCCGGCGCGGCGGTGGGCGGTGCCGAGCTCGGCGGTGAGGCGGTTGAGCCCTGCGGCCGGGTCGCGGCGCGGGAACTCGCCGTCGTTCATGCCCAGCACGCAGATCGCCCGGAACGGCAGCAGGCGCATCGGCACCATCCGGCCGATGCTGACGCCGCCGGTGAGCAGCGGCGCGCGGGTATCGGCCTCGGCCAGCGCGTCGGCGAAATGCGCGCGCACCGCCTCGGCCGGTACTTCGGCCTCGTAGCCGGCGCGCACGGCGCCTTCGGCGAAGTCGTTGACCAGGCTGCGCAGTCGGTCCAGCGCGCGCTGCGTGGCCGGGCTGGAGGGCGTGCGCGGCAGCAGCGCCTCGAGCAGGTGCAGCAGGCGTTCACGCCATTGCGCCGGCGGCATCGCCTCGCCGAGCAGGCGCGCGTGCTGGGCGAGCACACGCAGCAGGCGCACCAGCACGTCCAGCGCATCGAGCGCGCCGCCTTCCAGCAGCGGCAGCGGCGCCAGCACCTGGCCGCCGGGCAGCACGATCGGCGCGTCGCTGCCGCTGGCGTGGCCGAGCAGCAGGCGGTCCAGGGCGAAGGCCCAGGTGCAGGCGTCGTCGGCCGGCGCGTCGAGACCGGCGCGGTGGGCGGCATCGATGCCCCAGCGCGCGCCGGCCGCTTCCAGCCAGGTCTGCAGGTGTTCCAGCGAAACGGCGTCCAGGCCGTTGGCCTCGGCCAGCGCCGGGGTCGCCAGCAGGTCCAGCACCTCGTGCAGGCCGAAGCGCGAGACCGGCAGCGCCAGCAGGCGCAGGAACACCTCGGCCAGCGGTTCGTTGGCCAGCGGGCTGGCGTCGGCCAGCGCGTAGGGAATGGCGTCGTCCTGGCCGCGGCGGCCGAACACCGCGTCCAGGTAAGGCAGGTAGGGGTCGATGTCCGGGGCCAGCACCGCGACCTCGCGCGGCTGCAGCGGCGGGTCGAAGCGCGGGTCGTCGAACAGCCCGCGCAGCTGGTCATGCAGCACCTGAAGCTCGCGCAGGCGGGTGTGGCAGGCGTGCAGCTGCAGGCTCGGGTCGGCGCGGTCGACTTCCCCGCGCGGTTCCCAGCCGGGGGTGGGCCGGCGATGGAACAGGTCCGACTGCAGGCGCCGCAGCAGGCTGCCGTGCAGCTTCCCGCCGCCTTCTCCCGGATCGACGTGCACGTTGAAGTCGGCCGAGGCGTGGACCACCTCGTAGTCGCCGACCATGCGCATGAAGTCCACGCCGGCCGCGCCCCAGCGCTGCAGCAGCGGGTGCTCGCCGGCCTCGTCGCGCAGCTCGCCGCGGCGCAGGCGCTGCAGGTCGCCCCAGTAGTCGGCCACCGGCGAGGGCACGAAGCAGTGCAGGCTGCCCACGCGCGCCTGGGTAGCGATCACCCGCAGCACGTCCGGCGAGACATTGAGCGTGGCGAAGGCCGACAGCCGCGGCGGCAGGCCCTGCGGGAGCGGGCCGTCGGGCGCGCCGAAGCGTTCGAGGTACTGCTGGATGCGGCGGGCGCGGTGGACGCGGCCGCTGGCGACGCGGCGCCAGAGGATGGCCTGCGGGTCGTCCGGATCGGCGCCGGCCTCCCAGCGCAGCAGCCAGTCGCGGCGCCAGGCCTGGTACTTCTCGAATACGCCGGCCAGCTCGCCGGCCAGTGACCAGGCGCGCAGCGGGTCGCCGTCGCCGACGTGGGCGGCGATCGCGCGCAGCGCCGGCTGCGCCAGCAGCGCCGGGTCGGTCAGCGCCGCGTAGAGGTGCCAGTGCAGGGTGGTGGCGTCGAGTTCGTCGCGGGCGGCGGCCTCGCCCGGCGGCGGGTTGGCGGCCAGCGCGCGGCCGACGAACTCGCCGGGGGTGAGGAACTCGAGGTTGGCGGCCACGCCGTGCTCGGCGGCGAGGGTGGCCTGCAGCCAGCGGCGCATCGCCACCTGCGGGATCAGCACGATGTCCGGCGCCAGCAGCGGCTGGCCGGGCGCGGGCTCGCGCAGCACCTCGGCCAGGATGCCGGCCAGGACTTCCAGCGCGTTGGAGTGGTAAAGGCGGAAGTCGCCGGTCGGGAGGCTCATCGCGTCCATCTTGCCGCAGCGGTGTCGCATCGGGCGAGACAGGGCCGCCGGTCCGGCCATAATCGGGCCACGTCCGAAGGGGAGCCCGAGCACCGCATGCACCTGCGCATCCTCCTGGCCCTGCTGGCCGTGGCGCTGCTGGGCTGGTCGTTCTGGCGCAACGGCGGCTGGCTGCAGCTGTGCGCGGGCCTGGCGATGTTCCTGTTCGGCATGCAGTGCCTGGAGGAAGGCCTGCGCCAACTCGCCGGCGGACGGCTGGAACGGCTGCTGGCGCGCAGCACCGGCACGCCGCTGCGCGGGCTGCTGTTCGGGATGGCCGGCACCGCGCTGCTGCAGTCGAGCACGCTGGTCTCGCTGCTGGCGATCGCCTTCATCAGCTCCGGCCTGATCCGGCTGGCCGGTGGCATCGCCATCATCCTCGGCGCCAACCTCGGCGCGACCAGCGGCATCTGGCTGCTGGCGCTGGCCGGGCAGAACGTGAGCCTGTCGCCGCTGGCGCTGCCGCTGCTGGTGTTCGGCGTGCTGGGCGGGATCGCCGGGGCGCGCGGCAAGGCGGCCGGGCGGGTGGTGCTGGGCGTGGCCTTCATTTTCCTGGGCATCGACCAGCTCCGCGCTGGCTTCGAGGCGATGAACGGCGGCATGGACCTGTCGGCGGTCGGCGGCGAAGGCTGGGGGCAGACCCTGGCCTTCGTGCTGGTGGGCCTGGTCGCCACGGTGGTGCTGCAGTCGACCCATGCGGTGCTGATGCTGACCCTGGCGGCGCTGGCCGGCGGCCAGCTGGTGCTCGACCAGGGCCTGGCGATCGCGGTCGGCGCCAACGTCGGCAGCAGCGTCAGCACCGCCTTCGTCGGCATGCTCGGCGGCAACCGCAGCGGCCAGCGCCTGGCGCTGGCGCACGTGCTGTTCAACGTGGTGACCGCGACGCTCGCCCTGCTCCTGCTGGTGCCGCTGACCTGGCTGACGCATGCGTTGGCCGGGCTGGTCGGCTTCGGCGACAACGCGCTGCTGCAGCTGGCCCTGTTCCATACCCTGTTCAATGCCGGTGGCGTGCTGCTGTTCTGGCCCTGGCAGGCGCGGCTGGCCGCATGGCTGGAGCGCTGGCTGCCGGAACGCGCCGAACAGGCGGTGCCGGCAGCCGCGCCGACCGCGCCGCCAGTCGAGCGGTTGCGCGCGCGCCATCTCAGCGGCCCGGCACTGAACTCGCCCGACGCCGCCGCCGCCGCGGTGGCGCTGGAACTGCGCCACCTGGGCGAGCTGAGCCTGGAGGTGATCAGCCAGGCGCTGTGCCTGCCGGCGGACACGTACGCGCGGCCGGAGGTCGACCCGGCGCTGCTGGAGGCGCGCCCGCCCGGCGACAGCTGCCACGACGTGGAACTGCTCTACCAGCAGCGGATCAAGGGCGTATACGGCGACCTGCTGACCTTCATGGGCCGGCTGGAGGCGCCGCTGGACGAAGCGCACCAGCGCTTCTGGGCGAACAGCCAGGTCGCGGCGCTGCACCTGGTCAATGCGGTCAAGGACGCCAAGCACCTGCAGAAGAACCTGGGCCGGCAGCTGCGCGGCGCGGATTCGCCGGTGCGCGACGCCTACGTGGAACTGCGCCGGCAGCTGTTCGGGCAGATCCACACGCTCCACGACATCGTCCGGACCGGCGACGTGGGAGCCGGTGCGGCGCGGCTGCGCGCGCTGGACCGGGAAGCGGCCGCGTTCGACCTGCGCTTCCGCACCGGCCTGTTCGAGCAGGTCCGCCACGGCGTGCTGGACGGGCTGGACGCCGGTTCGCTGCTCAACGACCAGGCCTACGCGGAGCGGATCTACCGCAGCCTGCGCCAGGTGTTCGCCTTCGTCGAGGAGCCCGAATCGCTGCAGCGGCTGCGCCAGCTGGCCGCCAACACGATGGCGGAACCGTCGGGCTGAGCCTCGACCCCCGCCCGCTCGGGCATGACAACCAGCACTCGTACCCGGACCGCTGTTCGGCGAGGCTGCGTGCCACCCGCGCGACAGACCGGTGCACGACAGGCGTCATTCCTGTACTGGCCGGTTCAATCGATGGGTTAAGATTCAGTTTCTCCGACGCAAGATGCGTCGTTTGTGGTTTCCACACCGCAAGGGATAGTGCGCGCGCCATGTCCGCCCCCAGCAGCAATGCCGTCGTCCTGCAGGACGTCCGCCTCGACCGGGGCGGGCGCACGATCCTGCGCGACCTCGACCTGGTGGTGCCGGCCGGCAGCATTACCGCGGTGCTGGGCCCGTCGGGCACCGGCAAGTCGACTCTGCTGGCCGCGCTGACCGGCGAACTGCCGCCGGCCACCGGCGAGGTGCGCGTGTTCGGCCGGCCGGTGCCGCGCGGCGAGCGCGCCCTGCTGGACATGCGCAAGGGCATCGGCGTGCTGCTGCAGGGCAATGGCCTGCTCACCGACCTGACCGTGGCCGAGAACGTGGCCCTGCCCCTGCGCGCGCATACGAAGCTGCCCGAACCGCTGCTGCAGCGGCTGGTGGCGATGAAGCTGAATGCCGTGGGCCTGCGCGCCGCCGCCGACCTGTATCCGCGCGAGCTGTCCGGCGGCATGGCCCGGCGCGTGGCGCTGGCCCGCGCGCTGGCGCTGGATCCGCCGCTGATGCTGTACGACGAGCCGCTGACCGGCCTGGACCCCATAGCCTCGGGCGTGATCATGAGCCTGATCCGGCGCCTGTCGCGCAGCCTGGGCCTGACCAGCATCATCGTCTCGCACCACGTGCACGAGACCCTGCCCATCGCCGACCAGGCGGTGGTGATCGCCAATGGCGGCATCGTCTTCGACGGCACGCCGCAGGCGCTGCAGACCAGCACCGATCCGCTGCTGCGGCAGTTCCTGGACGGCCAGCCGGACGGGCCGATCCCGTTCGAGAGCGCGGTGCGCGCGGAGGTGGCCTGATGGCCGTGGTCGCCACCATGCAGTCGCTGGGCCGCGCCGGGCTGTTCTCGCTGTCGGTGCTGCGCGCCTCGCTGCCAAGCCGCGACTTCTTCGCCGAACTCGTGCGCGAAATCTACAAGATCGGCGGCCGCTCCCTGCCGATCATCGCCGTGGGCGGTGCCTTCGTGGGCCTGGTCCTGACCCTGCAGGGCTACCGCACGCTGACCACCTTCGGCGCGGCAGATGCTCTGTCGACCCTGCTGGGCCTGTCGCTGTACCGCGAGCTGGGTCCGGTGCTGACCGCGCTGCTGTTCATCGGCCGCGCCGGCAGTTCGATCGCCGCGGAGCTGGGCCTGATGCGCGCCACCGACCAGATCAAGGCACTGGAGCTGATGGCGATCGACCCGGTGGCCAAGGCGGTGGCCCCACGGTTCTGGGCGGCGGTGATCTGCGTGCCGCTGCTGACCGGCTTCTTCTGTTCGCTGGCGATCTCGGCCAGCTGGTTCGAGGCGGTGAAGGTGCTGGGCCTGGACAACGGCACGTTCTGGTCGGCGCTGCAGGGTTCGGTGGATTTCCGGGACGACTTCGGCGTGGCGCTGCTGAAGTCGGCGGTGTTCGGCGGCACCTCGGCGCTGGTGGCGGCCTACGTGGGTTTCCATGCCGAGCCGACCATCGAGGGCACCTCGGTGGCGACCACCCGCGCGGTGGTGAACGCCTCGCTGCTGGTGCTGATGCTGAATTTCGTGATGTCCGCGCTGCTGTTCAAGTAATGCATTCGTGGCACCGGGCGCAGCGTTGCGCCGGTGCCGATGGCAGGACGGGCGGATCGCCCGCCGTTGTCCCCTCGTTCAAACCGGTTCCGATAGGTAGACCCCCATGGCAATCCGTGGTCCCAGGCTCGAATTCGCGGTTGGCGCCTTCTTGGTGCTGGCGCTGGCGTCGCTGCTGGTGCTGGCCTTCGCCTCGACCAACCGCCAGTTCGGCATCGGCGGCGACAGCTACCCGCTGGTGGCGCGCTTCAGCAACCTCGGCCAGCTGCGCCTGCAGGCGCCGGTCAAGATCGGCGGCGTGGTGGTCGGCCGGGTCGAGAAGATCGACCTGGACCCGGTGAAGTTCGACTCGGTGGTCACCCTGTCCATCGATAGCCGCTTCGCCGATCTGCCCGCCGACACCTCCGCCGGCATCTTCACCAGCGGCCTGCTGGGCGAGAGCTACATCGGCCTGCAGCCCGGCGGCGACCCGGAGCCCCTGCGCCCGGGCGACGAGATCACCTATACCCAGCCGGCCGTGGACCTGATCCAGCTGGTCGGCAAGTACATGTTCGGCGGCGGCGGTTCCGGCGCCGGCAGCACTCCCCCGTCCCCCACGGAAGAAGAAGTCCCGCAGCCATGAAGCGTCTCGTCCTCTCCCTCGCCCTGGGTCTTCCGCTGCTGGCCGCCACGGCGCCGGCGGCGCTGGCCCAGCAGGCCGCCACGGCCACTTCCGCCGCCAGCAAGCAGGTGCTCGACAACGGCACCCGCATCCTGGCGACCCTGCAGGCGCGCCGCGCCGAGTTCCAGAAGAGCCCGGCGGCCCTGCGCGCGTTCATCGATTCGGAGCTGAGCAACTCCTTCGACCGCGAATACGCCGCCAGGCTGGTGCTGGGCCCGCACGGGCGCGGCGCCAGCGATGCCGACGTCAAGCTGTTCGCCGATGCGATGGTCGACAGCCTCGTGCAGCAGTACGGCCAGGCGCTGCTGAACATCCAGGGCCGACCGCGGATCCAGCTCAAGTCCGAGGAGCCGTTGCCCAACGGCCGCGGCGTCAAGGTCTCCACCGAGGTGGTCCGCGACGGCGGCAGCCCGATCCCGGTGGTCTACCTGGTCCGCTACAACGGCGGCTGGAAGGTGTTCGACGTGCAGGTCGAAGGCGTGTCCTACGTGCAGACCTTCCGCAGCCAGTTCGACACCCCGCTGCGGCAGAAGTCGATCGCCCAGGTCGCCGCCGACCTGCGTGCCGGCAACCTGCAGCCGACCAAGACCGAGTGATGGCGACCGCGTCCCCGGCCCCGGCCCTGCGTCGGGAAGGCACGGTGCTGCACCTGGCCGGTGCGCTCGACCGTGCCGCCGCGACCGCGGCGTGGCCGGCGGTGGCGGGCCTGCTCGACGGTGCCGACACCCTGGACCTGTCGGCGGTGACGCGGCTGGACAGCGCCGGCCTGGCGCTGCTGGCCGAGGCCGCCGCGCGCATCGGCCAGCGCGGGACGCCGGCGACCCTCGTGGGCGCGCCCGCAGGGCTGGCCGAACTGCGCGCGGCCTATCGCCTGGATGACGACCTCGACTACGCGGACGCAGCCCCATGAATGCGCGCGCCCTGATCCTGTTCCCGATGCTGCTGGCCCTGGCCGCCTGCGCCAGCGGCCCGAAACCTTCCGCGCAGGCCGCCGCACCAGTGGCGGTGGCGGGCGAGGCCGCCGGACCTGCACAGGCCGGATCGACGCTTCCGGCCCCGTCCGCGGCCGAAGCGGCTGCGGCGACCGATCCCGCGGTTGCCACGGAGCCCGCGGCCGATGACGCCATCGCCGGTCCCGTCGCGACGGATGCCGATGCCGCGCTGGCGCCGACCGATGAAGAGGACGACTACGCCGCGCTGTACGGCGAGGATACCGCCAGCGGCAACGGCGCCGATGGCGCGACCGGTTCGGTTCCCTACGATCCGTGGGAGCCGATGAACCGCCGCATCCACGCCTTCAACAACGTGGTCGACCGCGCCATCGCCCGCCCCATCGCCCGCGCCTACGTGACCGTGGTCCCGCAGCCGGTGCGGCTGGGCGTGACCAACTTCTTCGACAACCTGTCCTCGCCGCTGACCATGGTCAACCAGGTGCTGCAGGGCCGCCCGCGCGACGCGGTGCAGACCTTTGGCCGCTTCCTGGTCAACTCGACCCTGGGCATCGGCGGCATCTTCGACCCGGCCAGCGACCTGAAGATGAAGCGCCGCAGCGAGGACTTCGGCCAGACCCTGGGCATCTGGGGCTGGCGCAGCTCGCGCTACGTGGAACTGCCGTTCTTCGGCCCGCGCACGCTGCGCGACGTGGTCGGCCTGGCCGGCGACGCGCCGTTGTCGGTGGTCCAGCGCATCGAGGAAGACAAGGTGCGCATTGCCCTGCAGGGCGCGCAGCTGGTCGACACCCGCGCCCAGCTGCTGGCGGTGGACGCGCTGCGCGACGCGGCGCCGGACGAGTACGCGATCACCCGCGACGCCTGGATCAAGCGCCGTACCTTCAAGATCGAGAGCGATCGCCGCAGCCGCGACGGGAACCTGCGGGACGAGGAAGACGACGATCGCCACCCGACGGTGCCCGCCGACGCCATGCCGCTGCCGGTGATGGTGCCCTGAGCGGCCGTGCCGCGCTGCCCGCCGGCGGCGCGGCACCTGGCCCGCGGGACGGGCCTCAGACCACTTCGTCCTCGCCTTCGGCTTCGTCCGGACCGAGGTCGCCCAACAGGGCCTGCGCCTGGTCCTGGCCCAGCGTCTCCACGCCGCGCAGCTTGCGCTCGATCGCGCGGGTGCGCACGCCGGCGGCCTTGATGCTGCCCTGCACCTTGTCCAGGTTCGACGTCGCCTTCTCCAGCACGGTGGCGAACTTGCCGAATTCCGCCTTGACGGCACCCAGCAGCTGCCAGACCTCGGACGAGCGCTTCTCGATGGCCAGGGTGCGGAAACCCATCTGCAGGCTGTTGAGCAGGGCGGTGATGGTGGTCGGGCCGGCGACGACGATGCGGTGCTCGCGCTGCAGCGCGTCGGTCAGCCCGGCGCGGCGGATCACCTCGGCGTAGAGGCCCTCGGTGGGCAGGAACATCACCGCGAAGTCGGTGGTGTGCGGCGGCACCACGTACTTCTCGCAGATCGACTTGGCCTGGATCCGGATCGCCCGCTCGAGCTGCGCGCCGGTGGTTCGCACCAGCTCCGCGTCGCCGTTCTCCTGGGCGTCGAGCAGGCGCTCGTAGTCCTCGCGCGGGAACTTGCAGTCGATCGGCAGCCACACAGGCGCGTCGATGTTGGCGCGGCCGGGCAGGCGCACGGCGAAGTCGACCATCTCGCCGCTGTCCGGGCGCACCCGCACGCTGCGCGCGTACTGCTCGGCGGTGAGGGTCTGCTCGAGGATGTTCTCCAGCTGCACCTCGCCCCAGGTACCACGCGTCTTCACGTTGGTCAGCACGCGCTTGAGGTCGCCCACGCCGGTGGCCAGGGTCTGCATCTCGCCCAGCCCGCGCTGGACCTGCTCCAGGCGTTCGGAGACCAGCTTGAAGGACGAGTCCAGGCGGGTGGTCAGGGTGCTCTGCAGTTTCTCGTCCACGGTCTCGCGCATCTGCTCGAGCTTGCGGGCGTTGTCCTCCTGCAGCGCGCGCAGCTGCTGCTCCAGGGTGGCGCGCATCTCGCCGATGCGCTGCTCGTTGCGCTGGGTCAGTTCGCGCAGCTGGGCGGACACCTGCTCCATGAAGCGAGTCTGGATTTCACCTGTTTCCTGCCGCGACTTGCGCGCATCTTCGGTCAACGTGTCGCGAAGCTGGTCCAGACGGGTGTCCGTGCGGGTGCCCAGGTCGGCCAGGTGCCGGGCGAAGCCGTCGATGCGCTGGCCCTGGCTGGTGGCCAGCCCGTCCAGCTGCTGGCGCAGCTCCAGGCGGCCATCGCGCTGTTCGGAGCGCAGGGCTTCCTCCAGCTGGGTCCGCAGCCGCTCCAGGGCGGCCTCGGGGCGGCGCAGGAACAGGGCCAGGAGCAGGGCGAGGACGGCCAGCAGCAGGCCGGCGAGCAGGTAGAGCAGGGCGGTATCGGTCATCCGGACAGTCTACCGGCCGGGGTCTCAGGGTTCGCGACGCGGGGCCTTCACAGTGCCCGACACCCCTGCCCCCGACACTCCCCGTCCATGGCCAGAGCCTCCCGCCACCCGATCCACCTCAAGCGGGTCTACGAGCCCGCCGGCCCCCTCGACGGCCAGCGACTGCTGGTGGACGGGGTCTGGCCGCGCGGGATCACCAAGGCCGAGATGGAGATCCAGGCCTGGCTGCGGGCGCTGGCGCCCAGTACCGGGCTGCGCAAGTGGTTCGGCCACGATCCGCTGCGCTGGGACGACTTCCGTGCCCGCTACTTCGAGGAACTGGCGGCGAACGTGGATGGACTGGCGCAGTTGCGCGCCTACCTGGAACGCGGGCCGGTGACCCTGCTCTACGGCGCCCGCGACGAGGAGCACAACAACGCGGTGGCGCTGCGCGATTTCGTCCTGCACGGGGCCCACACCGGGCCGACCGGCCGCCACGCCGGCTCGCCGCGCGCCGGATTGCCAGGCGCACGCGGTCACGCTTAGGCTGCGCCGGCCGGTACGTCCGGCCGCGCTCGCGCACAGGCCGGCGCGACCTGCCGGTCCCGGGGAGGGGACGGCATCCGCCCTCTTTCACCCGGGACCCTGATGACCGCCAGCACCCCGCTGCTCGTTACCTTCGCCGCCTACCTCCTGCTGATGGTCGGGATCGGCTTCATCGCCTGGCGCCGCACCCGCACCTTCGACGACTACATCCTCGGCGGGCGCTCGCTCAACGGGTTCGTCACCGCACTGGCCGCCGGCGCCTCGGACATGAGCGGCTGGCTGATGATGGGCCTGCCCGGCGCGCTGTACCTGACCGGCGCCTCGGAAGCGTGGATCGCGATCGGCCTAGTGATCGGCGCCTGGGCCAACTGGCGCTGGGTGGCCGGGCCGCTGCGCCTGTACACCGAACGCACCGGCAACGCCCTGACCCTGCCGGACTACTTCACCCACCGCTTCGAGGACCGCAGCCGGCTGCTGCGGATCCTGTCGGCGCTGGTGATCCTGGTGTTCTTCGCCATCTACTGCGCCTCCGGCATCGTCGCCGGCGCGCGCCTGTTCGAAAGCATGTTCGGCCTGCCGTACGGCCAGGCGATGCTGTGGGGCGCGGTGGCGACGATCGCCTATACCTTCGTGGGCGGCTTCCTCGCGGTGAGCTGGACCGACACGGTGCAGGCCTCGCTGATGATCTTCGCCCTGCTGCTGGTGCCGGTGTTCGCGATCATCGGCGTCGGCGGCCCCGGCGAGGCGCTGGCGATCGTCGAGCAGGTCGACCCCACGCGGCTGCAGTGGATCGGCGCCGGCGGCGTGGTCGCGGTGGTGTCGGCGCTGGCCTGGGGCCTGGGCTACTGCGGCCAGCCGCACATCCTGGCCCGCTTCATGGCCGCCGACAGCCTGGCCACGATCCCACGCGCGCGGCGCATCTCGATGACCTGGATGGTGCTGTGCCTGGGCGGCGCGGTGGCCACCGGCCTGGCCGGCATCGCCTGGTTCGCCGCGCACCCGGAGGTGGCCGGGCCGGTCAACGCCAATCCGGAGCGGGTGTTCATGCTGCTGGGCGAGCACCTGTTCAACCCGTGGATCGCCGGCGTGCTGCTGTCGGCGATCCTCGCGGCGATCATGAGCACGCTGTCGGCGCAGCTGCTGGTGTGCTCCAGCGCGCTGACCGAGGACTTCTACCGCGGCCTGCTGCGTCCGGCGGCCGGCCAGCGCGAGCTGGTCTGGGTCGGCCGGGCGATGGTGCTGGCGGTGGCGCTGCTGGCGATGTGGATCGCGCGCGATCCGGACAGCCGCGTGCTGGGGCTGGTGTCGTACGCCTGGGCCGGGTTCGGCGCCGCGTTCGGACCGGTGGTGGTGCTGTCGCTGTTCTGGAAGCGGATGACCCGCAACGGCGCGCTGGCCGGCATGCTCGCCGGCGCGGCCACGGTGATCCTGTGGAAGCAGACCGGCAGCGCGCTGTACGAGATGGTGCCCGGCTTCATCGCCGCGACGGTGGCGATCGTGGTGGTGAGCCTGCTCGGTGCGGCGCCCTCGGGCGACCTGGCCGCGCGCCACGCGCAGGTGCGCGCCGCACTGCGCGAGCACGGCTACTGAGCCAGCCGTGCCACGCCGGAACCGCGCGCCTCAGCGCGCGGTGTAGCCGCCGTCGACCAGGTGGTAGCTGCCGGTGATGAACGAGGCGTCCTTCGACAGGAGGAAGCAGGTCAGGGCGGCGACCTCGTCGGCGGTGCCCAGGCGGCCGACCGGATGCAGGCCGACCAGGCTCTCGCGCACGGCCGGCTCCAGCCCGGACAGCAGCGGCGTATCGATGAACGCCGGGCCCACCGCGTTCACGCGGATGCCCTGGGTGGCGTATTCCATCGCGGTGGTGCGAGTCATGCCGAGCAGGGCGTGTTTGGCGGCGACATAGGCGATCGAGCCGCTCCAGCCCACGCTGCTGAGGATCGAGGCCATGTTGACGATCGACCCGCCGCCGCTGGCGAGCATCGCCGGCAGCTCGTACTTCATCGAGTACATCACCCCGTGCAGGTTGACGTCGATGACGTCTCCCGCGCGATCGCCCCGGCGAACCGGCTCAGTCCAGCACGCGGCAGAACACCGCCTTGAGGTAGCGCGACTCCGGCACGCTGGCCAGGAATGGATGGTCCGGGCCGGCGCCGGCCACCTTCAGCACCTGCACGGTGCGCCCGGCGTAGAACGCGGCGCGGCGCAGCATGTCCAGGAACTGGTCCTCGGCCACCAGGCCGGTGCAGGAGAAGGTGGCGAACAGGCCGCCGGGCTTGACCACGCCCAGCGCCAGCTTGTTCATGTCCAGGTACTTCTTCAGCGCGGTGATGACCTGGTCGCGGTCGCGGGTCATCTTGGCCGGGTCGAGCACCACCGCGTCGTACTGCTCGCCGCGCGCGGCCGCGTCGCGCAGCCACGGGAAGATGTCGGCCTGGACGAACTTCGGGCGCACGTTGTTGAGGCGCGCGTTGCCCTTGGCGATCTCGATCACGTCGGCGTCGATGTCGATGCCGGTGACCTCGGCGGCGCCGCGCACCGCCGCGTACACGGCGAAGCCGCCAGTGTTGCAGCACAGGTCGAGCACGCGCTTGCCGGCGACCTGGCGCGAGAACCACTCGCGGTTCTCGCGCTGGTCGGCGAAGAAGCCGGTCTTGTGCGCGCCGGCCGGGTCGGCGCGGAAGCGCACGCCGTGCTCGGTGATGACCGCCGGCTCGCAGGCGCCGCCCTCGCTGTACACCGGGCGGTAGTCGAAGCTCTCCTGCTTCTGCACGTGTTCGTCGGCAAAGCTGTAGATGCGCGCGCCGGGGAAGTGTGCGCGCAGCGCGGCGTAGACCCACTCGCGATGGCGGTACATGCCGGCGCTGAAGAACTCGGCCACCAGCAGGTCGTCGTAGCGGTCCACGACCAGGCCGGACAGGCCGTCGCCCTCGGCATGGACCACGCGCCAGGCGTTGGACACCTCGTCCAGCTTCAGCACGTCGCGGCGCAGCGCCACCGCCTCGCCGATGCGGCGCTGGAACCAGCCGGCATCCACCGGCACTGCCGGATCGGTCTCGAGGATGCGCAGGGCGATCCGCGAGTGGCCGTTGTAGAAGCCGCGGCCGATGAACTGGCCGTCCACATCGAAGGCATCGACCAGCTCGCCCGGACGCGGCTTCTGCGGGGGCTTCTCGACCAGTTTCTGGAAGATCCAGGGATGGCCGGAACGCCACGCGTTCTTCAGCCGCACGGCGGGCAGGGGAGTATTCATCCGCCAATTGTACGGGCGTCCTGCGATGGCCACACCCTGGCAGGAGCCGGATCCGCGAGCAGTGGCGGCAACATCGGTCAAGCCGGCCGCCGCGAAGGGGGCGAGGGCCGGCCAGGGGGGACTCCCTCCGGTTTGAGCATTTCCGGTTTCATCCCCGCTAGCGCGGGGAACACTGCCGCGTGGCATCGTGCAGGTGCCCGAACCACGGTTCATCCCCGCGAGCGCGGGGAACACACTCGCGCTGGAGTCGAATGAGACGCTGGGTGCGCGGTTCATCCCCGCGAGCGCGGGGAACACAAGGTCATCGAGGTTGCGGGGCCGCAGGTTCACGGCTCATCCCCGCGAGCGCGGGGAACACGGCCGCAGCTTCGACATTGGGGGCGACGAACCCGGTTCATCCCCGCGAGCGCGGGGAACACATCCGCCCC
>NZ_AZVB01000025.1 GCF_000513995.1 Pseudoxanthomonas sp. J35
CCGATGAATGAGAGAGGCCTTCGGGTGCGGTTTTTGCCCTGGTCCGGATCGGCGACATCGATCCAACAAGACCGTCCACGGAAATGCAGTCTGGCTTTCGTTGCCACCGACCACTGAGCGAACAGCAGCACCGCAGCAGAGCAGCAGAGCAGCAGAGCAGCAGAGCAGCAGAGCAACAACACCACAACGAGGAAGCAGCAATGCCTGAAGCTCAAGGCAAGGACGTCATGCACCCCGGGTTGACGGGAAGCTCCCCACGGAATTGTTAGGCCTGTGCCCGAGCATGCACGGCCACACTGTACATAGTGGCCAACGCCAACTTGGCGTCTGCCTCAAGGATGGAATCCGGATGCGTTCTGCGCTTGAGCATGCGCTGCCCGAGGTTGTGCGGATGATCGAAGTCTTTGAGGTGCACGAACGGGTTTCGGATACGGCGGAGTGTGTCGAGCTGCTCGCACAGGATCGGCGGTAGTGTGCCCGCCTTGCGGTAGTGCCCAACGATGGCGGCCAGCCCTTGAGTGGCGACCTTTTCATGGCCGGAAGCCTGCAAGAGCCCGCCGAGCCAGTGCTCCGCAAAGGCCGAGGCAAGGACAACTGTAGCGACGTATTGGCCATAAACGAAGCAGTCTTTTGCCTCTTGGAACACGCGCATGCATTCCAGCGGCATCAAGTAGCCGCTGCTGCGAGGGATAACCTGGCTAAGCCATCTGATGCGCTCAGCACGATCCGGAACTTGGCGAAGCTCGTGCCGCTCTAGCGCAGCCTCGTACTTCGGGCGGCAGCGTCGGACGGGTTTACCAAGCAAATCAGTCTGCACGTGCGGCGGAACCTTGTTCACAGGCCAAACTACCAGTAGACCCCCACTGGGGGCGTGGCACCGAGTGTGTGGTGCCCCCAACCGGCCGTCAATTGACGAATTCCCGTCCAGGTCATGCACTTGCGCCGGCCTGCCCCTGCCCATGATCAGGCAGCAATCAGAGGAATGCGGCAAGGAGCCCCCGATATGTCTTATTGCGGCAAGCAGCCCCCGGTATCGGGGAAGGCTGGCACCGTCTGCTTCGGTACTGCGAGGCCCAGGGCGGCCCTGCCGCGGATGGAGACCGCGGTCCGGGCGCGGCGAGCTGCCCGCCGGCCCCGTTCCCAGCGGAGAAGGCCTCGCGGGTAGATTGCAATACGCATATCGATCTGCGTGCATTTGTTATTTTTCGTGCATTCCCCACCCCGGTAGCATCCCCCGGCAACGGGACGGAACCGTGCCATCGGCACGGCGACGCCCCGGCCACTCCACCGGGCAGGGATCCCGAGCGCATGAGCGAATCCAGCAAGCCGCCCTTCCGCAGCCGCCAGTGGTTCGGCCGCGAGGGCAAGCAGGGGTTCTACTACCGGAGCTGGCTGAAGGGCCTGGGCCTGCCCCACGACCTGTTCGACGGCCGCCCCGTGATCGGCATCTGCAACACCTGGTCGGAACTGACCCCCTGCAACAGCTCGCTGCGCGAAATGGCCGAGCACGTGAAGCGCGGCGTCTACGAGGCCGGCGGCTTCCCGCTGGAGTTCCCGGTGATGTCGCTGGGCGAGACCCAGGTGCGGCCCACCGCCATGCTGTTCCGCAACCTCGCCTCGATGGACGTGGAGGAATCGATCCGCGCCAATCCCATCGACGGCGTGGTCCTGCTGATGGGCTGCGACAAGACCACGCCCTCGCTGCTGATGGGCGCGGCCAGCGTCGACCTGCCGACCATCGGCGTATCCGCCGGGCCGTCGCTGTCGGGCAACTGGCGCGGCAAGCCGGTGGGCTCGGGCACCGGCGTGATCGAGATGTCGGAGATGGTCCGCGCCGGCACACTCACCCAGGCCGAGTTCACCGAGGCCGAATCCTGCATGCAGCGCTCCAAGGGCAGCTGCATGACCATGGGCACCGCCTCGACGATGGCCAGCATGGTCGAGGCGCTGGGCATGTCGCTGCCGGAGAACGCGGCGATCCCGGCGGTGGACGCGCGCCGCTTCCGCCTGGCGCACCTGAGCGGCCGACGCATCGTGGAGATGGTGCGCGAGGACCTGCGCATGTCGAAGGTGCTCACCCGCCAGGCCTTCGCCAATGCGATCCGTGCCAACGCCGCGATCGGCGGCTCGACCAACGCGGTGATCCACCTGCTGGCCATCGCCGGCCGGCTGGGCGTGCCGCTCAGCCTGGACGACTGGGACACGCTCGGCTCACGCCTGCCCTGCCTGGTCAACCTCAAGCCGGCGGGCGAGTACCTGATGGAGGACTTCTACTACGCCGGCGGCCTGCCGGCGGTGCTGCGCGAGATCTCGCAGCACCTGGACCTGGATGCGCTGACGGTCACCGGCCGCACCCTGGGCGAGAACATCGCCGACGCGCCGTGCTGGAACCGCGAGGTGATCCGTCCGCTGGACCAGCCGCTGCGCGCCGAGGCCGGCATCGCCGTGCTGCGCGGCAACCTCGCCCCCGACGGCGCGGTGGTCAAGCCCTCGGCCGCGTCGCCGCACCTGCTGAAGCATCGCGGCCGCGCCGTGGTGTTCGAGGACATCGAGGACTTCAAGGCGCGCATCGACGACGAGGCCCTGGACATCGACGAGACCTGCGTGATGGTGCTGAAGAACTGCGGCCCGCGCGGCTATCCGGGCATGGCCGAGGTCGGCAACATGCCGCTGCCGCCGAAACTGCTGCGCCGGGGCATCACCGACCTGGTCCGCATTTCCGATGCGCGCATGAGCGGCACCGCCTACGGCACCGTGGTGCTGCATGTCTCGCCCGAGGCGGCGGCCGGGGGCCCGCTGGCGCTGGTGCGCGAGGGCGACTTCATCGAACTGGACGTGGCCGCGCGCCGCCTGCACCTGGACGTGGACAAGGCCGAACTGGCGCGCCGTCGCGCCGAATGGTCGCCGCCCCCGGCGCCCACGCGCGGCTGGGCCAGGCTCTACGTCGACCACGTGCAGCAGGCGCACCTGGGCGCCGACCTCGACTTCCTGGTGGGCGGCAGCGGCGACACGGTCGCGCGCGATTCGCACTGACGGCCATGCGTTCCCGCCCCGCCACGCCCACGGTTGCTTGCCCCGCGGACATCCCTGCTTCGGCAGACCTCCCGTGCAGCGGGGCCTTCTTGTCCAGACGGCAGCGCCGATGGCCGCTTCCGGACCCGGCGCCGGCCTGACCCGGCGCCACTTCGTCGCGACGCTGGGCGCCACCGCGCTCCTGCCGCTGCTGCCGGCGGCGGGGCCGGCCGCGACGGCACCCGCGATGCGCCCGCTGCGGTTCTTCCCGCTGGCCGACGTGCGCCTGGGCGAAGGCCTGTTCGCCCGCTCCAGTGACCTCAACCTGCGTTACCTGGCGGCGTTGGACGTCGACCGCCTGCTGGCGCCGTGCCGGATCGAGGCCGGTCTGCCCTCGCCCGCGCCGAAATACCCGAACTGGGAATCGATGGGCCTGGACGGGCACACCGCCGGCCACTACCTGTCGGCGCTGGCGCAGCAGGCCGCGCAGGGGCACGCGGAGATGCGCCAACGCCTGGACTACATGGTCGCGGCGATGGCCCAGTGCCAGCGCACCAACGGCGACGGCTACGTCGGCGGCGTGCCCGGCGGACGCGTGCTATGGGAGCGCATCGCCTCCGGCGACTTCCAGGCCGAGTCGTTCTCGCTGGAAGGGGCCTGGGTGCCGTTCTACAACCTGCACAAGACTTTCGCCGGCCTGCGCGATGCGTGGCTGCTGACGATCTGTCACGGCGGGCGCCCAGACTGCAGGCACGCAGGGCGCAGGCTTGCGGGCGGGACCCAGGTCGAAGAAAAAAGCCGGCCCACGTGCGACACGACAGCCCCCGGAGCCGACCGGCGAGTGCCGTGGCTTCAGGTATCGATCGGGGAATCGGGATCCACTCCGTGGGAGTGGTGGGCGGTACAGGGTTCGAACCTGTGACCCCTACCATGTCAAGGTAGTGCTCTACCGCTGAGCTAACCGCCCGTTGGAACTCGCGCTGCGCGGATTGCCCGCTGCAGGGGCGCGCATTCTACCGTGAGGGCGGGCCGGACTACAACCATCCGCGCGGATGTCCCGCCACGGCTGCCGCATAACGGCCGATTTCCGGTCCGCGACGCCCCGCAGCCTGCACCTCGCGGCCGGCGCGCAGCCCGGCCGAAACCGCCCGTCTGGTCGTCGTCGCGCTGATGGCCGCGGACCGGACCTCCCGCCGCCCCTTCGGGGGGCCGTCCAGCTGGCCCAGGTCCGCCCGCAGGTCGGGACCGGTGCCTCAACCGGCCAGGCTGGCTTCCTTCAGCTTGCGGATCTGGTCGCGCACCCGGGCCGCTTCCTCGAACTCCAGGTCGCGGGCGTGCTGGTACATGCGCTGCTCCAGTTCCTGGATTTTCCGCGCCGCCTGCGCCGGGTCCATGACCGCGTAGTCGGCGGGCGACTCGGCCACCTGCCGCGCCTTGCCGCGCTGGGACTTGCCGCGGCCGCCCTCGCCCGGCTCGGCGCGGGCGCCTTCCATGACGTCGACGATCGGCCGCACCACCTGGCGCGGGGTGATGCCGTGCTCGGCGTTGTACTGCTCCTGCTTCTCGCGACGGCGGTTGGTCTCGTCGATCGCGATCTTCATCGAGCGGGTGATGCTGTCCGCATAGAGGATCGCGGTGCCGCGCAGGTTGCGGGCAGCGCGACCGATGGTCTGGATCAGCGAACCGGCCGAACGCAGGAAGCCCTCCTTGTCCGCGTCGAGGATCGCCACCAGCGAGACCTCGGGCATGTCCAGGCCCTCGCGCAGCAGGTTGATGCCCACCAGCACGTCGAACTTGCCCAGGCGCAGGTCGCGGATGATCTCCACGCGCTCCACCGTCTCCACGTCCGAATGCAGGTAGCGGACCTTGATCCCGTGCTCGGCCAGGTAGTCGGTGAGGTTCTCGGCCATGCGCTTGGTCAGCGTGGTGACCAGCACGCGGTCGCCCATCGCCACCCGCTTGTTGATCTCCGACATCAGGTCGTCGACCTGGGTCGCGACCGGGCGGATCTCGACCTTCGGGTCGAGCAGACCGGTGGGGCGCACCACCAGCTCCACCACCTGGTCGGTCGCCTCGCGCAGCTCGTACGGCCCCGGCGTGGCCGAGACGAAGATCGATCGCGGCGCGCGCGCCTCCCACTCCTCGAACTTCAGCGGCCGGTTGTCCAGCGCCGATGGCAGCCGGAAGCCGAACTCCACCAGCGTCTCCTTGCGCGAGCGGTCGCCCTTGTACATGGCGCCGATCTGCGGGATGGTCACGTGCGACTCGTCCACCACCAGCAGCGCGTCGGCCGGCAGGTAGTCGAACAGGGTCGGCGGCGGCTCGCCCGGGGCCTTGCCGGTGAGGTGGCGGGAGTAGTTCTCGATGCCCGAGCAGTAGCCCACCTCGGCCATCATCTCCAGGTCGAACTGGGTGCGCTGGGCCAGGCGCTGCGCCTCGACCAGCTTGTTCTGCGCGTACAGCTGCTCCAGCCGCTCCTTCAGCTCGATCTTGATCGTCTCGATCGCGGTGAGCACGCGCTCGCGGGTGGTCGCGTAGTGGGTCTTCGGGTAGATCGTGTAGCGCGGGATCCGGCGCAGGACTTCGCCGGTGAGCGGGTCGAACACGGAGATGTTCTCGACCTCGCCGTCGAACAGCTCGATGCGCACCGCCTCGTTGTCGCTTTCGGCCGGATGCACGTCCACCACCTCGCCGCGCACGCGGAAGGTGCCGCGCTGCAGCTCGTACTCGTTGCGGGTGTACTGCAGCTGGGTCAGGTGGCGCAGCAGGTCGCGCTGGTCGATGCGCTCGCCGCGCGACAGGATCAGGCGCAGCGACAGGTAGTCCTCCGGCGCGCCCAGGCCGTAGATCGCCGAGACCGTGCCGACCACCAGCACGTCGCGCCGCGACAGCAGCGCCTTGGTCGCGGCCAGGCGCATCTGCTCGATGTGGTCGTTGATCGAGCTGTCCTTCTCGATGAAGGTGTCGGTCGAGGGGACGTAGGCCTCGGGCTGGTAGTAGTCGTAGTAGCTGACGAAGTACTCGACCGCGTTGTTGGGGAAGAACGCCTTGAACTCGCCGTACAGCTGCGCGGCCAGGGTCTTGTTGTGCGCCATCACCAGCGTCGGCTTCTGCACCTGCTGGACCACGTTGGCGATGGTGTAGGTCTTGCCCGAGCCGGTCACGCCCAGCAGGACCTGCTTGGCCAGGCCGGCCTCGAAGCCCGCGACCAGCTTCTCGATCGCCTGCGGCTGGTCGCCCGCCGGGGCGTACGGGGACACCAGCTCGAACCGCTCGCTCATGGGCGACACCGTGGGTGGGGACTGTCCAGTATAGACAGCGGGGCTGTGCCGGCCGTGACCGGAGGTGCCGGCGGCCCGCGGCTGGCGACCACAAGGGGCAGCGATGCGCGCGGCCAGGCGGTTGCCAGCCGGGGCCAGCAGCGTGGCGCCGACCTGGCGCACTGGCACTGGCGCTGGCGCTGGCACCTGGCGACTACCGACGGCAGCCGGCGACAGAGGCCGACAAGGGGCGCAGCGCGGCGGCATCAGCCGATCTGCCCACCATGCCGCCCCAGCGCGTTCCCGGCGGCCTTATGCAGGGACGCCCGGCCGGATGCGGCGAATTCCTACACCACGCAGGCCGGGATGCCGATTCCGCCGGCCGGCAGCCGCCCCCATGCTGGAACCCCCGAGCGAAAAGGATTTCGCCCATGCGCAAGGATGCGCCGGGGTCGGGCCCGGGCTTCAGCCTGGTCGAACTGATGGCCGCCCTGGCCGTCACGGCGATCCTCCTGGGCCTGGCCTTGCCCGGATTACAGGAGACGGTGCGGCGGCACAGGGCCGAGGCTGCCGTGCACCAGCTTTCGACGATGCTGGCCGTCGCCCGGAACACCGCCATCGTCCGGCGGACCCCGGTGACCGTGTGCCCGTCGCTGGGCGGCGGCCAGTGCCACGCCAAGCCGGACTGGAGCAGCGGGTGGCTGGTCTACCGGGATCCCCAGCGGGCGTCCCAGCCAGCCTCCCCCGCGGACGTCCTCCACGAGGTGCGGATGCCCCTGGACGCGTCCGTGCGCGCCTACTCCAGCGCCGGCCGCCTCCGGGTCCGCTACCAGCCCGACGGCCTCAGCAGCGGCACCAACCTGACGATCCGCGTGTGCAACGACCGCGGCGTGCACGCCGAACTCGTCGTCAACAACACCGGCCGCGTCCGCGTGTCGCGGCCGTCGGGCCCTCCAGCGCCATGCCCGGCCCCGGATTGAGGCCGACCCGTTGCCGTCTCCGGAACAATCGCCCTATAATGCGCACCCCCGCCCGAATAGCTCAGCCGGTTAGAGCACTTGACTGTTAATCAGGGGGTCGTTGGTTCGAGTCCAACTTCGGGCGCCAGATGAAGCAAGAAGGGCCGCGTGTGAACGCGGCCCTTTTTCTTTGCCTGCCCTTGACGCCGGACGCTTACCAGCAATCCGTCACCGGGGCCGAGCCCGTCCTGCCACGCACGCCGGCCTGCGTGATGCTCAGGGTTCCGCACTTCGTGTCCTTGGTTGCCTGCGCCCCCTGGGGCACGGCCCGCAAGGTGTACGCGCGCGGCGCGGCTGCGGTAGGCGTGACCTGGTAACTGATCTGGTAGTGCTGCGCGACCTCGGCATCACACTGGGCAAGGGCGGGCGCACTGTTGGTGGCGGTGTTGTAGTAGGACAGGTTCGTCGTATAGAAACGCTCCATGAATTGCGCGCGTTCCTGCAGGCAGGCCGCCGCCGCAGCGCGGCGCGACTTCACGATGAACGAGTCATAGCTGGCGTATGCCACCGTCGCGAGGATGGCCATGATGGCCATGGCGATGAGCAGCTCGATCAGGGTAAAGCCCCGTGCCGGATACGCATGGCGTGGCGAGGAGTACCTGCGCACTGGATAGCTGACCTGCATTCACCTGCTCCTTAGTCTCGAATGATTTCACGCCACGACACGCGGCCGACGCGTCGCATTTCGCGGATGCGCTCGCACTCCACCGAGGCGTCGGAAATGTTCACGCAGATCTGGCCGCCACCGCCACCGGGGCCGCTGCCGCCACCAGTGAAGATGGCACCTTGCGTACCCATGCCACCCAGGGGCACCGAACCCACCGGCAGGGTCCGGCCGCCTCCCGTTATCACTTCATCGTCAAACACACCGTCGCCATCGTGGTCGAACAGCGACGTGCCCAGGCTGGCTCCGGTGAATGCGTCCAGCGCGTTGAGGTAACCACTGCCGCCAGGCAGGCAGGGATCGCGGCTGGGGATCACGCTGGACACGATCAGGATGCCAGCCACGACCTGCGGGTCGCTGACGATGCGCTCGCCCCGCGCGGTACCCGGGGGGTACGGCGGATCGACCAGGTCGATGTACCAGCCCAGCCGGCCGGCTGTCAGCGCGGAGGCAGCCTCGAAGGCACGCGCTCCCGTGGTGGCGTCCACGAGGCTGATCACCCTGCGCTGCAGCGCGCCACGGCCGGCGATGGTGGAGGCACCATCCTTCACGCCGTACATGCTCTGGACCTGGGTGCTGATGACATCGTCCTCGTTGAGGAAGCGCCCCGTGCCAAAGAAGACCCAGAGCTCGAACGTGCTCGGGTCACGTACCACTGCGGGAGCGGACGTGATCGGCTGCCGCTGCCCCGCGTCGTTGACCGCGGTGTACAGGATCATGCGGCTGGACCCCGCGGACCAGGTCGTGCTGCTGTTCGAGCGCAGGTCGAACTTCCACAGGTTGCCCTGCAGGTCGCCCGCGTACACATAGTCCGCGGTGCCGTTGCCATCCAGGTCGCGGATCGTCGCGGCGTAAAGGCCATTCGGCGCCGCCGCACTGCCCACGCCGGTATCGATCTCGGCCAGCAGCTGGCCATCGCTCAGGCGGTACACCAGCAGCGCCGCCCGGTCGCCCGAGCTGTTCACGCCGTTGGGCACGATCACGCCGGTCACGCCATTGTTGAGCTTGGCGATGATGGGCTGGCCGAGCACCAGGCCCATGTTGCCGTTGGGCGTCTCGTAGCGCTCCCACTTCACGTCGTTGGTACTGAAGCTGTCCGGCGAGGTGACATCCAGCGAATAGATGCCCTTGCCACCACGGCCCAGCGCGCCTACGAGGAGCGTGGCGCCCGGCGTCTGCGCGCGATCCGAGACCACGATGGAACCGTCGACGAAGTACCGGTGCTCGTAGTCCGGCAGGCTCAGCGTGGACAGATCAGACAGGCTGATGCCGCCTGGCACGTACGCGAATCGCTCCACGCCATCGTTGGCATTGAACGCATGCAGCATGCCGTCGTTGGCGCCCACGTAGATCGTTTGCTCGCGCGCCGCGTATACGGGCGACGAGTTGACGATATCGCCGAGCAGGTGGTTGCGGTTGCGCAGCGTGCCGCCGTTGGCCAGCTCCAGGCTGCGATTGCCGGCGATGTAGGCCGCGTTGTTGGCGCCCGTGACGGCGGGCGTCGTCGTCCGTTCGAGCGCGTTGACCTGGGCTGCCGTGGGGAACACCGCGCCGCCCGTTCCGTCGTAGGTGAAGATCCGCCGCCCGGTGGCGGGAATGCCCGCCGCAGCGTTCCAGATCGGCGCATCCTGGTTGACGCTGCCGGAAACCACCGGATAGGCGATCAGGTTGCCCGTCCACACGCCGGAGATGAAGCTGCCCTGGTAGGAGCGGGAGCCCGCCGTCAGCTGGGTGGAGTTGGCCGACAGGTTGGAGAACGAACCCGTGCGCTCGACGATCGAGGCCAGCGAGGCACGCAGGCCCTCCGCGAACTCGTCCGGGTTGGACGCGGCAAGGAAGGTTCCGCGGCCATTGACGGCGGCGTGGTACAGGTCGTCGATGCGATGCAGGTCTTCCGCGTCGTTCGGGTTGGGCCAGCGGGCCGGGCCGCCGGGAGTACCCGGTCGCGGACCATTGGGATCCACTTCACCCTTCAGGCCGATGGAGATGCCGAAGGTCACCATGTGCTGCCAGAACGCCGGGTTGCTGGAGGTGGTCGGCACCTGGTTGGGCAGGTCCGTGCGCAGATCGTTCTTCCAGTAGCGCATGGCTACGTCGGCCAGCGTATTGGAGTCGCTGCTGGCGTAGGGCGCGACTGCGGCATAGGTGTAGCTCTGGTTGCCGGGCCCGGTGATGGTGGGTCCAGCGTTGTTGTCCTGCTCGTTGACGGCGGTGTAGTTGGTATTGTCGTTCCAGTAACCGTCGGTGGTCAGGATGGTGAAGTTCTGCCGGCACGAATACTGCGCGCTACCCGACTGGGGGCCGTACGGGCCGGTGTCCGAGTTGCTGCTGAAGTACAGGCCAGCCTGCTGCAGCGCACCCTTCAGCGGCGTGCCGTTGTAACCAATGGCACCATAAAGCCGGTTGAACCACTGCGTGCGGTTGTTCAACGTACCGTTCAGTCCGTTCGGATTGGCGAACAGGCCATCGTTGTGCTGCACCGGGATCGGAACGGCCTGGGTCGGTTCATTGACCGGCCGCGTGCCGCCCGGCTGGCGCTGCCAGATGGTGCGGAAACCCACGCGGACATTGCCTGCCAGCCCATTGAACGCGATGCCGGAGCCGGCCTTGGCCGCCTTCATGCGCGTGCGGTGGTAGGAGAACCAGATCGCGTAGTTGGTGCGCTCGTCGGCCTCGCTGCGGCCGGTGGGCGTGATGCGCGTGCATTCGCGATACTGCGTGCCGGTGCTGGTGCTGCAATTCCTGTCGGCCAGCCCGCGGTTGTAGTTGGGCGAGGTGCCGCTCCGCGCTCCGTAGATGCTGCGGACGATCACGCCATCTTCGAAGATCTGGTAGCGGTAGTAGTTCGCCTGCTGGGACAGATAAGTCGATGATGTGTTGGTCGGATCGATCGGAACGTAGAACGTCTGCACGCCGCCGCAGACCTGCGTGCTTTCCTCACTGTTGTTGGAGCTGTTGTTCTTGTTGTAGTAGCGGCAGCTGTTCGAGCTGGCAAGATTGATGGTGGGACCGCTGGCAAGGTTGAAGTCACCATACACGGCGTCGTAGGTCGTACCACCCGTCATCAACGTACCATCGGCCTGCGTCCACGGCTGGTAGGTACGCGCCGGATTGTAATAGACGGTGTTGTGGATGTAGGTACGCCCCTGCCAGCCGCTGATGCTGTTGGCCGGCATGGCATCGAACGCCATCGAGCCCGAGTCGTCGAGGACGTACAGGATGTTGGGCGCCACGCGCCCGCTGGACTGCAGCGGCTCGCGCGGCAGGTTGATGCCAGCGTCCGCGGGCAGTGCCAGCAGCGTTGCCGCGAAGGCGAACGCGCCATTCTTCAGCAGGGCCAGGAACGCGCCATGGCGTGCTTTCTTGTTCATCTTAAGCTCCCGTGGGCCGTTCATGGCGCAACGAAACTCGACTGCAGCAGCACGCTGGCGCGGCCATTGGCCTCGCTGCGCGCCGTCACCTTGTAGACGGGTCGGATGCACAGCTCCGTGCCGCGATACTTGCTGCCGGCCTCGTTGCACTCGAACCAGGTTTCCACCCAGCCCGCGTGCTCGACGAAGAACTGCGCCTGGACCGCCTGCGCGCCGCCAATGCCGTTGTTGACATTGCTGGTTGCCGCACGCCACCCGGCGAAGGAGGGATCGGTGGCCCGGTCCGGCACCGTGGTGGCAGGGGAGCCACACATGCCGTTCACGCACGCGGCGCCGGCGGCAGGCGGGTCCGCGCCCCAGGCACCGGCCACGATCATGGCCTCGGCTTCACGCAGTGCCGCCTCGGCGGCCTGGAAGTTCTGGCTGCGGTCCAGCAGGTTGGCGCTCATTCGCTCCTCCAGCAGCGTGCCACGCAGCACGGCCAGCCCCAGCAGCGTCATGACCAACAGCAGGATGAGCACCACGACGAGCGAGGCACCCCGTTGCCGGACACGGCTTGCGTGCATGGCATCCATTACAGGCTCCTGTTGCGAAGATTGGCCACCTGGACCAACTGGCGGGTCACGGTATTGCCATCGATGTTTTCCTGGCCGGCCAGCGTGAGCTCCATCCGTACGGCGACGACCTCACCCCATCGTCCAGCGGGCACGAGGTTCGCCGCGACATACGATGTGGCGCCCGGAAGCAGGTAGGTAAGGTTCATCGCCTGCACGCCCTGGATGATCTCCTGGTTCGTGATAGCGCCATTGGGTCCGACCACCCGCTGGTAGAGCGAGGACCCACCCGTGCCATTGCCCAGGTACCACACCGAGGACTGTACCCGGGAGATCGTGGCGTTGGCGCCGTAGGTGAACTCGCTGCCCGCCGGGCCGAGGTTGGCCGACGCGTTGCCCGGCGTACCACCCGCGGCCTGGTGGCGGATCGTGGTGCCGCCGCCGGCGTTGCTCATCTGGAACAGGCCGCCGAGGCGGACCGTGCCCACCCCGCTGTCGACCACGCTCGCGAACGAAACGACGTCCGAGTTTTGGCCGCATACAACGAGCAGATCCCCGGCCTGGAACCCATGGTTCGCGTTCTGGACGGTGAACGTCTGGGTGGACGGCACGTGCGACACCACGGTCGCCACGCGCTGTCCCGCCGTGAGCACGGAGATGGCCGGCGTACCCGCGACCCGTTGGCCGGGTCCGGAACCGGTGTTCAGGCCATCCACGGCCACGCCGCCGTCGTACCCCACCAGTCCCCCGCCAAGCGCGACATTGCCTGGCGTGACGCCCCAACGCGTCCACCAGTTGTTCGCCGGCAAGTTCAGGACGTTGATCAGCGGCATGCTGTCGGTGCTGTTGCAGGGGTTGCCGCCCGCCTCACGCACGTTGCGCCCCATCATCTCGAAGGCCATGCGCACGCCTTCCTGCACCCGCCCGAGGTCCTCGGTGGCACGGTAGGCGGCGCGGTTGGAAACGAAGATGCCGATGGCGGCGCCGACGACCAGCAGGCCGAGCACGAGCGCAATCATCATCTCGATCAGGCTGAAACCATGCGCGGCACGGCGCGCACGCAACGGGGAGCCCATGGCGTTCCTCATAGTTGTGTCCTGGTCGCGACGCGGTACGTGGTGGAACCCGCGCCCGCGTTGTCCGTGCCACGGCTGTCGTCCCACTGGACGGTCACGGTGCAGTCCGCCCCGTTGCAGGCGATGGTTCCGCACGTGGTGGCGGTGTTGCCCAGCGTCTGCTCCAGCGAGCTGATCCAGGCACGGATATCGCTCTGCGCCAGGGTCGCGTTGGCCGCGGGCGGATCGCAGGTCTGGACCAGGTTGTATTCGCCGGCGAGTGCAGCCGCGCGATTGGCGCGCATGGATTCGAGGATGGTGTAGGTCTGGATGACCGCCTGGCTGCGCTCCAGCGAGCTCTGGCTGTTGCGCAGGGCGGTGGCCTGCATGGCGGCGATGCCGAGCAGGCCGATTCCCATGATCAGGATGGAGATCATGACCTCGAGCAGTCCGGCACCCGCCTGCGGGCCGGGCGGGGCGACGCGGCGCCCGCGCGGGCGCGTTTCCATCGGATGGGTCTTCATGGGCAGGCACCTGGCGTGTCGTACTCGCGCTTGGATGTGGATACCCGGCCGCCCGCAGCCAGGGCCACTTCGCGGAGGTTCTCCGCCGGCTTCGTGGTGGGCAGGCAGACGGTGATCGTGGCGTCCTGCAGCAATCCGCCCGCGTCGCGCGCCATTCCGTCCGGCCGGAACACGATGCTGGTGGCATCGCCGCCCAGCTGGAGCGGCGCCTTGGCCGTGCTGACGCGGATGACCTCCACGCCGCCGCCGGCGATGGGAGCGGTGATGATGCGGTTGGACCAGTCCGCCGCACCCGAGCAGGCGGCGCTGTCGACGCTGGGGCAGACGGTGACCCGCTGGTTGCGCCGGACTGCCTCGGAGCGGGCGAACTGCAGGTCGGCCACCAGCTCGTTGGCCTGGGCCGTGAGGCGGTTGCTGTTGATGACCGACGTGAAACTGGGCACCGCCAGCGTCAGCAGGATCGCAAGCACCGCAATGGTGATGATCAGCTCCATCAGGGTGAAGCCCTGCACGCGGCGGCTGGATCGGCGCAGAACGTGACCTGACGGCGTACTCGGTGTGGGCATGTGATTTCGGTCCCCAGTTCCCCAGCGCGCACCCTAATCGGTCGGGCTGGGGCATGCCAGCATGCAGCCGATGAACGGCCGGACCCGGTCCATCAACGGCCGGGGACTGCCAGCACCGCGCCAAACAGGCATCATCGACACATGAGCGACCCCCTGCCCTCCTTCCCGCTCCAGGACCCGCGCCCCCTGACGCCACTCGATGTCCTGTGGCAGCCCTCCGTGATCCTGTGGGCGATCCTGGCCGGCGAGGGACTGGCGCTGCTGTTGGCCCTCTCGCCCGGACTGGCGGTCGACCGGTGGAGCTACTTCGGCCTGGCGTCCCTGCTCATCCAGTGGGTCCTGCTGCTCTCGCTGGGGTGCCTGTACCTCTTCCGTCACAGGCTGGCGCGCGTGAGGCCGCTGCTGATCGCCTACCTGGCCATCGCGCTGCTCGTGGCATTGGCCTGGGCGGCACTGGGGGTCACGAAGGCGCTGCTGGGCAACGACTGGGGCATGACCCGCGACGCCTGGCGGGAGACCTTCCTGCTCTGCACGGGCATCGCCATCACCGTCGGCCTGCTGGGACTGGCGACCTTCCAGAACCACTGGCGCACCCGCCAGCTGGCCGTGCGCGCCAAACAGGCGGAACTGGAGGCGCTGCAGGCGCGCATCCGCCCGCACTTCCTGTTCAACACGCTCAACACCGGCGCCGCGCTGGTCCACCAGCGGCCGGAGGAAGCCGAGCGGCTGCTGCTGGACCTGGCAGACCTGTTCCGTGCGGCGCTGGCCGGGCCGAAGGAGATCAGCCTCGGCGACGAGCTGGCGCTGGTGCGCCGCTACCTGGAGATCGAGGGCCTGCGCTTCGGCCCGCGCCTGCGCGTGGACTGGCACCTGCCCGATGTACTGCCACCGGTCCGCGTCCCCGCACTCTCGGTGCAGCCGCTGGTGGAGAACGCGATCCGCCACGGCGTGGAAACAGGCGCCGAAGGGGGCGACATCCGCATCGACGTCACCGAGGAGGCCGGCTTCGTCCAGGTCTCGGTGGGCAATGCGCTGCCCCTCGTGCCGGTGCGCCCGCATGTGGGGCACCAGGTCGGGCTCAACTCGGTGCGCGCCCGGGTCCAGGCACTCACCGGCGGACGGGGCGGCGTGTCGGTCCAGAACGGACCGGACCGGCACATCGCCACCCTGGTGCTGCCGGTGGGTCTCGCGGACGGACCTCAGGCCACCACCCGGTAGCAGGGCCGGTACTCGCCGGCGATCTTCATCCGGCGCTGCTCGACGAACGCGCGCAGCAGGCCGTCCAGCGCCTGCATCATGTCCGGCGCGCCGTGGATCTGGAACGGGCCGTGCTGCTCGACCTGGCGCATGCCCTCCTCCTTGACGTTGCCGGCGACGATGCCGGAGAACGCGCGGCGCAGGTCCGCCGCCAGTTCCGACGCCGGCCGGCCGTGGTGCAGGTCGAGCGACGCCATCGCCTCGTGGGTCGGCGCGAACGGCTGCTGGAACTGCAGCGGGATGCGGATGCCCCAGTTGAAGTAGAACGAGTCCTTGTTGGCGATGCGCGCCTCGCGCACCTTGCGGATCCCGGCCACCATCTTCTTCGCCACCGCCGCCGGATCGCCGATCACGATCTCGTAGCGTGAGGTCGCCGCCTCGCCCAGGGTCAGGCGCAGGAAGCGGTCGATCTGCTCGAAGTACGGCGCGGCGATGGTCGGGCCGGTGAGGATCAGCGGGAACGGCAGGTCGGCGTTCTCCTCGCGCAGCAGGATGCCCAGCAGGTACAGGATCTCCTCGGCCGTGCCGACGCCGCCGGGGAACACCACGATGCCGTGGCCCAGGCGCACGAACGCCTCCAGCCGCTTCTCGATGTCCGGCATGATCACCAGGTTGTTGACGATCGGGTTGGGCGACTCGGCGGCGATGATCCCCGGCTCGGTGATGCCGATGTAGCGGGTCTGGTGCCGGCGCTGCTTGGCATGGGCGATGGTGGCGCCCTTCATCGGCCCCTTCATCGCGCCCGGGCCGCAGCCGGTGCAGATGTCCAGGCCCCGCAGGCCCAGCTCGTAGCCGACCTGCTTGGTGTAGATGTACTCGTCGCGCGAGATCGAGTGGCCGCCCCAGCACACCACCAGGTTCGGTTCGGTCGGCTCGAGGATGCGCGCGTTGCGCAGCAGCCCGAACACCGCCTCGGTGATGCCCTCGGAGGTGCGCAGGTCGACGCCGGAACCGTCGCCGCCCAGCTCGATCGCGGTCCAGGCCAGGTCGCGCACGGTGGCGAACAGCAGCTCGGCCACGCCGCGGATGATCTCGCCGTCGACGAAGGCCATCGCCGGGGCGTTCTTCAGGTCGATGCGGACCCCGCGGTCCTGCTGGGTGACCTGGATGTCGAAGTTCGGGTAGAGGTCGCGCGCGGCGCGCGGGTCGTCGTTGGCGCTGCCGCTGGTCAGCACCGCCAGCGCGCAGCGGCGCAGCAGTTCGTGCATGCCGCCGGACGAGGCGTCGCGCAGCCGCGCCACTTCCCGGCGGGACAGGATGTCCAGACCTCCGCGCGGATAGATGCGTGCGTCCTGCACGGGCAGCGTGCTGTTCTGGGTCATGGGTTCACGGGGCTTTGCAAAGGGTCGGTCGGCGACTTTACCCCACCGGCGCCAGCCGCGCGCAAGCGCCGTCCGCCATGGCCCGGCCGCCGGGCCGGCCCATCGAGCCCGCCCCGAAAAGCAGACGGCCGGGTTGCCCCGGCCGTCTGCGTCTGTTGCTGCCCGCGAAGGGATCAGAAGCGGTACTTCAGGCCCAGCATCACCGACCAGCGCGACACCGCGGTGTTGCCCTTGTCGTTGTTGTTTTCCTGGATCTGCGGCTCCTGGGCCGAACCGGTGAAGTTGTACACGTACTTGCCGGTGGCCGGATCGATGCCCGCGTAGTTGGCCACGCGCGCGGTCGCATTGAAGCCGTAGTCCTCGATGTGGCCCCACTTCTTGTTGAGCAGGTTGCCGACATTCATGATGTCCAGCGACAGCTCGGTCTTGTGGCCGCGGAACAGGCCCGGCAGCTCCTGGCTGATGCGCACGTCGACGCTGTTGGTCCAGCTGGTGCGGAAGCGGTTGGCCGGAGCCACCTGGCCCTTGTAGCGCGCCAGGTCGGGGTGCTTGGCCAGCCAGTCGAAGAACTGCTGCTCCATCGCCGCGCCACCGGTCCACAGCACGTCGCCAGGACCGGCCGGCACGTAGAACAGGTCGTTGAAGTAACCCGCACCGTTCGCGCTGGTCGCGTCGCCGTTGGCGTCGTTGTAGAAGATGTAGCTGAACGGACGGCCGCTACGACCCTCGTAGAACGCCGACACGCGGGTCTTGTAGTCGCCGAAGAACGCCTTCTGCCAGTGCAGCTGGCCGCTGATGCGGTCCTTGATCGCGTAGCGCGAGTCGTAGGCCACGTTCTCGTTGACCGAGAAGATCGGCGTGTTGCCCCAGTTGGAGGTGTTCTGCGAGCTGGTCATCGGGCTGACCTCGGTCGCACGGGTGTAGGTGTAGAACAGCGACCAGCCCCAGGTCTCCTGCAGCGGCTTGTCCAGGCCGAAGGTCAGCTGGGTGCTGTCACCCTTGCTGGTGTTGCGGATCAGCAGCACGTCGCCGATGCCATTCGGACGCTTGGCCTTGGTGGCGGCGCCGTTGGTGCCCGGGTCGATGCCGTAGCGGCCCGCATTGGCCGGGTTCAGGCCCGCGGCGTTCCAGTACAGCGGACGGCCGTCCTGGCCATAGGCGGTCGGGCCTTCGCCGGCGGCGTTGTACAGGTCCAGGCGCTCGACGTAGATGCCGTCGTTGACCTTGGTGAACAGCGCTTCGGCCGACGCGACGATGCCGTACCACGGCAGCTCGGTGTCGAACGCCAGGTTGGCCTTCCACACGGACGGCAGCTTCAGGCCCGGCTCGATGATGTCGACGTTGTGGCGGGCGCAGCTGGCCAGCGTCGGGATCGGGTTGCAGGCCGGGTTGTTGGCGCTGCCCGGGATGTACGGCGGGTTCACCTCCGGGGTGAAGATCGCGCCCGGGTTGCTCAGGGTGTACTCGACGTAGTTCAGGCCGGTGTTGGAGTAGGCACCCGACAGCCACACGTTCGGGGCTGCGCCGCCGAACAGGCCCACGCCGCCGCGCAGCTGGGTCGGACGCTCGCTGTCGAAGGTGTAGTTGAAGCCGAAGCGCGGCTGCACCAGCTTGTCGTCCGGCACGACGGTGTTGTCGTAGCCGTAGACCTGCTCGATGAAGGGGTTGTGCAGCTTCTGCGCGCTGTAGTCAGGCAGGTCGACGCGGACGCCGAACATCAGGGTCAGGTTGTAGTTGACCGCCCAGGTGTCCTGCAGGAACAGGCCGGTGTTCTTCAGGGTGAACGCGGCCGGGACGTCGGCGTAGGTGCCACCGTCCGGACGCGGCGCGCGCACGATGTACTGCGACGGGGTACCGGCGACGAAGGCGGCCAGGTTGTTGAAGGTGTAGACGCCGTTGAGGTTACGACCGTAGTAGTTCATCAGGTCGTTGTCCTGGTGGTCGGCGCCGAACTTGACGGTGTGGTCGCCGACGTACCAGTTGGCCGCGCCGAACAGGCTCAGCTCCTTGCTCTCGACGATGTTGACGTGGGTGTTCTGCTCGGTACCCAGGTAGATCGACGAGTTGTTGGCGCCGAAGCCGCGGATCTGGATCTGCGGCAGGTTCGACGACGGCGAACGGATCGCCGAGTAGTCCTTGTAGGAGGCCTTCAGCTCGGTGGAGAAGTTGTCGCTCCAGTCGCTGAACAGCTCGGCCATCACGGTTTCGTAGGTCTTCGGCTGCGCGTACCAGTAGCTGCTCAGCGAGACCGTGGTGCTGCCCATGCCCGGGAAGCGCATCACGCTCTGTTCCATCTTGTTGTAGCGGATGGCGGCGCGGTGGTCTTCGTTGATGTTCCAGTCGAGCTTGAGCGCGTACTCCTCGATCTCGGTCTTGCTGTCGCCAGGCGAGGCCAGCGAGCCGGCGTCGAAGCCGTGCGCGTTGGCGGCGGCGATGACCGCGGCGATGTCGGCATCGGTCACGTTGCCGGCGCCGTAGGCGGTGTCGCTCAGGCTGACGCCCGGGGCGGTACGGGTGTACTTCTCGTAGTTGGCGAAGAAGAACAGCTTGTCCTTGACGATCGGGCCGCCGAAGGTGGCGCCGACGGTCTCTTCCTTGTTGAAGCCGTTGAAGATCCGGCCTTCAAGGTCCTCGCGCACCATGTCCTTGTCGCGGTAGGTGTAGTACACCGTTCCGGAGAAGTCGTTGGTGCCCGAGCGGGTCACGGCGTTGATGACCGCGCCGGTGCCGCCGAAGATGGTGGTGTCGTAGTTGGCCAGGTCGATGTTGATTTCCTGGATCGCGTCCATCGACACCGGCTGGCGCTCGGTCGGGAAGTTGTTCGACTCCAGGCCGAACGGGTCGCCGGCGCCGATGCCGTCGATGCGGATCGCGTTGAAGCGGCTGTTCTGGCCACCGGCCGAGATCGCGCCGTCGGCCTTGCTCACCTGGGTGATGCGCGGGTCGAGGCGGATGAAGTCCTGCATGTTGCGGTTGGCCGACGGCAGGGCCTCGATGGTCTGGCGGTTGACGTTGGTGCCGGTGCCCATCTTGGTTGCGCTGAACACGTCGGAGCCGACGGCGTAGCCGACCGCGGTCACGCCCTGCAGGGTGGTGATGTCGCCGGTCAGCTGGACGTTGACGGTGTTGACCTGGTTCAGGCCCAGGTACACGCCTTCCTCGGTCTTGGTGCCTTCGCCCGGCTTGGCGATGGTGATGGTGTACGGGCCGCCGACGCGCAGGCCGCGGGCGTTGTAGCGGCCGCTGGCGTCGGTGGTGGCGCGGCTGACCGTGCCGGACTCGACGTGGGTGATCACCACCTCGGCGCCGACGACCGGCTCGCCGCTGGAGGAGAGGACGGTGCCACCCACACCCGAAGAGGTGCTCTGGGCAAACGCGGGAGCCGCAGCGAGTGCAGCGACCAGACCCAGGGTGAGTTTGGACATCCGGAGTCGACGGTTATCGGTCATGAGTGGCCTCAATGGTGGGTGGCTTTGGGGCGGCAGCCCGTGGCTGACGAGGTGGAAAAAGTTTTCCGCGCAATGGTTGCAGGGGTTAACAACAGATTAACATGCTAGAGACGTGATGTGATCATCACATTACAAAAATCTATTGCGGCGCAACACGCGCAAGTCCGTACGCCGACAGGATTTTTGTCCGGAAGCCCTGACTCCCCAGTCAGGCGCCGGTTCCCGTCCCCAGGTAGGTGGCCAGGCCATCCAGCAGCATCTGCACGGAGATGGCCACCAGCAGCATGCCCATCAGTCGCTCCACGGCCGACAGCGCGCGGCGGCCCAGCAGCCGGTACAGCAGCGGCGACGCCAGCAGGATGGCGGCGGTCGCCACCCAGGCCATCAGCAGGGCCAGGCTCCACTCACCCAGCCGGTCCGGCTCCTTGCTACCCAGCAGCATCACCGCGGCCATGCCCGAGGGGCCGGCCACCAGCGGGATGGCCAGCGGCACGATGAAGGGTTCGCCATCGGGGATCTCACCCATCAGCCCCTCCGGGCGCGGGAAGATCATGCGGATGCCGATCAGGAACAGGACGATGCCGCCGGCGATGGAAACCGATTCCTGGCGCAGATGCATCAGCTCCAGCGCGTACTTGCCGCACCACAGGAACAGCATCAGCACCACCAGGGCGATCAGCAGCTCGCGCACCAGCACCACCCGCTGGCGGTGCGGCGGCAGCGGCTTGAGCACGCTGAGGAACACCGGGACGTTGCCCAGCGGGTCCAGGATCAGGAACAGCAGCAGCGCGGCCGAAAGCACGGTCATGCCGGCAGGTCCTCGGGGTCCGGAGCCCAGATGGTGCCGCGATGGGCGGCGCCGGCCGGCGACAGCAGGGTGACGCAGGCGCCGGCGTAGGCGGCGGCGTCGCGGGCGCGCGGATCCAGGTCGTCGGCGTAGGCGCGGCCGCGCAGGGCGGTGCGCATCGGCCCCGGCTGCAGCCCGGCCACGCGCACCGGGGTGCCCGCAACCTCTGCGGCCAGCATCTCCACCAGCGCGCGCAGGCCATGCTGGGCCACGCCGTAGCCGCCCCAGTAGGCCTGGCCGACCCGGGCCGGGTCGTCCACCGCCAGCACCACGGACGGATCCGCGGCCTGTCGCAACAGCGGCAGGCAGGCCTGCAGCAGCCACCACGGCGCGGTCAGGTTGACGTGGATGGCGCGGGCGAAGACCGCCGGATCGATGTGCTCCAGCGGAGTCAGGCCGCGGAACTCGGCGGCGCAGTGCAACAGCCCGTCGAGCCGGCCCAGCCCGGCGTGGATGCGCCCGGCCAGTTCGGCGTAGTCGTCGGGAGTGGCGCCTTCCAGGTCCAGCGGATACAGCACCGGCTCCGGACCGGCCTGGGCGACGGCGTCGTAGACCCGGTTGAGCTTGGGCACCTTGCGGCCGAGCAGGACCAGGGTCGCGCCGGCGGCGGCGCAGGCCTCGGCCGCGGCGGCACCGAGGCCGCCATGGGCGCCGGTAAGCAGGACGACGCGGCCGGCCAGCGGCTGCGGGGCGGCGGTAGGCAGGGCGAACAGGCTCACTGCGACTGCGCTTCGCTGACCATGCGCTGCAGCTCGCCGGACTCCAGCAGCTCCAGGGTGATGTCGCAGCCGCCGATCAGCTCGCCGTGCAGGAACAGCTGCGGGAAGGTCGGCCAGTTGGAGTAGCGGGGCAGGTTGGCCCGGACCTCGGGCTCCTCGAGCACGTTCACCGTGTGCAGCTGCCCGGCGCCGGCGGCCTGCAGGGCCTGCACGGCGCGCGCGGAGAAACCGCACATCGGATAGGCCGGCGTGCCCTTCATGAACAGCACGATCGGATGGCCTTCGACCTCGGCCTGGATGCGCTCCATCACCGCCATTGCGAATCTCCGTGGACGGGGGCGCGTGCCCGCGTCGGCTAGACTGAAGTTGCAATTGTAATCCCTGCGCCGCCGCGCCGACGCCCGACCCACCGGAACCCCATGCCGATCGAGCTGCCCGACCTGCCCTTCGCCCCTGCCGCGCTCGAGCCACACCTGTCGGCGGCCACCCTCCAGGCCCACCTCGCCGGCCACCGGGCCTGTATCGAGGAACTGCAGCAACGGCTGCCGGGCAGCGGCCTGGAAGGACTGGAGCTGGAGGACCTCGTGCGCCGCGCCCGCGGCCGCCTGGCCGGGCTCGCGGCGGAGGCCTGGAACCACGGCTTCTTCTGGAGCTGCCTGTCGCCGCGCGGCGGCGGCGATCCTGCCGGCCGGCTGGCCGACCTGGTGGCGCGACAGTACGGCGATGCGGCGCGTTTGCGCGAAGAGTTCAATCGGATGGCACTGGGCCTGTCCGGCCCGGGCTGGACCTGGCTGGTGCAGCGGCCGGACGGCAGCCTCGGCATCGTCGCCACCCGCGGCGCGGGCACGCCGCTGACCGGCACCGACACGCCCCTGCTGGCCTGCGACCTGTGGGAACACGCCTACTGGCTGGACTGGCAGGACGGCAAGGCCGCCTACCTGGAGGCGTTCTGGAAGGTGGTCGACTGGCAGGCCGCCAGCCCCCGCCTGCGCCCCCCGTAGAGTCGGGCTTGCCCGACTCCCACGCCGGCGATCCCGGCGTCGCGCAAAGCGCAGCGCGGCAAGCCCCGCTCTACGGAGCCTGCAGGGCCTTGATGACGGGGGCGACCTGGTCGTCGCGGCCGAGCGCCTGGCCGACGCGCGCCAGCGCCCCGGCCAGGCCCGCCGCATCGTCGCTGCGCAGCGTGGCGTGGCCAACCTTGCGGCCGGCGCGCGGCTCCTTGCCGTAGTCGTGCCAGTGGCCGCCGGGTTCGCCCAGCACGGCGCTGGCGTCGGGCATGGCGCCAATCCAGTTGAGCATGCAGGCGTGGCCGCGCATGGCGGTGCTGCCCAGCGGCATGCCCAGCACGGCGCGCAGGTGGTTCTCGAATTGCGAGGTCTCGGCGCCCTCGATGGTCCAGTGGCCGGAGTTGTGCACCCGCGGCGCCAGCTCGTTGGCCAGCAGCTGGCCGTCGCGGCAGAACAGTTCCAGCGCGAACACGCCGACGTAGTCCAGCCGTTCGGCCAGGCGCCGCGCGTAGCCGGTGGCGGTTTCCGCCAGCGCCGCGTCGGTCCGCGCCGGCGCCAGGCTGGCCGACAGCACGCCGTCGACGTGCCAGTTCTCGGTCAGCGGCCAGGTGCGGAACTCGCCATCGCGGCCGCGCACGGCGACCACGCTCATCTCCCGCTCGAACGGTACGAAGGCTTCCAGGATCAGGCCGACCTTGGTCACCTGCGCGCCCAGCGCATCCCAGGCCAGGTCGGCGTCGGCCAGCGCGCGGATGCGGAACTGGCCCTTGCCGTCATAGCCGAGCCGGCGGGTCTTGAGGATGCACGGCACGCCGACGGTCGCCAGCGCCGCGTCCAGCTCCTCGCGGCTGGACACCGGCGCGAACTGCGGCACCGGGATGCCCAGATCGCGGAACAGGGTCTTCTCGGCCAGCCGGTCCTGGGCCACGGCCAGCGCGCGCGGGTTCGGGAACACCGGCACCCGCGCCGACAGCCATTCGGCGCTCTCGGCCGGCACGTTCTCGAAGTCGAACGTGGCCACGTCGACCTTCGAGGCGAACTCGGCCAGCGCGGCCTCGTCGCGGTAGTCGCCCACCAGCAGCGGCGCGAACTGGCCCGCGCAGGCGTCGGCCACCGTGTCCATGACCAGGAAGCGCAGGCCCAGCGGGGCGCCGGAAAGCGCCAGCATGCGGGCCAGCTGCCCGCCTCCGAGAATGCCTGCGGTGGTCATTGCCGGGGGTCGTCGTGGGCGAGCACGTCGTCGGTCTGGCGCTGGCGGAACCCGTCCAGCGCCTCGCCGATGTGCGGGTGGTCGGCGGCCAGCAGCGCGGCCGCGAACAGGCCGGCATTGGCCGCCCCGGCATTGCCGATGGCGAAGGTGGCGACCGGGATGCCTGCCGGCATCTGCACGATCGACAGCAGCGAATCCATGCCGTTGAGGGCCTTGCTCTGCACCGGCACGCCCAGCACCGGCACCGCGGTCTTGGCCGCGAGCATGCCCGGCAGGTGCGCGGCGCCGCCGGCGCCGGCGATGATCGCGCGCAGGCCGCGCGCCTTCGCCGTGGCGGCGTACTCGAACAGCACGTCCGGGGTGCGGTGCGCGGACACGACCTTGACCTCGTACGGCACGCCCAGGGCGTCGAGCTTCTGCACGGCGTGCTGCATGGTCTCCCAGTCGGACCGGGACCCCATCACGACGCCGACGAGGGGTGGAGCGGACTGGGCCGCGGGCGGGTTGGGCTGGGCTGGCATGGCCGTCCTCGGTGGCAAGGCCGTATTCTAGCCGTCTTCCCCGCGAACCGCCCCCGCCCATGGACCGCAAGCTGCTCGATCTCCTGTGCTCGCCCGATACCCGCCAGCCGCTGGCGCTGCTGGAAGCGCGCGGCCTGGAAGCGCTCAACCGCGCCATCGCCGCCGGCCAGGTCAAGCGCGGCGACGGCAGCGTGCAGGTCGAACCGCTGCGCGAGGCCCTGGTCAGCCGCGACCGCCGCCAGGTGTTCCGCGTAGACGACGGCATCCCGGTGCTGCTGGTCGAGGAATCGCTGGCTACCTCGCAGGTGGCCGACTTCCCGGCGGGCTGAGCCGGTGGCCGCGCCGGTTCCGCCGCCGCAGGCCAGCATCCTGGCCGACGTGCGGCGGGCGCTGGAGGAGGACCTCGGCAGCGGCGACGTCACCGCCGCCCTGCTGCCCGACGTACCCGAGCGCGCCTACCTGCTGTGCAAGGAGCCGGCGGTGGTCGCCGGCGCGCCGTGGTTCGAGGCCTGCCACCGCGAACTGGACCCGCAGGTGCGCATCGAATGGCGCGTCGCCGATGGCGACCGCGTCGAGGCCGGCACCGTGCTGGCCGTGCTCGAGGGCCGCAGCCGCGCCCTGGTCAGCGCCGAGCGCACTTCGCTCAACTTCATGCAGACCCTGTCGGCCACCGCCACCACCACCGCCATCTACGTGGACGCGGTGCGCGGCACCGGCGCGACCATCCTCGATACGCGCAAGACCCTGCCCGGCCTGCGCCTGGCGCAGAAGTACGCGGTCCGCGCCGGCGGCGGCGCCAACCATCGCATCGGCCTGTACGACACGGTAATGCTCAAGGAGAACCACATCCGCGTCGCCGGCTCGGTGTCCGCGGCGATCGCCGCGGCGCGCGCGGCCCAGCCCGGACTGCCACTGGTGGTGGAGGTGGAAACGCTGGGGCAGCTGCGCGAAGCGCTGTCCTGCGGCTGCGACCGCATCCTGGTCGACGACTTCAGCGCGGAAGAGCGCCGCGAGGCGGTGCGCATCGCCCGCGCGGCGCCGTTCGACGGGCGGATCCCGCTGGAGGTTTCCGGCAGCGTGGACCTGGCCGGCCTGCGCGCGATCGCCGAGGACGGCGTCGATTTCATCTCGGTCGGCGCGCTGACCAAGCACGTGCGCGCGATCGACCTGTCGATGAAGCTGGGCGCGCCGCCGGCGTAGCCCGCCTTCGCGCACGCCCTTCTCCCGGCAGCAAGCACGCCTGCACGGAGGCGTGCAGGCCGGCGCCCGATGCCCCTTGGCCCGGCGCCGCCGCGCCTTGCGTTTTCCGCCGTCACGGCCGTCGCGATCACGACCCATCCACCGTCGGCGGCTAAGCTCGTTCCGCACCCAGGGAAGGACCCGCCATGCGCAAGCACCACGCACTCGCCCTGCTCGCCCTCGCCCTGCCCTCCGCGCCTGCGGCCGCCGCGGGCGTGGAGGTGTGCGACCTGCCGCCGCGTTTCGGCATCGAACCGGCCGCCGCGGCGATCGTCCGCACCGCCTGCGAGGAGCACCGGCTGTGGACGCGGCCGTTCATCGAAGCCGACGGGCGCCTGGCCTGGCTGGGCGTGACCGAGTCGGAAAGCTCGGCGCTGGCCGACGGCATCACCCCCGCGTGGCAGCGCGTGGCCCGCTACTGGCGCGACAGCGGCACGCTCTACCCGATGGCCTCCAGCCCCGGCGCCAACAGCTGCATCTACCCGGGCGGCGTGCGCGCGACGGACAACGACTGCCGCGCCTTCATCGCCGACAACCCGTGGTCGGCGGCGTTCATTTCGTGGGTGATGGCGCGCGCGCCGCTGCCCGGCTTCCACGGCTCGCCGCGGCACATGGACTACATCGCCCGCGCCTGGCGCGATCCCGCCGGCAGCCCGTACCTCTACGCGGATCCGTTCACCGGCCGCCCCGCGCCGGGCGACCTGCTCTGCTTCCTGCGCGCGGACGACCACGGCCGTGGCCCCGAAGGCCTGCGCCAGGCCCTGTCCGGGCAGGCGCCGCTGCCGGTGCGGTCGCACTGCGACATCGTGGTCGCGGCGAACGTCGGCGGCGACCGCACGCTGTACCTCATCGGCGGCAACGTGCTCAACACGGTGATGATGCGCAAGCTGCCGCTGGATGCGTCCGGCCGGCTGCTGCCGGGCCCGCTGCAGGCCGCCGCCGAGGGCGCGCTGCGCGGACCGGAAGCGGTCGCGGGGCAGCCTGTCACCGATACGGGCGCCGCGGCGACGCCTGCACCGGCATCCGTGGCCGCCACCACCAGCAGCATGGCGCCCAGCGACGACGTCGTTCCCACGGCCTGCCGTCCCGGCAATCCTTCGGCGTGCAGCTTCAACCGGCGCGACTGGGTGGCGCTGCTCAAGCTCAAACCACAGGCGCAGCTGCCTGGCGGCGTGCCTGCCGCCGCCCCTGTCTCGACCTACACGCCCGCGACCGGCGCGGCACCGCCGAGCGCCCCCTCCACGCCGCCGCGCAAGGCGGTTTCACCGGCCACCGCCCCACAGGCACCCACCGTCGCGCCAACGCCCGCTCCGGCCACCGCGCCGGGAGCACAGCCGTCCGGAACTCCACCGGCGTCCTCCGCGACTCCACCCGCCACGCCTGCGCCGGGCGCGCCGCAGAGCACCTCGCCGCAACCACCACCCGCGACCACGCCACCACCAGGCGGCTGAACCGACCAGGGCGATGCCGCGCATCGTGGCGCCGCGCCGCTTCGGCTACAGTTCGCGCATGCCCAGCCTGATCCTGCTGATGATTGCCGGTGCCGCCATCGCCGCGTGGTGGAACGCCTCGCGCGCGGCCGCCGAACGCGCCGAAGCGCTAGGACGCGACGCCTGCGCTGCCGCCAACGTGCAGTGGCTCGACCACAGCGTGCACGGTACCGGCGTGCGCCTCTACCGCCGCGAGGACGGCTGGCTGGGGCTGGAGCGCAGCTTCCGCTTCGACTACTCGGAGGACGGCATCGAACGCCACGTCGGACGCATGGTGCTGCGCGGCGACCGCCTGGTCTCGTTCGCCGGACCGGCCCAGGGCGGGCGGATCCTGCCGTTCGTCCCGCGCGGCGGCGGCCAGTAGCGCCCTCGCCGCGGACAGCGCTGCGGGGCCTGGCGGCTACTTCACCACCCGCAGGTGCGGGCGCTTGCCGGCCGGCGGTTCCGGCGGGGTCTCCGGCGGATGGTCGTCGCCATCGTGGCCGTCGTGGTGGCCATCATGGTCGTCCGGCGGCTCCGGGGCTCCGGCGCTTTCGTCCGGCAGGACCATGCCCTGCCCGGTCTCCCGGGCGTACACCGCCAGCACCGCGCCCACCGGCACGCTGACCGGCTGGCTCACCCCGCCGAAGCGGGCGGTGAAGCCGATCCATTCGTTGTCCATGTGCAGGCCGACCACGGCGCGGTCGGCGATGTTGAGCACGACCTTGCCCTCGCGCACCGCGCCGGGGGGGACGCGCACGCCCGGCACCCCGGCATCCACGAGGATGTGCGGGGTCATGCCGTTGTCGTTGATCCACTCGGTCAGCGCCCGCAGCAGGTACGGACGGTAGCTGGTCATGCGCGGGACGTCGTCGCTCATGCGCACAGTCTACCCCTCCGCGGCGTTTTCCGCCGCGAACAGGGCGCTCAGGCCGGCAGCTCGCGCAGTTTCTTTTCCTGCTCGGTCAGGCTGCGCAGGAAGCCCGGGTTGCGGAAGATGCGGTTGCCGTAGTCCTCGATCGGCTTGCCGTCCTTCGGCAGCGGCACGTCCAGCGCCTGCAGGCGCCAGATGATCGGCGCCATGGCGCAGTCGGCCAGGCTCATTTCCGGGTTGAGGAAGAACTTGCTGGCGCGGAACAGCGGCAGCGATTCGGTCAGCAGCTCGCGCAGGCGCTTGCGGCCGGCCTCGGCCTGCTGCCTGTTGCCCAGCTGGATCGCCTGCACCTGCGGCACCCAGTCGTGCTCGATGCGCAGCATCGCCAGGCGCAGGCGCGCGCGCGAGAGCGGATCGACCGGCATCAGCGGCGGGTGCGGGTAGCGCTCGTCGAGGTACTCGCTGACCACCGAGGCGGCGTACAGCACCAGTTCGCGCTCGACCAGGGTCGGCACCGAGTGGTAAGGGTTGAGGTGGATGAGGTCCTCGGGCGGATTCTGTGCGTCGACCGGGACCAGGTCGTAGGTCACGCCCTTGGCCGCCAGGACCAGGCGGACCCGATGACAGAGCACGTCATCGACGGACGAGAACAACGTCAGGGTATTGCGCATACGCACGCTCGCTGCCATCTAGGCCTCCGAGACGGCCGGAATCCGCCGGCCGCTTGCGGCGCTGCCAGGCCCCTCGCCGGCAGTCGCCTCCATCCCCCGAGTGTGCAGGCCCGCGACGGAAAAGCGCAAGGCCGTATGGCCCCTTTCGGGGTCGCGCCGCGCCCGTCCCGGGCGCGGCGCCTCTGGATCAGTGCACGTCGGACCAGTATTCCTGCTTGAGCAGGTAGGCCAGGAACGACAGCGCGACCAGGAACAGGATCACCCACACGCCGATGGCCTGGCGCTTGAGCGCGGCCGGCTCGCCGGCGTACTCGAGGAAGTTGGTGATGTCGCGGACCGCCTGGTCGAACTGCTCGGCCGACAGCTGGCCGGCCGAGGTCACCACCAGCCGTTCCGGATGCCGCTCGCCCACCTCGTCCGGAGGGCCGAACTCGGCGTGCTGCAAGCCCTGCAGCTCCCACAGCGGGTTGGGCATGGACACGTTCGGGAACAGCTGGTTGTTCCAGCCCAGCGGACGCGACTCGTCCAGGTAGAACGACTTGAGGTAGGTGTAGATCCAGTCGCTGCCGCGCACGCGCGAGATCAGGCTCAGGTCCGGCGGCATCTTGCCGAACCACTCGGTGCCGTCCGCGTCGCGCATGGCCACCTGGATCTGCTCGCCGAACTTGGCGCCGGTGAAGTTGAGGTTCTGCATCACCTCTTCTTCGGTCAGGCCCAGGTCGTCGGCCATGCGCGAGTAGCGCAGGAACTTCAGCGAATGGCAGCCCGAGCAGTAGTTCATGTACAGCGCGGCGCCGCGCTGCAGCGAGGCCTTGTCGGACAGGTCGTTGCCCGCCTGCTGCAGGTTGCCGCCCGAAGCGGCCAGCGCGGCGGCGGAGAACAGCAGGCCGGCGACGGCAGAGGCCAGCAGGGCAATCCACTTCTTAGTCATGCGTCGTCACCCGTTCCGGCACCGGCTTGGTCTTGTCCAGCTTGGTCCACAGCGGCATGGTCAGGAAAAAAAGGAAGTAGTAGACGGTCAGCACGCGGCCGACGATGGTCTCCACCGGGTCGGTGCCGGGGCCGGCGCCAATCTTGCCCAGCCACACGAAGCTGAAGGCGAAGCCCAGCAGCAGGACCCGCGACAGCCAGCCACGGTAGCGGTAGGACTTGGCCTTGGAGCGGTCCAGCCACGGCAGGGCGAACAGGATCGCGATCGCGCCGAACATCACCAGCACGCCGCCGAGCTTGTCGGGGACCACGCGCAGCATCGCGTAGAAGGGCGTGTAGTACCACACCGGCTTGATGTGCTCCGGCGTGACCAGCTTGTTGGCCTCGGTGAAGTTGTCGTGCTCGAGGAACCAGCCGCCGAACGCCGGGGCGAAGAAGATGATGAAGGCGGCGATGACCATCATCGCGAACACGTAGAAGGTGTCCTTCACCGTGTAGTACGGATGGAACGGCACGCCGTCGGCCGGGGCGGTGGGCGACCAGCGGTTGCCCTTCGGGCCCTTCTTGATCTCCACGCCGTCCGGGTTGTTCGAGCCGACCTCGTGCAGCGCGCCCAGGTGCAGCACCACCAGCAGCAGCAGGACCAGCGGCAGGGCGATCACGTGCAGGGCGAAGAAGCGGCCCAGGGTGGCGTCGGACGGCAGGTAGTCGCCCATGATCCACTCGGTCAGGCCCTGGCCGATCACCGGGATCGCGCCGAACAGCGAGATGATCACCTTGGCGCCCCAGAACGACATCTGGCCCCACGGCAGCACGTAGCCCATGAAGGCTTCGGCCATCAGCACCAGGTAGATCAGCATGCCGAGGATCCACACCAGCTCGCGCGGCTTCTGGTACGAGCCGTACATCAGGCCGCGGAACATGTGCAGGTACACGACGATGAAGAACAGCGAGGCGCCGGTGCTGTGCATGTACCGGATCAGCCAGCCCCACTCCACGTCGCGCATGATGTACTCGACCGAGGCGAAGGCCTCGGCCGCGCTCGGCTTGTAGTGCATCGTCAGGAAGATGCCGGTCACCAGCTGGTTGACCAGCACCACCATCGACAGCACGCCGAAGATGTACCAGATGTTGAAGTTCTTCGGCGCGTAGTACTCGGACATGTGCTTCCGGTACATCTGCGCCAGCGCCGGGGCGCGGTCGTTGACCCAGCCCATCACGCCTTCGACGGTGCGGGTGATGATGTTCGCCATCGCTTACGCCCCCTGCGGATCGACGCCGATGACGATCGTGTTGTCGTCGGCGTAGTGGTGCGGCGGCACGACCAGGTTGGTCGGCGCCGGCACGCCCAGGAACACGCGCCCGGCCATGTCGAAGCGCGACTTGTGGCACGGGCAGAAGTAACCGCCCTTCCACTCCGGATCGAACGGCTCGGGGCGGATTTCGGCGGCCATTTCCGGCGAGCAGCCCAGGTGGGTGCACAGGCCGACCAGGACCGAGATCTCCGGCTTGAGCGAGCGCAGCTCCGGGTTGGCCTGGCGCACGTACTCCGGCTGCTGGTCGGCGTTGTCCGACTTCGGGTCGCGGAGGCGGCTGTCCAGGGTCGGCAGCGCGTCGAGCACGGCCTTGGAGCGCTTGACGATCCAGATCGGCTGGCCGCGCCACTCCAGGATCAGCCGCTGGCCCTCCTGCAGGGCGCTGATGTCGGCGACCACCGGCGCGCCGGCCAGCTTGGCCCTCGCGCTGGGATTCAACGACTTGATGAACGGCACTGCGGCGAAACCGGCACCGACGGCGCCCACCGCTACGGTGGTGGCGGTCAGGAACCGGCGTCGGCCCGTGTTCACGGGCTTGTGGACCTCATCGTTGGCCATCCGGCACTCCGAAAATCTTCTGCTGGTAGCGTTGGCTGCCTGCGGCGCGGACGGTCCAAGAGCGGAACGTCCGGACGCAAAAGACGGGGAAGTGTAACGGAACGCTTAACAGGCCGACAATGGCGCAAGCGTGTCCGGACATATGCATCAGCGCGCGGCCAGGACGCCGCGGTAGCGCTCGGCGAGCACCGCGACCCGCTGCACGTAGCGTTGGGTCTCGCTGTAGGGCGGCACGCCCCGGTAGCGGTCCACCGCCCCCTCGCCGGCGTTGTAGCCGGCGGCGGCGAGGGTCAGGTCGCCGTTGAAGCGCTTGAGCAGCCAGGCCAGATACTGGACGCCGCCGCGGATGTTCTGGGCGGCGTCGAAGCTGTCGGCCACGCCGAAACGCTGCGCCGTGGCCGGCATCAGCTGCATCAGCCCCTGCGCGCCAGCGTGCGACAGCGCGGCCGGGTTGAATGCCGATTCGGCATGGATGATCGCGCGCACGATCGCCTCCTCCACCCCGAACTCGCGCGCCGCGGCGGCGATCTCGGCCTGGTAGGCGCTGGTGTTGAGGCGCACAGCGGCGAAGCTGACGCCCGGGTTGACCGCGCAGGCGTAGCAGGTCTCCATATAGCTGTAGGCGATCGTGCGCACGCTGCCTGCGCCACCGGCCGGCGGCCGGCTGGTGTAGTGCGGCACGCCGTCCTTCATGTAGGCATAGACCTGGCCCTGCACCCGTCGCCGTGGCGCCGCCCCCGCGACCGGGGCGGTGGCAGCCGGCAGCGGGGCCGGGACGATGGCGTCGCTGCGGGCGGGGGCGGGCACCATGACCGGCGCAGCCCCCGTCGCACTCGCAGGCATGGCCTTTGCAGCCTGGCTGGCCGGAGCGGACGCGACCTTCGGCCGGCTGGCCCGGCGCTCGGGGACGTAGTGCTGGAAGACCCGGCACTGGGCGCCCGGAACCTTGCGGTTGACGTAGCTGGCGACCCCGTCCTCGCCGACGCAGCGGTACAGCGTCGCCGCACCGGCCGGCATGGCGGCCAGTGCCAGCAGCAGTCCGCCGGCGATCCCCAGGCTCCCCTTCATGGCGCGGAGTATCCCGGCTTCACGCGGCCTTGCCAAGCGGCCTGCGCAAGCGTCCCGCCCCCCGGGAGTCCCCAAGGGCGCCCCGGCCCGGTCCGGGCTAGACTATCCGGCTCCCTACCCGCCTGGAATAACCGCCATGACCGGGATGACCGCCACGCCGGACGCCGCTCCGGACGCCGCCATCGCGCCCGCCTCCCCCGCCCCGACCCTGGTGCCCCTGCCGTCCGCCGCCCCGCGGCCGATCCCGGGCGGCGCCCGCGGCAAGCTCTTCATCAAGACCCACGGCTGCCAGATGAACGAGTACGACTCGGCGCGCATGGCTGACGTGCTGGCCGAGCACGAGGGCCTGGAGCTGACCGACAACCCGGAGGAGGCGGACGTCGTCCTGGTCAACACCTGCTCGATCCGCGAGAAGGCCCAGGAGAAGGTGTTCAGCCAGCTCGGCCGCTGGAGGGCGCTCAAGGGCCGCGGTCGCGAGGTCATCATCGGCGTCGGCGGCTGCGTGGCCTCCCAGGAAGGCGAGGCCATCGTCAAGCGCGCGCCCTACGTGGACCTGGTGTTCGGCCCGCAGACCCTGCACCGCCTGCCGGAGCTGATCCGCGCCCGTCGCGAGCAGAACCGGCCGCAGGTGGACATCTCCTTCCCGGAGATCGAGAAGTTCGACCGCCTGCCCGAGCCGCGCGCGGAAGGGCCGAGCGCCTTCGTCTCGATCATGGAGGGCTGCTCCAAGTACTGCTCGTTCTGCGTGGTGCCCTACACCCGCGGCACCGAGGTCAGCCGCCCGTTCGAGGACGTGCTGGTCGAGGTCGCCCAGCTGGCGGCGCAGGGCGTGCGCGAGATCAACCTGCTGGGCCAGAACGTCAACGCCTACCGCGGGCCGATGGGACCGGACACCGACGAGGTCGCCGACCTCGGCCTGCTGATCCGCACCATCGCCCAGATCGAGGGCATCGGCCGGATCCGCTTCACTACCTCGCACCCGCTGGAGTTCTCCGACTCGCTGGTGGAGGCCTACCGCGACGTGCCGCAGCTGGCCAACTACCTGCACCTGCCGGTGCAGGCCGGCAGCGACCGCATCCTCAGCGCGATGAAGCGCGGCTATACCGCGCTGGAGTTCAAGCAGAAGATCCGCAAGCTGCGCGCGGTGCGCCCGGACATCTCGATCTCCTCGGACTTCATCGTCGGCTTCCCCGGCGAGACCGACGCCGACTTCGAGAAGACCATGAAGCTGATCGAGGACGTGGGCTTCGACCAGAGCTTCTCCTTCATCTATTCGCGCCGCCCCGGCACGCCTGCAGCGGACCTGCCGGACGACACGCCCGACGCGGTCAAGCACGCGCGCCTCGAGCGGCTGCAGGCGGCGATCAACGCCAATGCGGCAAGGATCTCGCAGGCAATGGTGGGCTCGGTGCAGACGGTGCTGGTGGAAGGCCCGTCGAAGAAGAACCCGAACGAGCTGACCGGCAAGACCGAGAACATGCGCTCGGTGAACTTCCCCGGCCATCCGCGCCTGATCGGCCAGTTCGTCGACGTGGTGATCACCGAGGCCCTGACCAACTCGCTGCGCGGCCGCGTGGCCGTGCGCGACGGGGGCGCTGCGGCGTAAGCGCGGCCCCTCCCGTCCGGACACACCGGCTGCAGTTGCAGGCGCAGCAGCAGCGACAACAGCAACAGCAACAGCAACGGCAACGGCGCCTGGGGGATCGGCTTCGGACGGAGCCGCGGCAGCGCGGGGGTATGGCGCAAGCAGCACATGGATGTGCTGCGGTCGCGCGTTGGAGCCACGGACGGCGGAACCGCGCGATGCGCCAGACCCCCTTGGGGCGGCGGCCCCGTCCGAAGCCCGCCACCCCGACGCTGTCGCTGTCGCTGTTGCTGTCGCTGTTGCCGCCGCCGCTGTTACTTCCGCGCTCGCCCTCGTGGAACCTCCGCCAGCGGGCGTAGCCCGGGCAAGCGAAGCGCACCCGGGAATGGCGCGCGACAAGCGCAGGATCAGGGCGCATCAGGCGCGTCTCCGGATGCGGCCTTATCCGGGCTACGACGGCTCGTCGCGACGTGCTCGTGTAGAGCGGGGCTTGCCCCGCTGCTTTTCACGGTACCCGGGACATCCGGCGGGGGAGTCGGGCAAGCCCGACTCTACGAATGCGCCGGAGAGGGTGATAGGCCGACAAACGTCGCAGGCAGCCCGCCCCTTTTCCCCCAAGCCCTCTCCTGGTGGAAGAGGAGCTCCAACGCGCCGCAATAGAAGCGCCGACCGCAACGCCGCCCGAGGACGTCGTCCCAAGGGGGTCTGGCGCAAGCAGCACATGGATGTGCTGCGGTCGCGCGTTGGAGCCAGGGATGGCGGAACCGCGCGATGCGCCAGACCCCCTTGGGGCGGCGGCCCCGTCCGAAGCCCGCCACCCCGACCCTGTCGCTGTCGCTGTCGCTGTTGCTGTTGCTGTTGCTGTTGCCGCTGTTGTCGTCGCTGTGACTTCCGCGCTCGCCCTCGTCAAGGCTCCTCCCGCGCGGCCACGACGAGACGCAGCGATCCGGGATGGAGCCCCCCCTCAATCCAGCCGCTTGCGGAACTGCAGGATCGCGGCGGTCATCATCACCGTGGTGAAGGCCACCAGCGCCAGCACATCCGGCCACAGATCCCACAGGCTGGCGCCGCGCAGCATGATGCCGCGGACCAGGCGCAGGAAATGGGTCAACGGCAGCACCTCGGCCAGCCACTGCACCGCCGGGGGCATGCCAGCGAAGAGGAACATGAAGCCCGACAGCAGGATCGATGGCAGGAACACGAAGAACGTCATCTGCATCGCCTGGAACTGCGACTTCGCCCGCGTGGAGATCAGCAGCCCCAGGGTCAGGTTGGCCACGATCAGCAGCAGCGCCGCCAGGTAGACGTGCAGCAGGCTGCCGTTGAGCGGCACCTGGAACAGCCCCATGCCCAGCAGCACCAGCGTGGTCTGCAGCAGGCCGATGACGATGTACGGCGCCACCTTGCCCGTCATCAGCTCGGCACGGCTGATCGGCGTGGCGATCAACAGCTCCATGTTGCCGCGCTCGCGTTCGCGCACGATCGACACGCCGGTGAACAGGACCATGGTCATGGTCAGGATCACCCCGATCAGTCCCGGCACGATGTTCACCGCCGAACGCCGCTCCGGGTTGAAGAACGACACCATCGCGATCGCCTGCTCGGCCAGCCTGCGCGTCGCCGGCGAGGCCGTCGCCACGGCGTCCTGCACCGGGACCTGCGCCAGCTGCACCGCCGCGCTCTGCATGGCGTTGTCGCTGCCGTCGACCAGTACCTGCACCTGCGCGCGCCCCTCGGCACGGCGCCGCTCGAAGTCCGGCGGGATGGCGATGCCGATGCCGTACTCGCCGCGGCGGATCGCCGTCATCAACTGCTCGGGCGTCTCGACGAAGGCGACCGGCCGCACCACGCTGGTGGCGACGAGGTCCATCACCAGCGCGCGCGAGGCCGCCGTGTTGGCTGGTCGGCGATGCCTGCGGGCAGGTCGCGCAGGTTGGTGTTGATCGCATAGCCGAACAGCAGCAGCTGCATCACCGGGATCGCCACGATCATCGCCAGGGTGATGCGGTCGCGGCGCATCTGCCGCAGCTCCTTGAGCATCACCGCCCACAGCCGCCGCCCGCTCATGACCGCTCGCCTTCCGGGTGACGGCCGCGCGTGGCGGCGACGAAGACGTCCTCGAGGCTGGGCGTGGCCAGCTCCACGCGCGCATCCAGGCTGGCGCCGCGCAGCGCCAGCCGCGCGCGGTCGACCGCCTCGCCATCCTCCAGCAGCACGCGCAGGGTATTGCCGACCTGGGCCACGCTGGTGACGCCAGGCACCGGCTCCAGCGCGCGCTTGGCCCGCCGCGGATCGCGCGCCGCCACCGCCAGCGTGCGCCCGGCCAGCGCGCCGGTGAGTTCGGCCGGCGAACCATCGGCGACCAGCACGCCGCGGTCGAGGATCGCCAGGCGGTGGCAGCGTTCGGCCTCGTCCATGTAGTGCGTGGACACCAGCAGGGTGGTGCCGGCGTCAGCCAGCTCGAAGAGCTTTTCCCAGAAGTCGCGGCGCGATTCCGGGTCGACCACGCTGGTCGGTTCGTCCAGGAACAGCAGCCCGGGTTCCTGGATCACCGCGCCGGCCAGCGCCAGGCGCTGCTTCTGGCCGCCGCTGAGCGTGCCGGCCAGCTGCTTCTGCCGGTCCCCGAAATGGTACTGCGCGACCAGTTCGTCGATGCGCCGCACCGCGCGCGCGCGGCAGCCCCTGCACCGCGGCGAGGAACTCCAGGCTCTCGCGCACGGTGAGGTCCTCGAACAGCGGGAACTTCTGGGTCATGTAGCCGATCCGCCCGCGCAGCGCCTCCGCCTCCTCTGGCACGCGCAGGCCCAGCACCTCGATCCGGCCTTCGCTGGGCGTCAGCAGGCCGCAGAGCATGCGGATGGTGGTCGACTTGCCCGAACCGTTCGGGCCAAGGAAGCCGTAAACGTGGCGACGCGGCACGTCCAGGTCGACATGGTCCACGGCCGCCAGGTCGCCGAAGCGGCGGGTCAGGCCGCGGGCGTGGATCGCCGTGCCCGTTTCCGGCGCCGCAAGCGGCCCAGCCGGCTCAGTCGGCCGCATCGAACTCCACCCGCGCCGGCAGGCCCACCGGCAGCGCCGCCACCGAGGCGTCGAGCTCGACTTCGGCCAGGTAGCTCAGGCGGGCGGCGTCGCGACCGGTCAATGCGTAGTACGGGGTGAAGGCCGGTTCGCTGCGGATCATGCGCACGCGCCCCGGATACCCGGTGTCGATGCCTTCCACGCGCACGCGGGCCGCCTGGCCAACCGCGATGCGGGCGCGCAGCGGCTCGGGCACGTAGACGCGCGCATGCGGCGCATCGCCTGTCAGCAGCACCGCCAGCGGCTCGCCGACCGGGGCACGGTCGCCGAGCCGGTACGGCAGGCTGTCGACCAGGCCGTCGCGCGGCGCGGTGACATCCAGTTCCTCGAGCAGCGCGGCCAGGTCGGCCACGTGCGACTCGGCGGCGGACAGCGCAGCGGCGGCCTGGGCCAGCTGTTCGCCGCGGGTGCCGCGCTCCAGCTCCAGCAGCGCCTGGCGTGCGGACTCCACCTGCGCGCGGGCGCTGGAGGCGGCAGCGTCCGCGCGATCCACTTTGGCAGCCGAAACCAGGCGCCGCTCGCCCAGCGGGGCGAGGCGCCTGCGGTAGGCATCGGCATCGGCGGCCTGGGCCTCGGCTGCGGACAGGGCCGCGCGGGCGCGGGCGATTTCCTCGCCGTGGGGGCCGGCCTGCAGCTCCGCCAGGGCCTGCGCCGCCTGGCGGGCCTGCGCGCGTGCGACCTCGAGCTGGGCGCGGGTGCGCGTGCGGTCCAGGCGCAGCAGTACCTCGCCGGCCTTCACCGGCTGCCCTTCACGCACCTTCACCTCGACGATGCGCTCGGACACCTGCGCTGGCAGGGTGATGCGGTCACGCTCGATCGTGCCCAGCGCCTGCGGCGTATCGCTACCGCAACCGGCCAGCGACAGCAGGGCCAGCATCGCCGCCAGGCAGGCGCGGCGTGCCGCCTTATCCACCGTTGCGTGGTTCCGCGCGGAAGCCGTGCTGCAGCAGTTCCAGCGTGTGCCGGCACACGTCCTCCTTGCCCAGGCCGCGCGCGTCGAGCAGCTGGCGCCACAGCGGTGCGGCCGCGGGCGGGAAGAAGGTCAGCGATACCAGCGACAGTTCCAGCAGGCGCGGATCAAGGGCCGCGTTCACCTCGCCACGGGCCTGCGCGGCGGCGAAGCGCGACGCCATCAGCGACACGATCGGCCGCCCGGACTCGTCGATGAGCACGGAAGTCAGTGCGCCGCCCTCGCTGAGCACCTCGCGCACCCACAGCGCCGGCACCCATGGATGCTTCTCGATGGTGTCGCTCATGCCGTTGACGAAGGCCGCGACCGCGGCGGTGATGTCGTCGCCCGCCGCCGCCGCCGCCACCGCATCCCGCATCGGCATGATCGCCGGCAGGATGCGTTCCTCGATCACGGCTTCCAGCAGGTGCTTGCCGTCGCCGAAGTAGTAGTGGAGCAGCGCCGGGGTGGCCCCCGCGTCGCGGGCGATGTCGCGCAGCCTGGTGGCGGCGATGCCCTGGCTCGCATAGCGGGCCAGGGCCGCATCGAGCAGCCGTGGGCGCAGGCCGGGGGCTTCGCCAGTCGGGCGCCCCCTCGTGCGCGGAGCGCGGGGGGCCGCGGGCTTGGAACCGGCAGGACGTGGCGTGCGCGGCATCATTGGATATTAAATATCCGTATAATTGGTTACAACCGTACCCTGACGGCCGATTCGCTGGTGGCGTGGCGAGCGCCGCGCTACCCTCTGCTTCCCTGCTTCCAACACCGCACGACCCATTGCGTGCGTCCCATGCCTGCCTCCTCCCAGCGCGACTTTACTCTCGAGCCGGCCGATAGCGAACGCCTGGCCAACCTGGCCGGTCCGTTCGACGGCCACCTCCGCCAGATCGAACTGCGCCTTGGCGTGGAAATCGCCAACCGCGGCAACGTGTTCCGGGTTACCGGCGCGGAGGATGCGGTCGCCAGCGCCGAGCACCTGCTGCGCGCGCTCTACGACGAAGCCGGCGAGACCACGTTCGACAGCCACGCCATCCACCTGCGCCTGAACCAGGCCAACGTCGACCGCCTGGACGATACCGGCTACCAGCCGCAGGAAGTGGCGGTGAAGGTGCGCCGCGGCACCATCCGCGGCCGCGGCGCCAACCAGGCGCGCTACCTGCACTCGATCGCCACCCACGACATCAATTTCGGCATCGGCCCGGCCGGCACCGGCAAGACCTTCCTGGCGGTGGCCATGGCGGTGGACGCGCTCAACGAGTCGCGCGTGCAGCGCCTGGTGTTGGTACGCCCGGCGGTGGAGGCCGGCGAGAAGCTCGGCTTCCTGCCCGGCGATCTGACCCAGAAGGTCGATCCCTACCTGCGCCCGCTGTACGACGCGCTGTACGAGATGCTCGGCGTGGAGAAGGTGGTCAAGCTGCTGGAGAAGAACGTCATCGAGATCGCGCCGCTGGCCTACATGCGCGGCCGCACCCTCAACGACGCCTTCGTGATCCTCGACGAGGCGCAGAACACCACCATCGAGCAGATGAAGATGTTCCTGACCCGGCTGGGCTTCGGCTCCACCGCCGTGGTCACCGGCGACATGACCCAGATCGACCTGCCCAGGCACGTGAAGTCGGGCCTCAAGGACGCCATCGAGGTCCTGCGCGACGTGGAAGGCGTGAGCTTCACCTTCTTCGAGGCGCGCGACGTGGTCCGCCACCCGCTGGTGGCGCGCATCGTCAGCGCCTACGACCGCCGCGACGCCCAGGACAGGGAGACCGGACCGGCATGATCCTTCCCGCAGACGCCGCCCGGCCGCGGCGAGAGTACGCACCATGACCCGTGGACCCGTGCGCCTGGACGTTGCCGTGAGCTATGCCGTGCCCCGCGCCGGCGTGCCGGCGGCGGTGAGTTTCCGCAAGTGGGTGGCGGCGGCGCTGAAGGGCCGCATCCGCGAGGCCGACCTGGCGATCCGCATCGTCGATGCGCCCGAAGGCCAGGCCCTCAACCGCCACTACCGCGGCAAGGACTACGCAACCAACGTGCTCAGCTTCCCGGCCGAGCTGCCCGAAGGCCTGCCCAAGGGGGTGAAGTTCCCCCTGCTGGGCGACCTGGTGATCTGCGCGCCGGTGGTGGCGCGCGAGGCCCGGGAACAGGGCAAGGCGCTGGCGGCGCACTACGCCCACCTCACCGTGCACGGCACCCTGCACCTGCTGGGCTGGGACCACGAGGACGACAAGGAGGCCGAGGCGATGGAGCAGCTCGAACGGGAGGTGCTGGCCGAGCTCGGCCTGCCCGACCCGTACGTGGAGCGCTGAGCGCGATGCGCCTGCGCTTCCTGGCCCCGCTGGCCCTGTCGCTCGCGCCGCCGCTGGCCGCCGCCGAGCCCGGTGCCGGGGCCCTGCCCGACCTGGCGGCACTGATCGAATGCCGCCTCGGCTACGACGATTTCATGGCCTACCAGCCGGTGCTGCGCGATCCGCTGAAGGCGGTCGCCCTGGGCTGGCGGCCGTTGCCGCAGGCCAATCCGTTCATGATCGAATACCGGCTGAACGCGCCGGTGACGGTGTTCGGCCACGCCAGCGACCACATCGCCTTCGCCGGCGACGGCGTGGTGGCGGTGCTGGACCTGCCCGACCCGCGCGTCCTGGCCCGCGACCTGCAACTGGAAACCGGCGTGGATACGGCGGAAAAGGCCCTGTTCGGCCGCGAAGTGCGCGCCGAGGAGACCCCCGGGCCGGACGGCACCCCCGGCTGGATCGATTCGGCGGTTATCAACGCTTCCAACGTGGATTCCCACCCCGGCAAGACCCTGGCCGGCTGCAGCTACAGCCTGGACCCGCCGGACGAGGCGGAGGAGCCCGCGGCCGGGCCGGCCCCGGCCAGCGTGGCCGCGCCCTCGCCCGCCCCCGCCGTTCCACGCTAGACTCACCGTCACGCCCGTTTCCCGGGCGCCCGCTTTCCAAGCGTAATCCTCCAACGAATGTCTGAAGACGACAGTAGTCGCAGCGCGCCGGAACCGCACGAACGCCGGCGCTCATGGCTGGAGCGGATCAGTTCCGCGTTCTCCGGCGAACCCGACACACGCGAGGACCTGATCGCGATCCTGCGCGGCGCGCAGGACGACGGCCTCATCGACGCCGACACCCTGCGCATGATGGAAGGCGCGCTGTCGGTGTCCCAGCTCACCGTGGGCGACGTGATGGTCTCGCGCTCGCAGATGGTGTCGCTGCCGGCCAATGCCCGCTTCCTGGACCTGATGAAGCAGGTGGTCGAGTCCGGCCACTCGCGCTTCCCGGTGCACGGCGAGGACCGCGACGAGATCCTCGGCATCCTCCTGGCCAAGGACCTGCTGCGCGGCGTGGTCGCCGACAACGGCCCCGGCGACATTCACGCGCTGCTGCGCCCGGCGGTGCTGATCCCCGAATCGAAGAAGCTCAACCTCCTGCTCAAGGAGTTCCGGCTCTCGCGCAACCACATGGCGATCGTGGTCGACGAGTACGGCGGCGTCGCCGGCCTGGTCACGATCGAGGACGTGCTGGAGCAGATCGTCGGCGAAATCGACGACGAGCACGACGAGGCCGAGGACGCCAGCGCGCTGATCGCCGCGCAGGCCGACGGCCAGTTCGTGGTCGACGCACTGACCCCGATCGGCGACTTCAACGAGCGCTTCGGCGCCACCCTGCCCGACGACGAGTACGACACCATCGGCGGCCTGGTCACCGAGGCCATCGGCCACCTGCCGGAAGTCGGCGAGGAACTGACCCTCGACCGCTTCCAGTTCCGCGTGATCCGCGCCGACGCGCGGCGCGTGCGCGCCTTCCAGGTGGCGGTGCTGGCGCCGCAGCCGGAGGACGGGGACTGGTGACCGCCAGCCCCCGCCACCGGCGCGCGCGCGCGTGGCCGGCCCTGGCTTCGCTGCTGCTGGCGCTGTGCCTGGCGCTGCTGGCCCTGCCCGCCATCGCCGCCGCGCCGCCGCGGATCGGCATCCTCACCATGCAGCCGGGCGAGGTGTTCTTCGAGCGCTTCGGCCACGACGCCATCGTGGTGGTCGACCCGCGGACCGGCGAGGCGACCTCGTACAACTTCGGCTTCTTCGACCCGACCGAACCGGATTTCATCAGCCGGTTCATCCGCGGCGAGATGATGTACCACCTGGTCGCGCTGCCGGTGGAGCAGGACCTGGCGCACTACCAGGCGACCGGGCGCGGCGTCGACGTGCAATGGCTGGACCTGGAGCCGGAACAGGCACGTGCGCTGGCCGACGCGCTGGCCGAGCGCGCCCGCCCGGAGAACTCGCGCTACCGCTACGACTACTTCACCGCCAACTGCGCCACCCAGGTGCGCGACGCGCTGGATGCGGCGATGGGCGGCGCGCTGAAGGCGCAGCTGGCCGGGCGTTCGCGCGGCAACACCTACCGCAGCGAGGCGGTGCGGCTGGCGCGTCCTGCGCCATGGATGTGGCTGGGCTTCGACCTGGGCCTGGGCCCGTACGCCGACCGCGCGCTGTCGCGCTGGGAGGAAGCCTTCGTGCCGATGCGCCTGGCCGACAGCCTGCGCGAGGCCCGCAACACCGCCGGCCGCCCCCTGGTGCTGGCCGAGGAGCCAGTGCTGCCGCACCGCATCGCCCCGGAACCGCCCGAACAACCGCGCCGCTGGTGGCCATGGGCGCTGGCCGGGATCGCGATGGCCGCCGGCGTGCTGGCCCTGCGCCGCCGCCCGCGCCTGCTGGCCGGACTGGCCCTGCCGCTGTGGCTGCTGTGCGGCCTGGCCGGCGCGCTGATGGCCTTCCTCTGGCTGGGCACCGCGCACCAGGCTGGCTGGGCCAACCGCAACCTGTTCCTGCTCAGCCCGCTGTGCCTGCTGTTGCTGCCGGGCGCCATCGCGCTGCTGCGCGGGCGCGTGCCGGGGCGCTTCTTCCGCGTCGTCCTGGCCGCGGTGGCGGCGCTGGCACTGCTGGGCTGGATCCTGCAGTGGCTGAGCCTGCAGCCGCAGTACAACCTGCCCTGGATCGGGCTGTTTCTGCCGCTGCACGTGGCGCTGGCGCTGGCGCTCGGACGCCCCCCGCGCGGGGACTGAGCGCTTCCGGCCTTGCCGGTACCAGGCCGCGGGCGCAGGATGCCCCGCATGGACAACGCCGCTGCTGCCACCAATCCCGCCTGCGTCATCAACTGCGTCTGGTACGACGGCGAGGGCCGCCGCCACGACCTGCCGCTGGAACGGCTCAGCGACATGCTCGACAGCGATGCCCCGGGCTTCGCCTGGGTCGGCCTTTACGAGCCTTCGGAAGCGGTGCTGGAGTTGCTGCAGGAGGAACTGGGCCTGCACCCGCTGGCGGTGGAGGACGCGCGCAACGCCCACCAGCGCCCCAAGGTCGAGGCCTACGGCGACACCCTGTTCCTGGCCGTGCACACCGCGGAGATGGTCGAGGGCGAGATCCGCTACGGCGAGACCCACGCCTTCCTCGGCGCGCGCTTCCTGCTGACCGTGCGCCACGACGCCTCGCTGTCCTACGCCCAGGCCCGCGCCCGCCTGGAGCGCGAGCTGGAGCTGCTGCGGCTGGGCCCGGCCCTGGCCCTGTACGCGGTCCTCGACTTCATCGTCGACAACTACGCGCCCATCGTCGACGAACATCGCCAGACCCTGCAGCGGCTGGAACGCGACATCTTCTCCGACACCTACCGCCGCGCGATCGTGGTGCGCCTGTACGACCTCAAGCGCGACCTGACCTACATGCGGGTGGCGGTATCGCCGCTGCAGGACGTGCTGGCGCAGCTGATGCGCAGCCAGGTGGCGCAGGGCCAGCTGGTCCGCGAGGAGGCCCGGGTCTACCTGCGCGACGTGCACGACCACGTGCTGCGCATCAACGACACCATCGACACCCTGCGCGACATGCTCGGCACCGCCCTGAGCGTCAACCTGTCGCTGGTCACCGTGGCCCAGGGCGAGACGGTGAAGCGGCTCGGCGCGTGGGCGGCACTGCTGGCCGCGCCCACCCTGGTGACCAGCTGGTACGGCATGAACTTCGTGCACATGCCGGAACTGCAGCCGAAAATCGCCTATCCGCTGCTGATCGGCGCGGTAGCGGGCATCTGTCTGGGGCTGTACGTACTGTTCAAGCGCGCGCGCTGGCTGTGACCCGGTTCGCGCAGGCACATTCTGCTGCGAACGCACATAGGACCAAAGTCGGGCGCGTTTAGCGCGCGTTCTTGATTGACCTGTAACGCCGCGCGACCGACCCTTGGGGATGCCTCCCCATCGCCGGAGTTCGGCTCCCATGAAAGTTCTCTCCAAGGTCGCCTGGGCCGCGCTCGCGCTGCTGGGCGCGTTCTGCCTGGGCACCGTGGCGTTGCGCCGCGGCGAATCGATCAGCGCGCTGTGGATCGTCGTCGCCGCGATCTCGATCTACCTGGTCGCGTACCGCTACTACAGCCTCTACATCGCCCGCAATGTGATGGGGCTGGATCCGCGCCGGGCCACGCCCGCGCACATCCACAACGACGGCCTGGACTACGTGCCCACCAACAAGCACGTGCTGTTCGGCCACCACTTCGCCGCCATCGCCGGCGCCGGCCCGCTGGTCGGCCCGGTGCTGGCCGCGCAGATGGGCTACCTGCCGGGCATGATCTGGCTGATCGCCGGCGTGGTCCTGGCTGGTGCCGTGCAGGACTTCATGGTCCTGTTCATCTCCAGCCGCCGCGACGGGCGCTCGCTGGGCGACCTGGTGCGCGAGGAGATGGGACCGGTCCCCGGCACCATCGCCCTGTTCGGCGCCTTCATGATCATGATCATCATCCTGGCGGTGCTGGCGATGATCGTGGTGAAGGCCCTGGCCGAAAGCCCGTGGGGCATGTTCACGGTGATCGCCACGATGCCCATCGCGATCTTCATGGGCATCTACATGCGCTACATCCGCCCCGGCAGGATCGGCGAGATCTCGGTGGTCGGCATCGTCCTGCTGCTGCTGGCGATCTGGTTCGGCGGCAAGGTCGGCGCGCACCCGACCTGGGGTCCGGCCTTCACCTTCACCGGCGTGCAGATCACCTGGATGCTGATCGGCTACGGCTTCGTCGCCGCGGTGCTGCCGGTGTGGCTGCTGCTGGCGCCGCGCGACTACCTGTCGACCTTCCTCAAGATCGGCGTGATCGTCGCCCTGGCCATCGGCATTTTCATCGCCAGCCCGGAAGTGACCTCGCTGAAGATGCCGGCGCTGACCCAGTTCGCCGCCAGCGGCGACGGCCCGGTGTGGAAGGGCGGCCTGTTCCCGTTCCTGTTCATCACCATCGCCTGCGGCGCCGTCTCCGGCTTCCACGCGCTGATCAGCTCGGGCACCTCGCCCAAGCTGCTGGCCAACGAGACCCACGCCCGCTACATCGGTTACGGCGGCATGCTGATGGAGTCGTTCGTGGCGATCATGGCGCTGGTCGCGGCCTCGATCATCGAGCCGGGCGTGTACTTCGCCATGAACAGCCCGGCCGCGGCGATCGGCACCGAAGCGGCGGACGTGGCCGCCAAGGTGAGCAGCTGGGGCTTCGCGGTCACGCCTGAGATGCTGACCCAGACCGCCAGCAACATCGGCGAGCACACCATCATCTCCCGCGCCGGCGGCGCGCCGACCCTGGCCGTGGGCATCGCCATGATCCTGCATGACGCCCTGCCCGGCGGCGACGCGATGATGGCGTTCTGGTACCACTTCGCGATCCTGTTCGAGGCGCTGTTCATCCTCACCGCCGTGGACGCCGGCACCCGCTCCGGCCGCTTCATGCTGCAGGACCTGCTGGGCAACTTCGTCCCGGCGCTGCGCCGCACCGAGTCGTGGGGCGCGAACGTGATCGGCACCGCCGGCTGCGTGGCGCTGTGGGGCTACTTCCTGTACCAGGGCGTGGTCGATCCGCTGGGCGGCATCAACACCCTGTGGCCGCTGTTCGGCATCGCCAACCAGATGCTGGCCGGCATCGCCCTGCTGCTGTGCACGGTGGTGCTGTTCAAGATGAAGCGCGACCGCTACGCCTGGGTGACCATCGTGCCGACCGTGTGGCTGCTGATCTGCACCACCTGGGCGGGCCTGATCAAGATCTTCGACAGCAACCCGGCGGTGGGCTTCATCGCCCAGGCGCGCAGGTACCAGCAGGCGATCGCCGACGGGCAGCTGCTGGGCACGGCCAAGGACATGGGCCAGATGAGCCAGGTCATGGTCAACAGCTACATCAACGCGACCCTGACCGCGCTGTTCCTGTTCGTGGTCTTCAGCATCCTGGTGTACTCGGTCCGGGCCATCCTCAAGGCGCGCCGCACGGCCGAACGCACCGACCGCGAGACGCCGTTCGTTCCGCTCGCCGACGACCAGGTCAAGGCCTGGCTGTAAGGAGGACGCCATGGGCACCCAGCTCGTTCCGCTCGACCACTTCGCCACGCACAAGCGTGTGTGGCGGAGGCTGGTGCAGACCGCACGCCTGTGCTGCGGGATCCCGGACTACGACAACTACGTCCGGCACATGCTGGAGAAGCACCCGGACCGGGAGCCGATGGACTACAAGACGTTCTTCCGCGAACGCCAGGAAGCCCGCTACGGCGGCCGCAGCGGGTTCCGCTGCTGCTGAGTTCGCGACCAGGGGAACAGGAAAGGCGAAGCGCGAGCTTCGCCTTTCTTTTTTGTCTCTTTTGAATTCCGAGTGGATGCCGGGCAGGATTCGGCTCTCCTTATCTGAGCCCTGACCCCATGGACGAGAGGCTGCTTTTCGCGTCGGCCCTCAATCTGGCCCAGCCTTGGTACGTGAGCGGTACGCGCTTCGATGCCCAGGCCAGGTCGTTGACGATCCTCATCGATTTCACTGCGGGCAGCCGCTTCGCGCACCCTGCCGCATCGGGGCAGCACCCGGTGCATGACACCCAGATCAAGCCCTTCCGGCACCTGAACTTCTTCG
>NZ_AZVB01000003.1 GCF_000513995.1 Pseudoxanthomonas sp. J35
GCGGCTTGACCATATAACCTCAAGTGGCCTTGGACTCGACGATCACGTCGATAGCCATCCGCCGCTCCCTACATCACAAGTCCCTATGCGAGACGGTGCGGTACCTGTCACAGGCCACCTGCACGCTCCAACCGTCTCCCTGGTGAAATTAGCGTTGTGGAACCACCCGATCCCATCCCGAACTCGGAAGTGAAACGCAACAGCGCCGATGGTAGTGTGGGCTTCCCATGCGAGAGTAGGTCATCGCCAGGGGCTTTACCCCGAACCCCCAGCCCGCAAGGCTGGGGGTTCTTCTTTGCGCGGAAGAAAAGCGTGGCACGGCGGCCGGGGGGGGGCTGAGGTACACAGGCCTCGCCCCACGCCCCACACCCCACGCAAGTGCGTGATGCACAACGCGGCCGACGGCCTGCAGGCGACGCGAATCTTCGGGGAAAACCCGCATCCACGGCGCGCGCATGCCCTTCGCACTATCCCCGCTCCGGAAAATGTCGAACAATCGACGGTCCGTTCGATGGGGGTAATGCATGAAAACTGCCGTACGTGTGTTGGCCTGCTGCGTGGCGCTGGCCTGTGCCGTCCCGGGCCTGGCCGCCGAAGTCAGCGAGCAGGCCAGGGCGCTGCATGAGCGCCTGCTGGTCCTGGACACCCATCTGGATACGCCGGCGAACCTGCCGCGCCCCGGCTGGAACGTCCTCGACGACCACACCGCCGAACGCGACTTCTCGCAGGTCGACCTGCCGCGCATGCGCAAGGGTGGCCTGGACGGCGGCTTCTGGGCGATCTACACCGGCCAGGGCGACCGTTCGCCGGAGGCCAACCTCGCCGCGCGCGACCACGGGCTGGTGCGCCTGGCGGCGATCCGCGAGATGGTCGCCGCGAATCCGCAGCACTTCGAGCTGGCGCTGACCGCCGACGATGCGCAGCGCATCGCGGCGGCCGGCAAGCGCGTGGTCTACATCAGCATGGAGAACGCCACGCCGCTGGCCACCGATCCGGGCCTGCTGACCGCGTACTACCGTCTTGGCCTGCGCATGCTGGGCATCACCCACCTGCGCAACAACGAATTCGGCGACTCGGCGAACACGCCGCCGGAGTGGAACGGCCTGAGCCCGGCGGGCAAGGCGCTGGTCGCCGAGGCCAACCGCCTGGGCATCGTGCTCGACGCCTCGCACGCCAGCGACCTGGTGTTCGACGACCTGCTGCAACTGTCGCGCGCGCCGATCGTGCTCTCGCACAGCGGTGCCGACGCGATCTACGAACATCCGCGCAACATCGACGACGAACGCCTGCGCAAGCTGGCGGCCAAGGGCGGCGTCATCCAGGTCAACGCCTACGGCGGATACCTGAAGGACACCAGCACCACGCCGGAGCGCAGCAAGGCGCTGGAGGCGCTGGAAGAGAAGTACGGCGACCAGGAACACATGGATGCGGCCACCGTCGCCCGCTTCCTGGCAGAGCGCGACGCGATCGACGCGCGCTTCCCGCCGGTGCGCGCGGACTTCGACGACTTCCTCAAGCACCTGCTGCACATCATCGAAGTGGCCGGTCCGGAGCACGTCGGCATCGGCGCCGACTGGGACGGCGGCGGCGGCGTCGACGGGATGGAAGACATCACCGACCTGCCGCGGATCACCCAGGCCCTGCTCGATGCCGGTTACGACGAACAGCAGATCGCCGGCATCTGGGGCGGCAACGTACTGCGGGTGCTGCGCGAGGCCGAGCGGGTCGCGGCCTCCCTGGACGGCGGTGCGAAGAAGGACGTCCCGGCGCACGCGCACTGAAATCGCGCTGCGCTGCCGGCAATCGCCCAGGAGAAAGGGCCGGCGCCTCGCGGCGACCGGCCCTTTCATTGCTCCACGGCCCGGAGCGGGTTACGGCGTGGCCGGAGCCGCTGCCTTGTCCGCCATCATCGTGTCGCGGGCCGCCTTGAACGCGTTGCCTTCGCGCCAGTTCGGCCAGCGGTCGCCGGCGGCCAGGTCGCGGCCCACGCCGTACAGCGCGGTGAGGTCCTCGACGATGCCGTCGTAGCGCCAGCCCTCGTGGATCTCGTCGCTGGGCTGGTGGTAGCGCTTGGCGTACTCGGCGCTGGCGGCCTTGCCGGCGGCGGTGCCGCCCTCGACCAGGTCGCTGCCGCCGCTGGCGTAAAGCGCCGGCACGCCGGCCTTGGCGAAGTTGAAGTGGTCGCTGCGGAAGTAGTAGCCGGCGGCGGTATTGCCTTCCTCCTTCAGCACGCGGCCCTGCTGGTCGGCGTAGACCTTCAGCATGTCGTCCAGCTCGGAGCTGCCCAGGCCGGTAACCACCAGGTCCTTGGAGCGGCCGGCGACGCTCATCGCGTCGAGGTTGATCACGCCGGCGATCTTGTCCAGCGGGAAGGTCGGATGGGCGACGTAGTACTTGGAACCGAGCAGGCCCGATTCCTCCAGCGTCACCGCGACGAACACCACCGAACGCTCCGGCTTCGGATCCTGGTTGGCGAAAGCCTCGGCGATCTCGAGGATGCCGGCCACGCCGGTCGCGTTGTCGACGGCGCCGTTGTAGATCTGGTCGCCTTCGCCTTCGTGCTTGCCCAGGTGGTCCCAGTGGGCCATGTACAGCACCGCTTCATCGGCGCGGCCGGCGCCCGGCAGCACGCCGATCACGTTGCGCGAGGTCTTGCGCGCGGTAGTGCTGGCCAGGTCGACCGAAAGCGTGGCGTCGAGCGGGACCGGCCTGAAGCCCGGCTTGTTGGCCTGCTTGTAGGCGTCTTCGAGCGAGATGCCCGCGCCGGCGAACAGCTTGCGCGCCGCGTCGGCGGTCAACCAGCCCTGCACCGGGATGCGCGGCTCCGGATCGTCGCTGGCCGGCAGGTCGTACTGCGCGCCGGACCAGGAGTTCTTCACCACGTCCCAGCCGTAGCTGGCGCCGGCGTCGTCGTGCACGATCAGCGCGGCCTTGGCGCCGCGGCGCGCGGCCTCCTCGAACTTGTAGGTCCAGCGCCCGTAGTAGGTCATCTTCTTGCCGTCGAACAGCTTCGGATCGTCGACATGGAAGCCCGGGTCGTTGACGAACATGACCACGGTCTTGCCGGTCCAGTCCTCGTCGCCGTAATCGTCCCAGCCGCGCTCCGGCGCCTTCACGCCGTAGCCGACGAACACGACCGGGCTGTCCTTGACGCTGACCAGCGATTCGCCGGTGCGGGTGCCGACCACCATGTCGGTGCCGAAGCCCAGCTCCACCGGCTCGCCGCCGATGGTCAGGACCAGCTTCGTATTCGGATCGGCCGTGGTTTCCACCATCGGCACTTCCTGGAAGAAGCTGTCGCCGTTGCCCGGCTGCAGGCCGATGCGCTGCATCTGCGCGCGCAGGTATTCGACCGTGCGTTCCTCGCCGGCCGACCCGGGGCCGCGGCCCTCGAACTCGTCGGAAGCGAGCCTGCCGACCAGCTCGGCGAAATCACCGGCATCGATCGCGGGCTGGAACTCGTGGTTGCTGGCCGGCAGCGAGCTGCTGGCCGCTTCGGGCGCGGCCGCGGCGGCGGGCGCGTCGGCTTCCTTCTTGCAGCCGGCCAGCGCGATTGCGCCGGCTGCAAGGCCGATCAGGATCTTGCGGGACATCGGGACTCCATAGTTGACGGCGGACGTCCCGATTCTAGCCAAGCCCCGCCGCTCAGTCCTTGGGCGCGGTATCGGTTTCGAACCGCACCGGCTCGGCACCCTTCACCTCGCCGATGCGGGCGGTACGGTGCACGTACAGGCTGACCTCGCGGCCGAACTCCAGCTTGCCTTCCACCACCGCGTCCGGACCGATCACCACGCGCGGCTTGCGCCGGGTGCTGTTGAACCAGCCCTGCGGGCGTTCGATCACGATGCCGCCGCGCACATGCGAGCCGATGCCCACGGTGACGTCGCCGTTCACGGTCTCGATCCCGCCGCTGAGCTGGGTGCGGACCAGGCCGATGCCGCCGTTCACGGTCTCGATGCCGCCGCCGATGACGCTGCCCTGGTCGACGAACACGCTGCCGTTCACGGTCTCGATGCCCTTTCCGACCTGGACGTTGCGGCCGACGCGGATCCCGCCGTTCACGGTTTCCAGGCTGCGGACGATCGCGCCGTCGCCCACGGTAATGCTGCCGTTGACGGTGGAGGCGTCGTCGGCGCGGGTGTTCTCGGCGATGCGGACCGCGCCGTTCACCGTTTCCAGGTCACCGTAGGTGCTGCCGGCGGTGGTCTCGATGCTGCCGTTGACCTTGCTGATGTCGTCCGCCGCGGTCGCCGCCAGCGGGCAGGCCAGGGCCAGCGCCAGGACAAGGCGGGTGGAGATACGTTCGTTCATGGTGGGCGCCTGTTTCCGGGACCAGACAGCATACGATCACCGTTGGCTACAATCCGCCACTGTCTGAAGTCATTGGGATGACCGGGCGTGCCCCCATGCCGTGAGCACCAGCCGCGCTGGCCAGCCGTTCCTGCCGGATTCCGGGTGCGGGCGGCGCTGGCGCTGGGGCTGGCCGCCGGACTTGGCCTGGCGCTGCCGGCGGAGGCCCCGGCGCAGTCGCAGAAGGCCACCGAGCAGCAGCTGCGCAAGGCCCGCGCCGAGCTGGAACAGATCGCCCGCGAACGCCGCAAGCTGGAAAGCCAGCGTGGCGAGGCCGCGCGCAAGCTGCGCGAGGCCGAGGAGCGCCTGGGTCGTTCCAGCCGCGCCCTCGCCGAAACCGAGGCCCAACTGCGCAGCCAGCGCGAAGCCCTGGCGGCGCTGGAACAGCAGCGCAGGACGCTGCAGGCCGACCTGGGCAAGCGCCGCGAACGCCTGGCCACCCTGTTGCGCAGTGCCTACACCCAGGGCGCCCAGGCGCCGCTGAAGCTGCTGCTGGCGCAGGACCGGATCACCGACGCGCAACGCGCCATGGCGTACTACCGCTACGCCCAGCGCAGCCAGACCACCGAGGTCCGCGAGCTGACCGCCGCGCTGGAGGCACTGGCCGCCAACGAGGCGGAAATCGCCGCGCGCACGCAGGAACTGGAAGCGCTGCAGGCGCGCCAGCAGGAAGAGCTGGCCGCGATCCGCCGCGACCGCGGCGCGCGCGCCGCGCTGGTAAGCGACCTGGAGCAGCGCTACGGCGACCGCGAGTCGCGGGAGAAAGCCCTGGGCCAGGACGTGAAATCGCTCGAGACCCTGCTCGCCAACCTGCGCGCGGCTGCCGCCCGCGCCGCCGCCGAGCGCCGTGCCGCCGCCGCCCGCGAGGCGCAGGAAAAGCGCGACGCCGCCAAGGCCGGTACGGCCACGCCCGGCAAGGTCCCGCCGAAAGTGGCCTCGGTGGCGCCGCCGCCGAAGGTCGGCGGCCTCGGCTGGCCGGCCACCGGCGAACTGCTGGCGCGCTACGGCGGGCGCCTGCCGGACGGGCGCACCAGCAACGGCGTGCTGATCGGCGCCGCGCTCGGCAGCCCGGTCACCGCGGTGGCCGATGGCACCGTGGTGTTCTCCGAGTGGATGACCGGCTACGGCCTGATCCTGATCATCGACCACGGCAACGGCTACATGAGCCTGTATGCGCACAACGAAAGCCTGCTCCGCGACGCCGGCGCGCGCGTGCGCCGCGGCGAGGCGGTGGCGAAGGTCGGCAGTTCCGGCGGCCACGGCCGCCCGGCGCTGTACTTCGAACTGCGACGCAACGGCCAGCCGGTCGACCCCTCGACCTGGCTGCAGCGGCGCTGAAGCGGGCGTCGCGCGCGGCGGGCCGGGTTCAAGCGGCATTGGGCCGGCCTTGACGCATAATCGGGACAAACGCGCCCAGAGCGCTCCCGGAGTCCTGCATGCGTCGTCTTCCGCTCCTGCTGTCGCCGGCCCTGGCGCTGGCCCTGCTGCCGGCCGCGTCCGTCCTTGCCCGGCAGCCTGAGCCCGGACAGCCCCCGGCACCGGCGGAAGAGCCGGCGCAGGTGCCTGCGGACGAGGCCGTGCCCGGCGACGGCGCGCCGGGCGCCGCCGCCGGAGCCCCGGCTGGCGAGCCGCCGGCCACGGCTCCCGCCGAGGCGCCGGTCCCGGCCAGCGACGATCCCGATGCGAACGAATCCGCCGCGGCGGCCAGCTCGCGCGTGCCGCTGGCGGAGATCCGCCGCTACGTGGCGGTCTACAACGCGGTCAAGGAGGTGTACGTCGACCCGGTCGAGGACCGCGAGCTGATGCAGTCGGCGATCCGCGGCCTGCTGATGGACCTGGACCCGCACAGCGCCTACCTCGACAAGGCTGCCGCCGAATCCTTCGACGAGCAGACCAGCGGCGCCTACGACGGCATCGGCGTGGAACTGCTGCAGCAGCAGGACAACACCCTCAAGGTGATCGCACCGATCGACGAGACCCCGGCCGCACGCGCCGGCATCCTCGCCGGCGACACCATCATCGCCATCGACGGCAAGCCGATCGCCGAGGTCGAGGGCATGGAACCGCTGCGCGGCGCGCCCGGCAGCAAGGTCACCATCACCCTGGTGCGCGAAGGCCGCGACAAGCCGTTCGACGTGACCCTGCAGCGCGAGACCATCAAGGTCACCAGCGTGCGCAGCCGCATGCTCGAACCGGGTTACGGCTACGTGCGCATCAGCACCTTCCAGGCCGACACCGGCGCCGATTTCCAGAAGCACGTCGACCAGCTGCAGGCCAAGGCCGGCGGCAACCTGCGCGGCCTGGTCCTGGACCTGCGCAGCAATCCCGGCGGCCTGCTCACCGCCGCGGTGCAGGTGGCCGACGACCTGCTCGATCGTGGCGGCATCGTCAGCACGCGCGGCCGCATCCCGATCAGCGACACACGCTTCGACGCGACCCCGGGCGATCGCCTCAAGGGCGCGCCGGTGGTAGTGCTGGTCGACGCCGGTTCGGCCAGCGCGGCCGAGGTGCTGGCCGGCGCGCTGCGCGACAACGGACGCGCGCGCATCGTCGGCAGCCGCACCTTCGGCAAGGGCTCGGTGCAGACCGTGCTGCCGCTGGACAACGGCGATTCGGTGAAGCTGACCACCGCGCGCTACTACACGCCCAGCGGACGCTCGATCCAGGCCAGCGGCATCGTCCCGGATACCGAGCTGGCGCCGGATCCGGCGCTGGTGCAGGCGCCCGACGTGCCGGCGAGCATCGCCAGCATCAGCGAGGCCAAGCTGCCGGGCCACCTGCGCGGCGACGACGAGGACGCGCCCGACTACCGGCCCGGCCTGCCGCTGCCCGGCGACCAGCCGATCACCGCCGCGCTGGCGGAACTGAAGAAGCTGGCCAAGGGCGCGCCGGTGGCGGCGTCGAAGGCGCGCGCGCAGGCGCGCTGAACCCGGCTGCGGGCGCCGCGGTCGTGGCGGCCGGAGGAAGCGGATGCGTGGTCGCCGGGTGGCGGGCGTTCGTCCGCTACCTGCCGGCAGAAACAACCGGCCTCAGCGCGGCGGCTTGGCCGGCAGCGGGAACGGGGTGACGACCTTTTCGCCGGTGGCCGCATCGCGGATCGCCGACTGGCCTTTGCGCTCCACTTCCTCGACCCGGACGATGCTCTGCATCGGCAGGTGCAGCATCTTCGTGTTGCCGAACTCGTCGCGCAGCCGCTCCTCGGTCGGGTCGACCACCAGACCTTCGTGCAGGTCGAACACCAGCTCGCCGACCTCGGTGAATCCCCACAGCGAACTGCCGGCCACGTGCCGGGCGTAGAGCTCGTACACCTTGCCGTGGTTGAGGAAGGTCACCTTGTACAGCGGCTTGGCCATGGGCAGGACGATCTCCGGAGGGGACGCAAAGATGGGGCACGGCCGCCCCGAATCCAAGGGCAGGCCTCAGTAGCCACGTTGCCGCCGCAGGCGCCGGGCGATGCCGGCGCGCACCACCAGGGCGAACACCACCCCGAACAGGAAGCCGGCCACGTGCGCCGCCCAGGCTACCGCGCCGAAGGCCGGGCCGATGTAGGCGAACAGCACCTGCAGCGCCGCCCAGATCCCGATCAGCAGGAAGGCCGGGGCGCGGACGAACTCCAGGAACAGCCCCAGCGGCAGTACCACCCCCAACCGGGCAGACGGGAACAGCGCCAGATAGGCGCCGATCACCGCCGAAACCGCGCCGCTGGCGCCGATCACCACCTGGTCCGGGTTGCCGATCGCCATCACCGCGGCCAGGTTGGCCACCGCCCCGCCGAGCAGGAACAGCAGCAGGAAGCGCCAGGCCCCCATGGTCCGCTCGGCCGGCAGGCCGAAGATCAGCAGGAACACCAGGTTGCCCAGCAGGTGGGCCCAGTCGGCGTGCAGGAACAGGGCGGTGAACAGGCGCGAGACGCTGCCGTCCTGCAGCGCCGCCAGCCAGGCGACCCCGCCGCCCAGGCCCCGTCCCAGGGCTCCCCAGGCCAGCCAGAGGGCGTGCCGGGCCTCGTCCGGGCGGCCCAGCGACCACAGGAAGGCCAGCCACAGGGCGGCGAACAGCAGGGGGGTGGCCCAGCGCGGGGAAGGTTTGCGTCGTGACGGCAGCGATACAAACATGCCGCCAATATCGCCGATCAGCGGCAAGCTTGTCCGCTGCAGTGCGGCAACTTTTACTGCACTGCAGCGTTATTTCTGGGTTAAAAGCATGCTTATATTCCAGTACGGCGTCGTATGTCGGGGGAAAGGGCTCCGATGATGGGGGCCCGGAAGGGCGATCCGCCGACGCTGGCGACAACAACAAACACGTATCCCGGAGAGAGAGCGCAACATGCATTACGCCCACAGCTTCACCCGCTTTTCCGTGCTGGCCCTCGGCATCGCCGGTGCGCTGGCATGCGGCCACGCCCACGCCGCCGCCTTCCAGCTGAAGGAAAACAGCGCCAAGGGCCTGGGCCGCGCGTTCGCCGGTTCCACCACCGCCCCCGGCGACGCCTCGGTCGTGGCCACCAACCCCGCCTCGATGCGCCTGCTCGACGGCCGCCAGCTGCAGGCCGACCTGAGCGCGATCAGCTTCTCGGCCGAGTTCGAGAAGTTCGGCGCCCGCCACGTCGGCGCCACCGGTCCCGGCACCGGCACCCCGGTCTCCGGCGGCAACGGCGGCGACGCCGGCATGATCGCCCCGGTCCCGGCGGCGTACTTCCACGTGCCGTTCGGCGCCGAGGACAACATGCACTTCGGCATGTCGCTGACCGCCCCGTTCGGCTTCAAGACCGAATACGACAGCGACTGGGTCGGCCGCTATCACGGCATCAAGACCGACCTGAAGGTGGTCGACCTGGGCGCGGCCTTCTCGTACGACGTCAATCCGTACGTCTCGTTCGGCGCCAGCGTGTTCGTCGAGCACCTGACCATCGAGCTGAGCAGCGCGATCGACTTCGGCACCGCGATCTACGCCCGTCCGGGCGGCGCGCAGCTGGGCTTCCGCCCGGGCAACGCCGACGGCACCATGACCATCGAAGGCGACAACAACGCCTGGGGCTTCCTGCTGGGCACGACGCTGACCCCGGTCGAAGGCACCAACCTGGCCTTCACCTACCGCTCCAAGGTCGAGCACAAGATCACCGGCGGCAAGGCCAACTTCGACGTCCCGGCCAATGCCGCGGCCGTGCTGGGCCTGGTCGCTCCGGGCCAGTACGTCGACACCAGCGGTCGCGCCACCCTGACCCTGCCGGCGGTGTTCCACTTCAGCATCACCCATGCGGTCAACGACCGCTGGTCGGTCATGGCCGACCTGTCGCGCACCGCATGGAGCCCGGCCTTCGACCAGGTCACCGTCGACTTCGCCTCCAACCAGCCCGACGCGGTGCTGGAGTTCAACTACAACGACACCACCTTCGGCTCGATCGGCACCGAGTACAAGCTGTCCGACACGGTGACCCTGCGTGCCGGCGTGGCCTACGACGAGACCCCGACCAGCTACGCGCACCGCGACGTCCGCGTCCCGGACGTGACCCGCAAGTGGTTGTCGTTCGGCCTGGGCTGGACCCCGTCGGAGAAGGTCGAATACAACTTCGGCTATACCCATCTGTTCACCAACGATCCGGCGGTGAACCTGGTGTCGCCGACCGGCAGCACGCTGCAGGGTCGTTACGACGTCGGTGGCGACATCCTGGCGGCTTCGATCAACTACAAGTTCTGATCGGATCCCCAGCGCACCACGGAAAAGCCCCGCTCCGGCGGGGCTTTTTCTTGCGCCGTCGGCGGCGTCCGGCGTGCACGCCGCGCGTGCGTGACGGATGCAGCGTCAGTACGGCAGCCCGGCGACGTCCAGCTCGATCGACCACACCGAGCCGGCCCCGGTGAGGTACAGCGTGCGCCGGTCCTCGCCGCCGAAGGTGGCGTTGGTGAGGTTGGCATCGACCACGATCGTCGCCAGTGCCTCGCCCTGCGGCGAGACCACGCGCACGCGCCGGCGCGTGTGCTCGGTGAGATAGATGTTGCCGAGGCAGTCCACGGCCAGGCCGTCGGGAATCACCGCATCGCTGACCAGGGCGCGATGGCTGCCGTCGGGCCTGCCGTCCACCAGCGGATACGCACGCAGCACGCCGTTCTCTTCCCCGCCGGCTACGTAGAGGGTGCGGCCATCCGGCGACAGGGCGATGCCATTGGGGTTGCGCAGCGTGTCGTCGACCACCGAGACCACGCCGTCGGTGCCGACGCGGTAGACGCGGGTGCGTTCCTGCCCGCCCGGCGCGGCCGCGCGCTGGAAGTCCGGATCGGTGAACCAGATCGTGCCGTCGGCGCTGGCGACCAGGTCGTTGGGCGAGTTGAACGGCTGGCCTTCGAATTCGCCGACGATGCGGATGCGCGAACCGTCGACCAGGTCGAAGCGGGAGAGCTCCTTGCGGTCGTGGGTGGCGGCCAGCAGCGCGCCATCGTCGCCCAGGGCCAGGCCGTTGCTGCCGCTGGGGTCGATCGCCGTCTCCAGGCGGCCGTCGGCGGTGAGCCGGCGGATCCTCGAGGGGAAGCCCTCGTCGAAGGTGAAATCGGAGAAGTACAGCGTGCCGCCGGTCCACACCGGGCCCTCGTACAGGCCCTTGCTGCCATCGCCATCGGCTGCGGCGATGCGGGTGGCGACCAGTTCGCCGCGTGGCGCGGTGCCGGGTTCGGCCGGGCATTGCGGATGGGTGGCAGGTGCCGTGCCGGTGGTGGCTGGCGCTTCCGGGGCCGCAGGGGCAGCCGGGGCGGCGGGTTCCTCGGGCGCGCGCTGGCAGGCGCACAGCAGGAGGGTGGCAAGCGCGGCGGACAGCACGGTGCGGGACGACGGCGTCATCAGGGGCTCCCGGTATGGACCGGGCCATCCTAGCGCGCCGCGCCGTGCGCGGCCGGGCGGCCTCAGCCAGCCAGCAGCGTGCGCAGGGTGGCCTTGAGCCGCCGGCCTTCGCGGTGGAAGTAGGCGCGCTCGTCGCGCCAGTCCGGGAAGCGCGCCTCGACCTCGGCCCAGAACGCCGGCGAATGGTTGGCCTGCAGCAGGTGGCACAGCTCGTGCACCAGCACGTACTCGAAGGCCGAAGGCCGGGCCAGGACCAGCGCCAGGTCCAGGGCGAGGCTGCCGTCCGGCGCCAGCGAACCCCACTGCGAGGACATCACCTTCAAGCGCAGCTGGCGCGGCGCGCGCGGCAGCCCGGCCAGGTAACGCGGCAGCCAGCGGCCGACGTCGGCGCGCGCCTCGGCCTCGTAGAACGCGCGCAGCGCACGGCGCAGGCTGGCGTCGGTGGTGCGTGCGGTGAGCTGGACATGGATGCTGGCGTCATCGCGGGCGATGCGCAGGCAGCGGCCCTCGCTCCAGTGCACGGGAACCTCGCCGCCTCGCAGCGGCAGTGAGGCGGTTTCGTAGGGCACCAGCGCGACCGCGCTGCCGTCCGCCGGCAGGTGGCGATCCAGCTGCAAGGCCAGCCAGTCGCGGTGTTCGTGCAGGAAGCGGTCGCCGGACACCAGGCTGGCGCGCATCGGCAGGGTCAGCCGTGCGCCGCGTTCGTCCACGCTCAGGCGCAGCCGGCGTGCGCGCGGATCGCGCACGCGCTGCACCTCGATGCGGCGGCCGTCGTCGAGCTGCAGTTCCAGCGTGTCGCGCTGCACGCGTTGCGGCGTGCGGGCGAACAGGCGGGAGAGCGGCGAAGGCATGCGCAGATTCTAGGCGCAAAGCGCCTCCGCGCCGTGCCTCCGCGCGAACTGGCCGCGCCGGCCCGGCTCAACGGTTCCGGGAGGGCGGCTGCGGCGCCGGATGCGCGGCAACCTTCGGGAACATGTGCGAGAACCGCAGTGCATTCCGGTCGGGGATCGGTGGGACGGAGGCGCCGACGGGATGCTCGCGGAGGGCGGCTTCGCGGTGCCAGAGGCCCAGCAGGCGCTCGCACTGCCCGGCCAGGCCTTCCGGGTAGCGCGTCCTGGCGAACGCTTCGTCGTCTCAGCGCGCGATGAACTGGCGACCGGAGCGGGTGATGATCGGGGGGGAATACAGCGCCGGGATGACATGGACCGAAGCGTCGGCGGCGGGCGACTGTGGTTCCGAGCCGTGCGCGGGCGATGCGAAAGCGGCGGCGAGCACGACGGACAGCGACAGCGTCTTCATCGGTGCCTCCCTGGCAGGGTGTGGCCCCAGCCTAGTCCCTGCCCGCGGTGGCCGCAAACAAGGCCGTTCCCGGCGAGCGGCCTTGCGTATTCAGCCCTCGGCCCTGCTCAGCTTCAGCGCCGACTCCAGCACCAGGAACAGGCGGCGCACCTCGCCGGCCAGCAGCGCGAAGCGCGCGTCGAGTTCCTGGCGCAGGTCGTCGCGCTCGGTGCTCTCCAGCTGGTCGACCGCGCCTTCGAGGAACTTCAGCTTGCGCACGCCCAGGTCCTCGCCGAGGACGAAGGAGACGTGGTCGTCGAGGTTCAGCGCCAGCTTGGTCACCTGCTTGCCGGACTCCAGGTGCTTGGCGATCTCGTCGCTGATCAGTTCCTGGTTCTGCGCCTTCACCACCGCGCCGCCGTCCATCGCGTCCTTCAGCTCGCACTCCTCGCCCAGCGACAGGCCTTCCGGCAGCGGCTCGCCGGCGATCCAGCCGGTCAGCACGCTGCGCGGCGCCACTTCCGCGTTCGGCGGGATCGCCGGGAAGCTGCCCATCGCGCGGCGGATTTCCGAGGCCACCGCCTCGGCGGTCTTGCGCGAGGAGGTGTCGACGGCGAGGAAACCGTGCTCCAGGTCCAGCAGCGCGTCGGTGCGCGAGCTCTTCACGAAGGCGCGCGGCAGCAGCTCGTGCAGCAGGTCGTCCTTGAGCCGCTTGCGCGCCTTGCCGCCGAGCTTGCGGCCTTCCTTCTCCTCGATCTCGGCGACCTTCTGCGCGAGCAGGTCGTTGACCACCGAGCCGGGCAGGAGCTTGTTCTCGCTGCCGACGGCCAGCCAGATCGAGTTGCCGATGCGGTGCGACAGCGCCTCGTCGCCGCGGCCGAACGGGGAGATGAAGCCGCTGGAGGACAGCTCCAGCGGACCGACCGGCCTGAGCGCGGCCTCCGGGAGCAGTTCGTCGAGCCGGGAGAAATCGTGGGCGGGGGGGAAGCGGAAGAAGGTCAGGTTGCGGAAGAACATTCGGTATCCAGGATCGAAAGCGGGGCAGGCGCCGCACGGCGCCGTGCATCAGGTCAGGAAGCGGTCGCAGGGTTCGCGACGCGCGGTCAGGCGGGCGTGGGCGGCTCGTCCTCGTGCGGCGTGCCGGCCAGCCAGGCGTGGGCATCGGCGCGCGCGGCGCCTTCGCGGTGGCCCAGGCCGAGGAAGTCGAACAGCTTCGGGTCGGCCAGCTGCGAGGGACGGATGTCGCCCAGCGCCCTGGCGATCGTCTCGACGCGCCCGGGCGACTCGCGTTCCCACTGCTGCAGCATCAGCCCGACCTGCTTGCGCTGCAGGTTCTCCTGGCTGCCGCACAGGTTGCACGGGATGATCGGGAACTGGCGCGCGGCCGCGTACTCGACGATGTCCGCCTCGCGCACGTAGGCCAGCGGCCGGATCACCACGTGGCGGCCGTCGTCGGACAGCAGCTTCGGCGGCATGCCCGACAGCTTGGCGTGGTGGAACAGGTTCAGGAAGAAGGTGGCGACCATGTCGTCGCGGTGGTGGCCCAGGGCGATCTTGGTGAAGCCGTGCTCGGCCGCGTACGCGTACAGCGCGCCGCGGCGCATGCGCGAGCACAGCGAGCACATGGTCTTCCCTTCCGGCACCACCCGGCTGACCACCGAATAGGTGTCCTGCTCGATGATGTGGAACGGCACGCCGATCGAGGACAGGTAGTCCGGCAGCACGTGTTCGGGGAAGCCCGGCTGCTTCTGGTCCAGGTTCACCGCGACCAGCTCGAACGGTACCGGCGCCTTGCGCTGCAGCTGCAGCAGGATGTCGAGCAGGGTGTAGCTGTCCTTGCCCCCGGACAGGCAGACCATGACCTTGTCGCCGGCCTCGATCATGCCGAAGTTGGCGATGGCCTGGCCGACCTGGCGGCGCAGGCGCTTGGCCAGCTTGGTCTGTTCGCGGTGGGCCACGCGCGGATCGACGCGGCGGGTCGGGGGTTCGGGGAGGGGCAGGACGGCGGCGTTCATTGTCGCGCCATTCTACCGGGGGGCGTCCGCGGGTGCCGGGCGGGCCACCCCGCCGCGACCGGCGAAAGCGCGCGCGGGGCCGGTGTAAGCTTTGCGCGTGGATACCCTCGAGCCCAGCGCCATCGCCGCCCGCATCGCCGAGTTGCGCCGCGAGCACCGCGCGCTGGACGAACGCATCGACCAGCTGGCGGCCAATCCGGTCGACGAACTGGAAGCCAAGCGCCTGAAGCGGCGCAAGCTGCAGATCAAGGACTGCATCGCCCGCCTGGAAAGCATGCTGATCCCGGACCAGCCGGCCTGAGCGGCCGGCTGCGGCCGGAACGGGAGCTAGGCAGGCAGGCTGGGGCGCCACGCATGGCGCCCTCCCGCAGCGAAGCCACGACCTGCCGGAGGGCGGGTCAGGCCTCCGGGGACGTCTCGGTCGCTTCCGGCCGCGCCGCCTCGGGGCTGACGCGTTCGATCGTGTGCCGCAGTTCGCGGCCGAGGATCATCTTCGCGTCCTTGGCCCACACGTTCAGCCGCTCGTCGAACAGCAGCTTGCTGTTCTGGTCCGGCCACACCAGCTTCATCTCGCGCAGCTTCTGGATGAAGCCGCGGAACAGGCTCCTGTCGAAGAACTCCGGCGCGGCCTCGGCGTAGAGCAGGCTCAGGCGCTGCGCGGCCAGCTGGCACAGGCTTTCCAGCTCGGCGGCGCCGAGCGTGCCAGGACCGTTCTTCACCAGCACCGAGATGGCGATGTAGTAGCGCTCGAACGCCTGCTGCAGGGTGTGGCCGATCGCGCGCAGGCGGAACACCTCGTCGCTCTGGCCCTGCTTGCGCTGCAGGATGCCGTCTTCATCGTCGTTGACCTGCTGCAGCAGCCCCTCGCGCACGAACACGTCGGTGATCCGCTCCAGGCGCCCGGCGAACTCCTCCTCGGTCCACGGCAGGAACAGCTCGGCCTGCAGGAACGGGTACACGGTGCGGCCCAGGCGCACCAGGGTGCGCCGGCTCATGCGCCGGTTGTGCTGGAAGCACACCGCGATCCACGACGAGGCGGTGAACAGGTGCGCGACGTTGTTGCGGAAATACGACAGCAGCACCGCGGTGTCGTCGTCCACGCTCAGCACGTCGCCCAGCGGGTGCGGGATGCGCCGCAGCACGCCGATCTCCTCGCCGTGGGCGACGATCTCCTCCGGCGTGTGCGGGGTGACGGTGAAGCGCGCCGAGTACGGGATCTCCGACAGCAGGGTCTTGGACAGGGCGATCTGTGCCAGCAGGTCGGCCTCGCCCATTGCGTGCTTGGGCGTGGACAGGATCGCCAGCGCCAGCAGGTTGATCGGATTGACGTCGGCGGCGCTGTTGACGTGCACCTGGATCTTCTGCGCCAGCGCGTCGACGGTATCGGCCAGCCAGCCCGGCTTCTCGTCCTCCGGCAGCGGGCGGCCGTCCCAGGACGGCGCGTGCTCGGCCAGCACCTTGCCCAGCTCGATCGGCTCGCCGAAGTTCACCACCACCTGGCCGTAGTTGCTGCGCAGCACCTTGGGGATGCCCATCAGCAGCTGCCAGATCGATTCCTTCTCCTTGGGCTTGCCGGACAGCTCGTCGAGGTAGCTGTTGCCCTCCATCAGCTTCTCGTAGCCGATGTACACCGGCTGGAACAGCACCGGGCGGGTCGGCTGGCGCAGGTAGGCGCGCACGGTCATGGCGATCATGCCGCCCTTGGGCTGCAGCAGCCGGCCGGTGCGCGAGCGCCCGCCCTCGATGAAGTATTCCAGCGAGTAGCCGCCGGACACCAGCTGCGCCACGTACTCGGTGAACACCGCCGAATACAGCGGGTTGCCACGGAAGCTGCGGCGCATGAAGAACGCGCCGCCCTTGCGCAGGATGGTGCCGACCACCGGCAGGTTGAGGTTGATGCCGGCGGCGATGTGCGGCGGCACGATGCCGCGTTCGTACAGCAGGTACGACAGCAGCAGGTAGTCCATGTGGCTGCGGTGGCAGGGCACGTAGACCACTTCGTGGCCGGGCGCGACCTCCTTCAGGCGGTCCAGGTGGTGGACCAGCACGCCGCGGTAGATCTTGTTCCAGACGGGAGTGAGGATGAAGCTGGCCGAGCGCACCACCGGGTGCGAGTAGTCGGCGGCGATTTCCCAGGCGTAGGCGTGGGCCTTCTTCCAGGCCTCGGCGGGCCGGGTGTTGTCGCGCCTGGCCTGGTCGGCGATCGCCTCGCGCACGGTGTCGGCGGCCAGCACCTTGTCGACCAGCAGGCGCCGGGTCGACAGGTCCGGGCCGATGACCGCGGCGCGGATCCGGCGGAAGTGCGCGCGCAGCACGCGCTGCAGCTTGCGCACGGTGCGCTCCGGCGACAGGCCCTCGTCCACGCTCTCGCGCAGCGAGACCGGTTCGGCGAAGCGGACCAGGGTGTCGCGGCCGTTGATCAGGATCGCCAGCAGGCGGCGGAAGCGGCCGACCAGCGCCCAGTTCTCCGAGAACAGCACCGAGAACCAGCCGCTCTGCCGCTCCGGTGCGCGGCCGACGAAGATCGACACCGGCACCAGCCGCACGTCCAGCGCCGGGTCGGCGCGGTGTGCCTGCAACAGGCGGGCCATCGAATCGGAATGGGTGCGTTTGGCCGGGCGCTGGTCCGGGATCAGCGGCGCGGCGTTGCGCCGCGACAGCGCCACGTAGGCGCGCTTGCGCCCGGTCGGGTCGCGCGGCAGCGGCACCAGCGGCGAGGGCAGGCCGGCCTCGCGGCAGGCCTTGTCCAGGATCAGCGCGTTGGACAGGCCGTAGCTCTCGAGCACGTAGCAGATCGGCCGCGGGTCTCCGGTGTACTCGCCCAGGTCGGCCGGTTCCAGCTTCAGGTCCAGCCAGGGACTGGCCAGCCAGCCCATGAAGCGGGCCCACAGCGGGCGCCGCGCCGGGGGCGTCGGGCGCTGCGCGGGGGGTGTCGGCACCACGGCTTCGGCGCCCGCGCCGGCGGGGGTCTTGGCCGCCCCGCTGTCCGCCGGCGGGTGGCCTTCGGACTCGGGGAACGGCAGGGGATTCTGTTCTGGCATGGCGGGATTATCGCCCAGCGGCCGGCCCGTCCGGTGGCTGGGCCGGCGGCGGCGCCGGCAGGCCGGGCAGGGCGGCGCCCACGGCGGGTGCTCCGGCCGGTTCGGCCAGCAGCGAGGCGGCGTGTTCGAGGTAGTCGGTCAGGTACCAGCGGCCGTTGCGGCGGGTCAGGCTGACCGTGGTGTCGATCTCGGCGCCGGCCAGCGGGTAGTGCACCCGCACCGTGGCGTGCTCGCCGTCCTCCTCGACCAGGCCGGTGCGCAGGTCGGCCAGGCTCTGGTCCAGGTCCAGGCCGTAGTCGGCCAGCACTTCCTTGAGGGCGGCGGCGAACGGCCCCAGCCGGCGCAGGCTCTCCTCCATCCCGGCCGCGACCAGTGCCTCGTCGCCGGGCAGGCCGGTGGCGCGGGCGGCGGCGGCGAGCCGGTCGATGGCGGCATGGCCGCGGTCGCGGCTGCCCAGCGGGGCGGTGGTCGACCACGCCGACAGGGCGGCCACCACCTGCACGTAGTGGGCGCGCTCCTCGTCGCTGTAGTCGCCCGGGGTCTTGATGTACTGGGTGCCGAACAGGGCCAGGCTGCGCGCGGCGTCGCGCAGCGCCGCGTCCTGGCCGGCGAGCTGGCGGTCGAAGGCCAGGCGCAGCTCCTGCTCCGAGCCGGGCGCCGACAGGGCCGCCAGCATCGGCCCGAGCTGCTCGTCCAGCGGCAGCTCGGTCAGCGGCCAGCGGCTGCGGCCCTCGGTCCAGGCCCGGGCGAGGCCGGCGTGCTCCTCCGCCGGCAGGGCATCGCGGGCGAAGGCCTGCAGGTCGTTGCGGCGCACGTGCTCGGCCAGCAGCTTCACCGCACCGGCCGGTTCGCTGGCCGCGCCGGGCAGTTCCTCCGGCACCGGCTCGCGCCGGCATCCGCCCAGCAGCAGCGCCAGCAGCAACGGCGGAGCCCACAACAAGGCGGCGTGCCGGTGCAGGCGATGCGGTCGGGACATGGGTGGCCTCCGGTGGTCCGCGCCGAGTGTGGCGGCAGCCGCGGGGCCCGGGCAAGGCGGGGGGGCAATAAAAAAGGGAGGCCCGAAGCCTCCCTCAAGCCGGCCGGGGGCCGGTGGACATCGTGTTGTGGCACGGTTCCGGCACTGCCGGATGGCGGCCATCCTAGCGTCGCCGCGAACCTTCGGCAACACTTGAAATTTCACAATGTAACTGGTTGATCCTAAACGCCGAGTGCCTGGGCGATCTCGCGCTGCATCGCCGCCGCCGCCGCCGCCGGGTCTGGCGCCTGGCGGATCGGGCGGCCGACCACGATGGCGTCGGCGCCGTCGCGGAAGGCCTGGGCCACGCCGACGCTCCGCTTCTGGTCGTCGCCGGCCGGGCCGCCGGGGCGGATGCCGGGGCAGACGATCGAGAAGCCCGGGCCGGTGGCGGCGCGGATCGGCGCGGCTTCGAGGCCTGAGGCGATCACGCCGTCGATGCCGGCGGCCTGCGCCGCGAGCGCACGTTCAACGACGATCTTTTCCGGTTCGCCGGAGATGCCCATCGAACGCAGGTCGTTGCCGTCCATCGAGGTCAGCACGGTGACCGCCAGCAGGCGCATGTCGCCGGTGTTGGCTTCGGCGGCGGCCTGCATCATCGCCGGGTGCCAGCCGTGGATCGTGCAGTAGCTGACCGGCCAGCGGCCGAGGCCGCGGATGACCCCGGCCACGGTGGCCGGGATGTCGAAGAACTTCAGGTCGACGAACACGCGCTTGCCGCGGTTGGCCAGCGTGTCCAGCACCTGGAAGTACTCGCCCGAGGCCAGCAGCTCCATGCCGATCTTGTAGAAGCGCACGGAGTCGCCGAAGCGGTCGATCCATTCCAGCGCCTCGGCGCGGCCGGGCACGTCCAGGGCGAAGATCAGGCGCTCCTCCGGCGCCAGCGGCAGCGGCGGGCGGCTCATGGCGCCACGTCCAGGGCGGCGCGCTTGGCCGCGCGACGGGTTTCGCGGGGCAGCTTCCAGCTGTTGCCGAACGCCGCCGGCTCCCAGCTGCCGTAGGTCGGGTTGGGCAGCATCCACCAGCGCTCGCCGAACCAGTCGTCGTATTCCTCCAGCAGGCGCTGGCGGCCTTCGAAGGTGTTGGCGTCGATGTGGACGAAGTCGCCGAGCTGGTCGCCGAACTGCATCAGCACCCTGTACTTGCGCCCGGCCAGGCGGCGGCGGCAGTCCTTCTCGCTGCCGTGCTGCTCGCAGCCTTCCACCACCGTGCCCAGGCCCAGGAACACGCTGTCGTCGGCGACCGGCAGGCCGACCGCACGCAGGTTGTCCAGGGTGGCCTGCTTCAGGTGCACGGCGCGGTTGGAGATGTAGACCATGGTGACCCCCCGTTCGCTGGCGGCGCGGGCGAACTCCAGCACGCCCGGCACCGGCCTGGCCTTGCGTTCCTCGACCCAGGCGTCCCAGGTCGGGTCGCTGTACTCGAGGCCGTCGCGGACCAGGCGCGCCTGGTAGGGCGAGTTGTCCAGCACGGTCTCGTCGATGTCCAGGACGACGGCGGGCTTGAGGCCGTGGCCGGCATTGTCGCGCTCGGACGGGACCAGCGCGTCCCAGTGCGGTTCGGCCAGGGCGCGGTCCAGCAGCGCCGCGGCGGCACGGTACGTCTGCATGGCGGCGGCCTGGTACTCGGCCGTGCGCTGCACCCACAGCACAGCGTTGAGGTTGTCGTCGGCCGGGACGGCCGCTTCTGCGGTCGCGGCCACCGGGGTGGCGGCCGGCGCGACCGGGCGCACGGGCTGGCAGGCGGCCAGCAGGGCCACGGCCAGCGCGGCGCAGGACAGGGGAAGACGCATGGAGCGCGGTCTCGCGGGAGTTACGAAGGCCCGCAAGTTTACCGGGTCGGGCGGCCGGGGCCGCGCCGGCGCGCTCACGGCGCGGCCGGGATCCGCAGCAGCAGGTCGGTCGGGCCCACGTCCACGCCGGCCTGGCTGAACAGCGTGGTGGCCTGGCCGCGGTGGTGGGTCTGGTGGTTGAAGAAGTGCAGCAGCAGGTGGGCCAGGCGCTTGCGGTGGGGATCGCCGCGCATGGTGCTGTAGGCGATGGTGCGGTCGAGGTCGGCCGCGTCGAGCTGGCCGATCCAGTCGACGATCCGCGCGTCCAGCGCCTGGCGCCGGGTCCACCACCCCTCCAGGTCCGCGCACGGTTGCGCATCGAGGCTGGCCGGCATCGGCGCGTCGTGCATCGGCCGCAGCGCGCTCCAGCGGCCGGTTTCGTCGGCGGCGGCGAAGCGCTTGAGCCAGATGGTGTCCGCCACGACCAGGTGGTTGAGGGTGCCGAGGATCGAGCCGAAGAACGCGCCACGCGGCGCGGCCAGCTCTTCCGCCGGCATGCCCGAGGCGGCGCGGTGGAGGTTGCCGTTCATCCACTGGTTGTAGCAGGCGTGCAGGACGAAGTGGTCGAGCATGGTCAGCCTCCGGGCGTTTCGAACAGCAGCAGCGGGTCATCCGAATGCGGCGCGACGACGGTGCCGGCCTCGCGCATCCCCAGCCGGTGCAGCAGGCCGGTGGAACGCGCGTTGCCAGGCGAGACGATCGCCAGCACCCGGCCGATGCCGCGCACGCGCGCATCCTCCAGCATCGCTTCGGCCGCCTCGCGGGCATAGCCGCGGCCGTACCAGGCCGGCAGGTAGGCGAAACCGATGTCGGGCGCCGGCAGCCAGTCGCGTTGCAGCAGGCCGCAGATGCCGATCGCAGCGCCGGTCCCGCGCAGTTCCACCGCATGCAGCCCGGAGCCGTCGCGCGCGTAGCTGGCCAGCGGCCCGCTGCGCAACCAGCCGTTGGCCTGGTGCTCGTCGCGCACGCCGCGGTCGCCGATGCAACGCAGGAAGTCGGGCTGGTTGAGCAGATCGACGATGAAGCCGGCATCGGCCGGGGTGAGCCGGCGGATCCGCAGGCGCGGGGCGAGCAGTTCCGCGCCCTCCATCCTCAATCCCCCAGCAGCGCCTGGATCGCGGCGAAGCCGGCGTTGGCGCGCTCCTTCTTCGCCACCGCGTCGGCCACCGGGTCGGCGCCGTCGCGCTGCAGCTCGCTGGCCGGCAGCTCGTCGAGGAAGCGGCTGGGCTTGAGCCGGACCTTCTCGCGGAAGCGCCGGGTCTCGCGGCTGTAGCTGAGCCACAGGCGCTGCTTGGCGCGGGTGATGCCGACGTACATCAGCCGGCGCTCCTCCTCCAGCGAGCCTTCCTCCAGCGCCGCGTCGTGCGGCAGGGTGCCGTCCTCGCAGCCGATGATGAAGACGTAGCCGAACTCCAGGCCCTTGGCCGCGTGCAGGCTCATCAGCCGCACCTGGTTGCCGCCGTCGTCCTTGTCGTTGCGCGAGAGCAGCGCCAGCTGCGCGGCGAGGTCGCCGGCGCTGGCGCCGCGCGGGCCGCCTTCGAACCATTCGGCCAGCTCGTCCAGGTTGGCCTTGCGGCGCTGGAACGAGGCCTCGTCCTTGCACTGCGCGCGCAGTTCGGTGAGCAGGCCGGACTTCTCGGCCAGGCGCCGTACCAGGTCGGCCGCGCTCAGCTTCGTCGCGTGTTCGCGCAGGTCGGCGATGGCGTCGTTGAATGCGCCCAGGCCGTTGGCCGCGCGCGGCGGCAGCTGCGCCAGCGCGCCCATCGACTGGGCTGCGCGCGACAGCGGCATGTGCTTGCTGGAGGCCAGTTCGGCCAGCCGCGCCAGCGAGGTGGCGCCGACTTCGCGCCTGGGCGACTGCACCGCGCGCAGGAAGGCCGCGTCGTCGTCCGGGTTGGCGATCACCCGCAGCCAGGACAGCGCATCCTTCACTTCCTGCCGTTCCAGGAAGGCGGTGCCGCCGGTGAGGTGGTAGGGAACGCGCAGCAGCTGCAGCGTCTTCTCCAGCGGCCGCGACTGGTGGTTGCTGCGGAACAGGATGCAGAAGTCGCTCCACGGCACCTGCTTGGCTTCATGGAGGAAGGAGATCTCGGCGGCGACCCTCTCCGCCTCGTGCTCGCTGTCGCGGCATTCCCACACGCGGATGCGCTCGCCGTCGGCCTGGTCGGACCACAGGGTCTTGAGGTGCTTGTGCGGGTTGCGTGCGATCAGCGCGTTGGCCGCGCGCAGCACGCGGTTGGAGCAGCGGTAGTTCTGCTCCAGCTTGATGACCTGCAGGTTCGGGTAGTCCCGTGCCATCTGGTCGAGGTTCTCCGGGTTGGCGCCGCGCCAGGCGTAGATGCTCTGGTCGTCGTCGCCCACGCAGGTGAAGTTGCCCTTCGGCCCGGCGATGGCCTTGAGCAGGCGGTACTGGGCGTCGTTGGTGTCCTGGCATTCGTCGACCAGCAGGTAGCCGATGCGCTCGCGCCAGGCGACCACGACCTCCGGGTTCTCCTCGAGGATCTGCACCGGCAGGCGGATCAGGTCGTCGAAGTCGACCGCGTTGAACGCGGCCAGCCGCGCCTGGTAGCGCGCATAGAGCTTCGCCGCCTCCATCTCGCGGGTGGAGCGGGCCAGGGCCAGCGCCTGTTCCGGGGACAGGCCGGAGTTCTTGGCGCGCGAGATCAGGTTCTTAGCGTCCTCGATCGCGTCGGGCTTGGCGCCGGGCATCAGGTCCTTGACCTGGGCGGCGCTGTCGTCGGGGTCGAAGATCGAGAAGCCGCGCTTGAGGCCGGCGGCGGCGTGCTCGATCTGCAGGAACTTCAGGCCCAGGGCGTGGAAGGTGCAGATGGTCAGCTCGCCGGCGGCCTCGCCCCTGATGCGCTTGGCCACGCGCTCGCGCATTTCCTTCGCCGACTTGTTGGTGAAGGTGATCGCGGCGATGCGCCGCGCCGGATAGCGGCCGGTGCCGACCAGGTGGGCGATCTTCTCGACGATGACGCGGGTCTTGCCGCTGCCGGCGCCGGCCAGCACCAGCAGCGGGCCTTCGTCGTGCAGGACCGCGGCGCGTTGGGGAGGATTGAGCAAGGTCGCGTTGGGGATGGAGCAGGGGCCGCGCATTCTACCGCCCCGGCCGGACCGGGCCGGGCACCGGCAGGCCATGACCCCTGGCCTGCGACGTTCCGGCCCGGCCCGACGTATGGTTCAGGCACCTTCGCGCGCGGAGAACCCGACATGGACAGCCCGGCCCCGGACGCCTCAGGGACATCGCCCCTCCGACCCCGGCTTCGCCTGGCCCTCGCCGCAGCCCTGCTCGCGGCCGGCGCGGCCGCCACGGCGGCGCCTTCCGGCGCGGTGCGCCTGCTGCAATGGGAAGGCCCGGTCGACCGGCCGGTGTTCGGGTCGTACGTCGGCGAGCCGGACATCGCCCCGGAACTGCTGACCGAGGGTTTCCTTGCCGCCCACCCGGACATCCGCTGGCGCCGCGAAGGGCTGCACGCCTTCCACCACAAACGCTACGACGAAGCGCTGGACTACTTCCGCCGCGCCGCCAGCTACGCCGACAAGGCCTCGATGGCGATGCTGGCGGAAATGCACTGGGAGGGCCTGGGCGTGGCGCGCGACCGGCCCATCGCCTATGCCTGGATGGACCTGGCTGCCGAGCGCATGTACCCGAACTTCACCATCCTGCGCGAACGCTACTGGCGCGAGCTGTCGAAGGAGGAGCAGGAGGCGGCGATCGAGCGCGGCCAGGCGCTGCTGGCCGGGTTCGGCGACGCGGCGGCCAAGCCGCGCCTGGCGCGGATCCTGCGCACGGAAGGGCGCAAGGTCACCGGCAGCCGCACCGGTTCGGTCGGCTTCGTCCGGATCGTGCCGATGACCGGGCCGATGGCCGGCAAGGGCCAGGTGATGCGCGCCGACGACTACTACCGCCGCGACTACTGGGAGCCGCAGCGCTACTGGGCCTGGCAGGACGAGGTGTGGAAGGCGCCGCGCAGGGAGAACGTCGACGTGGGCGACGTCGAGCAGGTGCCGGCGAAGCCGTGAGCCGGGACGCGCCCGCGCCCGGGACGGAACGCGCGCCGCGCCGGCGCCGCGCGCAGGCCTGGCCGGCGCTCCTGCTGCTGCCGCTGCCGCTGCTGGCGGGCGAGCTGCCGTCCCGCTGGCACTCCTCGGCCTTCACCGCGGCCCCGGGCGCGGTGATCACACCCGAAGCCGCGCAGGCCCAGGGCGACCTGCAGGGCGACGAACCGCTGGCCCGCTACCTGATCCTGCGCTTCATGCAGGGCCATCCGGACCTGTTCTGGCGCCTGCGCGGGCGTGGCTACCTGGAACAGGGCGACTACGCCCGCGCCCGCGAATGCTTCGAGCGCGCCGCCAGATTCGCCGACAAGCCCTCGCAGGCGATGCTCGGCGAGATGTACTGGAACGGCCAGGGCGTGGCCGTGGACCGCGCGCTGGGCTATGCGTGGATGGACCTGGCCGCCGAGCGCATGTACGAGGACTTCCTGCTGCTGCGCGAGCGCTACTGGTCGCAGCTCGACGCGACCGCGCGCGAGGACGCCCTGGCCCGCGGCCAGCCGCTGCTGCGCCGCTATGGCGACGTCAAGGCCAGGCCGCGCCTGGCCAAGGCAATGAAACGGATGCGCCCGCGCGGGATCGATGCCGCCGGCTTCTTCGGCAACCTGCCGATCCTGCCCACGGTCGATGGCCGACCGGGCACGATCACCCTGCGCGGCACCGAATGCTTCGACGACACCTATTGGGAACCGGAGGCGTACTTCGCCTGGCAGGACGCGGTGTGGGAACGCCGCCACGCGGACGCCACGCCCCCGGCCACGCCGCCGGAAAAGTGAGCGTGGGAGGCCGGCGTGCACGGCGCCCGGGCCTGTTGCAGACTGCCCGTGGCCGCGGCGAACCGGGGGCTGGCGGGCGCCGGCGGCAGACCCGCGCGCCGCAGGGGACGGCAAGCGGCGCGGCAAGGAGCGGTTCGACAAGGAGGAACGGGAATGGACGTACGTCGTATGTCCCGCACGCGCATGTCGCGCGGGATCGTGTCGTTGTTGCTTGTGTTGCTGCCGGCTGCATCGCTGCAGGCCGAACCCTCGAGGGCGGAGCGCCGCTTCGCCGAACTGTCCGGGACCTCCGGGTTCCAGGCCTACCACCCCGACCTGCGCTTCCGCCAGCTGGGCATCGAGGCCTATGCCCGCGGCGACCACGGGGAGGCGCTGCGCCGTTTCCTGCGCGCGGCGCGCTTCGCCGACAAGCCCTCCCAGGCGATGGTGGCCGAGGCGTACTGGCACGGCCGCGGCGTCGAGGCGGACCGTGCCCTGGGCTACGTCTGGATGGACCTGGCTGCCGAGCGCGGCTACCCGGATTTCATCCAGTTCCGCGAGCGCTACTGGGCGGCGCTGACCGGCGCCGAGCGCGAGCGCGCGCTGGCGATCGGCCCGGCCGTGTTCGACGAGTACGCCGACGCGGTGGCGCAGCCGCGCATGGCCGCCTGGCTGTTGCGCGGCCGCTCGAAGGCCGCCGGCAGCCGCACCGGCTTCGTCGGCTCGCTCGTGGTCCAGGTGATGGACGGCGACGCCCCGGGCGGGGTACGCACCTACAACGGCCGCGACTACTACGCCGAGGAGTACTGGAAGCCGCGCGAGTACTGGCGCCTGCAGGACGAGATCTGGCGCGCGCCGGTGCGCGAGCGGGTGGACGTGGGCGATCCGGAGACGGTGCCGCCGCCGGAGCAATAGGGCGCCGGCGCGGCATGGGCTTCCGCCACCGCGGTGTGGGTGGCGGAAGCGTCTGGCCGTAGAATCCGCCGATGGCCAAGCTCTACTTCTACTACTCGGCGATGAACGCCGGGAAGACCACCACCCTGCTGCAGTCCGCGTACAACTACCAGGAACGCGGCATGCGCACCCTGATCCTCACCCCGCGTTTCGACGACCGCGGCGGTCGCGGCGGGGTGGTCGCTTCGCGCATCGGCCTGCGCGCCGAAGGCACGCCGTTCGATCGCGACACCGACCTGGAACGGCTGGTCGAATCCGACGTGCTCGCACACGGCAAGCTCGGCTGCGTGCTGGTCGACGAGGCGCAGTTCCTCAGCCGCAGCCAGGTGTGGCAGCTGAGCGAGGTGGTCGACCGCCTGCGCATCCCGGTGTTGTGCTACGGCCTGCGCACCGACTTCCGCGGCGAGCTGTTCGAGGGCAGCCGGTACCTGCTGGCCTGGGCCGACGAGCTGGAGGAGATCAAGACGATCTGCCACAGCGGCAAGAAGGCGACGATGAACGTGCGCGTGGACGCGCAGGGCCGCGCCGTGCAGGACGGCCCGCAGGTGGAGATCGGCGGCAACGAACGCTACGTCTCGGTGAGCCGCCAGGAATTCAAGAAGGTCATGCGCGGCGAAGGCACGATCGAGCCGATGCAGGCGCCGCTGCTGTAGGCGCGGCGGCGGCTCAGTACAGCACCCGCTCGCCCGGCGGCGGTGGGTTCCACTGGTACAGCCAGGTCTCGGTGAGCGCGCGGCCTTCGTGGCGCAGGTACAGGCGCAGGTCGATCTGGGTGGTGGAATCGTCCGGAGGGACCACGTCGAACATGGCGCGGTAGCCCTCGATCGCATGCAGCGGCCGCGCGGAGATGGTTTCCAGCGTGCCGCGGCTGCTTTCCACCACCGCTTCGACCACGGCGTTGCGCCTGCCCAGCTCCGCCAGCTCGCCGCCGGCGAAATCCACCGCGAAGCGCCAGGAGAAACGCTCGCGCTTCCTGCCGATCACCCCGCCCAGGCCGGTGCGGGTGGCCACGGTCTTCGCCAGCGCCGGCTGCACCGGCGGCTGTTCGCCCCAGAACAGGCGGTAGCCGAACAGCAGCTCCTGGCCCGGCTGCGGCTTCGCTTCCGGGTTCCAGAAGGCGACGATGTTGTCGAAGGTCTCGTCGACGGTGGGTATCTCCACCAGCTGCACCGAGCCGCGGCCCCAGCCGTGCTTGGGTTCCACCCACAGGCTCGGGCGCTTCTCGTAGAACACGCCGTCGTCCTGGTAGTGGTCGAAGTTGCGATCGCGCTGCAGCAGGCCGAAGCCGCGCGGGTTGTCGTCGGCGAAGGCGTTGAAGCGCAGGTGCGCCGGGTTGCCCAGCGGCCGCCAGATCCATTCGCCGGCGCCGGTGTGCATGGCCAGGCCGTCGCTGTCGTGGATCTCCGCGCGCCAGTCCCAGTCCATGCGCCGGTCGTTCTCGCCGACCTGGAACATGCTCGTCGCCGGGGCGATGCCGAGGCGTTCGATTTCCCTGCGCGGGTACAGCGCCGCGTCCACGTCCATCACCAGCGGCTCGCCCCTGGTGATGGCGAAGCGGTAGGCGCCGGCGACGCTGGGCGAATCCAGCAGCGCGTACACCACCACCGTTTCCGAACCCGGCGCCGGGCGTTCCAGCCAGAAGGCGACGAAGTCGGGGAACTCCTCCGGCCGCGGCATGCCGGTGTCGATCGCCAGGCCGCGCGCGGACAGGCCATACTGCATGCTCGAACCGACCGCGCGGAAATAGCTGGCGCCGAGGAACGCGGCCCAGTCGCGGCGGGTGTCGTCGGGCGAATTGAGGCGGAAGCCGGCGAAGCCCAGGTCCTTCGGCAGGCGCCTGCCGTCCAGGCCGCTGCGGCCGTAGTCGAACATGCCCGGGTCGTAGGCCAGCTCCTGCGCCTGCCCGCCGGCGACCTCGAACATTCGCACCGGGCGCTTGAAGAACAGGCCCAGGTGGAAGAACTTGGCCTGGAACTTCGAGCCGGGCAGGTCGCCCCACAGCGCGTGGTCCTGGCGGAAGCCGATCGACTGGTACTGGTCCCAGTCCAGCGCCGCCACCGCCGGGGGCAGCTTCTCGCTGCGCGGCACGAACGGCTGGGCGGCCATGGCCCGCGCGTGGCCCTTGAGCCAGGCGTAGTCGAACGGATGGCGCTGGCCGAGCGGGACCGGCGCGGCGAAGGCTTGCAGCAGCGGCAGGGGCAGGCCGGCGGCGGCGAAGGCCGCGGCGGCGCGGGTCAGGAACTGGCGTCGTTGCATGATGCGGATCGACGGCGTGGGGAGCGCGCCATCTTAAGCAAAGCCCTCAGCGCGAGGCGGTGGCGCGCAGGCTGCCGTTCAGCCGGCCGTCGCACGCGGCCGCCATCCGTGCCACCTCGCGGACCAGGCTGCCCCCCTCGGGCCGGGCGCCACGCAGTTCCCGGTCCAGCGCCTGCAGTTGCCGGCCGGCGCCCGGATCGCCCTCGCCGCACGCGACCTCGGCGGCCAGTGCCCGCGCTTGCCAGCGCAGCCTTGCCAGGGCCGGGGCGGCCGGCAGTTCGGCGGCGATGCGGCCCAGGCGCGAGGCAGTGCCTGCGTCCACGCCGGACCCGTCCGGCTGCACCCGGGCCAGCGCCAGGCGCGCGCGCAGGGTGCGCGGATCGTCCGGTCCGTAGCCGACGCGGGTCAGCTGCGCGGCGCGCTGCAGCCACGGGCGCGCCGCTTCGGCCTGGCCGGCTTCCAGCAACAGTTCGCCCATGCGCCGGTCCAGGTCGCCGACCGCGGGGTGGCTGGCACCCAGGCGCGCGGCGCGGACCTGGCGGGCCTCGGCCAGCGTCTTCCGCGCCGCGTCCAGGTCGCCGTGCGCGCGCTGGGCTTCGGCCAGGTCAGCCAGGCCGTAGCCGAGCAGGTGGCGACCATCGGGCTGGCGCCAGATCTCCACGGCCCGGGTGAAGTCCGCCAGTGCGGTTTCGGTATCGCCGTGCTCCAGCGCCAGCCGGCCCAGCGCGACCAGGCTCAGCGCGGTCTCGCGGTGGGCCGGGCCGAGCAGCGCCTCGGTCGGCCCGTGCTGCTGCTCGAGGAGCCGGGCCGCCTCGTCCAGCCGGCCCAGCTGCATGCAGGCCAGGCCGAGCTGGCGCTGCACCGCCAGCGTGGAGGGATGCAGCGGGCCATGCAGCTCCTGGGACAACGCCAGGGCCCGGCGCAGCACCTGTTCGGCCTCGACGGCATCCTCCCGGTCCATGTACAGCACGCCGAGGCTGCGCTGGATGTCGACCAGCAGCGGATGGCGGTCGCCCAGCCGCTCGCGCAGCCGGCGCTGCGCGGCGAGGAACTGGTCGATCGCCGCGCCGGTGCGCGCCGCGTCGGCTTCCAGCGCGGCCAGGTCGATCATCGCCTCGGCGACGCCGACGTCGTCGTCGAGCACGCCGCGGCGCAGGGCGATGGCGCGTTCGAACCACTGCCGCGCCGCGATCGGCTCGCCGAGCATGCGCCTGCAGCGGCCGTACTGGACGTAGAACTCGGCGGCCTCGCGCGCCAGCGCGTCCTGCCGGCGCTGCGCCTCGGTGGCCAGTGGCTGCATCCGCGCCACGCAGTCCTGCGAACGGCTGAGCAGGCGCAGCACGCGGCCGTGCTGGCTGGCCGCATCCAGGCGCAGGCCCGCCGGCGCGCCAGGATCGCCGGCCAGCAGCGCCTGCTGGCGTTCGGACAGGGCCAGCGCCTCGCGGTAGTCGCCCAGGCCGATGTACACCCGCGCCAGCACGCCGAGCAGTTCGGCGCGGGCGCGCGGCTGGCGTTCCAGTTCGCTTTCGCTGCGCCGCGCCCCGGCCGAGAGCAGTTCGCGCATGGCCAGGCCCTGGCTGCGCTGGGCGCCGCCGGCATGGTCGAACAGGCCCAGCACCAGCCGCTGCATCGCCTGCGCGCGCGCCGCCTCGTGCCGCGCCTCGTGCGCCTGCCACAGGGCCACGCCCAGCGCCGACAGCAGCGCCAGCACCGCCACCGAACCCAGGCCCACGCCCCAGGTGTGGCGCTGCACGTACTTCTGCAGCTGGTAGCCGATCCGCGGCGGACGCGCCTCCACCGGGCGGCCTTCGAGATGGCGCTGGATGTCGCGGGCCAGCGCCTCGACCGAGCCGTAGCGCCGCGCCGGCAACTTGTTGAGCGCCTTCAGCGCGATGTTGTCCAGGTCGCCGCGCAGGCGCTGCGCCAGCCTGCGTGCCTGCGCGGTGTCCAGCTGCCCGGTCTCGGCCAGGCGCTGCACGGCGATAGCCGGGCGCGGCGGCGACACGTCCAGGATCGCCCGCTCCCACTCGGCGTCGCTCTGCCGGCGCAGGCGGTAGGGTTTGTCGCCGACCAGCAGTTCGTACAGCACCACGCCCAGCGAATAGACGTCGGTCAGCGTGCTCACCGGTTCGCCGCGGACCTGCTCGGGCGCGGCGTAGTGCAGGGTGAACGCGCGCACCTCGGTGCGCGGATGGGCGCCCTCGCCGTCCTCGCGGTCGAGCAGCTTGGCGATGCCGAAGTCGAGCAGGCGCACGTCGCCGGAGGGCGTGACCAGCATGTTCGACGGCTTCAGGTCGCGGTGCACGATGAGGTTGGCGTGGGCATGGCTGACCGCGTCGCAGACCTGCAGGAACAGGCGCAGCCGCGCTTCCACCGGCAGCGCGTGCTGGCGGCAGTAGTCGGTCAGCGGGATGCCTTCGACGTACTCGAGCACCAGGTACGGCTGGTCGCCCTCGCCGATGCCGGCGTCGAGCAGGCGGGCGATGTTCGGGTGCTGCAGCCGCGCCAGGATCTCGCGCTCGCGGGAGAAGCGCAGGCGCAGGTTGGGATCGGCGTAGCCGGGGCGCAGCAGCTTCAGCGCCAGGCGGCGCCGGTACAGGCCGTCGGCGCGATCGGCCAGCCAGACCTGGCCCATGCCGCCTTCGCCGAGCAGACGTTCCAGCCGATAGGCGCCGAGCACGCTGCCTTCGCGCGAGGCGGGGCGCGCGTCGTGCAGGGGTTCGTGGAGGAAGTCGTCTTCCTCCTCGGTGCCGGCCAGCAGCGCTTCCAGCTCGCGCGCCAGTTCCGGATCGGTGGCGCGGTGGCGTTCGAGCTCGATGGCGCGTTCGCCCGGCGGCAGGTCGAGCAACGCGTCGAGCAACGGCGACAGGCGCTGCCAGCGCTCGGCGTCCATCGCCGCGCCCTCAGTCCTCGCGCATCGCCGCGAGCAGGAACAGGCGCGCCTTCTGCCAGTCGCGGCGCACGCTGCGTTCGGACCGCTGCAGCAGCTCGGCGATCTCCTGCTCGGAGAGGCCGGCGAAGTAGCGCAGTTCGACCACCCGCGCGAGCCTGGGATCGAGCGCGACCAGGCGCTCCAGCGCGGTGTCCAGCGCCAGCAGGTTCTCGTCCAGGCGCAGGCTGCTTTCGCTTTCCTCGGGGATTTCCGCCACGCGCTTGAGGTCGCCGCCGCGCTTGCGGGCCATGCGGTTGCGCGCGTAGTCGACGACCACGCTGCGCATCGCCGAGGCCGCGTAGGCGAAGAAATGGGCGCGGTCCTCGAAGCGCGCGCCGCCGCTGGCGCCGATCAGCTTGAGGTAGGACTCGTGGACCAGCGAGGTCGGGTCCAGGGTGTTGTTCTGCTGGCCGGACAGCTGGCGGCGGGCGAGGGTGTGCAGCTCCTGGTAGAGCGTACCCAGCACGCGGTCCAGCGCTTCGCGGTCTCCGCCGCGCGCGGCATCCAGCCACACGGTGATCTCGAGGGAACTCTCGGGGGCGTCGGCCATCGTCGTCTCCACGACTGAGGCAGTGGGGCCGAATATAGCGGCTTTTCAGCCCCCGGGCGGGATCGGCCCCGCCCGGCTCAGCGCTGGCAGCGCGGGCACCAGACGCTGGCGCGCTGGCCGATGCTGGCCTCGCGCAGGGCCGTGCCGCAGGCCGGGCAGGGCAGGCCGCCGCGGCCGTACACGGCCAGCTCCTGCTCGAAGTAGCCCGGCGCCCCGTCCGGATCGAGGAAGTCGCGCAAGGTGGTGCCGCCGCGGGTGATGGCGTAGGCCAGGATCTCGCGGACCGCCCCGGCCAGGGCGACGTAGCGTTCCCGCGAGACCTTCCCGGCCGCCCGCAGCGGCGAGATGCCGGCGCGGAACAGGCTCTCGGCGGCGTAGATGTTGCCCACCCCGACCACGATCCGCTGGTCCATCAGGAAGGTCTTCACCGGGGCGCTGCGGCCGCGGCTGAGGCGGTACAGGCGGTCGCCGTCGAAGTCGCCGGACAGCGGCTCCGGGCCCAGGCCCTGCAGCAGTTCGTGGGTGGTGCCGGCCGGCTGCCAGAGCAGGCAGCCGAAGCGGCGCGGATCGGTGAAGCGCAGCACCCGCCCCGAATCCAGGGCCAGGTCGACGTGGTCGTGGGTCCCGACCGGGGTGTCCGCCGGCAGCACCCGCAGCATCCCGGACATGCCCAGGTGCAGCAGGGCGCTGTCGCCGGCGTCGGTGTCCAGCAGCAGGTACTTGGCGCGGCGGCGCACGGCTTCGATGCGGCGGCCGGGCAGGTCGCGGCCCACCTCGGCCGGGATCGGCCAGCGCAGGTCAGGGCGGCGCAGGACCACTCCGGTGACCCGCCGGCCCTCGAGGTGCGGGGCCAGGCCGCGGCGGGTGGTCTCGACCTCGGGCAGCTCGGGCACGCTCAGCTCCCGGCCGCGGCCAGGTAGTGGACGTCGCCCTGCGGGTCGCGTTCCTGCCAGACCCGCACCGGGCCACCGAAGGCCTGCGACAGCAGGGCGCCGTCGAGCATGGTGCTGCGCGTGCCGTCGGCCAGCACGCGGCCGCCCTGCAGCACCACCACCCGGCCGATCTCCGGAACGATCTCCTCGATATGGTGGGTTACCAGCACCAGGGTCACGCCGTCGCGGGCCAGGGTGCGCAACATGGCCAGCAGGTGGCCGCGCGCGACCAGGTCCAGGCCGGTGCCCGGTTCGTCCAGCAGCAGCGCGTGCGGCCGGTTGACCAGTGCGCGCGCGATCAGCACCCGCCGCGCCTCGCCGGTGGACAGCTCGGCATAGAGCCGGTGACGCAGCGGCAGGGCGTGGGCACGGGCCAGGGCCTCGGCCGCCCGTTCACGCATGTCGTCGGTGATCTCACGGAACGGGGGGACGACGAAACTGGCGAACAGGCCGCTGAGCACCGCGTTCTCCGCGGTCAGGCCGGGCTGGTCCGCGAGGTTGGCGCCGAAATCGCCGGTGACGATGCCCAGCTGCGAGCGCAGCCGGTCCACCTGCCAGCGGGCCTGGCCCAGCACCTGCACCGGCGGGGTGTCGCCGGTGCGGGCCAGCGGATACAGCTCGCGGGTGATCAGCTTGATCAGCGTCGACTTGCCGCAGCCGTTGGCGCCGAGGATGGCGGTGTGCTGGCCCTGGTCGATGCGCAGGCTCAGTTCATGGAGGACGCGGACCTGGCCGCGGATGACGCTGGCGCGGTCCAGTTCGATCAGTGTCGGGCGTGACGTTTCCGTCACGGCGAGGGCGGCAGGGGAGGAGATCGGCACGGAACTTCCTGGCTGGCGGGGCCGCGAGCCTGAACAACATACGCGGCCGACAGGTGAAGTTTGCCGGAACAGGGCCCATCATGTCCCTCGCACGGGCCGCATTCCAGGCCCCACCACCGAGGGTCCCCGCACGACATGTCCGACACGCTGATCCAGTTCCTCACTTCCGGCGTGGCCGGCCTCGGCTGGGTAGGCCTGCTGGTGGTGCTGCTGGTCTTCACCCAGCTGACCATCTTCTCCGTCACCCTCTACCTGCACCGCAGCCAGGCGCACCGCGGCGTGGACTTCCACCCGGCGATCGCGCACTTCTTCCGCTTCTGGACCTGGCTGACCACCTCGATGATCACCCGCGAGTGGGTGGCCATCCATCGCAAGCACCACGCCAAGGTGGAAACCGAGGAAGACCCGCACAGCCCGCAGACCCGCGGCATCCGCAAGGTGTTCTGGGAAGGCGTGGAGCTGTACCGCGAGGCGCGCGCCGACCGCGCGTCGATCGAGCAGTACGGCAAGGGTGCGCCGGACGACTGGATCGAGCGCCGCCTCTATACCCCGCACGCGAACCTCGGCCCGACGGTGCTGCTGTTCGTCAACTTCGCCCTGTTCGGCCTGCCGGGCATCGCGGTGTGGGCAATCCAGATGGCGTGGATCCCGTTCTGGGCCGCCGGCGTGGTCAACGGCCTCGGCCACTGGTGGGGCTACCGCAACTTCGAGTCGTCCGACACCTCGACCAACCTCACTCCGTGGGGCGTGTGGATCGGCGGCGAGGAGCTGCACAACAACCACCACGCGTTCCCGAGCTCGGCGCGCTTCTCGATGCGCCGCTGGGAGTTCGATATCGGTTGGGCCGTGATCAAGGGCCTGGAGAAGCTGCGCCTGGCCAGGGTGCTGCGCGTGGCGCCGAGCCTGGACATCCGCCCGAACATCGCGGTGCCGGATACCGAGACGGTGCGCGCGCTGCTGTCGCACCGCTTCCAGGCGATGACCGACTACCAGCGCAACGTGATCAAGCCGGTGCTGCGCGAGGAAGCGGCGGCTGCCGGTGCGCGCCTGCGCGAGCTGCTGCCGCGGCGCATGCGCCGCGGCCTGGTCGACGACGGCCGCTGGCTCAAGCCGGACGCGCGCGAGCAGCTGCAGCAGTGGGTGCAGCAGCGCCCGCGGATCAAGGCGCTGGTCGAGCACCGGGCGCGCCTGGCGGCGGTGCTGGAGGCGCGCAGCCACGATGCGGCCGAGCGCCTGCACCAGCTGCAGGCCTGGTGCCAGGAGGCCGAGGCCAGCGGCATCCGCGCGCTGCAGGAATACTCGATGCGGCTCAAGGGTTACGCGCTGGCGCACTGATGCGCGTCGTCCGCCGCCATCGCGTCGACCACAGGCCCGGGCGCATGCGTCCGGGCCTGCTGCTTTGTGCGGGCCTGCTGGCCTGGGCGGGTGCGTCGGCGCAGGTCGAGCGTACCGCCGACTACCTGTCGAGGATGGATACCGACGGCGACGGCCGGGTCTCGCAGGAGGAGTACGTGGCCTGGATGGGCTACGCCTTCGAGCGCATGGACACCGATGGCGACGGGGTGCTGTCCACGGCGGAGCTGCCGGGCGGCAAGGGCAAGCCGGTGACGCTGGAATCGCACCGGCGGCGCCTCGCGGAGCGCTTCAGGCGCCAGGACGCGAACGGCGACGGCTACCTCGACGCGAAGGAGCTGGCGGCGCCGCCGCTGTAGGGCCCGCTCCGGGCATCCGCCTCGTCACGTCGGGGATCGCGCGCTGACGTGACTGCCGGGTTGTTGCAGTTGCCGCAACGGCACCTGCAACGAGGGTGGACCGCAACCGCAACCGCAACCGCAACCGCAACCGCAAGGGCATGGGCATGGGGTTCGCAGGCTCCGGACGGAGCCGCGGCAGTGCGGGGGTATGGCGCATCGCGCGGCTCCGCGTCCTGCTCCAACGTGCGACCGCGGCACATCCATGTGCCGCTTGCGCCGCGCCGGGAATGAACCCGGGCGCTGGCCACGCCTGGCGCGTCGCCACGCGCTGGCCTTCTAACCGCATCGTCCAGCCCCCCGCCTTTGCATACCCCCGCACTACCGCGTCTTCGGGGGGGGCGTTGGGGGTGTGGCTTCGTTCCGCTCTCCCTCCGGGAGAGGGGCGGGGAGACGGTCGGGGCCGGCGAATGGTTCCGTGCCGGGGCATCGGCTTGCCGTCGTGGCATGTAGAGCGGGGCTTGCCCCGCTGCTGCTGCTTTTCAGGCGCGTTGGGACATCCGGCGTGGGAGTCGGGCGAGCCCGACTCTACAGGTGGGCTCGGTCAGGCCTCGGGGCGGGGCGGATCGACCAGCGGCTGCCCGTGCTGCAACAGCCACAGCATGATGGTCTTCTGGCGCACGTAGTTGGCACTGACGAAGGACTCGATCAGGCCGGGCCAGCCGTCGAGGAAGCCGGCCTTGAGCACGTAGCCGCGGAAGAAGCGCCACGCCGGGGCCAGCACCAGCTTGCCGAGGGTCGCGCGCTTGCCGCGGGCGAAATCGTGCTCGGCCATCATCCGCGCGTAGCGCTGCTTCTTGTCGAGCAGCTGCATGAAGGATCGATAGGGGTGGTGCAGCAGGTCGCCGGGGAGCAACGCAACGGGGCCGTCCACCGACACCGCCTCGTGGATCTCGCGGGCGCCGCGCCAGCCGCCGCGGCGGCGGTCGAACAGGCGCAGCACGCGGTCGGGGTAGGCGGTGCCGTGGCGCAGGAAGCGGCCGTAGTACTCGGACATGCGCGCGAAGCGGTAGCCGGCGGCGCGGCTGAAACCGGCGTCGCGTTCGGCCTCGATCGCCGTGCGCAGGCGCACGTCCACGCGTTCGTCGGCGTCCAGGCTCAGCACCCAGTCGTGCGCGCACTGGTCCACCGCGAACTGCTTCTGGCTGCGGAAACCGTCGAACGGGCGCTCCAGCACGCGCGCACCGGCCGCGCGCGCGACCTCGCGGGTACCGTCGGTCGAACCGGAATCGACCACCACGATCTCGTCGCAGAACGCCAGCGAGGCCAGGCAGTCGCCGATCCGGTCCGCCTCGTTGAAGGCGATGATGCAGGCCGACAGCGGCACGCGACCGGGACCGGCAGTGGTGGAAGCGCGGGCGGGACGGGCAGGCATGCGGCGGTGGCCGGGCGGAGGGTGGTGAAAGCGTAGCAGGCGTCGGGCCGCGGCCTGCGGTGCGATAATCGCGCACCCCCAGCGCCCGGAGGGCGACGTGCCGAAACATTACCTGCTGTACGGGTCGGAGCGTTACGCGCTGGCCATCCTGCGTCCGATCCAGGACGCGATCCGCGCGCGTGGCGACGAGACGGCCTGGTTCTTCGACGGCCCCGGTGCCGCCGACCTGCGTCCCGACGAGAAGCTGCTGAGCGTCGACGAGGTCCGCGCGTGGAAGCCGTACGCGGTGATCACCTCGTCCAACGCCGTGCCGCACTTCTTCCCGGGGGTGAAGGTCGAGACCTTCCACGGCTTCGACGCCGGCAAGCCGCGCCATATCTACATCCGCGGGTTCTTCGACCTGTACTGCACCACCGGCCCGCGCGACACCGCGGCCTTCGGCGCGCTGGCGGAGAAGATGGGCCACTTCTCGGTGGCCGAGACCGGCTTCCCGAAGATCGATCCGTTCATGGCCGCGCTCGGCGACGAGCCGGAGCCGGTGCGGCAGCCACCGGTGGTCCTCTACCACTCCACCTTCTCGCCGTCGTGGAGCGCCGCGCCGATCCTTTACGACGAGGTCGCGCGGCTGTCGCGCACCGGCGAATGGCGCTGGATCGTCACCTTCCACCCGAAGATGGATCCGGCGATGGTGGCGAAGTACAAGGCCCTGCAGAACGAGTACCTGACCTTCGCCGAGAACGACAACATCCTCGAACTGTTCCCGCAGGCCGACGTGATGTGCTCGGACACCTCCTCGGCGCTCAACGAGTTCCTGCTGACCTACAAGCCGGTGGTGACGTTCAAGAACCGTCGCCCCGGCCCGCATCTGATCGACATCGACGACCCGGCGCAGTTCGAGCCGGCGATCCGCCGCGCGCTGTCGCGGCCGCCGGAGCTGATGGCCGCAGTCCGTGGGTTCGCCGACCAGCTGCATCCGTACCGCGACGGCCGCTCGGCCGAGCGCGTGCTCGATGCGATCGACGCGTTCGTCGCCAGGGGCGGGCGCAACCGCAAGCCCAAGCCGATGAACCTGTGGCGCAAGCTCAAGATCCGCAAGCGGATCGGCTACTGGGGCCCGGCCGGCTGGTAACGGCCGGGCGGTCCGCTCACCAGCGCAGGCGGCGCGTGGCCAGCGCCCTGCCCAGCCGCGCGTGGAGCGCGCGCGCCTCGGCCTCGGGCAGGAAGCGGATCTGCAGCGGCGGCGACATGTTGCCGGCGCCGGCGGTATCCAGGGCCAGCGTCGCCGTGCCCAGCCAGCGGTCCAGCGGCGAGCGGCGCAGGCGCAGCGCCTGCACCTTGTCGATCTCGGCGAAGCGCCACCAGCGCGACCACCAGCCGCCGCGCACCGCCACCAGCGAGGCGTCGACCGAATAGCCCATGCGTCCGGCCTGGCGCCACGCGGCGTAGGCCTGCCACGGCAGCCACAGCAGCACCAGCAGGCCGCCCGGGCCTAGCTTCCAGGCCAGGCCGCCGGCGATCAGCAGCGTCCACGGCGCGGCGCCGGCGAACAGCCGCCACCAGGCGCGGCGCGGCAGCGGCTGCCATTGCGGCGGCGGCCACGTGCCTTCGGGCAGCAGCCGCGCGGCGAGGGCGTCGCAGCTTTCCGGCGTGGCGATCGGGGCCAGTTCGCGCAGCTTGCGCGGGTCGTCGTGGTGGCCGCCGGTGGCGGTGTCGATGCGCAGGGTGCGGCGCCTGAACCAGCGGTGCAGCAGGGTTTCCTGCAGGTGCCAGGCCTGGATCCGGCGCGGCGCCACGCTGCTGCGCATGCGTACGAACACGCCGCGCTCGACGGTCAGGCGGCGCCCGGCTTCGGTCAGGCGGAAACCGTAGTACTGGGTCAGCGCCAGCGCCACCGACAGCAGCCGCACCAGCGCCACGAACACGCCCAGTACGGTGCCGGCCAGGGCGATGTAGCCGGTCCAGCCCAGGTGCAGGGCGGTGGCATAGCCGGCGGCCTGCTCGAACGAATCCTGGGCCAGGCGCGCCATCCAGCGCTCGTCCGGGAACAGCTGCCACAGCAGGCCGAAGGCCGCGGCCACCACGATCATGCCGCGGTTGGAGACCAGGCCCAGGCGCACGACCTCGGACACCGGCAGCGCCAGCAGGACCTCGTCCGCTTCTTCCTCGGCCGTCGGCGGCGCGGTGTCGCCCGGCGCGGTCGCGGCCGCCGCCGGCGCGCTGGCGCGATGGCGGACCAGCCGCTCCAGCGCCAGCGCGTCGTCCAGGCCCAGCACCCGCATCTGCGCCTCGGGCTTCTCGCCGCCGGCCGCCTCCAGCCGCACCTCGGCGACCTTGAAGATCCGGTGCAGCAGCGACTGGTGCAGGGCGACGTTGTGGATGCGCGAGAACGGGATCTCGCGCTGCGAGCGCTGCAGCAGGCCGCTGCGGATGGTGATGGCGTCGCCGCCGATCCGGTAGCGGTAGGTGAAGTACTGCAGCACCGAGATCGCCACCAGCACGCCCACGCCGATCAGCGGGCCCAGGTCCGCCCAGTCGGTGCCGGTGCTGCGGCGGCCCGCCACCAGCAGTACCAGCAGCGGGACCACGAACTGGCGGAGCTGCTGCAGCAGCACGAACAGCCACGACCAGGGATGGAGCCGTCGCTCGGCCGGGATCGCCGGTGCGTCCACGCTGCTCACAAGGCGTCGTCGGTTTCGACCTGGCGGGCCAGGCGCGCGCGCAGCGCCTCGGCATCCTCCAGGGCCAGCAGCGGCAGCTTCACCGCGGCCATGCGCGTGCCGGCGGTATGCACCACCAGCGTGGCCAGGCCCAGCTGGCGTTCCAGCGGCCCGCGTTCCACGTCCAGGTGCTGCACGCGCGACACCGGGACCAGGGTTTCGGTGCGCCAGATCCCGCCGCGGCGGGTGGCGAAGCCGTCGCGGTCCAGCTTCCAGCCGATGCGGCGGTGGCGCAGCAGGCCGATGGCCGTGCCCAGCGCCAGGCCGAGCACGCCGAGGACGATCGAGCTGCCCACTCGCGGCAGTCCCGCCACGCTCGCCAGCAACTGGCCTAACGCCAGTGCCGAGGGAATCGCGATGGCGATCGCCAGGCCGCTGGCGTACAGCAGCGCGCCGCGCCGCGGCAGCGGCTGCCAGTCGGTGGCCGGCGGAAGCTCGGGCGCGTCCCGCGGCGGGAGCGGGACGTCTGGCGAGTCGGTCACGGAGCGGTTCCCCTGTCGTCTGCGATGACAGGATCGTAAGCGTTCACGGCCCAGCTTGAGTACACCGGCACTCCGCAAGGGCAACGGCGGCGCTCACGCCGGCCGCTTGGCCCACTCACGGGTCTCGTACGGATTGACCTCGCCGCTGCCGGGCGGGCGCAGGGTGTAGCGCTTGTAGGTCCACTGGTACTGCGCCGGCGCGCGGCGGGCGATGCGCTCGACCTCGGCATTGAGGCATCCCACCGCCACCTTCGGATCCGCGTCGGCGATCGCCGCCGGCGCCGGTTCCACGTGCAGGGCGAACTGCGGGCCATCGCCGATGCGTTCGCACCAGGCCAGCAGCACCGGCGCGCCGGTACGTTCGGCCAGCCGCGACAGCAACGTCATGGTCAGCGCCTCCACGCCGAAGAACGGCGAGAACTCGCCGTCGCCGGCCTTGGGCTGCTGGTCCGGCAGGATGCCGACCGCGCCGCCGTCCTTCAGCACCTTCCACAACTGGCGCACGGCCGGGCCTTCGGCGCGGACCTGGCGCACGTTGTCGACCCCGCGCACCAGCTGCAGGAACTCGTCGCCCACCGCCGACTCCGGCGGGCGGTAGACGATGGCGATCTGCCCGCGCGAGGCCAGCCACTGGTTGAGCAGTTCCCAGTTGCCGAAGTGCGGGGCGGCGACGATCACGCCCTTCCCGGCGGCCAAGGCTGCGTCGTACAGCGCTTCGCCGTGGCGTTCGCGCAGCAGGTGGTCGAGGTTGTGCGCCGGCGGCCGGGTCCACAGCTTGAGCGTCTCCAGCGCCTGGCGGGCGGTGGTGCGCAGCACCTGGCGGCGCAAGGTCTCGCGGGCGTCCGCGGAAAGTTCGGGGAAGGCCAGCTCGAGGTTGCGTCGCGCCACCCGGGCTTCGCGCACGTCGCCCCGGCGCCAGCTCCAGGCCACCAGGTCGCCCAGCCGGTACACCACCGGCCAGGGGAGACGGCCCAGCAGGCTGGCCAGGAAGACAAGGAATCGGGCGCGGGATCGTGTGGACATCCGCCAAGTTTAGCCGCGGCGGGCAACCCGCCCCCGCGAGGGCGCCCCAAAGGGGATGACAGGGTGCCGGCCAGGGCCCGATGCTGGTGCGCGTCCCGCCAGGAGTCCGTACCCGATGCTTGCCCTGATCCAGCGTGTCACCCGTGCCTCGGTCCAGGTCGACGGCCAGACCGTCGGCGAGATCGACGGGGGACTGCTGGCCCTGGTCGGGGTGCAGCCGGGCGACGGGCCGGCGCAGCTTGAACGGATGGCCCAGCGCCTGCTCGGTTACCGCGTTTTCGCCGACGATGCCGGCAGGATGAACCGTTCGCTGGCCGATACCGGGGGTGGACTGCTGCTCGTCAGCCAGTTCACCCTGGCCGCCGACACCAGTTCCGGGATGCGCCCGGGCTTCAGCACCGCGGCCCCGCCCGAGGAGGCTGAACGCGTCTTCAACCAGCTGGTCGAACGCTGCCGGTCAGCCCACCCCGGAAGGGTGGAAACCGGGCGCTTCGGCGCCCATATGGCGGTCAGCCTGGTAAACGACGGCCCGGTCACCTTCCTCCTCAGGGCCTGAAACGGCTGAATGGAAGCTGCCGCAAGTCGTTGATGTGAAAGGCCGGAAGGGTCCAGTGCCCCTCGGCCTGTTATAATGCTAGGTTCACTTCACCCCTTCGAGACCGGTGGCGCCGCACATGGCCAACGAACGTCCAGCCCAGCAATCCGAAATCAAGCAGCTCATCAGCAAGGGCCTGGAGCAGGGTTATCTGACCTACGCCGAGGTCAATGACCACCTGCCCGACGACCTGGTCGATCCGGAGCAGATCGAAGACATCATCGGCATGATCAACGGCATGGGCATCGATGTCCATGAGGTTGCGCCCGATGCCGAGACCCTGCTGCTCAACGACGGCAACACCGGCAACCGCGAGATCGACGATACCGCCGCCGAGGAGGCCGCCGCCGCGCTGACCGCGCTCGACTCCGAAGGCGGCCGCACCACCGACCCGGTGCGCATGTACATGCGCGAGATGGGCACGGTCGAGCTGCTGACCCGCGAAGGCGAGATCGCCATCGCCAAGCGCATCGAGGAAGGCCTCGGCCAGGTCCAGGCCGCGCTGGGCAGCTTCCCGTGGTCGATCGAGCTGCTGCTCGAGGAATACGAACTGCACAAGGCCGGCAAGAAGCGCTTGGCCGAAGTCGTCGTGGGCTTCAACGACCTGGTCGAGGAAACCCCGGAGCCGGCACCGCTGCCGGTCGAGGACGTCGCCGACGCCGATGCCGACGATGACGACGAGGAAGAGGTCGCCACCGACGACGAGGCCGATGCCGGCCCGACCGGTCCGGACCCGGCCGAGGTCGCGCGCCGCATGGAAGCGCTGGCCGCCGAGTACGCCAAGTTCAAGAAGGCCCACGCCAAGGGCGGCGCCCGGGACAAGAAGGTGATCAGGCTGCGCGCCGACATGGCCGAGCTGTTCTCCACCTTCAAGCTGCCGCTGCCGCTGACCGACACGCTGGTGCGGAAGCTGCGCGAGGTGATGGGCGAGATCAAGGAGCACGAGCGCCGCGTCCTGCACCTGGCCACCAACGTGGCGAAGATGCCGCGCAAGGACTTCATCCGCGCCTGGGAAGGCAACCAGACCAACCTGGAGTGGGTGGACGAGGTCCTCAAGCGCAAGCAGAAGTGGTCGTCGGCGCTGCGCGAGGTCAAGGACCAGATCGTCGCCGAGCAGCAGGCCACCATCGCCATCGAGCAGGCCATGTGCCTGGACCTGGCCGACATCAAGGAGATCAGCCGGCAGATGGCCTATGGCGAGGCCAAGGCGCGCAAGGCCAAGAAGGAGATGGTCGAGGCCAACCTCCGCCTGGTGATCTCCATCGCCAAGAAGTACACCAACCGCGGCCTGCAGTTCCTGGACCTGATCCAGGAGGGCAACATCGGCCTGATGAAGGCGGTCGACAAGTTCGAGTACCGCCGCGGCTACAAGTTCTCGACCTACGCCACCTGGTGGATCCGCCAGGCGATCACCCGCTCGATCGCCGACCAGGCGCGCACCATCCGCATCCCGGTGCACATGATCGAGACGATCAACAAGCTCAACCGCATTTCCCGCCAGATGCTCCAGCAGTACGGCCGCGAGGCCACGCCGGAGGAGCTGGCCAAGGAAATGGACATGCCCGAGGACAAGATCCGCAAGGTCATGAAGATCGCCAAGGAGCCGATCTCCATGGAGACCCCGATCGGCGACGACGAGGACTCCCACCTGGGCGACTTCATCGAGGACACCAACGTGGAGTCCCCGATCGATACGACCACCAACATCAACCTGTCGGAAACCGTCCGCGACGTGCTGGCCGGCCTGACCCCGCGGGAAGCCAAGGTGCTGCGCATGCGCTTCGGCATCGACATGAACACCGACCACACCCTCGAGGAAGTGGGCAAGCAGTTCGACGTCACCCGCGAGCGCATCCGCCAGATCGAGGCCAAGGCCCTGCGCAAGCTGCGCCACCCGAGCCGTTCGGAGCAGCTGCGCTCGTTCCTCGACATCGACTGAGGCAGCGCAGCACGCGTCACCCGGAAGGTCCCGCAGCGCGGGGCCTTCTTTTTGCCCGGATGTGTTGCCGCCGGCCCGGCTCCACTAAACTCAGCACCCTAGCACCGGGCCTATAGCTCAACGGTTAGAGCAGGGGACTCATAATCCCTTGGTTCCAGGTTCGAATCCTGGTGGGCCCACCACGTGGCCTTGGCGTCACTGACAGGCGTCATGCCTACGTTGGATACAACAAGGTTCCGCTTCCCGCATCACCCTGTTCCATGCCGCGCCGCCGGCGCCGCAGCCCTGCGTGGGCGTGGGCGCGGTGGCCTCCGCCGACGCGGCGCGCGCGATTGCAGGGCAGCAAGCCGACGCCAGCCGCGGCGTGCTGGATCCGGCGCAGGCGCGGGTCGAGGCCCATGGCGTGGCCTGCACGCGGGTGGCGCGCAGCGGCGACGAGCCGTGGTCGCAGATCATCGCCGCGGCGCAGGACCATGGCTGCGACCTCGTGTTCATGGCCTCGCACGGCCGCCGCGGCGTGCAGGCGTTGCTGCTGGGCAGCCAGGCGAAGAAGGTGCTGACGCACTCGTCCATCCCGGTGCTGGTGTACCGCCCGCCCGTGGCTTTCGCCGAAGGGACGACCCACTGACGGGACGTCCCGGAGGCACGCCGCCCTAATGGCCGGGCGTGCAGGTCGCCACCAGCACCGGCCGCTCGCCGAGCAGGCGCATCTCGATGGACGTGTCGGCGTCGTGGATGTCGGCCTGCACCGAGGCGATCACGCGCGCCGTGCGCATGGCCTGGTCGTAGCTGGGGAACCAGCACAGGGGATTCTCGCCCTGGAACACGCGCCAGCCTTGGGCGCATTCGCGCAGGGAAATGACGGGCTCGGCCATGACGGGCCTCCTAGGGAGGAGCCTTACCTGTGTGAGGCCAGCTGCCCCGCATCCTTGCGGGACACGCGTCGGGAAGTTCTGCCTGGGCCAATGGCCGGCGCCGCGCGTTGCTGGCGACACAGTATCAGCCGGAACCATCGGCCGAGCCTATCGGATCACTGCGCGCGCTGGGGTAAGAAAATTCTGACCACTGCCCGGCGCCGCAGGGCGGCGGGGTGGCCTGGCCTCAGAACCACCAGCGCACGCCGACCACCCAGCGGCTGTCGCGCACCGGTTCGCCTTCGCTGCGCCGGTGCCCGGCGGTGCCGCCGAAGGCGCGTTCGTGGACCAGGCCCAGGTAGGGGGCAAAGCGGCGGTCGAGCTCGTAGCGCAGGCGCAGGCCGGCCTCCGCCGTGGACAGGCCCGAGCCGATGCCGCGCCGCGGATCGTTGCGGCCGTGCAGTTCCACCTCCACCAGCGGCTGCAGCACCAGGCGGCGGGTCAGCGGCAGTTCGTACTCGACCTCGGCGCGCAGCGCGCTGTGCGCGTGCTCGCCCAGGTAGGCGGTGACGCTGACCTCGAACTTGTACGGCGCCATGCCCTGCACGCCAATCGCCGCCCAGCTTTGCGAGGGGCCCGGCTTGAAGTCGTGGCGCACGCCCACCAGCAGGTCCCACCAGGCGCTGACGCCGTGCCCGTACAGCACTTCCAGGTCGGCCGAGCCGGTGCGGCCGTGCTCGCGCTCGCCCTCGCTGCGCAACCATAGCCGGTCCACGTCGCCGCCGATCCAGGCCTTGCCTTCCCAGGCCTGGCCGCGCCCGGGATCGGCGTCCCAGGCCTCGAAGCGGTTGAAGCGGACCAGGCTGTGGATGCCGCCGTGGGCGTGCGCGTGCGCCAGCGGCGGGAACGCGGCGGCGCGGTCGGCGTCGGTGGGTACCGGGATCGGCTCGGACGGCTCGAGCGGCGCGGCCTGCGGCATGGGGTGGCCGGCGTGCGGATCCGTCGTGTCCGGACGGTCCGCGGCGTCCATGGCATGGCCGGCATTCGCGTCGCGCGCAGCGTGCGATGCCTGCGCGCCATGCAAACCGTGCGACTCATGCACGCCATGTGGGTCGTGCGCGTCGTGTGGGTCGTGCGCGTCCGCTGCCGACGCGGCCTGCGTTCCGTGGCCGGCATGCGGATCATGGCCGGCGTGGTCGTCCTGCACGTTCCGTCCTGCGTTTCCGGCGTGCGCCTCGTGGCCCGCGTGGGGGGTGTCGGTGTCGCCGCGGGACGCCGTCGTCTCCTCGCCTTCGCCGTGGTGCCGGTGGTGCGCATGTGTTTCCTGCGCCATCGCGGCCGCCGGCGCGAGCGCCAGCGCAATGGCCAGGGCGAGCGTGGTGCCGGCGCGGCTCATGCCCGCTCCTCCACGCGCACCTCGCGCATCATCCCCGCTTCCATGTGATAGAGCAGGTGGCAGTGGTAGGCCCAGCGGCCGAGCGCATCGGCGCGCACGCGGTAGCTGCGGCGCGTGCCCGGCGGCATGTCCACGGTGTGCTTGCGCACCTGGAACGCGCCCTCGGCGTCCTCCACGTCGCTCCACAGGCCGTGCAGGTGGATGGGGTGGTGCATCATCGTGTCGTTGACCAGGACGATGCGCAGGCGCTCCCCGTAGTTGAGCCGCAACGGCTCGGCCGACGCGAAGGGGATGCCGTTGAACGACCAGGCGAACTTCTCCATGTGCCCGGTCAGGTGCAGCTCGACCTCGCGCCCCGGATCGCGCCCGTCGGGATCGCCGGACAGGCTGCGCAGGTCGGCATAGGTGAGGACGCGGCGGCCGTTGTCGCGCAGGCCGATGCCCGGATCGTCCAGGCGCGGACCGGTGGGCGAGGACTGCATGTCCACCAGCGGGTTGCCGGCCTCGCTGGCCGGATGCACCACCGGCTTCGCCGCGGCATGCCCGGCATGCGCGCCGTGCATGGCCGCGCCGCAGCCGCCCTCGGCCATCATCGCGCCGCAACCGCCTTCCATGCCCTTGCCATCGTGGCTGCCAGGGTCGCCATGCGCCATGTCCTCCATCGTCAGCAGGGGCCGCGGATCGGGCACGGGCACGGGTGCCGACAGGCCCGGCTGCACGGCAAGGGTGCCGCGGGCGAAGCCGGTGCGGCCCATGTCCTGGGCGAAGATGGTGTAGGCGTCCTGGCCGGAGGGCTCGACGATCACGTCGTAGGTTTCGGCCGCGGCGATGCGCAGCTCGTCCACGGTCACCGGGTGCACGTACTGGCCGTCGGCGGCGACCACGGTCATCTTCAGCCCGGGGATGCGCACGTCGAAGTAGCTCATCGCGCCGGCGTTGATGAGGCGCAGCAGCACCTTCTCGCCGGGGCGGAACAGGCCGGTCCAGTTGCCGGCCGGCGGCAGGCCGTTGAGCAGGTAGGTGTAGGTGTGGCCGTTGACGTCGGACAGGTCGCTGGGCGTCATCCGCATCCGTCCCCACATGCCGCGGTCGGCGAGGGTGGCGCGCCAGCCGTCCTCGCGCACGTCGCGCAGGAAATCGCCGGCGGTGCGCTTGTAGTGGTTGTCGAACGACGGCGCCTTCTTCAGGCGGCGGAACAGCGCCGTCGGCTCCAGGTCGGTCCAGTCCGACAGCAGCAGCACGTGTTCGCGGTCGTAACGGTACGGCGGCGGCTGCAGCGGGTCGACGATGATCGCGCCATACAGGCCGGCCTGTTCCTGGAACAGCGAATGGCTGTGGTACCAGTACGTGCCCGACTGCCTGAGGGTGAACCGGTACAGCCAGGACTCGCCCGGCGCGATGCCGTCGAAGCTCATGCCCGGCACGCCGTCCATGTTCGCCGGCAGCAGGATGCCGTGCCAGTGCACCGAGGTGGGGGCATCGGCCAGGTGGTTGGCCACGCGCACGGTGACCGTGTCGCCTTCGCGCCAGCGCAGGATCGGCGCCGGCAGGCTGCCGTTGACGGTGATCGCCTGGCGGGCGCGGCCGGTGATGTTGACCGGGCTGGCGCCGATGCCCAAGTCGAAGGCGGTGCCGCGCAGCTCGGCCGGCGCGGCCGCGCCGGCGGCGTGCGCCGGCAGGCGCAGCAGGCCGCTGCCGGCCAGCCCGGCGAAGGCCAGGCCCTGCACGAAGCGGCGCCGGCCGGGCGAGGCCGGGCCGGGAAGGGGGGGGATGGACGGGCGTGGGGGACGGGTCATGCCGGACAGGATGGGCGAGGGGGCGTGAGGGCGCCAGCGATAAGCGGGCAGCCGGCGCGCGACGGACGCGCCGGCCCATTGCAAACCCTGAAGCGACCCCAGGGTCAAGCGCGCCGGTTCAGGCGCCGGCGTCCGCCCGTTCCGAGGCGACCGCCTGCGCCGCCAGCCAGGCGCGCAGGGAGGCCGGCTTCACCGGCTTGGTCAGCAGGCGGTAGCCGCGCTGGCGCGCCTGCCGCTTGAGCTCGTCGCGGCCGTCGGCGGTGAGCAGCGCGCCGGGGATGCGCCCGCCGGCGGCGCGCAACGCATCCAGCGTGTCGAGGCCGTCGAGGCGGTCGTGCAGGTGGTAGTCGACCAGCATGGCCTGCGGCGCGCTGTCGGCCATGCGCGCCAGCGCCTCGTCCACCGTGCTGGCGGTGATCGCCACCGCCTGCCAGCGCGACAGCAGCACGCGCATGCCGTCGAGGATCTCGCTGTCGTTGTCCACGCACAGCACGCGCAGCCCGGCCAGCGAGCCGGACGCGGGCAGGCCGCCGGGCGGGCGCACCGGCGGGGCAGGCAGCGCGTCCACGCGCGGCACGGTGATCGAGAACATGCTGCCGCGGCCGACCACGCTGTGCGCGTCCAGGCCGTGCCCGAGCAGGCGCGAGATGCGCTGGCAGATCGACAGGCCCAGGCCGAGGCCGCGCTCGCCCCAGTCGAACGGTTGCTGGTAGCGGTGGAACTCGTCGTAGATCTGGCGCATGTGCTGCTCGGGGATGCCCGGGCCGGTGTCCCAGACCTGCAGCACCGCGGCGCTGCCGCGCACGCGCATGCCCATCACGATCCGGCCCTGGCGGGTGTAGCGCAGGGCGTTGGCGAGGAAGTTCTGCAGCACGCGGCGCAGCAAGCGGCGGTCGCTGCGCACCGGGCAGCTGCGCGCATGCACGCGCAGGTCCAGGCCGCGGCCGGCGGCGACCGGGGCGTACTGCGCGGCGAGGTCGCGCAGCAGTTCGGCGGCGTCGAACACGGTGATCTCGGCCTGCAGCGCGCCGGTGTCCAGGCGAGAGACGTCGAGCAGGCCGTCGAGCAGTTCCTCGGCCGCGCGCAGCGAGGCGTCGACGCGCTCGGCGAGGTGGCGCTGTTCCTCCGGATCCTGGCGACCATCGCGCAGCGCCGAGGCGAACAGGCGCGCGGCGTTGAGCGGCTGCAGCACGTCGTGGCTGATCGCCGCCAGGAAGCGGGTGCGCGACTGCTGCGCATGCTCGGCCTCGCGGGTGCGTTCGGCCACGCGCTGTTCCAGGGTCTCGTTGGCTTCGCGCAGCGCCTGCTCGGCGTGCTTGTAGGCGGTGATGTCGTTGTAGCTGGTGACGTAGCCGCCGCCGGGCAGGGCCTGGCCGCGCATCTCGATCACCGTGCCGTCGCTGCGCACGCGTTCGAACACGTGCGGGGTGCCGGCGCGCATGTGCTCGATGCGCTTGCGGATGTGCTGTTCGATGTCGCCTTCGCCCAGTTCGCCGCGCTCGGCGTTGTAGCGGATCAGGTCGGCGACCGGGCGGCCGACGTAGAGCATGCCCGGCGGGTAGCCGAACATCGACTGGTAGCGGCCGTTCCAGGCGACCAGGCGCATGTCCGGGTCGACCACGCTGACCCCGGCGCTGATGTTCTCCAGCGTGGTGGAGAGGATCTCGCGGTTGAAGCGCAGCTCCTGGCCGGCCTCGTCCAGCAGCGCCATCACCTCGCTCAGGTGCATGCCCGAGCCGCGCAGCACGCTGGTCAGCACCAGGCGCGCCGAGGCGGCGCCGATCGAGGCGGCCAGCAGGCGCTCGGTGAACTGTATCCAGGCGCGGTCGGCGGCCGCGGTCGGCTGCAGTTCGCGGCCGAGGGTCACGGCCTGGTCGGCGAAGGCACGGCGGGCGTGGCGTTCGCCGACGATGCGGATCGCCAGCGCCTGCAGGTCGCCGATGCTGACCGTGCCCGGCCACTCCACCGGCGCCAGGGTCTGGCGCTCGGCGTACGGGTCCAGGAACGGAGCGATGCGCAGGCGCTCGTCGACACCCGGGCGCCAGCGCGCCGAGACCACCATCATCACGCCGCTGTTGAGCAGCAGCGACCAGAACGTGCCGTGCGTCAGCGGATCCCAGCCGCTGAGCCCGAACAGCTGCTGCGGCCGCAGCCACTGCAGGCCGAACGGACCGGTCTCGATCCAGGAGGGATCGAGGTGGCCGGAGTTGGAGAGCGCCGGCAGCAGCAGCGTGTAGATCCAGGTGGCGAAGCCGGCGAGCAGGCCGAACTCCACGCCGCGGCGGCTGGCGCCGCGCCAGTACAGGCCACCGATCAGGCCCGGCGCGAACTGCGCCACCGCGGCGAAGGCCATCAGGCCATAGGCGGCCAGGGTGGTGTCGCCACCGACCCAGCGGTAGTAGCCGTAGGCGCACAGCGCCAGCAGCAGGATCGCCAGGCGGCGCACCCACAGCACCAGCGAGGCCACGTCCGCGGCGGCGTGGCGTTCGCCCCAGCCGCGGCGCAGCAGCAGCGGCATGACCAGGTCGTTGCTGACCATCGTCGCCAGCGCGATGCTGGCCACGATCACCATGCCGGTGGCCGCCGAGAACCCGCCGACATAGGCGGCCAGCGCCAGCGCGTCGCGGCCTTCGGCCAGCGGCAGTGCCAGCACGAAGGTGTCGCTCGAGACGTGCCCGGCCGGGCCGAACAGCACGACGCCGGCGGCGGCGATCGGCACCACCATCACCGAGATCAGCAGCAGGTAGCCGCTGAACATCCAGCGCGCCTTGCGGATGTCGGCCACGTCGCCGCATTCGACCACCGCCACCTGGAACTGGCGCGGCAGGCAGACGATGGCCAGGAAGCTCAGCAGGGTCTGCCCGACGAAGCCCACCGGCGGCGCCTCCTGGAACAGCGTGCGCGCCGACTCGGCGATATGCAGCCGGTTGCCGCCCAGCCAGTTCCAGGCGAACACGCCCACCGCCACCATCGCCACCAGCTTGACCAGCGACTCCAGCGCGATGGCCAGCATCATGCCGTGGTGGTGCTCGGTCGCGTCGACCTGGCGGGTGCCGAACAGCGCGGCGAACAGCGCCATCAGCAGGGCCACGTACAGCGCCGGGTCGGCGGCGATGTCGACCTGCTCGGCGTCCTGGCCCGACAGCACGGTCAGGCTCATCGCCACCGCCTTGAACTGCAGGGCCACGTACGGGATCACGCCGACCAGCGCGATCACCGTGACCAGCGCCGCCAGCCGCCGCGAGCGGCCGTAGCGGGCGGAGATGAAGTCGGCGATGGAGACGGTGTTCTGGCTGCGCGCGATCAGTGCCAGGCGTTCGATGATCCGCCAGCCGAACAGGAGCAGCAGCACCGGCCCCAGGTAGATCGGCAGGTAGCCGATGCCGTTGCGCACCGCGCTGCCGACCGCGCCGTAGAAGGTCCACGAGGAGCAGTACACGGCCAGCGCGAGACTGTAGACCACCGGCCGCAGCCACGGCCGGTCGGGGTACATCGGTCGGCGGTCGCCCCACCACGCCACCGTGAACAGCAGCGCGGCGTACCCGACCGACACCAGCAGCAGGGTCCAGCTCGGAACCAACGGGCGCCTCCTCCCTTGAACGCCCGAGTGTACTGCGGCGCATGGCCGGAGTGCGGCGCACGCCCTTGCCTGCGGGCCCCCGGGCCGGCAATCTCGACAACGCTGTCAGGCAGACGAGGGTACGGGCGGGCGATGGTCCCCGCCGCCGGCCGTCGCCACTCCAGGGCGAGGGACCATGGGCCACGAACGGACCGGGACGGACGCGGGCGGCACCGATGTGCGTCTGCCGCTGCGCGAGAAGATCGGCTACGGCATCGGCGATTTCGGCTTCAACCTCTACTGGGCCAACATCTCGGCCTTCCTGCTGATCTTCTACACCGACGTGATGGGCCTGGCCGCGGCCGCGGTCGGCACGATGATGCTGGTCACCAAGGTGGTCGACGCGGTCACCGACCCGGTGATGGGCGCGATTGCCGACCGCACGCGCAGCCGCTGGGGCCGGTTCCGCCCCTGGCTGCTGTTCGGCGCGCTGCCGCTGGCCTGCGCTGGCGTGCTCACCTGGACGGTGCCCGACTTCGGCCCGGGCGGGCGCCTGGCCTGGGCGTACGCGACCTTCACCCTGATGATGCTGGCCTACACCGTGCTGGCGATGCCTTACTCGGCGCTGTCCGGGGTGATGACCGCCGACAGCCAGCAGCGCACCACGCTGATCAGCTTCCGCTTCATCGCCGCCTTCGCCGGCACCACCGTGGTCAACTGGCTGACCCCGGACCTGGTGCGCTGGCTTGGTGGCGGCGACGAAGCGCTGGGCTGGCAGCTGACCCTGGGCCTGTACGGCGTGGTCGCGGTGGCCTGCTTCGCCACCGTGTTCGGCACGACCCGCGAACGGATCCAGCCGGTGGCGGTGGCCAGGCATGCCGTGCGCCAGGACATCGCCGACCTGCTGCGCAACCGGCCGTGGCTGGTGCTGTTCGTGCTGGCGCTGGTCATCATGGTCACCATCGTCATGCGCAGCGGCACGCTGGTGTACTACCTCAAGTACCACGTGGAGCGGCCGGAGCTGACCGGGCTGTTCCTCGGCACCTATTCGGTGGCGCTGGCGGTGGGTGCGGCGTCGACGCCGCTGATGACCCGCTTCGTCGACAAGAAGCACCTGCTGATGTGGCTGATGGCCGGGGTCGGCGTGCTCAGCTGCGCGATGTACCTGGTACCGCCTTCGTCGGTATGGGCGATGCTGGCGATGAACATCGCCATCGGCCTGCTGGTGGGGCCGAAGTCGCCGCTGGCGTTCTCGATGTACGCCGACTGCGCCGACTACACCGAGTGGAAGACCGGGCGCCGCGCCACCGCGATGACCTTCGCCGCGGCGACGTTCTCGCAGAAGCTGGGCGGCGCGCTGGCCTCGGCGATGATCGCCTGGGTGCTGGCGGGCATGGGCTACGTCGCCAACCAGGCGCAGACCGACGCCTCGCGGCTGGGCATCGCGCTGCTGCTGACCGTTATCCCCGGCGTGGTCGCGCTGCTGGCGGCGGCCGTGATGCTGGCCTATCCACTGGACGACCGCACGCTGGCGCGGATCCAGGGCGAGCTGGACGCGCGGCGGGAGGCGACGGCATGAGCGCGCCGCCGGCGATCCGGGCGCCGTGCCGCTTCGAGGAGGGCGGCCGCCGGGTGGTGCTGGACAGCCCCACCGCCATGCCGGACGCGTCCACCTTCCTGTGGAACCGGCACATGCTGCTGCAGCTCAACTGCCGTGGCTACGCCACCGCGCAGTTCATGCAGCCGGAGCCGGCCAAGTACGCGCACGCGCCGGTGCTGGAGGCGAAGACCTTCATGCAGCCGGAGCAGCCGTACTACGCGCACCATCCCGGCCGCTTCTGCTACGTGCGCGACGAGGAGAACGGCGCGCTGTTCTCCGCGCCGCACGCGCCGGTGAACCGCACGCCGGAGTCCTTCGCCTTCTCCGCAGGCCTGGCCGACGTGCGCTGGACCGTGCGCTGCGGCGGCATCGAGGTGGAGCTGCGCGTGTCGCTGCCGCCGGACGAGGTGGCCGAGCTGTGGACGCTGCGCGTGCGCAACGTCTCCGGCCGCCGCCGCCGGCTGAGCCTGTATCCGTACTTCCCGGTCGGCTACATGTCGTGGATGAACCAGTCCGGCGCCTACCGCCCGGACCTGGGCGGGATCGTGTGCAGCAGCGTCACCCCGTACCAGAAGGTTGCCGACTGGTTCCGCCAGCGCGATTTCAAGGACCTGACCGTGCTGTTGCACGAGCGCGTGCCCGACGCCTGGGAAGCCAACCAGGCCGCGTTCGAGGGCGAGGGCGGGCTGCACGCGCCGGATGCCATCGTCGTGCGCGAGACCCTGGCCGGCGGCGACGCGCTTTACGAGACGCCGGCGGCGATCCTGCAGTACCGGGTGTTCCTCGAGGCCGAAGGCGTGGAGGAGTTCCGCTTCCTGTTCGCGCCCGCGCACGATGAGGCGGAGGTGGCGGTGTTGCGCGCGCGCTGCCTGTCGGCGCAGGGCTTCGCCGCCGCGGCCAAGGCCTGCGACGAGTACCTGCACGACGCCCGCGGCTGCCTGCGCATCGCCACGCCGGATCCGTGGCTGGACGCGTTCGCCAACCACTGGCTGCCGCGGCAGGTCTTCTACCACGGCGATTCCAATCGCCTCACCACCGATCCGCAGACCCGCAACTTCCTGCAGGACCACATGGGCATGGCCTATCTGCGCCCGGCCACGGCGCGCGCCGCGTTCCTGCACGCGCTGGCGCAGCAGGAACCGGGCGGGGCGATGCCCGACGGCATCCTGCTGGTGGAAGGCGCCGAGCTGAAGTACATCAACCAGGTCCCGCACACCGACCATTGCGTGTGGCTGCCGGTGTTCCTGCAGGCCTACCTCGACGAGACCGGCGACGCCGGCCTGCTGCGCGAGGTCGTGCGCGACCGCACCGGCGAGGACGCCGACGTGGCCACGCGCCTGGACCGGGCGATGCGCTGGTTGCTGGCCCAGCGCGACGAACGCGGGCTGAGCTGGATCGCGCAGGGCGACTGGTGCGACCCGATGAACATGGTCGGCTGGAAGGGGCGCGGCGTTTCCGGCTGGCTGTCGCTGGCCAGCGCATACGCGCTGCGGCTGTGGGCCGGGATCTGCGCGCGCCACGGCCGCGTCGCCGAGGCGGCGGCGTTCGAGGCCGGCGCCGAGGGCTTCAACGCGGCGATGAACCGGCACCTGTGGGACGGCGACTGGTACGGCCGCGGCATCACCGACGACGGCGTGGCCTTCGGCGTGCGCGCCGACAGCGAAGGCCGCATCTACCTCAACCCGCAGAGCTGGGCGATGCTCAGCGGCGCCGCCGACGAGGCCAGGCGCGCGCGCCTGCTCGAGGCGGTGGACGCGCAGCTGGTCTCGCCCTGGGGCGTGGCGATGCTGGATCCGCCCTACACCGGCATGCGCGAGGACGTGGGCCGGCTGACCCAGAAGTTCCCGGGCTCGGCCGAGAACGGCGCGGTCTACAACCACGCCGCGGCGTTCTACCTGCACAGCCTCTACCACGTCGGCGAAGCCGACCGCGCCTGGCGCACGCTGCGCGCGATGCTGGCCGGCCCCGATCCGCAGGACTGCGTGCAGCGCGGGCAGCTGCCGGTGTTCGTGCCCAACTATTACCGCGGCGCCTGGCGCCTGCATCCGCGCACCGCCGGGCGTTCCAGCCAGCTGTTCAACACCGGCACCGCGGCCTGGCTGTACCGCTGCCTGGTCGAAGGCCTGTTCGGTCTGCGCGGCGAAGGCGACGGCCTGCGCATCGCCCCGCAGCTGCCTTCGCACTGGCCGCGCGCGCAGGTGCTGCGCCGGTTCCGCGGCGCCGGGTTCGAGGTGGAGATCGAGCGCGTGGCGGGCGTGGCCGCGCCCCGCGTCACGGTGGACGGCCAGCTGCTGGAGGATGGCCTGCTGCCGGCGGTGGAAGCCGGGCGCCGCTACGCGGTGCGGGTGGAGCTGCCTGCATGACGCCGCAGGTGGCGATCGTGATGGGCGTGTCCGGCAGCGGCAAGACCACGCTGGCGCAGGCCATCGCCGCGGAATGGCCGGCGACCTTCCTCGACGCCGATGACTTCCACAGCGCGCGCGCGAAGGCGCGGATGGCCTCCGGGTTGCCGCTGACCGACCGCATGCGCGCGCCGTGGGTGGCGCGCATCGCCGCGGACCTGGGGCGGCGCGTGGCTACCGGCGAGCGCGTGGCGTTGGCGTTCTCCGGCCTGCGCCGGCGCCACCGCGACCGCCTGCGCGCCACCGGCCTGCCGCTGCGCTTCCTGTTCCTGCAGGGCGACGCGTCGCTGATCGCCACGCGCATGTCGGCGCGGCGGGGCCATTACATGCCGGTGTCGCTGCTGGACAGCCAGTTCGCCACGCTGGAACCGCCGCTGGACGAGGCGGACGTGGTGGCGATCCCGGTGGAGCTGGCGACGGACGAACAACTGCGCCGGGCGCTGGCCGCGCTCGACCGTCCGGATTGAGCGCGGCGTGTCGTGGCGCCGCGGGCGCTCAGGCCGCGGCGGCCTGCGCCGTGGTGAACGCGCGCGCGATGGCCTGCGCCTGCACGCGCAGTTCGGGCACGGCGATGGTTTCCCAGGCCTCGCCGATGCGCAGGCTGCCGATCACGCGCAGGTCCTCGTGCGGGCGGCCGTCGGCGTCGAGCAGCCGGCCCTCGGCATCGATGTCCAGGCCGATGCCGTGCGGACCCGGGCGCGCGTGGCCTTCGCCCAGCAGCTGTTCCAGCAGCGGGTTGCGCATGGCCTGGACGCGCAGCTCCAGGCCGGTGGCGTTGACCACGTGGTCGACGTCCAGCACCAGGCTGCGTCCGTCGCGGGTGCGCGCGGTCAGCTGCACGCAGCGCTGGCCGGCCACGGCCATGTCCAGGCGCGCGCGGTGCAGGACCAGGCGCCCGTCCGCGTACCAGTCGGCGAGGATCGCGCCGACTTCCGGGGCGATGCGGTGGCGGTGGATGTCCCAGTAGCGCACGGCGTGGCGCAGGAAGCGGCGCTGCTCGGCCGCGTCGAGCGAACGCCACAGTGCCTGGCCGTGCGGGCGCAGCCGTTCCATCACCGCCTGCCAGGGCAGGCCGCGCGCGGCTGCGTCGCGCATGCCCTGGCGCAGGCGGCGCAGGCGTTCGCGCACGCCCAGCGGATGCAGCGCGTCGACGTCGAAGGCCTCGTCCGCCGCGGGGTTGGTGGAGTGCGCGCGCGGCAGCATCGCGTGGCGCGAGAGCAGGTGGATGCGGCCGCGGTGGCCGTTGGCATCGAGGGTGAGCAGCACGTCGACCATGCTCAGGCCGGTGCCGACGATGCACACCTCGGCCGCCGGGTCGATCGCGGCGACGCCGGCGTAATCCCAGGCGTCGACCAGCCGCGGCCGCGCCAGCGCGCCGGAACCGCGCACCGGCAGCGGGCGCTGCGCATTGCCCACGGCCAGCACCACGCGCTCGGCCAGGGCCGTGCCCTGCGCCGAGGACAGGCGCCAGCCATCGGCCTCGCGGGCCAGGGCCTCGATCCGCCAGGGCAGGACTTCCAGCGAAGCCGGGCTGGCCTGGCGCGCGTCGTGCAGCCGGTCGGCCAGGTAGCGGGCGTAGTCGCGGCGCGGCGCGTAGCCATGGGCCAGCGCTTCGCGCGAGGCGCCGGCGTGCTCCGGACGGGCGGCGAACCAGTCCAGGAAGTCGGACGGGCGGTCCGGCAGCGCGCTCATCCGCCCGGTCGGCACGTTGAGCAGGTGCTCGGGCCGCTGGGTGGAGTAGGCGATGCCCTCGGCCAGGCGCGGCGCGGGCTCGAACACCGCGATCCGCAAGGGCGTGGCGGCCTGGCGCAGGTGCTGGATCGCGGCCAGCGTTCCGGCGGCGGCGCCACCGACGATCGCGATGTCGAAGCGGGGATGCATGGGTCGATTCTACCGGGTGGCTCCGTCGGGTGGCCCCGGGGAACCGCCTACATGAACGAGTCGGCCAGCCGGGCCAGGCCCTCCAGGCTGCGCTTCCAGGCCGGACGGCGCCGCCACTGTTCCAGCGACAGCTGCTCCGAATGGCGCAGGTAGTCCTCCTCGATCCGGTGCATCCGCCGGACCACCTCGCGGTCGTAGCACAGCAGCCCGATCTCGGCGTTCAGGGCGAAGGAGCGGATGTCCAGGTTGATCGAGCTGACCAGCGCCACCGAATCGTCCACGCTCAGGTGCTTGGCGTGCATGAAGTGCGGCCGGTACAGGGCGATCTTCACCCCGGCCTGGAGCAGCTCCTCGTAGTAGGACTGCTGGGCGAGGAACAGCAGGCGCTGGTTGTTGGTCGCCGACAGCACCAGCTGCACCTCCACCCCCGACAGCGCGGCGATGCGCAGCGCGCTGAGGGTGGCGTCGTCGGGCACGAAGTAGGGCGTGGTCAGCACCAGCCGGTGCTGGGCCAGGTGGATCAGCGAGGTCACCGTCTCGCCGGCGTTGCGGAACGGGTAGGCCGGGCCGCTGGGCAGCAGCTGCGCGGCCACGTCCTCCTCCTGGATCGGTCGCGCCGGCGAGACCTCCAGCATCTGCCCGGTTTCCAGGTACCAGTCGCTGGCGAACACCGCCTCCATGTGCGAGACGATCGGGCCGCGGCAGCGCGCGACCAGTTCGCGGTTCGGATGCCCCGGGACGAACACCGCCTCGGCCAGGTTCTGTGAACCGACGTAGCCGACGTGGTCGTCGATCACCGCGATCTTGCGGTGGTTGCGCAGGTCCATGCGGCTGCTGCGGCGCCAGCGCAGGCCGCCGGGCATCATCCGCTCCACGTCCACCCCGGCGGCACGCAGCTGGCGGGCGAAGCGCCGGTAGCCGCGCTTGGCCCCGATCGCGTCCAGCAGCAGCCGGCAGCGCACGCCGCGTCCGGCCGCGCGCGCCAGCGCATCGGACACCGCCTGGCCGACCGCGTCGTCGAACATCAGGTAGTACAGCAGGTGCACACGCACCCGCGCCGCGTCGATGTCGGCGACCAAGCGGGCGATCGAGGCGTCGTAGTCGTCGAGCAGCTCCACCCCGTTGCCGCGCACCGGCATGAAATCGCCCAGGCGCTCGACCAGCGGCGCGGTCTCGGCCGCAGCTCCGGTCGGCGGCGGCTGCCAGCGCAGCGCCCGCTGCGGCCGCTGGCCCTCGCGGATCGCCTGCGAGGCCTGGCCCTGGCGCAGCCGGCGCTGCCGCGACAGCCACGGCTGCCCGAGCAGCAGGTACAGCGGCAGGCCGACCAGCGGCAGGAAGAACACCAGCAGCAGCCAGCTGCGCGCGGCAGCCGGCGTCGAACGGGTCGGGATCCACCACAGCGCGGCCAGGCGGACCAGCCAGTCCAGCGCCAGCAGGAGGGTGCCGGTGGACCAGTCGCTCATCGGGACGCCTGCATGGCCGGGACCGGCCGATTCTGCGGGCAGGAGCGCTGCCGGCCAAGCCCGCCTCGGCCTGGCGGCGGGCAAAAGAAAAGCCCGCCGGTGGCGGGCTTTTCCAGAACAGCGGAGGCGACCAGTTACTTGATCTTGCCTTCCTTGTAGATCACGTGCTTGCGAACGACGGGATCGTACTTCTTGATCTCCATCTTGTTCGGCGTGTTCTTCTTGTTCTTGTCGGTGGTGTAGAAGTGGCCGGTGCCGGCCGAGGAGATCAGGCGGATCTTGTCGCGCTTGGATGCCATGGTCGATTACTCCTCAGATCTTCTCGCCACGCGCGCGCAGCTCGGCCAGAACGGAGTCGATGCCGTTCTTGTCGATGGTGCGCAGGGCAGCGGTGGAAACACGCAGCTTCACCCAACGGTTCTCGGAGGCCACCCAGAAGCGGCGCTCGTGCAGGTTGGGGAGGAAACGGCGGCGGGTCTTGTTGTTTGCGTGCGAGACGTTGTTGCCGGTCTGCACGCTCTTGCCGGTGACTTGGCAAACGCGGGACATACGCACCTCGAAAGGTCTGGTGTCGCCCATAGCCCGGGAGACGGCGGCCCCGCGACCGTTCCCTCGTGGGAATGGCGCACGCGATGCGGGAAGGGGTTCGACTGCGGTGGCGGCCCCGGATCGCGTTCCCGGGCTGCCGGTCCGGGTCACGGACGCAGCGAGCCGCGCATTATGCACGGCCAAGTGCCTGATTGCAACCGGGTTCCTTGCCGGGAGCCCGGACAGGCCCCCCCTCCCCGCTCCGGCCCGCGTCCATGGGCGGGAGCGCGACGGCACGCGCCAGTGGGCGCGCATGCCGCCTCACCCCAGAGGGCGAAGGGAGAAAAAACGAAGCCACGACCCGAACGCGCCCAAAGACGCGGTGGCGCGGGGGTATGTCGCAAGCGGCACATGGATGTGCCGCGGTCGCGCGTTGGAGCAGGACGCGGAACCGCGCGATGCGGCATACCCCCGTGCCGCCGCGGCTCCGTCCGAAGCCAGCCACCCCTGGAAGCCGACAGGCCTTTGCTCCTTCCAGACAGCACCGTGGTGAGCGAAGCCTGAGCCCGGGGATGTGGCCAGTGGCGCCAACGGACTGATTATTCCCGCTGCCGCCGCCAGCCCCGCAGGCGGATGTCCAGGACGAGGTTGTAGAGGGCCACGAAGCAGGGGAACAGGTTCTGCAGCACCCCCACCGAGTCCTGCTTGGCCGAGAACAGGAAGTAGCTGAGGGTCATCAGGCTGCCGGCCACGCTCATGTACCAGAACAGCCGTGGGATCACCGGCCGCCCGGCCCGGCGGGTGGCGACGAACTGGACCAGCCAGCGCGCGCCGAACATCAGCGCGCCGGTGTAGCCGATCAGCTTCCAGCCGGTGACGTGCAGGCCGCTCCAGGCCAGCCACTCCAGCTGCCGGTCGAGCAGGGGCAGTTCCACCATCTCAACGCTCCTCCACCGCCGTGCGGCGGCTGCGCGTGATCAGCCAGGCCACCCCGCGCAGGTCGCGGATGCCCACCAGCGCGCGGCCGAGATTGTTGTACTTGGACACCCCCGCCGTGCGCGGCCGGTGCGCCACCGGCACGCTCACCGTCTTCCAGCCCGCGCGCTGGACCAGCGCCGGCAGGTAGCGGTGCATGTGGTCGAAGTACGGCAGGTCGAGGAACACCTCGCGCTCGAACAGCTTGATCCCGCAGCCGGTGTCCGGCGTGTCGTCGCGCAGCATGCGCGCGCGGATCCGGTTGGCCCAGCGGCTGGCCCAGCGCTTGGAACCGGAATCCTTGCGGTCCACCCTCCAGCCGGCGAACAGCTTCACCTCCGCCGGCGCCGCGTCGCGCGCGGCCAGCAGCTTCGGGATGTCGGCCGGGTCGTTCTGGCCGTCGCCGTCGAGGGTGGCGATCCAGGCCCCGCGCGCGGCCTTGACCCCGTTGCGCACCGCGGTGCTCTGTCCGCTCTGCACCACGTGATGCAGCACCCGCAGTTCCGGCACCGCGGGCTTGAGCGACTGCAGCACCGCCAGCGAATCGTCGCGCGAATGGTCGTCCACGTAGACGATCTCGAAGGCGACGCGCCCGCGCAGCGCGGCGACGATCTCGCCGACCAGGGGCGCGATGTTGTCGCGTTCGTTGAAGACGGGAACGACGACGGAAAGCTCGGGAGGGGTCATGGCGTCGCTTGCAGGGGAGGGCATGCCGGGCTGGCGGCCGGATCCCGCAGGGCGGGAAGCCTGCCGCGGCTGCCTGCACCGCAGCGCCGCCGCGGCACGGCAGGGGGCGGCTGCATGGCGGGGCGGACAGCGATAGCGGCCGCGGACGGTCCCGCGCCGGCGCGGCATTGTCGCAGTCGCCGGATGAACGTGGAATACGGCACGCCCGGGGCCGGGCGGGCCGGTCAGGCCTGGCGGTTGCGCAGGCGTTCGAGCACGCCGTCCAGGGTGTCCAGGTCGGTGTAGTGGATCACCAGCTTGCCCTTGCCGCCGCGGCCGTGGGCGATGGCGACCTTGGCGCCGAGGGTCTCGGACAGCTCGGTCTCCAGCGCGGCGATGTCCGGCTGCTGGGTGCGCGCGGCGGCCTTGCGCGCGGCCTTGCCGGTCACCGGCACCTTGCCGGCGGCGAACTGCTGGGCGCGGTGCTCGACCTCGCGCACCGACCAGCCGTTCTCGGCGGCCTCGTGGGCCAGCTTGCTGGCCAGCTCCGGCGACAGGGTCAGCAGGGCGCGGGCGTGGCCCATCTCCAGGCGGCGGGCCTCGACCAGGGCGCGGATGGCCGGCGGCAGGTCGAGCAGGCGCAGCAGGTTGGACACCGCCGCGCGCGAACGGCCGACCGCGGCGGCGGCCTCGGCGTGGGTCAGCGAGAACTCGTCGATCAGCCGCTGCAGGGCCTGGGCCTCTTCCAGCGGGTTGAGGTCCTCGCGCTGGATGTTCTCGATCAGCGCCATGGCGATGACCGTGCGGTCGTCCAGCTCGCGCAGGACCACCGGCACCTCGGTCAGGCCGGCCAGCTGCGAGGCGCGCCAGCGGCGTTCGCCGGCGACGATCTCGTACTGGTCCGGGCCCAGCTCGCGCACCACGATCGGCTGGATCACGCCCTGGGCCTTGATCGAGGCCGACAGCTCCTCCAGCTTCTCCGGATCCATGTCCCGGCGCGGCTGGTACTTGCCCGGCTGCAGCTGGCCCACCGGCAGCGTGCGCAGCACGTCGCCCGGCTGCGGCTGCTCGATCTGCTCCGGCAGCGTGGCCGCCGGCGATGCGGCGGCGGCCGCGGCGCCCTTGGGGCCGAGCAGGGCTTCCAGTCCGCGGCCCAGGCCGCGCTTCTTCGCCGCACTCATCACAGTGCCTCCGCCGGGACGGTGGCGGTGGCGCGGGCGGCGCGTTCGCGCTCGGTCTGGCGCCGGATCACCTCGCCGGCCAGGCCCAGGTAGGCCACGCCGCCGCGCGAGGCGGCGTCGTAGCCGACGATGCTCTGGCCGTGGCTGGGCGCCTCGGCCAGGCGCACGTTGCGCGGCACGATGGTGCGGAACACGCGGTCGCCGAAATGCGAGGTCAGCTCGGCCGACACGGCATTGGCCAGGTTGTTGCGCACGTCGAACATGGTCCGCAGCACCCCTTCGATTTCCAGGCCCGGGTTGAGCCGCTGGCGCAGCGCCTCGATGGTTTCCATCAGCGCGCTCAGGCCTTCCAGCGCGTAGTACTCGCACTGCATCGGCACGATCACCGAGTCGGCGGCGGTCAGCGCGTTGAGGGTCAGCAGCGACAGCGCCGGCGGGCAGTCGATGATGATGAAGTCGTATTCGCCGCGCAGCGGTTCCAGCGCGGCCTTGAGCTTCTGCTCGCGGTCGTCCAGCTCCATCAGCTGGATCTCGGCCGCGGTCAGGTCGATGTTGCCGGGCAGCAGGTCGAAGCCTTCGGCCGTGGCCACCCGGATCGAGCGGGCGTCGCTCTCGCCCAGCAGCAGGTCGCAGGTGGAGGACTCCACCTCGCGCTTGTCCACGCCGCTGCCCATGGTGGCGTTGCCCTGGGCGTCGAGGTCGACCAGCAGCACGCGCTTGGGCGCGCGCGCCAGCGCGGCGGCAAGGTTGACCGCCGTGGTGGTCTTGCCTACGCCGCCCTTCTGGTTGGCGATGGCGATGATGCGGGCCATGGGTGCTCTGCCTCGGGGACGACGGACGCGCTGGGTCCGGAGCGGGCCATTATGCGGATTTCACGCCGCCCGGCCCACCTCGACCAGGTGGCGCTCCGCCTCCAGCCCCGGGACGACCAGCGGATGCACCGCCAGCGCGGCCCATCCGGCCGGCAGCGCGGCGATCTCTTCGGCCGGATAGACGCCTTTCATCGCCAGCAGCCGGCCGTGCGGGGCCAGCAGGTGGCCGCCGACCTCGAGGATGCCGGCGAGGGTGTCCAGGGCGCGGGCGGTGAGCTGGGCGTAGGCGCCCGGTTCGGCCACTGCCTCCGCGCGCGATTCCAGCACCCGGGCATTGCCCAGTTTCAGCTGGCGCACGGCCTCGCGCAGGAACCGCGCCTTCTTGCCGTTGCTCTCCACCAGGGTGACCTGCAGGTCCGGGCGGACGATCGCCAGCGGGATGCCGGGCAGCCCGGGGCCGGTGCCCAGGTCGGCCAGCGCGCCGGGCTGCACGAACGGGTGCATGGCCAGCGAGTCGAGCAGGTGGCGGGTCACCATCTCGTCCGGGTCGCGGATCGCGGTGAGGTTGTAGGTGCGGTTCCAGCGCAGCAGCAGGGCCAGGTAGTCCAGCAGCGGCGCGGCCAGGGCGCGGTCCAGGCCCAACGCGGCCAGGCCGTCGTCCAGGCGCTGGCGCAGGGCGGGGGAGAAGGGGGGTTCCATGGACGGATTATCGCCGATGGGGCGGCGACCCCGCGGCCCGGCTCAGCGCGGGCGCCAGGCCAGGGCGGCCAGGTAGCCCGGCTCGGGGTTCCATTCGTGCAGGTGCCATTCCGAGGCGTGGCCCAGCTCCGGATCGCTGGCCAGCAGGCGCAGCGGGGCGTCGGGCGCGTCGTCCTCGCTGCCGAACTCCAGCCGGTGCAGGCCGAAGGCCAGGCCGCGGCCATGCGCTTTCAGCACCGCTTCCTTCGCGCACCACAGGCGCAGGAAGGCGAGCTCGCGCCACGGCCCGTCGAACGACTGCAGGCGCCGCGCCTCGCGCTCGGTGAAGTAGCGCCGCGCCAGTTCCAGCGCACGCGGGCGCGGACGCTGGCGCTCCAGGTCCACGCCCAACGTGACGCCGTCGCCGACCGCCAGCAGCAGGCGTTCGCCACTGTGGCTCCAGCCGGCATCGCGTTGCGCATGCGGCGCGAGCAGGCGCGGGCGCCCATGCACGTCGCGCTGCAACGGCAGTGGCGCACCGGGCGCACCCAGCCATTGCGCGAGCAGGTCGCGCACCTGCGGCTCGCCGCGCAGGCCCTGCACGTGCGGCAGCGCGTGCACCTGCACCGGACCGAACCGCCATTGCGCCAGTGGCGTACTCACGCGGCGGCGTTCCTTTTGCTGCACCTGCGGAATACCGGATATACGGCCGCTTCACGCCATGGCGCGTCTGATGGCCGCGCACACCCCGCCAGCCGGGGTGAACTTCGCGGAACCAAGGAGACGGACAGCATGGGCATCATCATCTGGTTGATCGTGGGCGGCATCGTCGGCTGGCTGGCCAGCCTCATCATGCGGCGCGACGCGCAGCAGGGCATCCTGCTCAACATCATCGTCGGCATCGTCGGCGCGGTGCTGGCAGGCTGGATTTTCGGTGGCGGCATCAACGAGGCCATCACCATCCGCACCTTCCTGTTCTCGATTGTCGGCGCGGTCATCCTGCTGGCCATCGTCAACCTGTTCACCCGCGGCCGGGTGCGCTGACCCGGCGCGACGCCTGCGACGAGGCGACGGAGGCCCGGCCCTGGCCGGGCCTTCGTCGTTGTGGGGCCGGCCAGGCCGATTGCAAGCTCAGCCGGCCAGCTCGATCCAGGCCGGGGCATGGTCGCTGGGGCGCTCCCAGGTGCGTGGCTCGCGGTCGATGCCGGCGGCGCCGACCCGCGGGCGCAGCGCTTCCGAGACCAGGGTCAGGTCGATGCGCAGGCCGAGGTTGCGGCGGAACGCGGCCTGGCGGTAGTCCCACCAGCTGAAGATCCCGCCGTCGCCGTGCAGGACGCGGAAGCCGTCGTGCAGGCCGACGCGCAGGATGTCCTGCAGTGCGGCCCGCTCGGGCGCCGAGGTGAGGATGTGGTTGTCGTTCCACACCTCCGGGGCGTGCACGTCGCGTTCGTCCGGGGCGATGTTGAAGTCGCCCAGCACCACCAGGTTCGGATGGGTGCGGATCTCCTGCTCCAGCCAGGCACGCACCGCGGCCAGCCATTCCAGCTTGAACTCGTACTTGGGCGTGCCGATGTCCTGGCCGTTGACCACGTACAGGTTGACGATGCGCACGTCGCCGACGGTGGCGCTGATCGCGCGCTTCTGCTCATGGTCGAAGCCCGGCACGCCGATGACCACGTCGCGCGGCTCCTCGCGGGAGAGGATCGCCACGCCGTTGTAGGTCTTCTGCCCGGAGAACACGCTGCGGTAACCCATCGCTGCCAGCGCGGTGTCCGGGAACTTGTGGTCCTCCAGCTTGGTTTCCTGCAGGCCGACCACGTCCGGGTTGAAGGCGCGCAGCCACTGTTCCAGGTGCGGCATGCGCACGTTGAGGGAATTGACGTTCCAGCTGGCGATCTTCACGGGGGACGGCGACCTGTGCGGATGTACGGTGGCGCCGCGGCAAGCTGCGGCGCATGGGCGGTCTATTTCAGCACACGCTGGCGCGGGGCGCCCTCAGGCGTCGGACGCCTCGTCCAGCGCCGCATCCGGCGCGGCTTCCGTTGCATCCTCGCCCTCGCGCATCAGCTTCGCCGCCATCCACGCGGCCAGCAGCATCGCCGCGGCCCCGAACACGGCCACCGCACGCATGGCGTCGGTGAAGGCGGTGCGCGCGCTGTCGCCGAGCGCCGCGCCCGCGGCGCCGCCAAGTTCGCCGGCCACGCCGATCGCGCCGCCCAGGGTGGCCAGGCTGCGCGCGGTGGCCGCCGCGTCCAGCTCCGCCGGCATCGCCGGGCCCAGCCACAGCCGGAACAGCACCATGCCGGCGCTGCCGAGGACGGCGATGCCGAGGGCGCCGCTCAGCTCCGCGCTGGTTTCCGACAGCGCCGAGGCGGCACCGGCGCGTTCGGGTGGCGCAGTGGTGATGATCAGTTCGTTGCCGACGGTCATCACCGGGGCCAGGCCGATGCTCATCGCCAGCATGCCGCCGATCAGGATCCACAGCCCGTAGGGCGGCACCACCATCGCGGTGATGCCGAACCCCACCGCCGCCAGCAGCAGGCCACGCACCATCACCTGCCGCGCGCCCCAGTAGCGGGCCAGGCGTGGCGCCAGCAGCGACCCGACAGTGAAGCACACCGACCACGGGATCGTCGCCACGCCCGCCTGCAGCGGGGTCAACCCCAGCACCAGTTGCAGGTACTGGGTCATGAAGATGTATACGCCCATCATCGACAGGCCGGTCAGCGAGTAGGCGACGATCGAGGCGGTGAACGCGCGGCGGCGGAACAGGGCCACGTCGAGGAACGGATACGGCAGGTGCCGCTGCCGGCGCACGAACAGCACGCCCAGCACGGTGCCGGCCAGCAGCGCCGCGATCCCGCGCCCGTCCGCGCCGTACTCGGCGATGCGCTTGAGTCCGTAGACCACGGCCAGCACGGCCAGCAGCGACTGCACCATGCTCGCCGGATCGAGCTTGCCGGCGTCGGGATCGCGGTACTCGGGCAGCAGCTTCGGCCCCAGCACCAGCAACAGCACCATCACCGGCACCGCCGCCAGGAACACCGCGCCCCACCAGAACCACTGCAGCAATACGCCGCCGACCAGCGGCCCGATCGCGCCGCCCACCGAGAACGCGGCGATCCACACGCCGATGGCGAACTGCCGCTCGTGCTCGTCATGGAACATGTTGCGGATCAGCGACAGGGTCGACGGCGCCAGGGTCGCGCCGGCCACGCCGAGCAGGGCGCGCATGGCGATCAGGGTTTCGGCCGTACACGAGAACGCCGCCACCAGCGAGGCGATCGCGAACGCGGCCGCCCCGACCAGCAGCAGTTTGCGGCGGCCGATGCGGTCGCCCAGCGTACCCATGGTGATCAGGAAGCCGGCGACGAGGAAGCCGTACACGTCGACGATCCACAGCAGCTGGCTGGCGGTGGGCTGGAGTTCGGCGCTGATCGCCGGCAGGGCGAGGTTCAGCACGGTCAGGTCCATCGCATAGACCAGGCAGGGCAGGGCGATGATCGCCAGCCCGATCCATTCGCGGCGGGTGGCCTTGGCAGGTGTGGGAGCGTCGGTCATGGGGCAGCCGGAATGCACGCGTCATCCAGTCAGACGGATGGGAAGCGTGATTCTCGACCGGTCCGGACTCCGATTGACATGCCTTTTGCGTGACATTCCGCCGGGCACAGGCGCATCGGCTGCGCACCGGGCCCGGCGGGACCGGGTCGGCACGTCCGCAGGGCGCACCGTCGGAACGGGGTGGAAGGCCGGCCATACTGCGCGGAGAGGCGCCGTCCGTCGCCGTACACGTGCCCGGCTTCACCCGGGTGGTAGAGCGTGCCCTCGGGCACCTGCGGCGGGCGGTCTTCCTGCTGCCGGTCCGCGTACTTGGCCGCCATCCGGTCGGCCAGCTTCGGCAGCATCCGGGCCATGAAGGAGTTCATCTTCGACATGGCCCCGACCTTGTAGTCGCGTCCACCGCGCTCGGCGGCTGTGAGGATGGCCTCGGCGACCTGGAAGGGGTCGATCTGCGGATCCGGCAGCTTCGGTTCCTGCGGCAGGTAGTTGCGCGCGCGGTGCGGATACGGCGTGTTCACCGCGGTCGGCTGGATCAGGGTCACGCTGACCGGGCTGTCCTCGACTTCCTCCACCTCCACGCGCAGCGCGTCGGTGAAACCCTTGACCGCGTGCTTGCTCGCCGAATACATGCCCTGCAGGGGCACGACCGCGTCGGAGACCTCGCTGCCGACGTTGACCGGTGCGCCCCGGCTGCGGCGCAGGTGCGGCAACGCGGCGAGACTGCCGTTGACCACGCCCCAGAAGTTCGTGTCGAACAGGCGGCGGCTGTCTTCCTCGCTGACTTCCTCGAGCCTGCCGTAGATGGCCACGCCCGCGTTGTTGATCCAGGTGTCGATGCGGCCGAAGCGCTCGATCGCCACCGTCGCGGCGGCTTCCACCGCGTTGCGGTCCGCCACGTCGGCCACCACCATCGTGGCCCGGCCGCCTGCGCTGGTGATCTCGTCCACCGTGTCCTGCAGCGTCCCGCTGCTGCGTGCCACCAGGACGAGGCTGGCCCCGCGCTCGGCGGCCTTGAGTGCCGTGGCCAGGCCGATGCCGCTGCTGGCGCCGGTGATGACGATAACCTGCTGGTCGAGGGGTTGGTGCTTCATGGCGCGCTCCACGGCTGGGTAGCCCACCCTAGGTGCGCGCATGTAAAGCGGGTGCGGCGTGGCGGTTAACGCCAGGCCAAGGGCAGGTGATGCCGTCGCAGCCACCGGAACACTGCGGTGACGCCCTCGTCAGCGCACCAGCAGGTCGAGGAAGCGCTGGATGCGCCGGTAGGGCGGCCGCAGCAGGTCGCTGGCGCTGCGCCGCGGCTGCCACAGCACCGGCAGCCACTTGCCCATCGCGTCGAACCCGGCGCGGCCGTGGTAGGCGCCCATGCCGCTGGCGCCGACGCCGCCGAACGGCAGGCCCTCGGCGGCGAAATGCAGCAGGGCGTCGTTGACGGTGACGCCGCCGGCGCGGGTGGCGTGCAGGATGCGCTCGACCTCGCCGCGGTCATGGCTGAACGGATACAGCGCTAGCGGTCGTGGCCGCGACTGCACCACGGCGATCGCCTGGTCCAGCGTGTCCACGCAGCGCAGCGGCAGCACCGGGCCGAAGATCTCGTCCTGCATCACGGCGAGGTCGTCGCCCGGTTCGATGACCAGGGTCGGGGCGAACAGGCGCGTGGCCGGGTCGTGGCCTTCGGCCAGCACGATCACTTCGCAGCCGCGCTCGCGCGCCTCGTCGACATAGCCTTGCAGGCGGGCGAAGTGGCGTTCGTCGATGATCCGGGTGTAGTCCTGCGCGCCATCGCGCATGTCGCCGTAACGCGCGGCCACCTGTTCGCGCATCGCCTGGACGAAGGCATCGCGGCGCTGGCGGCCGACCAGCAGCACGTAGTCCGGGGCGATGCAGGTCTGCCCGCCGTTGAACCACTTGCCGCTGGCCAGGCGCGCGGCGGCGCGCTCGACCGGATAGTCCGCGCAGACGATGGCCGGCGACTTGCCGCCCAGCTCCAGGGTCAGCGGGGTCAGGTTGGGCGCGGCGGCGGCCATCACCTTGCGCCCGACCGCGGTGGACCCGGTGAACACCAGGTGGTCGAACGGCAGCGCGGCGAAGGCCGCGCCCACGCTGGCGTCGCCTTCGGCCACCGCCACGCGGTCGGACGGGAATACTTCGCCCAGCAGCTCGCGCAGGAAATGCGAGGTGCGCGGCGTGAGTTCCGAAGGCTTGAGGAACACGTGGTTGCCGGCGGCGATCGCGGTGGCCAGCGGCACCAGCGCCAGGTTGACCGGGTAGTTCCACGGCGAGATCACCCCGACCACGCCCAGCGGCTGGTGGCGCAGCTGCGCGCGTGCCGGCCACAGCCGCCAGCCCACCGCCACGCGCTGCGGTTTCATCCAGCGGCGCAGGTGGCGCAGCAGGTGGTCGATCGCGGCCAGCACGGTCATGCCGTCGGCCAGCAGCGACTCGTGGCGTGAGCGGTGGCCGAAGTCGGCGGCGATGGCGTCGGCCATCTCCGGCAGGCGCCGCCTGAGCGTGGCGCGCAGGCGCAGCAGGTCGTCGCGCCGCTGCGCGTAGCCGGGGATCGACGTCTGCCAGGCATGGCGCAGCGCGTCGAGCTGCGCGGCCAGGTCCAGCGGACCGGCGGGCGCTTGCGGGGCGGGCGCATTGCCTTCCTTGCGCGCACGGCTGGCCGCGAGCGCTGCGGAGACCGCGGCGGTGTTGGCGATGGTCGCGGCGATGACGGCGGGGTTGGCGTTGGTCGACATGGGCGCAGTGTAGTGCCAGTCCGGCGGCCTACAATGCCCGGATGAACGAGCCTTCCCTGCGTCCCTACCTGGACAAGCGCCCCGTGCTGGGCGAGCGCGTGTACGTCGACCCGGCCGCCACGATCGTCGGCGACGTTGAACTGGCCGAGGATGTCTCGGTGTGGCCCGGGTGCGTGCTGCGCGGCGACGTGAACTTCATCCGCGTTGGCGCGCGCAGCAACATCCAGGACGGCACCATCGTCCACGTCAGCCACCACAGCCCGTTCAACAAGGCCGGCTACCCGACCCTGATCGGCGCGGACGTGACTGTCGGCCACGGCACGATCATCCATGCCTGCACCATCGAGGACCTGTGCCTGATCGGCATGGGCGCGTGCATCCTCGACGGCGCCACGGTGAAGAAGTACGGCTTCGTCGGCGCCGGCGCGGTGGTCGGCCCGGGCAAGGTGGTGGGCGAGGCGGAGCTGTGGCTGGGCAACCCGGCGCGCTTCGCGCGCAAGCTCAGCGACAGGGAAATCGAGAGCCTGCACTACTCGGCGGGCCACTACGTGCGCCTGAAGGACCGCTACCTCGGCATCGGCGGTTAACCGGGCGCCGCCCCGTAGAGTCGGGCTTGCCCGACTCCCCCGCCTGATGCTCCAGGCCGCGCAGAAGGCAGCGGGGCAAGCCCCGCTCTACACACTTCGGCCCGTGCGCGGTGACCCCTCTCCGGGAGACCTGGCAACCGTAGAGTCGGGCTTGCCCGACTCCCCCCGCCTGATGTCCCAGGTCGCGCGAAGAGCAGCGGGGCAAGCCCCGCTCTACGACGGTGTCCGCCTGTGCGCGGGTGGCCCTGCCTGTGGGGAGGGGGGTGTCACCCCGCAGGTGCCGTCGCCGCCTCCAGCTCGGCGAGGATGGCCATCGCCTCTTCGCGGCTGGCGCCGCACATCGAAGGGCCCGGACGCAGCGAGGCGCAGAACGCAGGGCGCTCTGGACGCCCGAACAGGCGGCAGCGCAGGTGTCCGTCCAGCTGCACGCAGGGCACGCCGGCCGGCTTGCCCTGCGGCATGCCCGGGATCGGCGAGGTGATCGACGGCGCCGTGCAGCACGCCGCACAGGCGGCGCGGCAGGCGAACACGGGCGGGACGGGTTGCGGCAGCATCGGGGAAGTGTATGCGCCGCGGCGGCAACCTGCCGGTCCGCGTGCACAGGCAACCGGAAACCCCGGCTGGATCCGCTGCGCCGCGCGAGGCCAGCCGGCAGGTGACAATCTTCACTGGCGCCGCGCACCGGCGCGGCCACAATCACGGCAGGACTTCCGAGGAGATACCGATGAGTGCACCCGGTTCGACGGGCAATGTGATCGCCGCGATCTGCAGCTTCTTCGTTCCCGGCCTCGGCCAGCTGGTGCAGGGGCGCGTGCTGTCGGCGCTGCTCTGGTTCCTGGCCGCCTGCGCCGCCGGCGCGATCACCTGGGTGCTGACCCTGTCGTTGTTCCCGTTCGGCTGGTTCCTGGTCAGCCTGTTCTCGTGCATCAACGCGGCGCTTTACCGCCCGCCGCTGCGCTAGGCGACGCCGGCGCAGCGCCGGTTCGATGCGTTTGCCGGGCACCGCTGTCCCGGCTTCGAGGCCGGGCGTGGCGTGCGCCGGGCGCTCAGCGCGCGCGTGCGCCGGCCGCGTCCAGCGCCTCCAGCAGCGGTTCCAGCGGCAGCGCCGGCGCAGTGCCGCGGTGGCCCTGCACGGTGCGGGCGCGCAGCAGCGAGTTGAGGATGGCTTCCTCGGTGGCTTCGGCGGTGGCCTCGAACAGCGGGGTCAGCGCCTCGCCACCGACGCTGGCGCCCGGCTGCACCGCCGCGCGCGGGTCGCGCCGGTTCTGCTTCGCGGTGGAGAAGGCGATGACGTAGTCACCCGAGCCGTTGGACATGTCCGAACCGGTGCGTGCCAGTCCGGTCAGCGCACGGTTGGCCACCCGGCGCAGCGCCGAAGCATCCAGCGGCGCATCGGTGGCGACCACGATCATGATGCTGCCGTCACCGCGCCAGGGCGGCGGTTCCTGGCGCGAGTGCAGCGCCAGCGCCTCCGGGCTCGGCAGCGACTTCCACACCGGCACGCCGGCCACGGTCAGATGGCCGCCGTAATTGCTCTGTACCAGCACGCCCACGGTCCAGCCGCCATCCGCTTCCGGAAGCCTGCGCGAGCTGGTGCCGATGCCGCCTTTCCAGCCGAACGCCACGGTGCCCGTACCGGCGCCGACCGCGCCTTCCTCGACCGCGCCGTAGGAGAGCGTCGCCAGGGCCTGTTCCACCTGCGCCTTGCCGATCGGGCGGGCGCGGATGTCACTGAGGTAGCCGTCGTTGGTCTCGCCGACCACCGGGTTGATCGAGCGCACCTGTTCCATGCCCGGCTGCGCCAGCAGCCAGCCGGCCAGTGCGTCGGCGGCGTTCCACACGCTCAGCGTGCCGGTCAGCAGGATGGGCGTTTCCAGTTCGCCCAGCTCCTGCACCTGGGTCACGCCCAGCAGCTTGCCGAAGCCGTTGCCGACCACGATCGCCGCCGGCACGCGCTCGCGGTAAAGGTTGCCGCGGTGGGGCACGATGGCGGTGACGCCGGTGTTGAGCTCGCGTCCGCGGACCAGCGTGGCGTGGCCCACGCCGACGCCTTCGACGTCGGTGATGGCGTTGTTCGGACCGGTCGGCAGCGTGCCGATGACGATGCCGACGTCGCGGGCGCGCGGACGTTCCTGGTGGTCGTGGGAAGTGGCCGCGGAGGCGCCGGCGGCGCACAGCAGCAGGGCGAACGGGAGCAGGGCGGAGGTCAGTTTCATCCGGCCATCCTAGCCGAGCTCCGCGTGGCGCCGCTGCACCCCGGGGACATGCCGGCTACGGGCCGATGCGGCCTCAGTCGGCGGTAGCCAGCGTCTTGTCGCGTTCGCGCAGCTCGGCGTAGATCGCGTCGGTGAGCGGGCGCACGCCGTGCCAGAGCTCGAAGGCCTCGGCGGCCTGTTCGACCAGCATGCCCAGGCCATCGATCGCTTCGAGGCAGCCGGCCGAGCGTGCCCAGGCCAGGAACGGGATCGCCGCTTCGCCGTAGTTGAGGTCCACCGCCACGCTGCGGCTGTTGACCAGCGACAGCGGCGCGACGAAGCCCGAGGACTGGTCGCGGCCCGCGGAGGTGGCGTTGACGATCAGTTCGAAGTCGCCCAGCTCGCGCAGGTCTTCCCAGTAGCGCGAATGCGCGCGGCCGGGTTCGCCGAGCGCATCGACCAGGGCATCGGCACGTTCCGGCGTGCGGTTCACCACCACCATCTCGCCGACGCCGGCATCCAGCAGCGCCGGGGCCACGCCGCGCGCCGCGCCGCCGGCGCCCAGCAGCAGCACGCGGCGCGCGCGCAGGTCCAGGCCCTGGCGGCCGGTGAGGTCGCGGACCAGGCCGGCGCCGTCGGTGTTGTCGCCGTGCCACTGGCCGTCGCGGCGGGTGAGCGTGTTGCAGGCGCCGGCGCGCAGCGCGCGCGAACTGGTCTGCGCGCACAGCGAGAAGGCGATCTCCTTCAGCGGCAGGGTCACGTTGCAGCCGCGCCCGCCGTCGGCGGCGAAGCTCTCCAGCGCGGCGGCGAAGCCGTCCGGCGGCGCGTCGATGGCGGTGTATTCCAGCGGGATCCCGCACTGCCGGCCGAAGGCGGCATGGATGCGGGGCGAGAGCGATTGCGCGATCGGGTGGCCGAAGACAGCGAAGCGGGCGGTGGACATGGCTTTGGTATATATCCGCGTAATTGGGAAACCTGGCCGGGAGCGATCACCATGAAGCGCAGACTGGGCGTCGCCTTCGCCTGCAGTCTACTCTGCGGTCCGGCCATGGCGCAGCTGGCCGAGTACGGCCTGGAAGGCATCTGGACCGTGTCCACCCGCGATGCCGAATTGCGTGGCACGGTCGCGCCGGACGGCCAGCGCATCGTCTGGGGCAGCGACCGCGCCGGCGGCCCTGGCGGCGGCGACCTGTGGCAGGCGCGGCTTGACGGCAAGCGCTGGGTCGATCCGCAGCCGCTGCCGTTCAACACTGCCGCGGCGGAGATCGAGCCGATGTTCAGTGCCGACGGGCGCTGGCTGTACTTCGCCTCGGACCGTCCGGGTGGCGCCGGCGGTCACGACCTGTACCGGGTTGAAGTGCGCAGCGACGGGTTCGGCGAGCCGGAGCGGCTGCGCGACGGCATCAACGGCCGCGCCGACGAGCGCTCACCGGCGCCGGTGGCGGGCGGGTCGCTGCTGTTCTCCAGCGACCGCCGCGGCGGCGTGGGCGGTTTCGACCTGTACCACGCTTCGCTGCAGGGCGATGCCGCCGTCGTGCCGGTGCCGGGGGTGAACACGCGCGCCGACGAGGTGGACATCGCCCTGCTCGACGGCGGCCGCGCGGCGATGTTCTCGCGCGGCGAGGATGGCGGGGCCATGCGCGTCTACGTGGCCACCTGCGACGGCAGCCGCTTCGCCGATGCGAATCCGTGGACGCTGTCGTTCAACACGGAGACCGGGCACACCCGCGCGCCGGTGGTCGATCCGTCGCGGCCGAAGGAAGGCACGGTGACCGGCTCTGCGCCCTCGCCGAAGGCGGGCAGAAGCGACATCTACCGCATCGTCCTGCCCACCGTGCGCGGGCAGGACGGCTGCCTGCCGCAATGATCTTTCCCTCTCCCTCCGGAGAGGGCTGCCAGCGCAGCCCGGGCGCTTCGTAGAGCGGGGCTTGCCCCGCTGCCTCCGGCGGTGCGTCGCCCCGCCGGGCGTGGGAGTCGGGCAAGCCCGACTCTACGTTCTCCCCTTCCTTGCGGGAGCGGGGGCTATCGATGCGTAGCCCGGGTAAGCGAAGCGCACCCGGGAGCTTTGCCCCGACGCAAGGCGTCTTACCCCTGCCGCAGCCAGCGCGCCACGTCCATGGCGTAGTAGGTCAGCACGCCGTCGGCGCCGGCGCGCTTGAACGCCAGCAGCGCTTCCAGCGCGCAGGCCTTCTCGTCCAGCCAGCCGTTGGCCGACGCCGCCTTGAGCATCGCGTACTCGCCGCTGACCTGGTAGGCGAAGGTCGGTACGCCGAAGGCATCCTTCACCCGGCGGATCACGTCCAGGTACGGCAGGCCCGGCTTGACCATAACCATGTCCGCGCCCTCGGCGATGTCCAGTTCCACCTCGCGCAGGGCCTCGTCCGAATTGGCCGGGTCCATCTGGTAGGTGTACTTGTTGCCCTTGCCGAGGTTGCCGGCGCTGCCGACCGCGCTGCGGAACGGGCCGTAGAACGCGCTGGCGTACTTGGCCGCGTAGGACATGATCCGGGTGTTGATATGGCCGGCGCCCTCCAGCGCCTCGCGGATCGCGCCGATGCGCCCGTCCATCATGTCCGACGGCGAGAGGATGTCGACGCCGGCCGCGGCGTGCACCAGCGACTGCCTGACGAGCGCGTCGATGGTCTCGTCGTTGAGGATGTAGCCGGTGTCGTCGATCAGCCCGTCCTGGCCGTGGGTGGTGTACGGGTCCAGGGCCTGGTCGGTCATCACGCCCAGCTCGGGGAAGCGCGACTTCAGCGCGCGGATCGCGCGCGGGATGATGCCGTTCTCGTCCCAGGCCACGCGCCCGTCCGGGGTCTTGGACGCCGGGTCCGGCACGCCGAACAGGTCCAGCACCGGCACGCCGAGTTCCAGCGCCTGCTCGGCCACCCGCAGCAGCTCGTCGATCGACAGCCGCTCCACGCCCGGCATCGACGGTACCGGCGCGCGGCCGTGTTCCTCGTGGACGAAGACCGGGTAGATCAGGTCGTTGGTGGTGAGGACGTGCTCGCGCATCAGCCGGCGCGAGAAGTCGTCGCGGCGCATGCGGCGCATGCGGACGTGGGGGTAACTCATCGTGGACTCCACCGGAAGCAGGCGTCCATGATACGCCCCGGTCCGAGCCGGGCCGGTCCTGCGCCAGGCCGCCGACCTGCGGGCGGTGCAGCGGCCGGACGGGGTTGCCGGCGGTGGCGGACATGCGCCGCCGCCCGGCTCCTGCGGAACGCCGCCGCGGGTCGCGGTTGCCGGCCGGTTCACGCCCCGCGGCGGATCATCCATGCTCCATCGATCCCCCGTTCCCGAGGTCCTGCATGCGCCCGTTCCCCGCTCTCGCCGCCGCCGTCCTGGTCCTGGCCGGCTGCGCCGGTTCCTCCAAGGTGATGGTCGGCCAGGCGCGACCGCCGATCGACCCTTCGCAGGTCCGCATCTACTCCGCCGTCCCGCCCGGTTCGCAGGAAATCGCCCAGCTGGAAGCCTCCAGCGCGGTGGGTTTCGGCACCCAGGGCCAGACCGACGCGGCCGTGGCCCGGCTCAAGCGCGAAGCGGCGGCGCTGGGTGCGAACGGCGTGGTCCTGATCGGGGTCGGTTCGTCCGGCTCGCCGGCCAGCATGTCGGTCGGCGCCGGCAGCTACGGCCGCCATACCGCCGGCGGCATCGGCATCGGCATCCCGACCACGCAGAAGAAAGCCCACGGCGTGGCGATCTGGGTGCCGGACCCGTCCACCGCCCAGCCGGCGCCGAACCCCTGACACGACGTTCGCGTTGCCGCCACCGTAGAGAACGCGTAGCCCGGATAAGCGAAGCGCATCCGGGACCCTGTGCGCGGCAGGCGCCGGGCGCAGGTGCGCAGGCCGGCCTCCCCGGATGCGGCCTGTGGCCTTACCCGGGCTACGTCACCCGTGCACCGACCTTCTCACCCAGCCCTCTCCCGGTTGGGGTGGAGAGAAGGTGCGACCTCAGTGCCCCGGCCGCAGGCAGCGGTCGAAGAAATCCGCGGCCAGGCGGTAGCGGTGCAGCGCGTCCTTGCCGGCCAGGCCGTGCTTGGCGCCCGGGTAGGTCATCAGCTCGAACGGCTGGCCGCGCTGCTGCAGCGCCGAGATCACCGCGGTGGAGTTGGTGAACAGCACGTTGTCGTCGGCCATGCCGTGGATGAGCAGCAGCTTCGGCGCGTCCTCGCCGACCAGGCCGTCGATGTGGGTCAGCACGCGCGCATTGCGGTAGCCCTCCGGATTGGCTGCCGGCAGACCCATGTAGCGCTCGGTGTAGTGGGTGTCGTACAGGCCCCAGTCGCTGACCGGCGCACCGGCGATGCCGCAGGCGTAGGCATCGGTGCGGGCCAGCAGCATCAGGGTCATGTAGCCGCCGTTGGACCAGCCATGCACGCCGATGCGCTTGCCGTCGACCCAAGGCTGCGACTTCAGCCATTCCACGCCGCGCAGCTGGTCGTCGACCTCCACCGTGCCCTGCACGCCGTACAGCGCGCCGCCGAAGTCGCGGCCGCGGCGCGGCGTGCCGCGGTTGTCGAGGGTGAACACCACGTAGCCCTGCTGCGCCAGGTACTGGTTGAACAGCAGGTCGCCGCCGCCGGCCCAGCTGTTGGTCGCGCGCTGCGCGGCCGGGCCGCCGTAGACGTACACCACCACCGGGTACTGCTTCTCCGGGTCGAAGCCGGCCGGCCTGATCAGGCTGTAGTGCAGTTCCGTCCTGCCGTCGGCAGCGGTGAGGCTGCCGAACTCCACCGGCCGCTGCGCGTCGCGGTACGGTGCGTAGGGATGGTCCGGATCGGACAGGTCGTTGCGCAGCAGGGTGGCCAGGTGCGTGCCGTCGTTGGCGAACAGCTCCAGTTGCGGCGGCGTAGTGGTGCTGGACCAGTTGTCGACGTAGATGCTGGCGTTGCGGGCGAAGGCCGGCGCGTGCATGCCCGGCGCCCGCGACAGCTTCTCGATGCCGCCGCCGGCCAGCGGCACGCGGTACAGATGCCTCTCCAGCGCCGAGTCGCGCGTGCCGGTGAACCACACGTATCCGGCCTTGGGGTCGATCGCGACGACCTCGTCGACGATCCACTCGCCCGAGGTCAGCGGGGTGAGCGTGCTTCCATCCTCCGACGCCAGGTACAGGTGTTCGAAGCCGCTGCGCTCGGACGACCACAGGAAGCGGCCGTCGGGCAGGAAGCGCAGGTTGTTGTGCAGCGGCACCCAGGTCTTCGAGGTCTCGGTGGCCAGCACGCGCTGCGCGCCGTTGTCGAGGCGGGCCTCGATCAGCTCGAGCGTCTGCTGGTCGCGCGACTGCCGCTGGAAGGCCAGCCGCTGCGGATCGCGCCAGTCCACGCGCGCCAGGTAGATGTCCTCGTCCTTGCCCAGGTCGATCCAGCGTGGCTTCGCCCCGGCCTTCGGCGCGATCACGCCCAGCTGGATGCGCACGTTCGGCTGCCCGGCGGCCGGGTAGCGTTGCTCGACCACCTCGGTGCGGTCGGCGTAGACCTCGTAGCGCTTCTGCACCGGCACCTGCGACTCGTCGATGCGGGTGAAGGCGATCGCGCTGTCGTCCGGCGCCCACCAGTAGCCAGTGTGGCGGTCCATCTCCTCGTCGGCGACGAACTCGGCCACGCCGTTGCCGATGGTGTCGCTGCCGTCGGCGGTGAGGCGGATCTCCTTGCCGCTGGCCAGCTCGATCACCCACAGGTCGCGGCCGCGCACGAAGCTGACGTAGCCGCCGCGCGGCGACACCTTCGGATCGGTGGCGAAGCCGCCGCCGGAGGTGAGCTTGCGCACCGCCTCGCTGCCGGACTTGCCCAGGTCGTACAGGTACAGCTCGCCGCCCAGCGGGAACAGCAGCGCCTTGCCGTCCGGCGCCCACTGGTAGTCGACGATGCCGGAAAGCGCGGCAATGCGCTGGCGCTCGCGGCGCGCCTTCTCCTCGTCGCTGAGCGTCTCGGTGCCCGGCAGGACCACCGACGAATCCACCAGCAGCCGGGTCTGGCCGCTGGCGACGTCGTATTCCCACAGGTCCAGGCGGTTGCGGTCGCTGTCCTTGCCGCGCAGGAAGCTCACCCGCGTACCGTCGGGCGAAACTTTCGGCTTCATCAGGGTGGGGCCGGACAGCGGCGCGCTGCCGGTGATGGCCTCAAGGGTGAGCTTGCGGGGGGCGGCATCGGCGCCCGGGGCGGCGGGCAGGGTCACGGCAAAGGCGAGCAGCAGCGGCGAGAGGGCCGGGGCGAAGCGGAGAAAGCGCATGCGGGCGTCCGGGATGGCGTCATGGGGACATTGTAGGGGCGCTGCCCGGCGGCCGGCCGTGCCGGAAGGCCGGGCTGGACAGTGGCTGTTCTTCGTGCGCTCCCGGCGTGTCCCGATCCGCCAGGGCGTCGATCGGCCGCGGATTCCCCGCATTGACGCTCCCGCACCCGCCTCGCACACTCCGATGAACCCCCGTGGAGGGACCGGGAGAGGGTGCTGGGGAGGCCCTTCCATCAGCCGGACGATGGCGCGGACCTCGCGGGGAACCACGAAAGGGGAAAATCGATGGCAGTGGCAATGCAGCTGGAGCAGAAGCACTCGGGCCTGGGTATCGCGTCCTTCATCCTGGGCCTGGGCGGCGGCCTGCTGACGTTCCTGGTCTTTTTCGTCGCCGGGATCATCGGCGCGGCCAATGGTGGCGAGATCGACGAGGAATCCGTCGAAGCCGTGATGATCGGCCTGTTCCTGATGCTGTTCGTGTTCCTGGACCTGCTTGCCATCGGCCTCGGCATCGCCGGGTTGATGCAGAAAGACCGCAAGAAGGTGTTCGCGGTGCTGGGCGTGGCGTGCGGCTCGTCGAGCGTCGTCCTGTCGGGCTTCCTGATGCTTCTGGGGCTGATGGCGTGACCTGGTGGCGCCTGCCGTGTGCGGGCGCTGCGGCGAACTTGGGGGGTCAGGTTCACTTCCTGGTCGCCATGACACGCGATGCCGAAGATCGGGGTCAGCGTGGAGTGACCCCTGTCCTGCGGATGCTGTCGCCTCGCCTGTAGAGCGGGGCTTGCCCCGCTGCTTCTGCCACGTGCGCCGGATGGGCCGGCGGTGGAGTCGGGCAAGCCCGACTCTACGCGAGGAACTTCAGCGGCCGAAGAGTTGCTTGCGCTCTTCGTCGGTCAGCGGCTTGCCCGCATCCGGGTTCACCTGCTGGGTCAACGCATAGGCGCGCTGGGTGGCGGGGCGGGCGGCGATGGCGGCGTGCCAGCGGCGCAGGTCGGGGTAGGGCTCCAGGTCAAGCGGGGCCCTGGTGTACGGGTTGATCCACGGGTAGGCGGCCATGTCGGCGATGGTGTATTCGTCGCCGGCGATGAAGGCGCGGCCCTGCAGGCGCCTGTCGAGCACGCCAAGCAGGCGCTTCACCTCGCGGGTGTAGCGCTCGATCGCGTAGTCGATCTTCTCCGGGGCGTATACGGTGAAGTGGCCGTACTGGCCGGTCATCGGGCCCAGGCCGGCCATCTGCCACATCAGCCACTGGTTGACCTCGACCTTCTGCCGCACGGTCTGGCCGAAGAAGCGCCCGGTCTTGTTGGCCAGGTAGACCAGAATGGCGCCGGACTCGAACACGCTGATCGGCTCGCCCAGGTCGTTGGGCGCGTGGTCGATGATCGCCGGTATCTTGTTGTTGGGCGAAAACGCCAGGAACTCCGGCTGGAACTGGTCGCCCTTGCCGATGTTCACCGGCTTGATGGTGTAGGGCAGCCCGGATTCCTCCAGGAACAGGGTGATCTTGTGTCCGTTGGGGGTGGGCCAGTAGTACAGGTCGATCATGGCGGGGCTCCGGTGGGGGGCGCCGGGGGCGCGGTCGAAGGTCGGGCCCCGGAGTGTACGAGGGAGCCCCGCAGGGCCGGGCGACGATGAACGGAACGCCCTGTTGCGGCCGCCCCGCCGGATCGGCCGCGCTTGGCAGCCCCGGGCCGGGCCGTTACCCTGCGCCGTCATTTCCGCCATGCCCGATCGCCCATGTCGCAGCCGCATACCACCGGCGCACCCCGCCTCAGCCCCCTGTCCACGCTGATCTTCGCCTCGCGCTGGCTGCAGCTGCCGCTGTACCTGGGCCTGATCCTGGCCCAGTGCGTGTACGTGTTCCTGTTCGGCAAGGAACTGTGGCACCTGATCCACGAAGCGCAGCACATGGGCGAGCAGCAGATCATGCTGATCGTGCTGGGCCTGATCGACGTGGTGATGATCTCCAACCTGCTGGTGATGGTGATCGTCGGCGGCTACGAGACCTTCGTCTCGCGCCTGGGCCTGGAAGGCCACCCGGACCAGCCGGAGTGGTTGAGCCACGTCAACGCCTCGGTGCTGAAGGTGAAGCTGGCGATGGCGATCATCGGCATCTCCTCGATCCACCTGCTCAAGACCTTCATCGCTGCCGGCACCCTGAACGGGTTGCCGTTCTGCCCGCCGGAACTGGTCGCCACCGCCGCCTCGAACGTGGGCGCGGCCCGCTGCAGCGCGCTGACCACCGATGGCGTGCTGTGGCAGACCATCATCCACGTGGTCTTCATCCTCTCGGCCATCGGCATCGCCTGGACCGACAAGCTGATGACCGGCACCAGCGCCCGCCGCGAGCACGAGGCGCATTGAGCGCGACCGCCAGGGCGGTCGCGCGTGATTGGTGATTGGTGATTGGAGGGAAGGCTCACGGGCCCCTCCTCGGTGCACGGTGCCGACGCCTCCGACGGCCGTTCCTGCTTCTTCGAATCACGGATAACGAATCACCAATCACGGACCGAGCTTCCAGAGGCCGTAAAATGCGCCCATGGATGTCTCCCACCTTCTCGACGGCCTCAACAGCGCGCAGCGCGAGGCCGTGTCCGCGCCGCCGGGCCATTACCTCGTGCTGGCCGGCGCCGGTTCCGGCAAGACCCGGGTCCTGACCCACCGCATCGCCTGGCTGAACGAAGTCATCGGCGTGCCGGCGCACGGGATCCTCGCGGTCACCTTCACCAACAAGGCCGCCGGCGAGATGCGCGCGCGTGCCGACCAGCAGCTGCGCCACGGCGCGCGCGGCATGTGGATCGGCACCTTCCACGGCATCGCCCACCGCCTGCTGCGCCTGCACTGGAACGAGGCGCGCCTGCCCGAATCCTTCCAGGTGCTCGACAGCGACGACCAGCTGCGCCTGGTCAAGCGCGTGGCCCAGCAGCTGGAGCTGGACGACGGCCGCTTCCCGCCGCGCCAGATCGCCTGGTGGATCAACGCGCAGAAGGACGAGGGCCGCCGCCCGCAGCACATCCAGGCGGTCAACGATCCGTGGACCGAGTCGCTGCGCCGCGCCTACGAGCTGTACCAGGAACGCTGCGACCGCGCCGGCCTGGTCGACTTCGCCGAGCTGCTGCTGCGCGCCCACGAGCTGCTGCGCGACAACCCGGCGCTGCTGCAGCACTACCGCACCCGCTTTCGCGACCTGCTGATCGACGAGTTCCAGGACACCAACGCCATCCAATACGCCTTCGTGCGCGTGCTGGCCGGCGACACCGGCCGGGTCTTCGTGGTTGGCGACGACGACCAGGCCATCTACGGCTGGCGCGGCGCCAAGGTGGAGAACGTGCAGCAGTTCCTGCGCGACTTCCCCGGGGCGAGGACCATCCGCCTGGAGCAGAACTACCGCTCCAGCGCCAACATCCTCAACGCCGCCAACGCGGTGATCTCGCACAACCCCGACCGCATCGGCAAGCAGCTGTGGACCGACAGCGGCGACGGCGAGCCGGTGGACGTGTACGCGGCCTACAACGAGATGGACGAGGCGCGCTTCGTGGTCGAGCGCATCCGCCAGTGGGTGCGCGACGGCGGCAGCTGGCGCGAGGCGGCGGTGCTGTACCGCTCCAACGCGCAGTCGCGCGCGCTGGAAGAGGTGCTGCTGGCCGAGCAGGTGCCGTACCGCGTCTATGGCGGCATGCGCTTCTTCGAGCGCGCCGAGGTCAAGGACACCCTGGCCTACCTGCGCCTGGTCGCCAGTCGCGCCGACGACGCGGCGTTCGAGCGCACGGTGAACACGCCGGCGCGCGGCATCGGCGACCGCACCCTGGACGAGGTCCGCCGCCGTGCGCGCGAGGCGCAGGTCTCGCTGTGGCAGGCCGCGACGTCGCTGGTCGCGGAGAACGCGCTGGCGGCGCGGGCGCGCAATGCGGTGGCCGGGTTCCTGTCGCTGATCGACGCGCTGGACGCGGAGACCACCGACCTGGCGCTGAAGGACCGCGTCGACCACGTGCTGGCCCGGTCCGGCCTGCGCGAGCACTGGGCCAGCGAATCGCGCGGGCAACTGGACGCCGAGTCGCGGCTGGAGAACCTGGACGAACTGGTCTCGGTGGCCTCGCGCTTCTCGCGCGCCGAACTGGACGACGACCAGGAAAGCATGAGCGAGCTGGTCGCCTTCCTCTCCTATGCGGCGCTGGAGGCCGGCGAAGGCCAGGCCCAGGCCGACGAGGACGGCGTGCAGCTGATGACCCTGCATTCGGCCAAGGGCCTGGAGTTCCCGCTGGTGTTCCTGGTCGGTGTGGAGGAGGGCGTGTTCCCCAGCAGCAAGTCGCTGGAGGAGCAGGGCCGGCTGGAAGAGGAGCGCCGCCTGGCCTACGTCGGCATCACCCGCGCCCACCAGAAGCTGGTGATGACCTACGCCGAGAGCCGGCGCATCCACGGCATGGACATGTACGGGATGCCGTCGCGCTTCCTGCGCGAGATCCCCGGGCACCTGCTCAACGAGGTGCGGCCGCGGGTGCAGGTGGCCCGGCCGATGGCCGCGCCGCCGCGGGTAGCGCATCCGGTACTGGAGACGCCTTCGCTGAAGCTGGGCCAGGGCGTGATCCACGCCAGCTTCGGCCGCGGCGTGGTCACCGACTACGAGGGCAGCGGCGCGCACGCGCGCGTGCAGGTGAACTTCGACGACGCCGGCAGCAAGTGGCTGGTGCTGGCCTTCGCCAACCTCAAGCCGATCTGAGGCGAAGGCCCGGGCCGACGCCCCCGTAGAGCGGGGCTCGCCCCGCTCCCCCGCGTCCGCAGGCGAGGGCGCATGAGAAGCGCATGGCGTCGCTGCCTGCGCGGCGCTGGGATATCGGGCGTGGGAGTCGGGCGAGCCCGACTCTACTGGGGGGGGCGGCTTTGGCGACGAACGCCTGCCACCTTCCGCCCATTGCCTCCACCGCGCCCCGGGTGTGCAATGGCCGCAGGCCACCAAGGGAAGGAGAGCGCCATGTACGACCGCATCCTGATCGCCACCGACGGCTCGGAGCTGGCCGGCAAGGGCCTGGCCCACGGCCTGGCACTGGCCGCCACCCTGAAGGTGCCGGTGGTCGTGGTCACCGTGACCGAGCCGTGGATGCCGGCGTTCGACGACGCGATGGCGCTGGTGGCCGATCCGGACATGCAGGCGCAATACCAGGAAGGCTGCGCGCGCTCCGCGCAGCGGATCCTGCAGGACGCGCTGGCCCAGGCGACCACCGCCGGGGTGGCCTGCGAAACCGTGCACATCCCCGACGGCTATCCCTCCGATGCCATCGTCCAGGCCGCGGCCGACCACAGGGCCGGCCTGATCGTGATGGCCTCGCACGGGCGTCGCGGGCTGGGCAAGGTGCTGCTGGGCAGCCAGACCCAGTCGGTGCTGGGCCGCTCGACGGTGCCGGTGCTGGTCGTGCGCTGACCGCGCTGCGGCCTTCGGCCGCGACCCACCAGGCGGACATGCAGCGATACGCAGCGAGCGACCTTGCCCGCGGCATGGTTCCGCCCGGCCGTGCAGGCGGGCGCACCGGAGCGCCGCACCTGGCCGCGCTGCAGCGCCGGCCGCGGCTCAGGCCGCGCCGGTCAGGTGCTCGTAGAGGATCACCGAGCCGATCACCAGCATGATCACGCCGCCGATGAATTCGGCGCGCTTGCCGGCCAGCACGCCCAGCACGCGGCCGAGCATGATCCCGATCGTCGCCATCACCAGGGTGCACAGGCCGATCACCGTGGCCACCACCGCGATCGGCACCTCGAGGAAGGCCAGGCTTACGCCCACCGCCATCGCGTCGATGCTGGTGCCCACGGCGGTGACCGCCAGCGCCCAGGGGCCGTGGCGGCGCGCGCCGGCGTCCTCCTCGTCGTCATGGATGCCGTGCCAGATCATGTGCAGGCCCAGCAGGCACAGCACGGTGAACGCGATCCAGTGGTCCCAGGCGGTGACGTAACGCGCGGCGGCGTTGCCCAGCAGCCAGCCGATCACCGGGGTCAGGCCCTCGATCACGCCGAAGATCAGGCCGGCGCGCAGGGCGTGGGAGAAGCGGGGGTGCTGCATCGAGGCGCCCTTGCCGACGGCCGCGGCGAAGGCATCGGTGGACATGGCCAGGCCGATCAGGACGATGGAAAACGGACTCATCAGGGACAACCGGGTCGGAAGGCGGCCACGACCCGCCAGCGTCCAACCACAGACGCGCCTGCAGGCCGTTGGTCTCGCCAGCGCCGGGCGGCGGTCGCGCCGCGCCCCGGGTGTCCGCGCCACGGCCGCAACGGGCCGAGCATGTTGACGCGGGCGGCCGGCGCAGGATGCGCCGGCAGGCTACTCCCCAAAGGAAGGCGTGCAGGATACCACGGAGTACTGATCGACTCGAAAGACGGCGTCTATCGACGGAGCCCCTTACCGCAGTCACATGGCGCGAAGGGATGGCGGGAGTAGGATCGAACCGGGCCGCCAAGTGCCTGTTCCCCGGGAGGTTCCGCCATGCACCTGCATTCGCGCCGCCGGTTCCTGGCCGGCTCCGCCGCCACCGTTTCCGCCCTGGCCCTGGGCACGCTGCCATTGCCAATGCGCGCGCTGGCCGCCGCCGCGGCCGGTCCGCTGCTGACCCGGCCGATCCCCTCCAGTGGCGAACAGCTGCCGGTGATCGGCGCCGGCACCTCCGGCAGCTACGACGTGGACCTCGGCTCGCCGGAGTACGCCGCGCTGCAGGAAGTGGTGCGGATCTTCTTCGAGGGCGGGGCGCGGGTGATCGACACCTCGCCCAACTACGGCCGTTCCGACGAAGTGGTCGGCAGCCTGCTGGCCGATGGCGGCTGGCGCGCCAAGGCCTTCATCGCCACCAAGATCGCCGCCGACAGCCGCGAGGCCGCCGAGGCGCAGTGGAAGGACTCGCAGCGCCGTCTGCGTACCGACAAGGTCGAGCTGCTGCAGGTCCACAACCTGCGCGACTGGCAGCGGCAGCTGCCGTATGCCCGCCAGCTGAAGGAGCAGGGGAAGACGAAGTACGTCGGTGTCACCCACTACACCGACGCCGGGCTGCCCGAACTCGAACGGATCATGCGCGCCGAGAAGCTGGACTTCATCCAGATCCACTACTCGGTCATCTCCACCCGCGCCGCCGAGCGGGTGCTGCCGCTGGCCCAGGACCGCGGCGTGGCGGTGCTCATCAACCGCGCCTTCGACGACGGCCGCCTGTTCGCGAAGGTGAAAGACAGGCCCCTGCCGGGCTGGGCCGCCGAGGTCGGCGTCACCTCGTGGGCGCAGATGTTCCTGAAGTTCGCCATCAGCCATCCGGCGGTGACCGTGGTGATCCCGGCCACCGGCAAGCCGGAGCGCCAGGCCGACCAGCTCAAGGCCGGCCGCGGCCCGCTGCTGACCGCCGCGCAGCAGCAGGAACTGGTCCGCCAGTTCGCCGCCGCCTGAGCCGGCCCGATGCAGCCGACCGACGGCGCGACCGTGCGCACGCCCTGGCTGTCCCGCCTGTTCGGGGTGAGGCCGCACGAAGCGCCGGCGGTGGCCGCCGGCCTGGCGATGTTCTTCCTGCTGTTCACCGGCTACTTCATGTTGCGGCCGGTGCGCGAGACCATGGGCGTGGCCGGCGGCGTGGACAACCTGCAGTGGCTGTTCACCGGCACCTTCCTGGCCACCGTGGCGGTGCTGCCGCTGTACGGCTGGATCGCCTCGAAGGTGGCGCGGCGGCGGATCGTGCCGTGGGTGTTCGGGCTGGTGGTGGCGACGCTGCTGGGCTTCGGCGTTGGGCTGGTGCTGCAGCCGGACAACGTGTGGGCCGGGCGCGCGTTCTACATCTGGGTCTCGGTGATCAACCTGCTGCTGATCTCGCTGGCCTGGAGCGTGCTGGCCGACGTGTTCGCCAGCAGCGAGGCCAAGCGCCTGTTCGCCCTGATCGCCGCCGGCGCCAGCGCCGGTGGCCTGACCGGGCCGCTGCTGGCCACCGTGCTGGTGCAGCCGCTGGGGCACGGCGGGCTGATGCTGCTGTCGTCGCTGTTCATCGCCGCCAGCGCGGGCATGGCGCTGTGGCTGCACCGCTGGCGCGACCGCCATCCGCTGGAGCGCCTGGAGGCGCATGCACCGGCGCAGCGCGAGCGGCCGCTGGGCGGCAACCCCTTCGCCGGCGCCACCGCGGTGTTCCGTTCGCCGTTCCTGCTGGGCATCGCCCTGTTCGTGGTGCTGCTGGCCACGGTCACCACCTTCCTGTACTTCGAACAGGCGCGGCTGGTGTCCGGGCTGTTCCCGGACCGCGCGCGGCAGACCCAGGTGTTCGGCCTGATCGACACCGTGGTGCAGGTGCTGGCCATCCTCACCCAGCTGTTCATCACCGGCCGCGTCGCGCAGAACCTGGGGGTGGGCGTGCTGCTGGTCGGCGTGCCGCTGGTGATGGCCTTCGGCTTCCTGTGGCTGGCGCTGGCGCCGGTGTTCGCGGTGTTCGTGGTGGTGATGGTGGCGCGCCGAGCCGGGGAGTACGCCTTCGTGCGCCCGGGCCGCGAGATGCTCTACACGGTGGTTCCGCCGGCGGACAAGTACAAGGCCAAGAATTTCATCGACACCGTGGTCTACCGCGGCGGCGATGCACTCAGCGCCTGGGTTAAGCGCCTGCTCGACGTGCTCGGCGACCATCCCGGCCTGGCGATGCTGATCGGCGCCGGCATCGCGCTTGCGTGGGCCGGCACCGGCTGGGGCCTGGGTCGCGCACAGCGGCGCCGCGAACCGTAGAGCAGGGCTCGCCCCGCTCTCCGCTCAGTCTGCCGCTTCGGCTTCCAGCAGGAAGCCGCCGGACTGGCGCTGCCACAGCTGCGCGTACAGGCCGCCGCGGGCGAGCAGTTCCTCGTGCGTGCCCTGCTCGACGATGCGGCCCTGGTCCATCACCACCAGCCGGTCCATCGCGGCGATGGTCGACAGGCGGTGGGCGATGGCGATCACCGTCTTGCCCTGCATCAGCCGGTACAGGTTCTCCTGGATCACCGCCTCCACTTCCGAGTCCAGCGCGGACGTGGCCTCGTCCAGCACCAGGATCGGCGCGTTCTTCAGCAGCACGCGGGCGATGGCGATGCGCTGGCGCTGGCCGCCGGACAGCTTCACGCCGCGCTCGCCGACCTGCGCGTCGTAGCCGCGGCGGCCCTTGGCGTCGACCAGTTCCATGATGAAGTCGTGGGCATTGGCCTGGCGCGCGGCCTCGATCATCTCCTCCTCGCCAGCGTCGGGCCGGCCGTAGAGGATGTTCTCGCGGACCGAACGGTGCAGCAGCGAGGTGTCCTGGGTGACCACGCCGATCGCCGCGCGCAGCGAGTCCTGCGTCACCGCGGCGATGTCGGTGCCGTCGATGCGGATGCTGCCGCCTTCGCGGTCGTAGAAGCGCAGCAGCAGGTTCACCAGGGTCGACTTGCCGGCGCCGGAGCGCCCGACCAGGCCGACCTTCTCGCCCGGGCGCACGTGCAGGTCCAGGCCCTCGATCACGCCGCCCTTCTTGCCGTAATGGAAGGTCACGTGCTCGAAGCGGATGTCGCCGCGCACCGGGCCGGCCAGGTCCAGCGGGCGCGCGCCGGGCGCGTCGTCCACCGTGGCCGGCAGGGCGATGGAGTTGATGCCGTCCTGCACCGTGCCGATGTTCTCGAACAGCGCCGACATCTCCCACATGATCCACTGCGACATGCCCATCAGCCGCAGCACGAAGGCGATGGCCACCGCGATCGCGCCGACGCCGACGGCATCCTGCATCCACAGGCCGATGCCGGTGGCCGCCACCGCGAACAGCAGCAGCATGTTGAGGGTGTCGTTGCTGACGTTGACCAGGGTGGCCAGGCGCATCTGCCGGTGTACCGTGCCGAGGAACTGGTCCATCGACTCGCGGGCGTAGGACTCCTCGCGGTGCGAATGCGAGAACAGCTTGACCGTGGCGATGTTGGTGTAACTGTCGACGATGCGCCCGGTCATGGTCGAGCGCGCGTCGGCCTGCTCCTGCGCGACCTTGTTCAGTCGCGGGATCGCGTAGCGCAGCAGGGCGATGTAGGCGACCAGCCAGCCGGCGAACGGCAGCATCAGCCGCCAGTCGGCCGAGGCGGCCACCAGCAGCGCGCCGCCGAAGTACACGATCACGTAGTTGCCCACGTCCAGCAGCTTGATCACCGTCTCGCGCACCGCCAGCGAGGTCTGCATCAGCTTGGTCGCGATGCGCCCGGCGAACTCGTCCTGGAAATAGCCCATGGACTGGCGCAGCAGGTAGCGGTGCACGCGCCAGCGGATCCGCATCGGGAAGTTGCCGAGCAGGGTCTGGTGGATGACCAGCGAACTGAGCAGGTTCAGGCCGGGCATCACCACCAGTACCACCAGCGCCATCATCGCGAACTTCCAGCCTTCCTCCTGCAGGAAGGTGGCCGGGGTGTGGCTGGAGAGGCGATCGACGATCGAGCCGGTGAAGGCGTACAGCGATACCTCGGTCACCGCGATGGCCGTGGTCAGCGCCGCCATCAGCAGCAGCCAGGGCTCGGCCCCGCGCGTGTAGTGGCGGCAGAACGCGTACAGCGTCCGCGGCGGTTGGGTGGTGGCGACGGCCGGATACGGATCCAGCCGGGTTTCGAACCAGCGAAGCATCGGGCAATCCTGTCGATGGGTCCGGGGCGGCATCCGGGACCGCTATTGTCACGCCGCCGCGCGCGGCGAACGTGTGCGCTGGCAGGAAAGGCTGTTCAGCCGCCGGGTGGAACGCGGAGGTGGAACGGAGCGGTGCACGGCCGACGGCGCGTGCCGCACGCCTGCGTGCCGCGGCGCCGGGCGCGGGAGTGTAGCGTGGCGGTGCGCGCGGAAAGGGGCTCCGGCGCGGCGCCGTTTACCAGGAGAACAGTTTCCAGTAGGTCTGCGGCAGCTTGTCGGCGTCGTCGCGGTCCAGCGCGCCGTCGCCGTCGCGGTCGTACAGGTAGTAGGCCGGGCCGCGCACCGGGGTGATCCTGACCATGCGCAGCTGGCCGGCGACGCGGTACTCCTCGATGAGGTCGCCGTTGTCCAGGGTGCGGCTGGCGACTTCGGCGCCGCTGATGTCCACCGGGGCATCGCCCGTGGTCGCGCATCCGGCCAGGGAGAGGATCGCGGCCAGCGCCGCGGCGGTCATGATCGTCTTGGACATGGCGGCTCCTTCGTGTGTACGCCTGCATTATGCGCCGGGCGCGGCGCCGGTTGCGCGGGCCCGCACGGCAGCCCCGGGGGCGGTCGCGGCGCGTGCAGGGCCCCGGCGGCGCATGGCCGTAGAATGCACGGATGACACGCCTAGTCCTGATCGACGGTTCCAGCTACCTCTACCGCGCCTTCCACGCGCTGCCGCCGCTGAGCAATGCCGCCGGCGAACCCACCGGCGCGCTGTTCGGCGTGGTCAACATGCTGCGCGCGACGCTGAAGGAGAAGCCGGACTACGTCGCCTTCGTGGTCGACGCCCCCGGCAAGACCTTCCGCGACGAGATGTACCCGGCCTACAAGGCCAACCGTCCGCCGATGCCCGACGAGCTGCGCGCGCAGGTGCAGCCGATGTGCGAGATCGTCAGCGCGCTGGGCATGGACATCCTGCGCATCGACGGTGTCGAGGCCGACGATGTGATCGGCACCCTGGCGGTGCAGGGCGCCAACGCCGGCATGGCGGTGACCATCTCCACCGGCGACAAGGACTTCGCCCAGCTGGTCCGCGAGCCGGGCGCGGATGGCGGCTCGATCATGCTGGTCAACACCATGAGCGGCAGCCGCATGGACACCGCCGCCTCGGTGGTGGAGAAGTTCGGCGTGCCGCCGGAGCGCATCGTCGACATGCTGGCGCTGATGGGCGACGCCATCGACAACGTCATCGGCGTGGAGAAGTGCGGGCCGAAGACCGCGGCCAAGTGGCTGGCCGAGTACGGCTCGCTGGACGGGGTCATCGCCAACGCCGCCGCGATCAAGGGCAAGGTGGGCGACAACCTGCGCGCCGCGCTGGAGCGCCTGCCGCTCAACCGCGAGCTGGTGACGATCCGCACCGACCTGGCGCTGGAGCGCAGCGCCGATTCGCTGCGCCTGCGCGAGCCGGAAGTCGAGACCCTACGCGGGCTGTACCAGCGCTATGGCTTCAACCAGGCGCTGAAGGAACTGGAAGGCGGCGCGGTGGCCGGCGGGCCGGCGGCGGTCGCCGAGAAGGAACCGGGCCGCGCCCGCGGCACCGGCTACGCGGTGTCGGCGGCGGCCGCCCCGGCAGCGGCGCTGGATCCGGCGCTGGCCGCGCCGGGCCGCTACGAGACCGTCACCACCGTCGAGGCGCTACAGGACTGGATCGCGCGGCTGCGCGCGGCCGGCCGCTTCGCCTTCGACACCGAGACCGACAGCCTCGATCCGATGCGCGCCACCCTGGTCGGCCTGAGCTTCGCCGCCGAACCCGGCCACGCCGCCTACGTGCCGGTGGGCCACGACTACCCGGGCGCGCCCAGCCAGCTCGAACGCGGGCAGGTGCTGGACCTGCTGCGCCCGCTGCTGGAGGACCCGGCGGTGTCCAAGCTCGGCCAGCACGGCAAGTACGACCTGCACGTGCTGCGCCGCCACGGCGTGGAGATCGCCGGCTACGCCGACGACACCATGCTGGAGAGCTTCGTGCTGGAGTCGGGCAATGCCCGCCACGACATGGACAGCCTGGCCCGCCGCCACCTCGGCTACGAGACGGTCAAGTACGAGGACGTGTGCGGCAAGGGCGCCAAGCAGATCCCGTTCGCCCAGTGCGCGCTGGAAGATGCCACCCGTTACGCCGCCGAGGACGCGGACATCACCCTGCGCCTGCACCGGGTGCTGGCCCCGCGCCTGGCCGACGAGCCGAAGCTCGAGCAGGTCTACCGCCAGATCGAGATGCCGCTGGTGCCGGTGCTGGCGCGGGTCGAGGCCAATGGCGTCAAGGTCGACGTCGAGGAACTTCGCCGGCAGAGCGCCGACCTGTCACGGCGCATGCTCGCCGCGCAGCAGAAGGCCACCGAGCTGGCCGGGCGCCCGTTCAACCTGGACTCGCCCAAGCAGCTGTGCGCGCTGCTGTTCGAGGAGCTGAAGCTGCCGGCGCTGGTGAAGACGCCCAAGGGCCAGCCCTCGACCAACGAGGAGGCGCTGGAGGCCATCGCCGACCTGCACGAGCTGCCGCGGGTGATCCTCGAGTACCGCGGCCTGGCCAAGCTGCGCAGCACCTATACCGACAAGCTGCCGGAGATGGTCAACCCGGACACCGGCCGGGTGCACACCAGCTACCACCAGGCCGGCGCGGCCACCGGGCGGCTGTCCTCGTCCGACCCGAACCTGCAGAACATCCCGATCCGCACCGACGACGGCCGCCGCATCCGCCGCGCCTTCGTCGCCCCGCCGGGGCGCAAGCTGGTGGCCTGCGACTACTCGCAGATCGAGCTGCGGATCATGGCCCACCTGTCGCAGGACCCGGGCCTGCTGCGCGCCTTCGAATCCGGCGCCGACGTGCACCGCGCCACCGCGGCCGAGGTGTTCGGACGCACGCTGGAGGAAATCACCCCGAACGAGCGCCGCGCCGCCAAGGCGATCAACTTCGGCCTGATGTACGGCATGAGCGCGTTCGGCCTGGCCCGCCAGCTGGGCATCGCCCGTGGCGAGGCGCAGGACTACATCGCCCTGTACTTCAGCCGCTACCCGGGCGTGCGCGACTACATGGAGCGCACCCGCGAGCAGGCCCGCGGCCAGGGCTTCGTCGAGACCGTGTTCGGCCGGCGCCTGTACCTGGAGTACATCAATGCCCGCAACCAGGCCCAGCGCGCCGGCGCCGAGCGCGCCGCGATCAACGCGCCGATGCAGGGCACCGCGGCGGACATCATCAAGCGGGCGATGATCGCCGTGGACGGCTGGCTGGCCCGGCACCGCGACCGCGCCCGGATGATCCTCCAGGTCCACGACGAACTGGTGTTCGAGGTGGACGAAGACTTCGTCCCGACCCTGCTGGCCGAGGCCACGTCGCTGATGTCGTCAGCGGCGCAACTGAGCGTCCCGCTGGTGGTGGAAAGCGGGGTAGGCGACAACTGGGACGAGGCCCACTAACGCAAAAAGCGGGCGCCTGCGGGCACCCGCTTCCGTTACAACTGTTACAAGGCTGGAAGATGAATGAATCCGCCCTAAATCCAAGGCTTTCTTAACCGGTTCCTTCACGATCCATCCATGTTCGGAATGGTGTCATAGCCCTCGACAGGTGCAATGCCTGTCGACGGATCTCTCCCTTCCCCTGGAGCAGATCTACCCGGAGCGGGACTCCTCCCCAAGTCTCCGTTCCCGGCCCCGTCGAGCCCCCCCTGCTCGGCGGGGCTTTTTATTTGCGCGTTCCCCGGCGGTCAGGGTTGGCCCGCGCGCGACTGGCCCCCCAGCCAGTCGCGCGGGACCAGGTACTCGTGCAGGCGCGCCTCGGGGCTGCCGGGTTCCGGCTGGTAGCCGTATTCCCAGCGCACCCTCGGCGGCAGGCTCATCAGGATCGATTCGGTGCGGCCGCCGCTCTGCAGCCCGAACAGGGTGCCGCGGTCGTAGACCAGGTTGAACTCGACGTAGCGGCCGCGCCGGTACAGCTGGAACTCGCGCTCGCGCTCGCCGTACGGGGTGTCCTTGCGGCGCTCGACGATCGGCAGGTAGGCGTCGAGGAAGCCGTCGCCGACGGCGCGCATGTAGGCGAAGTCGCGGTCGAAGTCGCCGTGCAGGTCGTCGAAGAACAGGCCGCCCACGCCGCGGGTCTCGTTGCGGTGGCGCAGGAAGAAGTACTCGTCGCACCAGCGCTTGTGCTCGGCGTAGCGGTCCGGCCCGAAGGGCGCGCACAGGTCCGCGGCGGTGCGGTGCCAGTGCCCGATGTCCTCGTCGAACGGATAGAACGGGGTCAGGTCGAAGCCACCGCCGAACCACCAGGCCACGGTCTGCCCGTCGCGCTCGGCGCGGAAGTGGCGGACGTTGGCGTGCGTGGTCGGCAGGTACGGATTGCGCGGGTGGAACACCAGCGACACGCCGGTGGCGCGCCAGGAGGCGCCGGCCAGTTCCGGGCGGGCGGCGCTGGCCGACGGCGGCAGGCGGCTGCCGGACACGTCTGAGAAGCCGATTCCGGCCTGCTCGAACACCGCGCCCTCGCGCAGCACGCGGGTGCGCCCGCCGCCGACGTGCGAAGGGCCGGTCGGGTCCGGGTTGCGGGTCCAGGCATCCTCGACGAAGCGGGCCTGCCCGTCGGCCGCCTCGATGGCGGCGCAGATCCGGTCCTGGAGTCCGGTCAGGTAGTCGCGAACGGAATCGAATTGCGGGTCCATGCCCGGGATTCTAGTCATGGGGAAGCATCTGTCCTTTGATTCCGATCAAGGGGGGGCGGGCCGGCGCCGCGATCAGGTGAATTCGGCCCGGACCTCGGGCGTGTACAGCTTCCAGGCCAGCCAGCCGTGCAGCGCCGCCAGGCCGGCCGCGCCCAGCGCGGTGGTGATGAAGGTGATGCGCTTGCTGAACTGCATCTGCGCCAGCAGCTGGGCGCCGTCGGGGCTTTCCAGCAGCTGCGCCGGGTAGATGTCGATCAGCCCGTCGAATAGCGGGTTGACCAGGGCCAGCCCGGCGAAGTTGGCCAGCGCGGTGAGCAGCAGCAGGCCGATGAACAGCCAGCGGCCCCATTCCCGGCGCCGCAGCAGGCCCCAGGACGCGGCGAGGAAGACCAGCGCCAGCGCGAGCTGGGCCGTGGTCAGGGCCACCCGGTAGTCCAGTATCCACATGAATCTCTTCAGGATCGCCTCCGGGCCGGTCGGGGGCGGGGCGGGGATGTCGGGCATGGCCGCGGCGAACATCACCAGCAGCGCCGACGTCACCACGGCGATCGCGGCCAGCACCACGCTGATCATCGCGGTCACGGTGACGAAGCCGGTGCGAGGCGGCTGGCTCATGGGACTCCCGGGGCAGGCTGGCGGATTGTGCCGGGCGCGCGGGCGGCCGCCTACGGGGCGACGGCGACCACGGCCGGCATGATGTGGCCGGCGCTGAGCGGGGCCACCGCCACCGGGAACGGCGCGCGCGGCGCCACCCAGGCCAGTTCGGCGATCTCGGCCTGCGGAACCGGTTCGCCCTCGACCTCGACCAGGAAGGCCTCGGCGCGGACGCGGCGGCCCGGCTCGTTCGCTGCCGAGTCCTCGAACTCGCCCAGCGCCTTCGCGCCGGGCAGCAGGCGCACGCCCAGCTCCTCGGCCAGCTCGCGGCCGAGGGTGGCCAGGCTGTCCTCGCCCGGTTCGCGCTTGCCACCGGGCTGGATGAACACCTCCGAGGCCTGCTTGCGGACCAGCAGGATCTCGCCGCGTGCGTTGCGGATCACCGCGGCGACGGTGCGGATCAGTCCGGGTTCGGCCGCCGGCGCGGGCGCCTGTTCGGTCATGGGGCGTTCCTGCAGATGGGAAAGAGGTACTGGCGCGCGCTTACTTCAGCGTGCGCTCGAACAGCTTGAGGATGCGTTTGTACTCGTCCAGCCAGGAGTCGGCGCGGGTGAAGCCGTGGCGCTCCAGCGGGTACGGCGCGATCTCCCAGTTGTCCTTGCGCAGCTCGATCAGGCGCTGGGTCAGCACCACCGAATCGCGGAAGAACACGTTGTCGTCGATCATGCCGTGGGCGATCAGCAGGTGGTCCTGCAGCCCCTGCGCGTACTCGATCGGCGAGGACTTGCGGTACGCCTCCGGGTCGATGTCCGGGGTGTTGAGGATGTTCGAGGTGTACTCGTGGTTGTACTGGGTCCAGTCGACCACCGGGCGCAGCGCGGCGCCGGCCTTGAACGTGCCCGGCGAGCGGAACAGCGCCATGAAGGTCATGAAGCCGCCGTAGCTGCCGCCGTAGATGCCGGCGCGGTCGCGGTCGCCCTGGCGGTTGGCCACCACCCAGTCCAGGCCGTCCAGGTAGTCCTCCAGCTCCGGATGGCCCATCTGCCGGTAGATCGCGGTGCGCCAGTCGCGGCCGTAGCCCTCGCTGCCGCGGTAGTCCAGGTCCAGCACCACGTAGCCCTTCTCCACCAGCAGGTGGTGGAACATCTGCTCGCGGAAGTAGTTCGGGTAGCGTGCGTGCACGTTCTGCAGGTAGCCGGCGCCGTGCACGAACATCACCACCGGGTACTTGCGGCCGGGCTCGTAGTCCTTCGGCCCGTAGAACTTGCCCCACACCGTGCCGGCACCGTGCTTCGACGGCACCTGCACGATCTCCGGCCCGATCCACTGCCGCGCCTTGAACGCGGCGCTGCGGGTGTCGGTGAGCCTGCGCGCCTCGCCGCCGGCCACCGGCGCCACCGCGATCTGCGGCGGCAGGTAGGCGGCCGACCAGCGCACCAGCAGCTGGCGGCCGTCGGGCGAGAGGCTGAAGTCCTCCACGCCGTCCAGCGCGGTGACCTCGCGCACCTGGCCGCTGGCCAGGTCCAGCGCGCAGACCTTGTAGTCGCCCGGCCACTGCCGGTTGCACAGGAACAGGAAACCGTTGCCGTCGGCGGTGACCACCGGCGAGGAGGCTTCCCACCTGCCGGAGGTGCGCTGCTGCGGGCGGCCGTTGCCGGCCTGGGTGTACAGGTGCGAGTAACCGGATTCCTCGGACAGGAACCACAGCGTGCGGTTGTCCGGCAGCCAGCCGAAATCGTTGAAGTTCCAGTTGATCCAGGCCGGGTCGTTGAGCCGGTGGCGCGGCTGCAGGGTGGCGCCGTCCAGGTCGACCGCGGCGATCCAGCGGTCCTTGTTGTCGACCGCGCGCAGCATCACCGCGACGTTGCGGCCGTCACTGGTCCAGCGGATCGCCGCGTTCGGGCCATCGCCGCCGACCTGCACCGGGCGCAGGCCCTTGAGCGGGTCCTTGCCGGCGGCCTTGCGCAGCGCCGCCAGCGGATCGACGCCGATGCCCGGCAGCGCGTCGAACTTCAGCTCGCGCACGCTGCCGTCGACGGCGTCGACCAGCCACAGCGCGTGCGGCAGCGGGTCGTTGCGGCCGACGCGGGTGCGCACGTCCTCGAATTCCTCGTAGCCGGACTCGGTGACGTAGGTCGGCATCTTGCCTTTGCGGCCGGCGTCGGCGCCCTTCTTCTTCGTCACCACCAGCAGGTGGCGCGCATCGGGCGAGAGGCTGCTGTCGACGATCTCGACCTCGTCGCCGAGGTAGGCCGGGCCGGGCGCGCGGGTTGGATCAGCCTTGCGCCAGGCTTCCTCCTGCGCGCGCTGGGCGTCGCGGCGCTCCTTGTCCTTGCGCAGGGTGTCGATGGTGCGCAGCTGCTGTTCGCGCAGCAGGTCCGGCTTCGGCGGCGCGGCCGGGTCCTTCTCGGCCTTGAGCGAGGCGACCTGGGCCACGCCGGCGCCGGCGTTCCACTTGAACCAGTCGTGGCCGGCGCGCCAGATCACCCCGCCGTCGGCGGCGAAGCGCGGCTGCGATTCGGCCGCGGCGCTGCGGGTGAGCTGGGTCAGCGCGCCGGAGGACAGGTCGCGCAGGAACACGTCGCCGTTGCGGACGAAGACCATGCGGCGGCGCGCGGCGTCGTACACCGGGTCCGGCGCGTCCAGGCCGGCGCGCTCGGCGTCGGAGACCTTCTGCAGGGCGCCGCCGGCGATCGGCTGGCGCCAGGTGTCGCGGATGGCGCTGCCTTCGCGCTTGAGCAGCAGCTGCGCCTCGCGGCCGTCCCAGCTCCACCAGGCCTTCTCCACCGGCGGGCCGATCCAGTCCGGGTCGGCCATGGCCTGTTCGATGGCCAGCGGGGCGGGCGCCTGGGCGGCGGCCGGCAGGGACGGAAGCAGGGCAGCCGGGGCGAGGAACAGGGGCAGGGCGCGCAGCAGCGGACGGGTCATGGCGACGGCGGCAGTTTCGGAAGCCGCGCAGGGTAGCAGTCCGGGGCGGTGCGGCCACCGGTGGAAGGTCACGGTTCGCGGCCAAACTTGCCTGCGCGGCACGCCACGGCCAAGCTAGCCGCACAGCAAGGGCGGGCAACGGGTCCGTCGCACAGGGGACCGGGCAGTACCGATGTCGGCCGTCATCCAAGCGCATTCCCACGGCGGGCGGCTGCCGTTGCCCGCCGGCGATCCGGCGCGGGTACTGGTGTTCGATGGCGAGGGCGCCCTGACCCTGGGGGCGTTCATGGAGCAGGCCCGCGCGCTGGCCGCCGGGCTGCCGGAAGCCCGCCACGTCGTGCACCTGGCCGAGGACCGCCGGCGCTTCCTGCTCGGCTTCTGCGCCGCCGCCCAGCGCGGGCAGGTGGCGCTGCTGCCGCCGTCCGGCGCGCCGGGCACGGTGGCCGAGATCCTCGACGCGCACGCCGCCGGTGGCGCCTACCGCCTCGAGGTCGCGCGCATCGATGCGGCCGCGGTGCAGGCGCCGGGCCTGCAGGATCCGGCGGTGCCGACGGTCCAGGCCGAGGCGCTGGCCGCGATCGGCTACACCTCCGGCAGCACCGGCCGCCCGCAGCCGCACGCCAAGACCTGGGCGGCCTTCGCCACCGGCGCGATGCAGAACCTGGCCGCGCTGCAGGACCTGTGGGGCCAGGCGCAGCCGCAGGTGGTGGCCACCGTGCCGCCGCAGCACATGTACGGCATGGAGATGACGGTGATGCTGCCGCTGCTCGGCGGCGCGGCGGTGCACGCCGGCAGGCCGCTGTTCCCCGCCGACGTGGCCCGCGCGCTGCACCAAGCCGGCGGGACCCGCCTGCTGGTGACCACGCCGGTGCACCTGCGCGCGCTGCTGAGGTCGGGCGTGGAGCTGCCGGCGCTGTGCGGCATCGTGTCGGCGACCGCGCCGCTGCCGCGGGACCTGGCCGCCGAGGCCGAGGACCGCTACGGCGCGGAGGTGCGCGAGGTGTTCGGCTCGACCGAGACCTGCGTGTTCGCGCGGCGCCGCACGGCGCGCGACGAGCTGTGGACGCCGTTGCCGGGCGTGCGCCTGGCGCCGCGGCCGGACGGCACCCAGGTGGCCGCGCCGCATCTGCCGGCGCCGGTGGTGCTGGCGGACCTGTTCGAGGTCCATGCCGACGGCCGTTTCCGCCTGTGTGGCCGCCAGGCCGACCTGCTGGAGATCGCCGGCAAGCGCGCCTCGCTGGGCGACCTGACCCGGCGCCTGCTGGCCATCCCGGGGGTCGAGGACGGCGTGGTCCTGCAGCTGGAGCCGGACCGGCCCGGCGGCGTCGGCCGGATCGCCGCGCTGGCGGTCGCGCCGGGGCTGGACGCGGCGGACATCCTCGATGCGCTGCGCGGCTCGGTGGACCCGGTGTTCCTGCCGCGCCGGCTGCGCCTGCTGCAGCGGCTGCCGCGCAACGGGACCGGCAAGCTCCGCCGGGAGACCCTGCTGGAGCTGCTTTCCGGCGGCCACTAGGGCGCATTCATCCGCCGTGCCGGTAGCGGCGGGCGGGCGGTTCTAGAATCCACGGCGCCGCATGCCGCGGCCCTTCCGTGATCCTGCCCGTGCGCCGTTCCCCGCTGTCCCGATCCGTGCCCCGTCGCTGGTTCCCCGTGCTGGCCCTGCTGCTGCTCGCCGCGTGCGGGGGCACCAGGCCGGAGGCGCCGCCGCAGGTGGTCGTGCCGCCGGCGCCCGATCCGGTGGTGCCGCCGCCGCGCATCGGCCTGGCCTTGGGCGGTGGCGCGGCCAAGGGCTTCGCCCATATCGGCGTGATCAAGATGCTGGAGGCCAACGGGCTCAAGCCGGACGTGGTCGCCGGCACCAGTGCCGGCAGCGTGGTCGGCGCGCTCTACGCCAGCGGCATGGATCCGTTCCAGCTGCAGGAGAAGGCGGTAGCGCTGGACGAGGCCAGCATCCGCGACGTGCGCCTGTTCGGCGGCGGGCTGGTGCAGGGCGTGGCGCTGCAGGACTACGTCAACGCGCAGGTCGGCAAGCGCCCGATCGAGCGGCTGCGCAAGCCGTTCGCGGCGGTGGCCACGCGCCTGGAGACGGGCGAGCGCACGGTGTTCGTGCGCGGCAACACCGGACAGGCGGTGCGCGCGTCCAGCAGCGTGCCGGGGGTGTTCGAGCCGGTGACCATCGGCCAGTACCAGTACGTGGACGGCGGGGTGGTCAGCCCGGTGCCGGTGGACGCGGCGCGCCAGCTCGGGGCGGACGTGGTGATCGCGGTCGACATCTCCAGCAAGGCGACGGGCAAGCGTCCGGACGGGATGCTGGGCATCGTCAACCAGTCGATCGCGATCATGGGCCAGCGCCTGGGCGAGCAGGAGCTGGGACGCGCGGACGTGGTGATCCGGCCGAACGTGCTGGACTACGGTTCGGCGGATTTCACCCGGCGCAACCAGGCGATCCTGGAAGGCGAGAAGGCGGCGCTGGCGGCGCTGCCGCAGATCCGTGCGGCGCTGGAGAAGGCGCAGGCGCGGAGGCTGGTTCAGGCGCGCGAGATGCAGGCGCAGGCGGCGGCGCAACGCCAGGCGGCACAGGCGGTGCCGCCGTGCGAGGAGGGTTCGCGCTGGAATCCGCTGAAGCGCAAGGGCGGCGACTGCAAGGCGGAGAAGCGCTGAGGCGTTCTTGCTGTGCTCTGTTGGGGGGCGGGCCAACGACAGCAACAGCAACAGCAACGGCAACGGCAACGGCTTGGGGCGTCGGCTTCGGACGGAGCCGCGGCAGCGCGGGGGTATGGCGCATCGCGCGGTTCCGCGTCCTGAGCGCGGCACATCGATGTGCCGCTTGCGCCGCGCCGGGAATGAACTCGGGCGCTGGCCACGCCTGGCGCGTCGCCACGCGCCGGCCTTCTAACCGCATCGTCCAGCCATCAGCCTTTTGCACACCCCCGCGCTACCGCGTCTTCGGGCGCTTTGGGGTCGTGGCTCCGTTCTCTTCTCCCCCTCTCCTACCGAGGGAGGAGAGGGGGCACAGCGCCTTCGCGTAGAGCGGGGCTCGCCCCGTTGCTTCTCCCGCCTGCGAGGGTCAGCTCCGTAGCCCGGGTAAGCGAAGCGCACCCGGGGCCGTGGTCCGGCATGCGTCGCCATCTGCGATGGCCAGAGGTGGCCCCGGATGCGGCCTGCGGCCTTGTCCGGGCTGGGACGGCTCGCTGCGACGTGCTTGTGCGGACTGCTTCCAGGGCCACTGGGACACCGGGCGTGGGAGTCGGGCAGGCCCGACTCTACGGGGGTGCGGGGCTTCCCCCGATGGATCAGTCACGCGGTGCGGCGGCGCTGGTGTCGTCGTGGTAGACCGCGTCGCGGAAGGCCTTGTGCAGGGGGACCTTGCCGAAGGGCAGCCACTGGGCGAACAGGACGGCGGCGAGGTCGTTGACGGGGTCGACCCAGAACAGGGTGTTGGCGGCGCCGTCCCAGAAGAATTCGCCGACTTCGCCGGAGGCCTCCCCGGCGTCCGCCGGCGGGGCGATGCGCACGGCGAAGTCGATGCCGAAGCCGACCTGGCCCTTGCTCGGCAGCCAGGAGCGGTCGTGCGGGCCGACTGCGCGCGGCAAGGCGTCGGTGGCCATCAGCCGCACCGTCGACACGCCGTCGTCGCTGCGCAGGTACAGCGCGGCGAAGCGGTCGCGGTCGGCGGCGCGCACGACGTAGCGGGTGTCCTTCATCCCCAGCGGTTCGAACACGTGGGCCTGCAGGTAGGCGTCGAACGGCTGGCCGGAGAACACTTCGACCAGGCGCGCCTGCACGTCCACCGCCGGCGAATACAGCCAGCGCGTGCCGGGCTGGTAGAGCAGCGGCACGCTGGCGATGCGGCGCACTTCCTCGGCGAGGGTGTTGTCGAAGTTCTCCGGATCGGCCTTGCGGTACATCGCGCCGACCGGGCCCGGGGCGTCGTTGCCGCCGACGAAGCCGGCGGTGTGGCGCATCAGGTCGCGGATGGTGATGGGACGCTCCGGCGCCACCAGCAGTGGCCGTCCCTGCGCGTCGGTGCCGGCGTAGACGCGAACCCTGGCGAACTCGGGCAGGTAGCGGGAGACCGGGTCGTCGAGCTGGAACCTGCCCTGTTCGTACAGCTGCATCAGCGCCACCCCGGTGACCGGTTTGGTCATCGAGAAGATGCGCACGATGGTGTCGCGCGCCATCGGCTTGCCGGCCTCGCGGTCGGCCATGCCGAAGGCGCCGAAGTACGCTTCGCGGCCGTCGTGCCAGACCAGGGCGGAGGCGCCGACGATCTCGCCGGCGTCGACGAAGCGACGCAGCGACGCGTCCAGGCGCGCCGGATCGATGCGGGCCACGCCGGCGTCGGGGCGTGCATCGGTGGCGGGCTTCGTGGCAGGCGTGGCCGCCACCGTGGCGGACGCGAAGGTCAGGCAGGACAGGAACGCCAGGCGCAGCAGGTTCATCGTCACCCTTCCGGTTCGTACGGCGATGGAGTGGCGCCGGCCGCGGGGCCGGGGCGAATGCAGCGCGGGGCAGTATCCCGGACGCGCGAGCGCCCGGCGCAAGCGCCGGGCGTGCTCAGGCCTTCGCCGTCGCCGTCGCGCCGTGCACGCCGTCGATCTCGATCAGCAGCTCGCGGCGGCAGACATGGGCGTGCAGCAGCAGCCGCGGCACCGACGGACCCAGGCGGGCGTCCAGCTGCGCGGCCACGGTGGCGGCGTCGCCGGGTTCGCGCACGTAGACCTTCAGCGCGCTGCCGCTGCCGAGCGTGGCTGGCAGCGAGGGCTGCAGGCGGCGCGCGGCCTCGACCAGGCTGTCGATATTGGCCAGCGTCTCGTCCAGCTGGGCGGACACCGAGCCGCAGTGCTGCGAGGCGTGGCCGACGATGGCGGCGGTGCCGGACAGCAGCAGCGGCATTGCTCCGTCGGCCGGGGGCAGCATCGCGCGGGCGAAGCTCGGCGGCTGCGGGCCGTACTGGCGCGGGTAGCGGTAGGCGCTGACCTGGCGCGGGTTCTCCAGCGGCGTCCCTGGCTCGCGCGCGGCCAGCCAGTACACCTGCAGGCGGCGCTGGCCGTCGCAGCGGCCGATCGCGGTGGCGGCCGGCAGGCTCGACGTGTCCATGCCGCCCATGCCGGCGACGCGGCCGACGCAGAAGCGGCGATAGCGCTCTTCGTCGCCGTCGCCGAGGGTGATGGCGTCCAGGTAGTTCCAGATGCGCAGCATGCGCGGCATCTGGCTGGCGCCGACGAAGGCGACCAGCCGCGAATAGGCGCGCGCGGTCGCGGCCTCGATGCCTTCCTCGCCCTCGTCCACTTCCAGCGCACCGAACAGCAGGCGGTCGTCGGTGGCCCAGGCCACGCCGTCGTCGCGGCCGTGGCTGACCGGCGCGGCGGCGCGCCAGACCTCGATGCACGGTGGGCCCTGCAGGGGTTCCAGCGGGACCCGCAGCCAGCGTGGATCGTCCAGCACCGGTGCATCGGTGCCGAAACCGAGTACGGCCAGGACCTGCGGGTCGGCCAGCTGCTGCGGCAGAGTGTCGGCGGGCGCGTAGGACACCTGCAGCCGTGGCGCGGCCAGCTCGGCCAAGGGCAGGGGGCGGCTCACGGATTGCCTCCCTGCAGGGTGTCGCCGCTGAAGCGCTGCGACACCTGGCGGCGCCGGCGCAGCCAGCCGGCCAGCGCCTGCGGCGCCATGCTGATCGCGGTCAGCGCGTAGACGATGCGGAACACCTGCAGCCGCCAGCGCACGGCGACGTTGTCGAACACGTCCCCGGCCAGCATCGAGATCACCGCCTGCTCCAGCTGCAGGTGGTTGCGGGGCTCGGCGAACAGCCGTTCCATCACCGGGGTGGTGAAGCGGTAGATGAACCAGGAGAAGTGGCGCAGGCCGCGGCGCAGGCGGCGGTCCATCGCGCGCTGCTCGGCGGCTTCGCGCGCCGGATCGCGCAGGATCGCGTCGACCGTGGACGCGGCCTGCTCGCCGCTGTTCATGCCCAGGTAGACGCCGGAGGAAAACACCGGATCGATGAAGGCGAAGGCGTCGCCGGCCATCACCCAGCCCGGCCCGTGCATGCGGCTGCAGGTGTAGGAGTAGTTGCCGGTGGCGTGCACCGGGGCGACGCGCTCGGCGTTGGCCATGCGCGCCCAGACCGATGGAGTGTCACGCAGGGTCTGCATCAGGAACGATTCGTTGTCGCCCTTGCGGGTCTTCAGGTATTCGGGGAAACACACCGCGCCGACGCTCATCACGTCGCCGGTGAGCGGGATCAGCCACATCCAGCCGTGGGCGAAGCGCTCGACGGTGATGTTGCCGGCAGCCTCGCCCTCGCGGCGGGTGACGCCGCGGAAGTGGCTGAAGATCGCCGCCGACTGGTGCCGGGGGTTCTTCTTCTTCAGCTTGAGCCTGCTGCCGAGGAAGGTGTCGCGGCCACTGGCGTCGACCAGGTAGCGCGGGCGGAAGGCCAGCGTGGTGCCGTCGGCCTGGCGCGCGTGCACCACGGCCGGGCGGCCGCCGGCGCCGAACGCGACCTGCTCGACCTTCACCTGCTGGCGCGCATCCACGCCGCTGGCCAGCGCGTTGTCGAACAGCAGGCTGTCGAACTCGGCGCGCTTGACCTGGAAGGCGTGGCCGAAGCGCGGATTGAGCGCGCGGTCGAAGCGGAACACGTTGACGCTGTCGGCGTCCCCGCGCATCGGGAAGTCGGCCCCGGGCTTGTACACGCCGATCGCGCGCACCTGCTCCAGCACGCCCAGGCGCTCGAGGATCGGCAGATTCATCGGCAGCAGCGACTCGCCAATGTGGAAGCGCGGGTGGACGTCCTTTTCGAGCAGGGTGACCTTCCAGCCGCGGCGGGCCAGGAAGGTCGCAGCGGTGGTGCCGGCCGGGCCACCGCCGATCACCAGCACGTCGGTCGCGATCGCCGTCCCTCCGGTGCCGGTCGCCGGCTCCGTGCGCGCCGGGGGCGCGGACGGGGTGTTCGGCGGCGCGGGAAGGGTCATGCGGAGGGCGGCCCTGCGGGGTGCTGGAGGACGCCGGATGATAACGCGGGCCCCCGGGGGACGGTTCACGCGGCCTTGCCGGGCTTGCGCGGCGGCGCCCGATGCCGGATCGTGGCCGCCCTTGCAGAACCCGGAATACCGGACCCATGCCGCAGACCGAAGCCGAACGCGAACTGGCCCAGCTCCTGGTGGAGAGCCTCAACCTGGAGGGCGTGGACCCGCAGGCGATCGACCCGGAGGCGCCGCTGTTCAACGATGGCCTGGGCCTGGATTCGATCGACGCGCTGGAGCTGTCGCTAGCCGTCGGCAAGCGCTACGGCGTGCAGCTGCGGGCCGACGGCGACGACAACAAACGCATCTTCGCCTCGCTGCGCGCGCTGGCGGCCCATGTCCAGGCGCACCGCGCCCACTGACGTGATGGTCGCCGGCGGCGCGGATGGCCGCGACCCCGCCGCCGCGCTGGCCCTTCCGGTCCAGCTGCTGCTGGGTGTGGCCTATCCTTTCCTGGCCCACCTGGCCGGTACCCGCGGCGGCATGTGGCCGGCGCTGGCGCTTGCCGACCTGGTCCTGCTGATGCTGGTGCTGCCGTTGCTGCACCGGCGCTGGTGGGCGCTGGGCCTGCTGGCCGCGTCGCTGGCCCTGCTCGCCGGCCTGGCCGGAACGATCTGGCTGGACCTGCTGCTGTTGGCGCCGCCGGTGCTGTTCACCGGCTGGCTGGCGTGGCTGTTCGGGCGCAGCCTGCTGTCCGGGCGCACGCCGCTGGTGACCCGGATCGTCTCGGCGCTGTACGCGCAGTCGGGCTGGTCGCTGCCCGAAGGCCTGCCGGCCTACGCGCGCCGGCTGACCCTGGGCTGGGCGCTGCTGCTGCTGGCGCTGACCCTGGCCAACGCCGCCCTGGCCCTGTGCGCGGTGCCCGGAGGAGTGCTGTACGCGCTGGGCCGGGAGCCGTGGATCGCGGTACCGCACCACGCCTGGTCCTGGTTCGCCAACCTGCTCAACTACGGCCTGGTCGGCGGCTTCATGCTGGCCGAGTTCCAGTACCGCAAGCGCCGCTTCCCGCAGCGGCCCTACCGCAACGGGCTGGATTTCGCCCGGCGCATGGCCGCGCTGGGCCCGCGCTTCTGGCGCGACCTGCTGCGCTGAACCGCGCCGGCCGCGCCCTGCCACCGGCTTGCCCGCGCCGACTATCCTTGGCCGATGCGCTTTTCGATCCCGCCCGACCATCCCTGCCTGGACGGCCACTTCCCCGGACGCCCGCTGGTGCCCGGCGTGGTCCTGCTGGAGCACGTGCTGCAGGCGATCGAGGCCGCGCACGCGCCGGCCACGCCGCTGCGCCTGCCCCAGGTGAAGTTCCTGCGCCCGTTGTTGCCGGGGCAGGTCGCCGAGGTGGTGCTGGACGGCGTCGCCCCGCGCTGGCGCTTCGAGGTCCGCGGCGAGGACGGCGTGCTGGCGCGCGGCGAAGTGCGCGAGGCCACGCATGGCTGAGCCGGCCGCCGCGGCGTGGAAGCAGCGTCCCGAAGGCGGGACGCGGGCCTCGCTCGGCCTGATCGTGGCCATCGCCCGCTACGGCGGGCGCCGGCTGGCGCGGCTGTGCCTGTACCCGATCACCGCCTATTTCCTGCTGGTGCGCGGGCCGGAGCGGCGTGCCTCGCGGGCGTGGCTGTCGCGCGTGCATGGACGCCCGGCCGGGCTGCTGGCGGGGGCGCGGCACATCCACTGCTTCGCCGCGACCATCCTCGACCGGCTGTTCCTGCTCGGCGGCCGCCTGGACCGCTTCGATATCCGCGTGCACGGCCTGGCGCCGCTGGAGGCGCTGCTCGACCAGGGGCGCGGCGCGTTGCTGTTCGGCTCGCACCTGGGCAGCTTCGACGCACTGCGGGTGCTGTCGAAGCGCCGTCCCGGCCTGCAGGTGCGGATCGTGCTCGACAAGGGCCACAACCCGGTGCTCACCAGCATCTTCGATTCGCTGGACCCGGAACTGGCGCGCGGCGTGATCGACGGCGCCCAGCCCGGCGCGGCGATCGCCCTGGAGATCCAGCACGCGCTGCAGGAAGGCGCGCTGGTGGCGCTGCTGGTGGACCGCGCGCAACCGCACGAGGACACCGCCGGCGTGCCCTTCATGGGCACGCCGGCGCGCCTGCCGCTGACCCCGTGGCGACTGGCCGCGGTGCTGCAGGCACCGGTGCTGTTGTGCTTCGGCCTGTACCGCGGCGGCAACCGCTACGACCTGCACTTCGAACCCTTCCTCGATCCCCGGGTCAAAGGGGTGCCGGCGCGCGGCGAGCGGGCGGCGTGGCTGCAGCGCCAGGTCGCCGCCTATGCGGCGCGGCTGGAGCACTACGCGCGGCTGGCACCGCTGAACTGGTTCAACTTCTACGATTTCTGGAGCGAGCAGACCGATGAAACGCCGACCGACCGCGCGCCTGCGCCTGGCGAGCCTGTGCTGCGCGACGGCGGCGCTGCCGTGCGCCGCGGCTGAGGCCGCCACGCCGGCGGTCGAGGCCGGGTGGGTGCTGCAGGCCGTCGCCCGCCCGGCGCCGAGCCGCACGCCGTTCGTCGAGCTGCGCGACTCGCCGATGCTGCGCGAACCGCTGCGCCTGCAGGGCGAGTACCGGCGCGAGGCCGACGGCAGCCTGGTGCGCCAGGTCGACGCGCCCTACCGCGAGACCACCACGCTGTCCGCCGGCGAGGCGGTGGTCCAGCGCGACGGCCGCGCGCCGCGCCGGATCGCCCTGGCGCAGGTACCGGAGCTGGCGGCGGTGCAGGCCGGTTTCGGCGCGCTGCTGGCCGGCGACCGCGCGCTGCTGGAGAAGACCTACACGGTGAGCGCCGAAGGCGCGCGCGAGGCGTGGACCCTGCGCCTGGTGCCGCGCGATCCGAAGCTGGCCGCGGCGCTGCGCCACATCGACCTGCACGGTCGCGGCGCGGAACTGCGCTGCGTGGAGAACCAGCCGGCCAAGGGCCCGCCGCAGCTGACCCTGATGGCCGGCGCCGCCGCGGCCGCGTCCGGCGTCGCCGACGCGTCGAAGCTGGCGGCGCTGTGCCGGGACGGCCAGCGGTGAGGACAGCCCCCCCGCGCGGCTTCGGCCGCGCCGCCCTGCTGCTGGCCTGGCTGGCGCTGCTGGCCCTGGCCGCCTGGGCGCTGGGCCGGCACCTGCGCATGGAGGAGGACCTGCGCAGCTTCCTGCCCGCGCCGCGCACGCCGGCACAGGTGCTGCTGATGGACGAGCTGGGCGAGGGCCCGGGCTCGCGGGTGCTGTTGCTGGCCCTGTCCGGGGCGGAGCCGGAGGTGCTGGCCGCGCGCTCGCAGGCGCTGCGCGCGCAGCTGGCTGCGCAGGCGGCCGTGGCGCAGGTGGCCAATGGCGACGACGCGGGCCTGGACGCGATCCCCGGACACCTGCGTCCGTACCGCTACCTGCTCTCGCCGACCCTGGATACGCAACCGCTGGATGCGGCGTTCCTCCGCGACGAACTGCAGCAGCGCGTGCAGGATCTCGGCTCGCCGGCGGCCGACCTGGTCGAGCCGCTGCTGCCATCCGATCCCACCCTCGAAACCCTGCGCCTGGCCGGGCAGTGGCAGCCGGCCAACGCACCCGAACGCCGCCATGGCGTGTGGTTCGACCGCGCCGGCGCGCAGGCGCTGCTGCTGGTGCAGACCCGCGCCGCCGGCTTCGACAGCGCCGGGCAGCAGCAGGCGGTCACCGCGATCCGCGAAGCGTTCGATGCCACCGGCAGCGCCGGCGATGGCGTGAAGCTCGAAATCTCCGGTCCCGGTGCCTTCGCCGTCGCGATCCGCGACCGCACCGAGCGGGAGATGGGCTGGATCGGCACCGCCGACACGCTGGGCCTGCTCCTGCTGCTGGGCCTGGCCTACCGGCGCTGGAGCATCCCGTGGCTGGGCGCGCTGCCGCTGGCCAGCGGCGGCCTGGCCGGGCTTGGCGCGGTGGCCCTGCTGTCCGGCGGCGGCGTGCACGGCATCACCATCGCCTTCGGCTTCACCCTGATCGGCGTGGCCCAGGATTACCCGATCCACTTCTTCAGCCACCTGCGTCCGGGCCAGTCGCCGCGCGACAGCGTGCGCGCGCTGTGGCCGACCCTGGTCACCGGCGTGGTCGCCACCTGCATCGCCTACGCGACCTTCCTGTTCTCCGGCGTCGAAGGCCTGCGCCAGCTGGCCGTGTTCACCATTGCCGGCCTCGCGGTCGCCGCGGCCTGCACGCGCTGGCTGCTGCCGCGGCTGGTGACGCCGGCGCGGCGCGATCCGGCCGATTCGCGTCTGCTCGCGCACCTGTGGCAGCGGGTGGAACGGCTGTCGCGCCCGCGCCTGGCGCTGGCTGTGGTCGGCCTGCTTGCGGCGGCGATCGTGGCGTTCGCGCCGGGTGCGTTCTGGCAGAACGACCTGTCGCGGCTGACGCCGGTGCCGCCGGCGGACCTGCAGCGCGACGCGCAGCTGCGCGCCGAACTGGGCGCGCCCGACGTGCGTTACCTGCTGGCGGTGCAGGGCGCGGATGCCGACGCCGCGCTGGCCGCCTCCGGACAGCTGCTGCCGCAACTGCGCCAGTTGCAGGCCGCCGGCGTGCTCGACGGCTACGACCTGGCCGCGCGCTACCTGCCCGCCGCGGCGACCCAGCGCGCACGCCAGCAGGCGCTGCCCGACGAACCGCAGCTGCGCGCCATGCTGGGCGAGGCGCTGGCCGGCACGCCCTTCCGCGAGGACGCCTTCGAGGCGTTCGTGGAAGATGTCGCGGCCGCGCGCGAAGCCGCGCCGCTGGGCATCGACGACCTTGCCGGCACGCCGCTGGAACTGGCGGTATCGGGCCTGCTGCTGCGCGGCGGCGACCACGCCACCGCGCTGGTCTCGCTCACCGGCCTGCACGATCCGCAAGCGCTGGCGGAGGCGATGGCACCGCTCGGCGCGCAGCTGCTCGACCTCAAGCAGGCATCCGAATCGCTGGTCGCGCAGTGGCGCATGCGCCTGCTCGGCGCGCTGGCGGTGGCGGCGCTGCTGCTGGCCGCCACGGTGTGGCTGGCGCTGCGCGAGCCGCGCCGGGTGCTGCGGGTGCTGGCGCCGATGGCGCTGGCCACGGTGCTGATCCTGGCGGTGCTGCGGCTGGGCGGGATCGAGCTGAACCTGTTCCACCTGGTCTCGCTGATCCTCGCCGCCGGCCTGGGCCTGGACTACGCGCTGTTCTTCGACCACGCCGGCGACGACCGCGCCGACCAGCTGCGCACCCTGCATGCCCTGGTCGTGTGCAGCCTGACCACGCTGCTGGTGTTCAGCCTGCTGGCGCTGTCCTCGATCCCGGTGCTGCGGGCGATCGGCAGCACGGTGGCGCTGGGCGTGTTGTTCAACTTCGTGCTGGCACTGCTGATCGCGCGGCGGCCGGCACGGGAGGTCGCGCCATGAACTCAGGCGGGGTCGACCGCGAAGGCATCCTTGCCCTGGTCCCGCACCAGGGGCCGATGTGCCTGTGGGACGAAGTGGTCGAGTGGAACCTGCGCACCATCCGCCTGCGCGCGCGCAACCACGTCGATCCGGCGCATCCGCTGCGCGCGCGCGACCGCCTGCACGCGGTGGCGCTGTGCGAGTACGGTGCCCAGGCGATGGCCGTGCACGGCGGCCTGCTTGCCCGGGCGCAGGGGGGCAGGGCCGCTGCCGGCGTCCTGGTCGCGCTGCGCGAGGTCCAGCTTCATGTCGAACGTATCGACGACCTGCCCGGCGCGATCGAGGGCCAGGCCGAACTGGTCGCCGCCGGCGAGGCCAGCCAGCAGTACGTGTTCCGCCTGTTCCACGAAGGCCGGCTGCTGGCGCAGGGCCGCGCCGCGGCGATGCTCGGCCCGGCGTAGCGCGCCGCCGCACCCGCCGCCACGCACAGGGCCCGCGCGCGCTGGCAGAATCGCGCGATGGACCAGACCCGTACCCTTCCGCGCCGCGCCCTGGTCACCGGCGGCAGCGGCGACATCGGCGGCGCGATCTGCCAGGCCCTGGCCGCGGCCGGCATGGACGTGGTCGTGCACGCCAACAGCAACCTGGCCCGCGCCGAAGCGGTGGTCGCGGCGATCCGCGCCGCCGGCGGCAGGGCAGAAGCGGTCGCCTTCGACGTCGCCGACGGCGCCGCCACCGCCGCGGCGATGGAGTCGCTGCTGGCCGCCGGCCCGGTCGACGCGCTGGTCAACAACGCCGGCATCCACGACGACGCGCCGATGGCCGGCATGGACGACGCGCGCTGGCACCGCGTCATCGACGTGTCGCTGCACGGCTTCTTCCACGTCACCCGCCCGCTGCTGCTGTCGATGGCGCGCAGGCGCTGGGGCCGCATCGTCAGCGTGTCCTCGGTGGCGGCGGTGCTCGGCAACCGCGGCCAGACCAACTACGCCGCGGCCAAGGCCGCGCTGCACGGCGCGTCGAAGTCGCTGGCACGGGAAATGGCCAGCCGCGGCATCACCGTCAATGTGATCGCCCCCGGCGTGATCGAGGGCGCGATGGCCGGCGGGCAGTTCCCGCCGGAGGTGCTCAAGCAGATGGTGCCGGCCGCGCGCGCCGGCAGGCCGGAGGAAGTGGCGGCGCTGGTCGCGTTCCTGTGCTCCGAGTCCGCCGGCTACATCAACGGCCAGGTCATCGGGATCAACGGCGGCATGGCCTGATGCCGCCGAGGCGCCTCAGTCGCGGTCGATCAGCGGTGCCTGCGCGCGCACCCGCGCGTACTCGCGCCACACATCGCCGTGCTTGAGCACCTGCCGCACCACGTGCGAGGTGATCCGGTACAGGTCGCGCAGCGGGCGGAAGTGGCTGCGCCGCAGCGGGCCGCCGTCGTCGCCGCGGTAGCGCGTTTCCACCGGCACCGACACGCAGCGCACGCCGAGCTGGCGCGCGGCCGAGATCAGCATCTGCGCCTCGAATACGAAGTCCTCGCCGGGCACGTCGCGCAGCGCGACCACCTCGGCCGGGTAGTAGCGCTGCCCGCTCTGGGTGTCGGCGATGCGGTGGCCGGCGGCCCAGGCCACGCCCCAGTCGCCGAAGGCGTTGGCCGCGCGCCGGTGCGGCGGCGCGGCCGCGCGGTGGCGCAGGCGCGCGCCGATGATGATGTGGTCCGGATGGCGCGCGGCCGCGGCCAGCAGCCGCGGCAGGTCGGAAGGGTCGTGCTGGCCGTCGCCGTCGAGGGTGAGCACGCCGCGCGCGCCACGCGCCAGCGCCTCGGCGAAACCGCTGCGCAGCGCCGCGCCCTTGCCGCGCCGCTGCGGATGGCGCAGCACCGTCACCGGCAGGTCGCGCAGGCAGTCGCCGGTGCCGTCGTCCGAACCGTCGTCGACCACGATCACCCACGGCACGTGGCGCAGGCATTCCTCGACCACCTGGCGGATCCGCAGCGCCTCGTTGAGTGCCGGGATCACCACCGCCACCTCGCCGTCGCGGCGGGCCGGCTCAGCCATGGCCCAGGCCCACGCGCAGGCGCCGGCCTTCGCCGGCCGGCAGGAACGCGCTGCCGTCTCCACGGGCCAGCGCCTCGAACAGGGCCAGCGCCGGGGCCATGGCGTTGCCGGGGGCGACGCGTTCCGGCGCAGCAGGCGCTTCGCCGTCTTCCAGTTGCAGGGTGAGCGTGCGTGCGCCGGCTGCGGCCGGCGCCAGCACCAGGGCCACGCCGAGCAGGCCTTCGCTGTGGGCCAATTCGCGCAGCAGGCCAGGCGAGGCGCCGTCGTAGCCGGCCAGCAGCACCGCCGGCGCGCCGCCATGCAGCTGCGCCACGGCCTCGAGCAGGCCCATGGCGAAACCGGCACGGCCGGCGCTGAGCGCGGTGGCCGGTTCCATCGCGCCGCTGGCGATGGTCCAGTAGCCGGCGGCGGCGTTGTGCACCGAATTGTGGAAGCGGGTCGGCGACAGCTCGCGCGGGGCGCGGGCCAGGGTCTGGCACAGGTGTTCGGTGATCGCCAGGTCGCCGTAGGTGGACACGAACACCGACGGCAGGCCGGACGGTTCGCGGCCGGCATCCAGGCACGCCGCCTGCGCCGCTTCCAGCGCCACCAGCACCGTGTCCGGCGCGCGGCGACGCTCGTTCGGCGGCAGCAACGCCGGTGCCGGGCGGGTGGCGCTGGCGGCCGCTTCGCCGGCGACGAGCGCGCGGTAACTGGCCCACGACGGCGCCTGCGGCGCCCACAGGCCGATGCCTTCGATGGTGGCGGTCAGCGTGGTCGCGTTCATTCGCGGGCGAATACCAGGGAGCAGTTGTTGCCGCCGAAGCCGAAGGCGTTGTTCATCGCCAGCGTGACCGGCCGCCATTCGGTAGTGAAGCGGATCTGCGGACCGCAGGCCGGATCCGCCTCGCTGCTGTTGAGCGTGCCCGGCAGCAGGCCCTCTTCCAGCGCCAGCAGCGCGAACACCGATTCGACGATGCCGGCGGCGCCGAGGGTGTGCCCGGTCCAGCCCTTGGTCGAACTCGCGTGCAGGCTGGCAGGGAACAGTCCGGCCACGGCCGCGGCTTCGACGCTGTCGTTGGCCGGCGTGGCGGTGCCGTGCAGGTTGAGGTAGCCGATCGCCGAAGGCTCCAGGCCGGCGCGGGCCAGCGCCTCGCGCATCGCGCGCAGCGCGCCCAGGCCCTGCGGATGCGGCGCGGACATGTGGTGGGCGTCGCTGGACTCGCCGTAGCCGCGCAGCCAGCCGCGCACCGGCGTGGCCGGTTCGCGCTCGAGCAGGGCGAAGCCGCCGGCCTCGCCCAGCGACAGGCCGTCGCGACGCCCGTCGAACGGGCGGCAGGGATCGGCCGAGACCAGCTGCAGCGCGTTGAACCCGTACAGCACGCTGCCGCACAGGGTGTCGACGCCACCGACGATGGCCGCGTCGGCGATGCCGGCGTGCAGCATCCGCGCCGCCAGCGCGAACACCTTGGCGCTGGACGAGCAGGCGGTGGCCACGGTCAGGCACGGCCCGCGCGCGCCGCTGGCCAGGGCGACGAAATCGCCCAGCGCATGCGGGGTGTGCACCTGCAGCCGGGCCAGCGCTTCCGGCAGCCGCCCGTCCTGCTGGCGGGCGTAGGCGGTCTCGGTCTCGCCGATGCTGGAGGTCGAGGTGCCGACGATCACCGCCACCCGGGTCGCGCCGTGCCGCGCCACCGCGGCCGCGGCCGCCGCGGCGAAGCCGTCCTGCTGCAGCGCCCGCCAGGCCAGACGGTGGTTGCGTGATTCCCAGTCCGCGAAGCGCGTCGGCAGCGGCGCATCCTCGAGGCCGTCCACGCGTCCGATCCAGCAGGCGAGCGAGGCCTCGCCGTAGTCGCCGAAGTCGTTGCGGCGCAGGCCGCTGCGCCCGGAGGCCAGGGCCTCGCGCTGCGCCTCCAGTCCGGCGCCGAGCGCGGTGGTAGCGGTGTAGGCGGTGATCGCGAGCGGGGCGATCCGGGGCGGGGACGTGGCGGGCTGCAAGCAGGGCTGGCGTCGGGCGGTTGGCTGGCGAGTATAGCCAGCGGCCGGGCGGGGCCGCGTCTGCGCAAAGATGAATCGATTCGGCGCTGATTTGCCGGCGTTCCCGCGCTTTCGCCCCTGCGCCATTTCCTCCACAATCCCCGCATTCCCCCGTGCAGGGCGCGGCACGCGCGCATGCAAGCCTACGTATACAAGAGCCTCCGCAGAGCCGACACCTACGTGTTCCTCGCTGCCCGCGACGATTTCGCGCGGCTGCCCGAACCGGTGCGCGCGCGGTTGGGCGAGCTGTCCTTCGTCCTGGAAGTGGCGCTGACCCCCGACCGGCGCCTGGCCCAGTCCGACCCCGCCGTGGTCCGCGCCAACCTGGCCGCGCACGGTTTCCACCTGCAGCTGCCGCCGGTCGAGGCCGCCCGCGCGGCCGCCGCGCAGGACCCGGAGCCATCCGATGGATAGGCCCGCCGCCCGCGTGCCCCGCGCCGCGACGCTGGCGCTGGCCGCCGGCGTGGTGCTGGTCCTGCTGGGCGGCCTGGGCGGTGCGGTCGCCGCGGTCGCCGCGATCCTGGCCCAGCCGGCGCTGGCCCTCGGCGTGTCGTGGTGGCGCGGGACCCGCGGCGCCGCGCACCCGGCCGTGCTGGTCGGCGACGTACTGCCGCTGCTGGGCCTGTGGGCCGGCACCGCGGTACTGGCCGGCCTGCTGGTGGCCTGGCCGCTGGCGGCGCTGCGCGAAAGCGGCAGCCTGGGCGCGGCGCTCGGCCTGAGTGTGATGGCCAGCGCGGTGCTGCTGGGCCTGTGGCGCACCTGGCCGGTCTGGCATGCGCTGGAGCGCAGCGGCGGCCGCCTGCCCGGGCTGTGGCGGCGCCTGCCGCTGCAGGACGCCGGCAGCTGGGGCGGCCTGGGCGTGGCGGCGATGCTGGCGCTGGTGCTGGCCGCGATCCTGCTGCTGGCCTGGCCGGAACTGCTGCCCGAGGCCTGGCGCTGGCCGCTGGCCGGCGCGTGCGCGCTGCTGTTCCCCGCCCTGCACGTGCTGGTGCAGCGGGCGCCGGCACCGGTCGAGGTGGCCACGCCGCTGGATTTCCTTGCCACCGCCGCGGCCCCGGCCGCACCCGAACCGCTGCCAGTCACCGGCGACCTGGTGGCCGAGCTCTATGCCGCCGCCCGCGGCGGCCGCGTCGAGCGCGCCCTGCAGCTGCTGGACGCCGGCGCCGATCCGCATGCCCCGCCGCCGCCGGGCGAACGCGACCGCCGCAGCCTGGCGGCGCTGGCCGCGGTGCTGCCGGACCTGACCCTGCTGCGCGCGCTGATCGCCCGCGGCGTCGACCTCAACGCCTGCGAAGGCGGCATGACCCCGCTGCTGGCCGCGACCCGCGACAGCTGGCACGGCCGGCCCGAGGCGGTGATGACCCTGCTGGCCAATGGCGCCGACCCGCGCGCCACCGACGCCGACGGCAACACCCCGCTGCACCACGCCGCGCGCAGCACCGACCCGGGCGTGGCCGCGCTGCTGCGCGATGCCGGCGCCGAGATCGATGCGCTCAACCACGAAGGCCATTCGCCGCTGGGCGTGGCCTGCGCCGCCGGCAACTGGCGCCTGGCCAAGTTCCTGCTCGAGCGCGGCGCCCTGGCCGAGCCGCCAGGCGGGCAGCCGGCGCTGCTGGCCGCCGCCGCAGCTGACGAGGACGACCCGGCCGGCGTGCAGCTGCTGCTGCGCTTCAAGGCCAGGGTCGGCACGCCCGGCCGTGACGGCCGCACCGCCCTGCACGAGGCGGCCCTGGCCGGCCATGCCGACATCGTCGCCACCCTGCTGGCCGCCGGCGCCGACGCGCAGGCGCGCGACCATGTCGGCCGCACGCCGTGGCTGGAGGCGGCGCGCGCGCTGCGCGGCCCGGTGCTGGAACAGCTGCTGGCGCACAAGGTCGACGTGAATGTGGTCGACACCGAGGGCCGCAACGCCCTGGTCCTGGCCGCCGGCGCGGAACAGGCTTCGCTGCCCCTGGTCCGGCGCCTGCTGGAGCTGGGCGTGGATCCGGACCGCGCCGACTACGCCGGGCGCCGCGCGGTCGACGTCGCCGCCGAATGCGGCCGCTGGGCGATCGTCTCGGCGCTGGATCCGTCCTATCCGCTGCCGGCCGCGGTGGCCGACGCCGCCGGCGACAGCCCGGTCGCCGACGAGCGCCCGCCGCTGGCCCTGCTGCACGAAGGCCTGCAGGCCGGGCGCATGGACGGGCTCGATGCGCTGGCGCGGCTGTGCGATCCGGCCGAGCTGGCCCGCCTGCTCCACGATCCGCTGCTGCGCCTGCAGCCGTCCGCGGTGGAATGGCTGCTGGCCCATGGCGCCGATCCGGAAACGATGGTCGCCGGCGAGACCGCGCTGAGCGCGCTGCTCGATCAGGGTGGCGACGCCGCCGCCTCGCTGCAGGTGCTGCTCGCCCATGGCGCCTCGCCCGCCGGGGCCGGCGGCCTGGCCCGCTTCCTCGCCGCCTGCGTGCAGCGCGACCAGGCCGGGCGCGGCAACGAGCAGCTGGCGCTGGAACTGTTCCTGCACGGCGCCGATCCGTTCGCGGCGTCGCCGGCGGGCGATCCGCCGCTGTCGCTGGCGGTGCGGCTGGGCTGGCTGTGCCTGCTCGATGCGCTGCTGGACGCCGGCGTGGACCGCGAGGCCCGCGACGGCCACGGCATGACCGCGCTGCACCTGGCCGCGGCGCTGGGCCGCGAATCGGCGCTCAAGCGCCTGGTCGCGCAGGGCGCTTCGCCCGACGCGCGCGCCGCCGACGGCCAGACCCCGCTGGGCGTGGCCCTGGCCAGCGGCCGCCGCGACCTGGCCGACTGGCTCGACTGGCGCGGCTGGCCGCTGCCGAAGCGCCCGCTGCGCGCCGCAGACGTGGTCGCCGCGGCGATGGCCGGCGACGCCGACGCGGTGCGCCGCCTGCTCGAACTCGGCTTCCCGGTCGACGCGGTCGATTCGCAGGGCTGCACCGGCCTGTTGCGCGCCGCCGGCGGCGGCCACGCGGCGGCGGTGGACCTGCTGCTGGCCCGCGGCGCCAATCCGCAGCACGCGGCCAACAGCGGCGCGACCCCGCTGTCGGCGGCGGTGAGCATGCGCCAGACCGCGATCGTCAACGCGCTGCTGGACGCCGGCGCCGACCTCGAACACCGCCTGCCCGGCGGCGTCACCGTGCTGATGCTGGCCTCGGCGCTGGGCCTGCCGGACATCGCCGCGCGCCTGCTCACCGCCGGCGCGGACATCGACGCCGGCGACGGCCAGGGCCTGGCGCCGCTGCATTGCGCCGCGCTGTACGGCTTCACCGGCCGCGACCGCGCGCGCCTGCTGGCGCTGTTCGACACCCTGCTGCTGGCCGGCGCCGAGCCGGACATGCCGGCCGCCGGCGGCGTCACCCCGCTGCTGCTGCTGCTGGGTGCGCGCGCCGAGCCGGGCAGCGCCTGCGACGAGGGCGTGGTCCTGGCCGGCCTGGAACGGCTGCTGGAAGAGGGCGTGTCGCTGGAGTCGCAGGATCCGCGCGGCTTCGGTCCGTTGCACCTGGCTGCGCTGCACGGCCTGCGCGGCGTGGTCCAGCGCCTGCTGCGCGCCGGCGCCGACCCGGACCTGCGCGACACGCTCAACCGCAGCCCGCGCGAGATCGCGGTGATGCGCGGCTTCGTCGACGTGGCCGGCGAGTTCGCCCCGGCGCAGACCGGGGTATCGATGGCGCGCTTCCTGCGCGAACCGCGCGGCTGACCGCCCGACCGCGGCCGGCGCGGCACCGCCGCGCTCAGCGTTCCGGGTTCGGCGGCGGCCCGGCTGCGTCGTCCGCGGCGGCGGAATCCCGGTCCTTGCCGGCCGCGTCGGCGGCGAAGGGAGAGGAGGGTGGGTGTTCCGCTCTCAAGCGAATCGAGATAGGCGCGGACTTGGGCGAGGGCCAGCCACTTCCGGCGGTTCGCTTCGTCAAGGTCGCGGGTATGCAGGGCGCGTCGGATGTGCGTGTTCCCGACCCTGCCGCGTAGCGCGGCAGGTACCTTGATACGGATGTACCAAGACTGGCCCAGCTGCTGTAGGTAATGTCTCTTGCCCAATCCCCTGTCCTCGCGGTCAAGGGGTCCTTGAGCTGTCTGGTGGTCAAGGTTGGTGGTCAAACCCGGTGGTCAGACCGCCAATCCCGGCTCATCACTATCCCGATACGAACAGGGCCTCCGGTTGTCCGAAGGCCCTGCTTTCAAGCTATTTCCGATGGATTACCGCTTCATCGAGCTGAAGAACTCGTCGTTGGACTTGGTGTTCTTCATCTTGTCCAGCAGGAACTCCATCGCGCCGATCTCGTCCATCGGGTGCAGGAGCTTGCGCAGGATCCAGATCTTCTGCAGCAGTTCCGGCTCGATCAGCAGGTCCTCGCGGCGGGTGCCGGAGCGGTTGATGTCGATGGCCGGGAACACGCGCTTCTCGGCGATGCGGCGGCTCAGGTGCACCTCGGAGTTGCCGGTGCCCTTGAACTCCTCGTAGATCACCTCGTCCATCTTGCTGCCGGTGTCGATCAGCGCAGTCGCAATGATGGTGAGCGAGCCGCCTTCCTCGACGTTGCGCGCCGCGCCGAAGAAACGCTTCGGGCGGTGCAGGGCGTTGGCGTCGACGCCGCCGGTCAGGACCTTGCCCGAGGACGGCACCACGTTGTTGTAGGCGCGCGCCAGGCGGGTGATCGAGTCGAGCAGGATCACCACGTCCTTCTTGTGCTCGACCAGGCGCTTGGCCCGCTCGATCACCATCTCGGCGACCTGCACGTGGCGCGCGGCCGGCTCGTCGAAGGTCGAGGAGATGACCTCGCCGCGCACGGTGCGCTGCATCTCGGTCACTTCCTCCGGACGCTCGTCGATCAGCAGCACGATCAGGTGCACGTCCGGGTGGTTGGTCGTGATCGCGGTGGCGATCTGCTGCATCATCATCGTCTTGCCGGCCTTCGGCTGGGAGACGATCAGCGAGCGCTGGCCCTTGCCCTGCGGGGCCATCAGGTCGAGGATGCGGCCGGTGATGTCCTCGGTCGAACCGTCGCCGCGCTCCAGGCGGAAGCGCTTGCGCGGGAACAGCGGGGTCAGGTTCTCGAACAGGACCTTGTTCTTCGACGCTTCCAGCGGCTCGCCGTTGATGGTGTCGACCACGGCCAGGGCGAAGTAGCGCTCGCCGTCCTTCGGCCAGCGGATGCGGCCGGACAGGTGGTCGCCGGTGCGCAGGTTGAAGCGGCGGATCTGGCTGGGCGAGATGTAGGTGTCGTCCGGGCCGGCCAGGTAGCTGGCCTCGGCCGCGCGCAGGAAGCCGAAGCCGTCCGGCAGGATCTCCAGCACGCCGTCGGCCTGCACGCCCTCGCCGTGGCGGGTCAGCACCTTCAGCAGGGCGAAGATCACGTCCTGCTTGCGGGCGCGGGCCACGCCTTCGTGGATGTTCAGCTGCTCGGCGATCTCCAGCAGCTTGTGCGCGGGCATGCGCTTGAGGTCGCCCAGCGAGTACTGCGGGAAGCCTTCCGGCACGCTCGGATGCGGCCGCGGCGGCTGCTGCATCTGGTTGTTGCCGTTGTCGTCCTGCATGCCGCCGTCGTCGCGGAAGCGTTCGCGCTGGCGGTCGCGGCGGTTGCGGAAGCGGTCGCGGCGGTTGCGGCCGCCGCCCTCGCGCGGGTCGCGGTCGCCACCTTCGCCACCGCCCTGCGGCTGGCCGCCGGCACTGGCGCCAGGCTGCTGCGGGGCGGCGCCTTCGGCGGCCGGGGCGTTGTTGCTGGAAGCGTTGTCGCCGCCGGACTGGACCGGGGCGGGGGCCTGTGCGGGAGGCGCGGGCGGAGCAGCGGGCGCGGCCGGGGCGGCCGCTTCGCCGCCGGTGTCGGCGGTCTTGCTCACGCGCTTGCGCGCACGCTTCTCGGCGGGTGCGTCTTCGCTCCCGGGCGCTTCAGGCAGGGTGTTCTCGGACAAGATTGCGATTCCTCGCTGGTAGGTGCGAGCGCCCGGTGCGGGCGTTTGGGATCCTGGTGGGATGGGCCCGGCGGAGTGGTCCGCGGACAGGACGCGGCCACGGATCTGCGGCCGGCTGCACTGACACTAACACCGCCTCCGGCTGGCCGGCAAGCGGGCCACGCAAGCGGTTCAGGCGCTGTCGGGACGGCCTCCCCGGCCGTCCCGCAGGGCTTATTCCTCAGGCGGCGGCGCCGAGGGTACGGTCGATCATCTGGGTCAGCTGGCCCTTGCCGACGGCACCGACCTGGGTGGCCTGGATCTGGCCGTCCTTGAACAGCAGCAGCATCGGGATCGAGCGCACATGGTAGCGGATCGCGGTCGCGCGGTTCTGGTCGATATTGACCTTGGCCACCTTCACCCGGCCTTCATAGGCCTCGGCCAGCTCGTCCACGATGGGCGAGATCATCTTGCAGGGGCCGCACCATTCGGCCCAGAAATCGACGAGAACCGGTTCCTGGGACTGCAGCACGGCGCTGTCGAAATCGGCATCGCCGACGTGCATCACCTTGTCGTTCACTTTGTATCTCCGTGATTGCCGGCGCCGGCGGAAACGGGGCCGGCGGCGCCTTTGGGGTAAACTGGGGCGTTTCGCGGAGAAGTCAAGGGGGCTACCGTCCCCCCGACGGCCGCGCGATCCGACGACGGCCCGCAGTGTGCGGCGCGCCGGAAACCGATGCAAGCCGCCCACCGCCACACGCTGCGACGGGCCTCATGAAGACTGGATGATGAGCGACAAACCGCTGACCGATGTAGCTTTTTCCTCGTTCGACCTGCACCCGGCGCTGCTCGCCGGCCTGGAGGCGGCGGGCTTCACCCGCTGCACCCCGATCCAGGCCATGACCCTGCCGGTGGCGCTTGCCGGGCGCGATGTCGCCGGCCAGGCCCAGACCGGCACCGGCAAGACCCTGGCCTTCCTGGTGGCGGTGATCAACCGCCTGCTGACCCGCCCGGCCCTGGCCGACCGCAAGGTCGAGGACCCGCGCGCGCTGATCCTGGCCCCGACCCGCGAACTGGCCATCCAGATCCACAAGGACGCGATGAAGTTCGCCTCCGACCTGGGCCTGAAGTTCGCCCTGGTCTACGGCGGCGTGGACTACGACAAGCAGCGCGAGCTGCTGCAGAAGGGGGCCGACGTGATCATCGCCACCCCCGGTCGCCTGATCGACTACGTCAAGCAGCACAAGGTCGTGTCCCTGCACGCCTGCGAGGTCTGCGTGCTGGACGAGGCCGACCGCATGTTCGACCTGGGCTTCATCAAGGACATCCGCTTCCTGCTGCGGCGCATGCCGGAGCGCACCACCCGCCAGACCCTGCTGTTCTCGGCCACCCTCAGCCACCGCGTGCTGGAGCTGGCCTACGAGCACATGAACGAGCCGGAGAAGCTGGTGGTGGAGGCCGAGACGGTCACCGCCGCGCGCGTGCGCCAGAAGCTGTACTACCCGGCCGACGAGGAGAAGCTGCCGCTGCTGCTGGGCCTGCTGTCGCGCAGCGAAGGCGCGCGCACGATGATCTTCGTCAACACCAAGGCCTTCGTGGAGCGGGTGGCGCGGGCGCTGGAGAAGGCCGGCTACCGCGTCGGCGTGCTGTCCGGCGACGTGCCGCAGAAGAAGCGCGAGTCGCTGCTGAAGAAGTTCCAGGCCGGCCAGCTGGAGATCCTGGTGGCCACCGACGTGGCCGCCCGCGGCCTGCACATCGACGGCGTGAAGTACGTCTACAACTACGACCTGCCGTTCGACGCGGAGGACTACGTCCACCGCATCGGCCGTACCGCCCGCCTCGGCGAGGAGGGCGACGCGATCAGCTTCGCCTGCGAGCGCTATGCGATGTCGCTGCCGGACATCGAGGCCTACATCGAGCAGAAGATCCCGTCCGAGCCGGTCACCGCGGAGCTGCTGACCGCGCTGCCGCGCCCGGAGCGTCCGAAGCCGGAAGTGGCCGGGGGCGAGGAAGACGACGGCGAGAGCATCGGCCAGATCTTCCGCGAGGCGCGCGAGCAGCGTGCCGCCGAGGAGGAGCGTCGTGGTGGCGGCCGTTCGCGCGGCGGCCGCAGGGGTGGCCGCAGTGGCAGCGGCGAACGTCGCGAGGGCGAGCGCCGTCCGCGCCGCAAGCCGCAGGGCGAGGGCGCGACCGTCGCCGGTGGCGAGGCCCAGGCGGCCGCGCCGGAACGCGCGCCGCGTCCGCAGCCGCCGGCTGCCGAGGCCGGTGCTGTTCCGGCGGTGGGCGAGGGCGAGCGCGCGCCGCGCAAGCGCCGGCGTCGTCGTCGCGGCAAGCCGGTGGACGGCACAGTGCCGGCCGGCGACCAGTCCAATCCGTCCGCGGTGCCGGCGATCCGCCAGTCGGCGCCGTCGGTGCGCGGCCAGGCGTCGGCCCAGGCGCCCGCCCCGGCCAAGGACACAAAGCGCGAGTCGCTGCTGGGCCGCATCGGCCGCAAGCTGCGTTCGCTGGTCGGCGGCTGACGCTGCGGGGTTTGCCGGACCTTTGCGTCCGGCTTGTGGCTGTCTTGCCGCCCTTGCCGTTCCGCCATCTTGATGACGACAAAGGCAAAGGCAAAGGCAACCGCAAAGGCAACCGCATCAGCGTGGGCGAGCTTCGGAGGGAGCCGCGGCAGCGCGGGGGTATGGCGCATCGCGCGGTTCCGCCATCCTTGGCTCCAACGCGCGAACGCAGGCCATCCATGGCCTGCTTGCGCCATACCCCCACGCTGCCGCGTCTTCGGGCGCGTTCCGGTCGTGGCTTCGTTCGTTTCTCCCCTCTTCCTCCGGGGTGGGGCGGCATGTTTGCGCGCCGGGACGCGGAGCTGGGCAGGGGAAAGGGTGGGGATCCCGACGGCGCTGGCACACCTACCTCTCCCCAACCACTCTCCCGGCGGGAGAGGAGCCATGTAGAGCGGGACTTGCCCCGCTGCTTTTCGCGCACGCCGGGACATCCAGCGGGGAGTCGGGCGGGCCCGACTCTACGGCGCGGCGGGCGTGGCGCCTTCGGGGCGTCGGGAGCGGGGCGGGGACTCTCCCGACGGATGCGGGTCGGGGAGCAGGGGTGGTCGCTGGCCGGAAGGTCGGGTGCTGCCCTGTCGACGGGGACCCGCCGACCTGCATAATCGCCGCATGAGCGTGCTGCGATTCGAGAGCGTCAGCAAACAGTACCCCGGCGGCCACCAGGCGCTGGTGGACGTGAGTTTCGAGGTCGACGAGGGCGAGATGCTGTTCGTCACCGGGCACTCGGGCGCGGGCAAGAGCACGCTGCTCAAGCTCATCCACCTGGCCGAGCGGCCCAGCCGCGGCACCGTGCTGTTCGGCGAGCGCAACCTGCAGCGCGTGCGCGGCGGCAAGGTGGCGATGCACCGCCGCGAGGTCGGGGTGGTCTACCAGGACCACCGCCTGCTGACCGACCGCACGATCGGCGAGAACGTGGCCCTGCCGCTGATCCTGCGCGGCACGCGTCGCGCCGAGATCGGCAAGCGGGTGCGTTCGGTGCTCGAGCGCATGGGCCTGGGCCACCGCGAGAAGGCGCTGCCCTCGCAGCTGTCGGCCGGCGAACAGCAGCGCGTGGGCATTGCCCGCGCGATCATCGCCGAGCCGCGCCTGCTGGTGGCCGACGAACCCACCGGCAACCTCGACCCGACCCTGTCGGCCGAGATCATGGAACTGTTCGCCGGCCTGCCCGAGCGCGGCACCAGCGTGCTGGTGGTCAGCCACGACCTGCCGCTGCTCAAGCGCATGCGCAAGCGCGTGCTGGTGCTGGACCACGGTCGCCTGGTCGACGACATCTCCCCGCAGGACCTGGCCGAATGAACGCCGCGACCAGGCCCGCCCGCGGCAACGGCGCCGCTCCCGCATCCCCGTCGCGGCTGCGCGTGTGGTTCGACCAGCACGTGCACAGCCTGGCCTTCAGCCTCGGCCGCGCGCTGCGCAAGCCGTGGGCGACGCTGCTGACAGTGGCGGTGATGGGGCTGGCCCTGGCGCTGCCGCTGGGCCTGTCGATCGTGATGGACAACCTGCGCCACTTCGCCGGCAGCGTGCAGGAGTCGCGCGAGATCAACCTGTTCCTGAAGGTGGACGTGGACGCGAAGGGCGCGGCGAAGCTGGCCGACACGCTGCGCGCGCGCGGCGATGTGGCCGCGGTGGAGCTGCGAACCCCGGAGCAGGCGCTGGAGGAATTCCGCCGCAGCAGCGGGCTGGGCGATGCGCTGGACGTGCTCGGCGGCAATCCGCTGCCGAGCCTGCTGGTGGTGACCCCGGCCGCCGGCGACAGCGCCGCCGATGCGCGCCTGGCCCAGGCGCTGGAGGCGCTGCCGGAAGCCGACCTGGTCCAGCACGACGCGGTCTGGCGCCGGCGCCTGGATGCCTGGCTGGCGTTCGGCCAGCGCGTGGTCCTGGTGCTGTCGCTGCTGCTGGGGCTGGGCGCGCTGCTGGTGGTCGGCAACACCGTGCGCCTGGACATCCAGGCGCGGCGCGAGGAAATCGGCGTGCTGCAGCTGCTGGGCGCCAGCGACGGCTTCATCCGCCGGCCGTTCCTGTACCTCGGGGTCTGGTACGGCCTGGGCGCGGGGCTGCTGGCCCTGGCCCTGCTGGCGGGGGCGGGCGCCGCCCTGGACCAGCCGCTGGCCACCCTCACTGCCAGCTACGGGAGCCAGTTCTCGCTCAAGGGGCTGGATGTCCTGCACGGGTCGATGGTATTGGTTGGGACCGTCCTGCTGGGGTGGCTGGGGGCTTGGGCGGTCACTGGGCATTTCCTCCGGCAGACCCGGCCCACGGAGACCTGATGGCAGTCCGAGAGCTCAAGCACCTGATCAGCGATGCGCCGCGGGTGATGGTGGCCGACGGCTCGAAGCTGGTCCGCAAGCTGATCGGCGACGTGCTGCAGCGCGCGCTCCCGGGCGTGGAGGTGGTCGGCTGTGCCAGCGTCGCCGAGGCGCGCGCGGCGCTGGAGGCCGGTGCGGTCGACCTGGTCACCACCGCGCTGGCGTTGCCCGACGGCGACGGCCTGGAGCTGGCCCGCAGCGTGCGCGAGGCCGCGGGGCAGGCCTACGTGCCGGTGATCGTCGTGTCCGGCGACGCGCAGCAGCACCTGATCGAGCGCCGCTTCACCGAGTTCGTCACCGACTACTTCGACAAGTCGCTGGGCCACGACGCGCTGGCCGAGTTCATCCGCGGCTACGTGCAGCCGCAGCCGATCGAAGGCGCCACCGTGCTGTACATCGAGGACAGCCGGGTGGTGGCCGAGGCGACCAAGCGCATGCTCGAGCGCCAGCAGCTCAAGGTCATCCACGTGCTCACCGCCGAGGAGGCCTTCGCGCTGCTGACCGCCGAGTCGCTGGGCCGCATCCCCGAACGCATCGACCTGGTGCTCACCGACGTCACCCTCAAGGGCGAACTGAGCGGGCGCGACGTGGTCGAGCGCATCCGCGTCGACTTCGCCTACGGCAAGCGCCGCCTGCCGGTGCTGGTGATGACCGGCGACGGCAACCGCCACAACCAGTCCGGGCTGCTCAAGTCCGGCGCCAACGACCTGGTGCAGAAGCCGATCGAGGAACGCCTGCTGGTCACCAAGGTGCTGTTCCAGCTGCGCGTGGCCCGGCTGGAGCGCCGCTGACCCATGCCCATGCAGTACCCGCGGTCCGCTCGATGAGCGACGTCCCCGTTTCCGTGGACGACGCGGCCGCGCGCGCGGCGATCCGGCTGGAGCCGTCGTGGAAGGACCGCATCGGCGACTGGCTGCTGCGCCCGGACATGCGCGCGCTGTCGGAGTTCCTGCGCCAGCGCAAGGCGGCCGGGGCGCGGGTCTATCCGCCCGGACCGCAGCTGTTCGCCGCGTTCGACGCCACGCCGTTCGACCAGGTCAAGGTCGTCATCCTCGGCCAGGATCCGTACCACGGCCCGGGCCAGGCGCACGGGCTGTGCTTCTCGGTGCTGCCGGGCGTGGCGGTGCCGCCGTCGCTGGACAACATCTTCAAGGAGATCCGCCAGGAACTGGGGATCGAACGGCCCGACCACGGCTGCCTGCTGCCATGGGCGCGGCGCGGGGTGCTGCTGCTCAACGCCGTGCTGAGCGTGGAGGAGGGCCGTGCCGGCGCGCACCAGGGCAAGGGCTGGGAGGGCTTCACCGACCATGCCATCGAGACCCTGGCGCGGGAGCGCGAGGGCCTGGTGTTCCTGCTGTGGGGCAGCTACGCCCAGGCCAAGGGCAAGGTCATCGATCCGCGCCGCCACAAGGTGCTGAAGGCGCCGCATCCGTCGCCGCTGTCGGCGCACCGCGGGTTCTTCGGCTGCGGGCACTTCGCGGCGACCAACGAGTACCTGGTCCGGCGGGGCCAGGCGCCCATCGACTGGTCGCTGCCGCCGCGGGCGGAGGTCGAGGTATTGCTCCGCGCGGACTGAGGGCCGCGAGCCGCGACGCAGAACGGCCGGGGTGCCGGCCGGGGTTTTGTTGATATCAATGAAACGATCAGTAGATCCTACTGGTCTTTATTTCATTCGTGAATGCAATCATCCTGTCGGCCAATCGCAGGGCGCCCCCGATCCGCACGCCGCCGGATCCGCCCCGCGCATCGAGGCCGACATGAACCATCTCTACGCATTGCTGGGCCGCATCGGCCTGTCGCTGATCTTCATCGTTTCCGGCTGGGGCAAGCTGGCCGCCTATGCCGGTACCCAGCAGTACATGGAAAACATGGGCGTGCCGGGCGCGCTGCTGCCGCTGGTGATCGCCCTGGAAATCGGCGGGGGGCTGGCGGTGCTCGCCGGCATCTTCACCCGCAGCGCCTCGCTGGCCCTGGGCGCGTTCTCGCTGGCCACCGGACTGCTGTTCCATACCCACTTCGCCGACCCGAACCAGTTCATCCACCTGATGAAGAACGTGGCCCTGGCCGGCGGCTTCCTGATGCTGGCCGCCAACGGCGCCGGCGCCTTCAGCATCGACGCCTGGCGCCACGACCGCCGCATTTCCACCCTGACCCCCCGAGGTGCCCTGTGATCACCCTGCGACCGGCCGCCGAGCGCGGCCACGCCAACCACGGCTGGCTGGATTCCTGGCACAGCTTCTCCTTCGCCGGCTATTTCGATCCCGAGCACGTGCATTGGGGACCGCTGCGGGTGATCAACGAGGACCGCGTCGCCGCCGGGCAGGGCTTCGGCACCCACGGCCACCGCGACATGGAAATCATCAGCTACGTCCTGCAGGGCGCGCTGGCCCACAAGGACTCGATGGGCAACGTGGAGCGGATCCTGCCGGGCGAGGTGCAGCGGATGAGCGCCGGCACCGGCATCACCCACTCGGAGTTCAACCACGACCACGAGGGCACGACCCACTTCCTGCAGATCTGGATCCTGCCGGAGCGCAGCGGGATCGCCCCCGGCTACGAGCAGAAGCGCTTCGACGACGCGGAAAAGCGCGGCCGGCTGCGCCTGCTGGTCAGCCCGGACGCGGCCGACGGCTCGCTGCGCATCCACCAGGACGCGCGGATGTACGCCGGGCTGTTCGACGGGACCGAGGAGGGCCGGCTGGCCCTGGCCCCGGGCCGGCTCGGCTACGTCCACCTGGTCCGCGGCCGCGCCACGGTCAACGGCCGGCCGCTGGCCGCCGGCGACGCCCTGCTATACCGGGACGAGCCGGAGGTCCGGATCGAGGCCGGCAAGGAGGCCGAGGTCCTGGTCTTCGACCTGCCGGACCGGCCGGACTGAGGCCACCCCGGACTTATGGCAGGGGCCCTTGAAACCCCTGCCGGACGACCTCACATGGGATTGACGGACGGCGGCGCACCATGGCTCTGGCTGCGCCCGTCGCCGTTCAGAATTCGCAAGGTAACCTATTGATCTTGAATGGTCTCCCTGCGGCCTGGGACGTTGCATGGATGCAATGCAGGGAACCATTCCCGGTGTTAGCAGTCCAACCACCCGATTGCTAAGATGGATGCCATGACCCAGACCCGTTCCAATACCAGCCTGGTGGCCAACAACCTGCCGATTCCCAGCCCGCTGGGGTCGCTGGAGGCCTACATCAACGCCGTCCACCAGATCCCGGTGCTCAGCGTCGAGGCCGAGCAGGACCTGGCCCGCCGCTACCGGGACCATGAGGACCTGGACGCGGCCCGCGAACTGGTGCACTCGCACCTGCGCTTCGTCGTGCACGTGGCCCGGGGCTACAGCGGCTACGGCCTGCAGCTGGGCGACCTGATCCAGGAAGGCAACATCGGCCTGATGAAGGCGGTCAAGCGCTTCGACCCGGACCTGGGCGTGCGCCTGGTCAGCTTCGCCGTGCACTGGATCCGCGCGGAGATACACGAGTTCATCCTGAAGAACTGGCGCATCGTCAAGGTCGCCACGACCAAGGCCCAGCGCAAGCTGTTCTTCAACCTGCGCAAGGCCAAGACCCGCCTCGGCTGGATGAACGCCGCGGAAGTCAGCGCGGTGGCCAGGGACCTCAACGTTTCCGAGCGCGAAGTGCTGGAGATGGAAGCGCGCCTGTCCGGCCGCGACATCGGCTTCGATGCGCCGGCCGACGAGGACGACGACCACGCGCCACCGGCGCCGTCGGCCTACCTGGTCTCGCATGACGAGGACCCGTCGCTGGCCTACGAGCGTGCCGACAGCGAGGACCACCAGCTGGAGCTGCTCCGCGAAGGCCTCGCCAGCCTGGATGCGCGTTCGCGCGACATCGTCGCCCGCCGCTGGCTGGATGCCGACAGCAAGGTGACCCTGCAGGAGCTGGCCGACGAGTACGGCGTGTCCGCCGAACGCATCCGCCAGATCGAGGCGAATGCCATGAAGAAGATGCGCGCGCTGCTGGCGGCCTGATCGCCGCTGCAGTGCGACACCGACGGCCCGGGACCTCCCGGGCCGTTTTGTTTGTGCGAACCGGACGCGTCGCGCTCGCCCACCAGGCGCGCCGCGGCGCGCCATGACAGCCGGGCGCATCGCTGCGAGGCTTGCCCCCGACCCTGGAGTCCGACCTGCCGTGAGCCTGCTCCTGCTGCTGTTCGACCTGATCGGCACCTTCGTCTTCGCGCTCAGCGGCGGGACGCTGGCGGTGCGCTACCGGCTCGACTTCTTCGGCGTGCTGGTGCTGTCGTGCGCGGCGGCCGTATCCGGGGGGCTGGCGCGCGACGTGCTGATCGGCGCGCAGCCGCCGGCGGCGCTGGCCGACTGGCGCTACCTGGCCACGGCGATGCTCGCCGGCGTAGTGACCTTCTACCGCCACGAGGCGATCGAGCGCATGCGCAACCCGGTGCAGATCTTCGACGGCGCCGGCCTGGCGCTGTTCGCGGTGCTGGGCACGGGCAAGGCGCTGGACTTCGGCCTGTCGCCGTTCGCCGCGACCCTGCTGGGCATGCTCAGCGGCATCGGCGGCGGCGTCGCCCGCGACGTGCTGGTGGCGCGCACGCCGGTGGTGCTGCAGGCCGAGCTGTACGCGGTGGCGGCGCTGGCCGGTGGCGGCGTGGTCGCGCTGGCCGACGTGTTCGCGCTGCCACGCACGCCGGCGATGGCGCTCGGGGCGCTGGTCTGCTTCGGCCTGCGTTACATGGCGATCCGCCATGGCTGGCACCTGCCGGCGGCGCGGCTGCCGGAAGACCGCGCCTGAGCGGCGCTCAACGCGGCGGCGCGTCGTCCCGGTCGCGGCCGAGGATGATCCGCGCGCCGCGCTGGTAGCTCCAGTACGCCCACGCCCAGTTGAGCAGCACCGACAGGCGGTTGCGGAAGCCGATCAGGAAGAACACGTGCGCGGCCAGCCAGAACCACCAGGCCAGCACGCCCGACAGCTTGAAGCCGTGCAGGTCCACGACCGCGGCCATGCGGCCGATGGTGGCCAGGTTGCCGAAGTCGCGGTAACGGAACGCCGGCGCAGGCACGCCGCGCAGCCGCGCGCGCATCGCGGTGGCGACGTGCCGGCCCATCTGCTTGGCGGCCGGCGCCACGCCCGGCACCGGCGTGCCGTCCGGCCGCGACACCGCGGCGAGGTCGCCGGCGACGAACACGTGCGGGTACCCGGGCACCGACAGGTCCGGTTCCACCGGCACGCGCCCGGCGCGGTCCAGCGGCACGCCCAGCGAGCGTGCCAGCGGCGAAGCGGCCACGCCTGCGGCCCAGACGATGGTGCGCGAGCGCACGTACTCGTCGCCAAGGCGGTAGCCACCCGCATCGATCGCGGTGACCGGCACGCCGGTGCGCACCTCCACGCCCAGCTTCTCCAGTTGCCGCCGCGCCTTCTCCGAAAGATCCTCCGGGAACGAGGCCAGTACCCGCGGGCCGGCCTCGAGCAGGCGCACGCGCGCGCTGGCCGGATCGATGTGGCGGAACTGGTCGCGCAGGGTGTGGCGGGCGATCTCGGCGAGGGTGCCGGCCAGTTCGACGCCGGTCGGGCCGCCGCCGACGATGGCGAAGTCCAGCCACGCCGCGCGCTCGACCGGATCCTCGCAGGCCTCGGCGCGTTCGAACGCCAGCAGCAGCTTGCGGCGCAGCTCCAGCGCATCGTCCAGCGACTTCAGCCCCGGCGCATGCACGGCCCATTCGTCGTGGCCGAAGTAGGCGTGGGTCGCGCCGGTGGCCAGCAGCAGGTAGTCGAACGCAAGCTCTGCACCATCGTCCAGCTTCACCGTGCGTGCGGCCGGATCGACCGCGGCCACTTCCGCCAGCCGCACTTCGGCGTTGGCCTGCCGGCGCAGGATGTAGCGCAGCGGCGCGGCGATGTCCGGCGCCGACAGCCCCGCGGTGGCGACCTGGTACAGCAGCGGCTGGAACAGGTGGTGGTTGCTGCGGTCGACCACGGTGATGCGCACCGGTGCATTTGCCAGCGCGCGGATCGCCCACAACCCGGCAAAGCCGCCGCCGACCACCACCACGTGCGGGACTTCGGGGCGTGCGGCCGGCATGGGCGTCCTCGTCGGGTCAGTGGGGGTCGTGGTCGATCCGCGAATGCGTGCGCGTGTCCGGCATCAGCAGGTAGACCACCAGCGAGCCTGCGATACAGGCGGTGACGTACCAGTAGAAGCCGCTCTCGATGCCGTGGTGCTTGAACCACAGCGCCACGTACTCGGCGCTGCCGCCGAAGATGGCCACGGTCAGCGCGTAGGGCAGGCCTACGCCCAGCGCACGTACTTCCACCGGGAACAGTTCGGCCTTCACCACCGCGTTGATCGAGGTATAGCCGGTGACGATCACCAGCGCCGCCAGCACCAGCCAGAACGCCTCGCCGGCGCCTTGCACGGTCTGCAACCGCATCATGATCGGCACGGTGAACAGCGTGCCCAGCACGCCGAAGGCGACCAGCACCGGGCGCCGGCCGATGCGGTCCGACAGCGCGCCGACCACCGGCTGCAGCAGCATGTAGATGAACAGCGTCGACGCGTTCACCCGGGCCGCGGCCTCGGTCGACAGCCCGGCACTGTTGACCAGGAACTTGTGCACGTACGTCGTGTAGGTATAGAACGCCAGGGTGCCGCCCATGGTCAGGCCGACCACGGTGAGCACCGCGCGTGGATGCCGCAGCAGCGCGCGCAGCGTGCCCTGCCTGCGCTGGTGCGCCGGCGAGTCGTCGGCCTCGCTGCGCACGAAGGACTCGGTCTCCAGCATGGTCCGCCGCAGCCACAGCGCCACCAGCGCGGCCAGCGCGCCGATCGCGAACGGGATCCGCCAGCCCCAGGCGCGCAGCTGCTCCGGCTCGAGCAGCGCCTGCAGCGACAGCAGTACGCCCAGCGCCAGCAGGTGGCCCAGCACCAGGGTCACGTACTGGAAGCTGGACCAGAAGCCCCGATGCCCGCGGCTGGCCATCTCGCTGAGGTAGGTGGCCGAGGTGCCGTATTCACCGCCCACCGAGAGGCCCTGCAGCAGGCGCGCCAGCACCAGCAGCACCGGCGCGGCGATGCCGATGCTGGCGTAGCCGGGCGTCAGCGCGATCAGCAGCGAACCGCTGCACATCATCCACACCGACAGCAGCAGCGCCGCCTTGCGCCCATGGCGGTCGGCATGGCGGCCCAGCAGCCAGCCGCCGAGCGGGCGCATCAGGAAACCGACCGCGAAGATCGCCGCGGTCTTCAGCAGCTGGCTGGTGCGGTCGCCGCCGGGGAAGAACACCTCGGCGAAGTACAGCGAAAACGCGGCGTAGACGTACCAGTCGTACCACTCCACCAGGTTGCCGACCGAGCCGCTGAGGATGCTGCGCAGGCGCCGGGCGGGCGTGAGTTCGAGGGTCGCTACCATGGCTGGATGATGGCATGACGGCGGCGGGGGATGGCGCGGGCCGCGTCTTGCCGCCGCCGCTACGCCGCTGTGCCAGACTGCCGCCATCCCATTGCATACGGTGTCCCATGGCCGAACCGGAAAAGCGCATCGCCCTGCTGATCGACGCGGACAACGCGCCGGCGGCGAAGATCGACGTGGTGCTTGCGGAAGTGGCGCGCTACGGCGTGGCCAACGTGCGCCGCGCCTATGGCAACTGGAAGAGCCCGCACCTGAAGAGCTGGGAGGCGGTGCTGCACGAGTACGCCATCCGCCCGATCCAGCAGTTCGCCTACTCCACCGGCAAGAACGCCTCGGACATGGCGATGGTGATCGACGCGATGGACCTGCTGTACGCGCGCAACCTCGACGGCTTCGCCATCGTCTCCAGCGACGCCGACTTTACCCCGCTGGTGATGCGCCTGCTCACCGACGGGGTGAAGGTGTACGGCTTCGGCGAGAAGAAGACGCCTTCGCCGTTCGTCAACGCCTGCTCGAAATTCACCTACCTGGAGGCGCTGGGCGTGCCGGAGGCCGATGGCAAGGCCGAGGCGGCCGCGCCGAAGGACGCGCGCGACCTGCGCAGCGATACGCGCCTGGTGCAGATGCTGCGCAGCGCGGTGGAGGCCGGCAGCGGCGACGACGGCTGGACCCGGCTGGACGTGGTCGGCAGCCAGATCAGCAACCAGGCCTCGTTCGACCCCCGCAACTACGGTTACCGCAAGCTCAGCGACCTGGTGAAGGACAGCGGCCTGTTCGAGGTGAAGCAGGACGACAAGACCATCTGGGTGCGCGACCGGCCGCGCAAGCGGGCGGCGAGGAAGAAGGCAGGTTGAGGTCCGGCTTGCCGCGAGGGCTGACGGCTGCGTCCCGGCGGGTTTCCCGGATGCGCTTCGCTTATCCGGGCTACGGGGCTAGTAGAGGTCGACGGGGTCGATGTCGAGCGACCAGCGCGTGCGCCGCGCTTCGGGCAGGGCGTGGATCGCCGGCAGCGCCGCGTCCAGGGAGGCATGCAGCGCGCGGCGCGCCGATGCCGACAGCAGCAGCTGCATCCGGTACAGGCCGGCGCGCCGCGCCATCGGTGCGGTGATCGGGCCGTGCAGTTCCAGCGTGGCATCGGCGCCGGACGCATTGCGCAGCAGCGATTTCGCCGCGAGCAGGAACGCGCCGGCGGCGTCGGCCTGCTGCGCTTCGGCGCGCAGCAACGCCAGGTGCGCGAACGGCGGGAAGCCGGCCGCCTCGCGCAAGGCCAGCTCCTCGTCGGCGAAGCTGTCGTAGCCGCCGCGGATCAGCCCGTGCAGCAGCGGATGCTCCGGATGGTGGGTCTGCCACCACACCTCGCCCGGACGCCGCGCGCGGCCGGCGCGGCCTGCCACCTGGATCAGCAGCTGGGCCAGCTTCTCGCCAGCGCGGAAGTCGGAGGAGAACAGGCCTTCATCGACGCCGACCACGACCACGCGGGTGAGGTTGGGCAGGTCGTGGCCCTTGGCGAGGATCTGCGTGCCGACGAGGATGCCGGGCCTCTCGCCCAGCTCGGCCAGCAGCTTCTGCAGGCCGTCGCGGCGCGCAGTGGTGCCGCGGTCGATGCGCAGCACCGGCCAGTCGGCGAACCGTTCGGCCAGCAGTTCCTCCAGCCGCTCGGTGCCGATGCCCTGCGGCTGCAGCGCCAGGCTGGCGCAGTCCGGGCATGCGGGCGGGCGCGCCTGGCGGTGGCCGCAGTGGTGGCACACCAGCCTGCCGCCGCCGGCGTGCACCGTCATCGGCGTGCCCTGCAGCGCGCTGCTGCAGCGCGGGCAGTGCGCGCTCCAGCCGCAGTCGTGGCACAGCAGCACCGGCGCGTAGCCGCGGCGGTTTTTGAACACCAGTACCTGGCCGCCGTCGCGCAGCGCGGCGCCGATCATGTCCAGCACTTCCGGCGCCAGCCCGGCCTGCAGCGGGCGCTTGCGCACGTCGAGGATGCGCACCGCCGGCGGCCGCGCGTCGCCGGCGCGCTGGCGCAGGCGCAGGTGCGCGTAGCGGCCGGCGCGGGCGTTGTGCAGGGTCTCCAGCGAAGGCGTGGCGCTGCCCAGCAGCACCGGCACGCCCAGCGCCTTGCCGCGCACCAGGGCGAAGTCGCGGGCGTGGTAGCGGATCCCGTCCTGCTGCTTGTAGCTGCCGTCGTGTTCCTCGTCGACCACGATCAGCCCGGCTTCCGGCAGCGGGGTGAACACCGCCGAACGCGTGCCCACGATGACCCGCGCTTCGCCGCGCCAGGCCGCGACCCAGACGCGGGCGCGCTCGTTGTCGTTCAGCCCCGAATGCAGGGCGTGCACCGGGACGCCCAGGCGCGCGCGGAAGCGGGCGAGGGTCTGCGGGGTAAGCCCGATCTCCGGCACCAGCACCAGCGCCTGGCGGCCGCGCGCCAGGCAGTCGGCGATCGCGTGCAGGTAGACCTCGGTCTTGCCGCTGCCGGTGACGCCTTCCAGCACCACCGGGGTGAAGCCCTCGGCGGCACGCAGCACGTCGATCGCGGCCTGCTGCTCATCGTTCGGCGTGGGTCCGGGCTGCGGCGCCGGCGCGGTGGCATGCGCCGGCACCGCGACCCGCTCGGCGTAACCGCGCCTGGCCAGGGCCCGGGCCGCCTCGCGCCAGCCCTCCAGGGTGGAGTCGAGCCGGTCCTCCAGGCAGGGGCCTTCGGCCAGCAGTGCGGCCAGCCGTTGCGGGCGGCTGTTGCGGCGCAGGCCCTCGCGCCCGGTCGCGCCGGCTTCGGTCAGCACCCAGGCCCAGGCATGGGTGTCGGGCAGCGGGTCGGCCCCGCGCAACGCGGCGGGCAGGGCGGTGGCGAAGACCTCGCCGGCCGGGGCGTGGCTGTAGCGGGCCAGCCAGCGCAGCGAATCGAGCAGCTCGCCGGTGAACAGGGGCTCGGGGTCGGGCAGGTCGATGGCCTGGCGCAGGCCGGTGCCCGTCTCCGCCGGGCCCGCGCCCAGCACCACCCCGGCCAGTTCCCGGTTGCCGAACGGCACCCGGACCCGATGCCCGACCAGGGCGGATGTGGCCTCCAGCCCCTCCGGCGGCAGGTAGTCGAACAGCCGGGGCAGCGGGACCGGCAGGGCGACTTGCAGGCAGACAGGGGCGGCGGGCATCGCGGCAGTCTAAGCCAAGGCGCTCCCTGCCCAGACCGGTCGCCGTTTGCCGGCCATTGGTCTGGCCGGCCTGATGAAGGGGGTGTAAACCGCCGTCACAGTTGGAGATTTCGGCTTATCCACACAAGCTGTGGATAAGCTTGTGCATGACAGTCGTGCTTCACGGCGCAACGACCGCATTTCAAGCGGGTCAGTCAGGTTGGTCAAAAAAACGCCACATCCAAAGGGCCTTTGATATCAACCACTTGGCCGTGAAACACCGCGGCGGTACCGGCGCACGGGCGGAAGCCGCCCTGTTGCTGGAGGAAAATTTGCGCTGTGCACAACCACGCAGCCGCCAAGCCTTGTAACAGCGGGCTGGAACAGCTTCCGTGGCCCTGTCAAGGACTCCATCCAGGCACCGGCGGCCGTATCCTGCAGACCCGACGGAGTTCCAATGCACGACCCCTCCTCCCCCCGGACGACGGAACTGCCCGCCGCCCTGAACGCCTTCCTGCGCGGCGTCGAACGTCGCGCCTTCGTATTCCTCTGGCTGCAGGACGGCGACGAGCGTGGCGCCGGCCATGCCCTGGCCGCCGCCATCCGCGCCTTCCCCGGCCCGGCCGCGGCCATGCCGATGGGCGACTGGCCGGGCCGGTTCTGGAAGCTGCTGCTGGCCCTGCCTCCGGGACCCGGGCGCGGCAGCTGGCCGGAAGAGCTGGGCTTCCTCGGCCGGATGCCGCTGCCCGCGCGTCGCGCCCTGCTGCTGCGCCAGGTCGCCGGCCTGGACGAGGCCGCTGCGGCCGAGGCCATGGACCTGGACCTGGCTGGCTACCAGCAGGCGCTGGCCGAGGCCTGCCCGCGCGACGAAGACGGGGCCCCCGACGCCGCCGGCTGGCGCCGCCAGGCCGAGGCGATCCAGCAGGTCGGTCGCCAGCTCACCCCGGAGCGGCTGGCCTGGCTGGGCGAACTGCACGAAGCGGCCCTGGCCGGGCAGTTTGCGCCCCCCGCGTCAGGGGAGCCCGCGCCGGCGGCAGCGGCGTCGCCCGCACCCGCGCCCGGGCCGCGCCCGCCGCGCCGTCCACTGCGCTGGCTGGGCGTGGTCGTCCTGCTGCTCGCCCTGGCCGGTGCGGCCTGGTACTTCTGGCCGAAGCTGGCCTCACCGCTGGCGACCAGCGAAGAGGTGGCCCCGCCGCCGGACGATGGCCGCGTGCACGACGCCGACCCGATCGTGGTGGAGCCCTTGCCGCCCCCGGAAGCCCCGGCCACGCCGCCGGACGGGGAGCCGTCGCTGCCGCTGGCCCTGCAGGAGGACCCGCTGGTGGCCGACCTGGCCCTGCTGTCCTGGTACGCGGCCGGCATGCCCGGCTCGCGGCTGGATCGCGAGCGCGCCGGCCCGGGCGAGGAGTCGCCCGCGTCGCCCCCCGATCCGGATCCGGCCTCGGGCCTGGAAACCTGGTCGCAGCTCGATGCCCAGGCGCAGGCGCAGCTGCGCGCCGCCGCCGCCGAGTTCCAGGCGCTGGACCCGGCGGCACAGGCCGGGCTGCGCGCGCGTTTCGCCGCGCTGGATGCGATGGAGCGCCGCGGCTGGCTGCTCGGCCCCGGGCTGGGCGCCGACTATGCCGCCCTGCAGCCGCTGGTCGGGTTCGTGCCCGAGGACGAGCGCCTGCCGCTGCTGGCCGCGCTGCGCGCGCTGGATGCCAACCAGCGCGCTCGATTGGGCGCGCTGGCGTGGCGCACGCCGCCGGCCGAACGCGCGGCGCTGCGCCGCGACCTGCTGGCCACCGCGCCTTCGCAGCGCGACGCCTGGCTGGAGCAGCGCGAACGCGAGTAGGGCTGGCCCGGCGCGGCCGGCTTCAGAGCCTGGCCAGCGCCCACAGCGCCACGGCTCCGGAGGCGATGGCGAGGACGAAGGCGTAGACCGAGCCGGCGACCAGGAAGCGCAGCGTGGTCGCCAGCCAGCCTTCGCCGTACACGCGCTTCTGCGACAGCAGCAGGTAGACCAGCATCCACAGCACCAGCAGCCAGGCCACCACCCCGGCCGTGGTGCCGGCCGGCGTCTGCTTGAAGTGGTTGGCGACGGCGATCAGGCCGAACTGCGCCATCAGCGCCAGGCACAGGAAGGCGTGGCTGTACAGCGCCACCACCAGGTGCTCGAGGTAGCTGCGGCCGGAGCCGAGGTAGAGCAGTTTCAGCAGCAGCGCGAACAGCGGCACCAGCACGAACAGCGCGCTCGGCACGCTGCCCATCAGCGCCGCGCGGTAGAGGCCGGGGTCTTCGCTTGCACGCTGGAGGTTGCGCTTCAGGCGCAGCCCCTGGCGCGCGGCCCAGTCGTGCTGCGCGGCTTCTTCCCCGTCCACCGCAGGGGCCGGTGCGGTCTCCGTCGCGGCAGCCGTCGTAGCGGGCGCCGCCGCGGACGGCGTGCCGCCCAGTTCGACGATGCGCCGGTCGGCTTCGCGGCGCAGGTCGGCGATGCCCTTGTCGTAGCCGACGTGGGCCGCGGCCAGCACGGCCGGGGTCTGCGCGCGGGCCTGTTCCAGCGCGGCGATCCCAGCGTCGCGGATCCGTTCCACGTCCTCGATCGTGGCGGCCCGCCGCAGCTCGGGCCACAGCTCGACCGGCTGGCCCTGGGCGTCGGCCTGGTTGACGTTGAGTTCGATGTCCAGGCCCAGGTCGACGACGCGGCCGACGAAGAACGCCATCACGCACAGCACCACGAACATGCGCATCGGCGCCACGTAGGGCGCGCGGTGGCCGGCCAGGTAGTCGCGCGCCAGCGCGCCGGGCGAGAGCAGCCTGCGCAGGCTGCGGAAGATGCGTCCGTCCAGATGCCAGAACGACTCGAATACTTCCTCCACCGCGTGCGCGAAGCTGCGCACCGGGTTGTGCGCGGATTGGCCGCAGACGTGGCAGAACGCGCCCTGCAGCGGCGTCGCGCAGTTCTGGCAGGCCGCCGGATGGCTGTCGTTCATCGGTCCGTTAACGGGTGGGGATCGGGCGCGGCTAAGATAGCGGGCTGCCGGAGCCCGGTACCAGTGCTTCCTGCACGGCCGCAGCCCGCTTCCGACGCCTCCCATGTCCCACGCTTCCCCGCCGCGCTTCGGTCGCGAACTGCGGGCCACCGCCACGCTCGCCCTGCCGCTCGTGCTCGGCCATGTGTCCACCGGCCTGATCAGCTTCGTCGACAACGTCATTGCCGGACACCACGGCACGCGCACGCTCGCCTCGGTGACGGTGGGCACGGCGCTGATGTGGCTGCCGATGATGGTGCCGCTGGGCACGCTGATCGCGCTGACCGCGTCGGTGTCGCAGCTGGACGGTGCCGGTCGCCGCCACGAGATCGGGCCGCTGTTCCGCCAGGCGTTGTGGCTGGCGCTGGGTCTGGGCCTGCTGATGTCCGGCTTCCTCAGCGTGGTGCCGCTGGCGCTGGGCGCGTTCGGCATTGCCCCCGACATCATTCCCGGCGCGACCGCGTTCTGCCACGCGGTGCGCTGGGGCGCGCCGGCGATGGTGATGTTCTTCTGCATGCGCTACCTCAGCGAAGGCACGCACTGGACGCTGCCGACGATGCTGCTCGGCTTCGGCGGCCTGGCGGTGCTGGCACCGCTGGGCTACGCGCTGACCTTCGGCGTCGGCCCGCTGCCGGAGATGGGGGCGGCCGGGCTTGGCGCCGCCTCGGCCACGGTGATGTGGCTGCAGGCGCTCACCTTCGCGTTCTACCTGGCAAGGTCGCGGCGGTTCGCGCCGCTGGCGCTGTTCTCGCACCTGGAGCCACCGCGCTGGAGTGTGATCCGCGGCCTGCTCGCCACCGGCCTGCCGATCGGCGTGACCGTGCTCATGGAAGGCGGGCTGTTCATCGCCACCGCGCTGCTGATCGCGCGGCTGGGCGAGGTGCCGGCGGCGGCGCACCAGATCGCGATCAACGTCTCCGCGTTGTGCTTCATGCTGCCGATGGGCCTGGCCGAGGCGACCACGGTGCGCGTGGGCCACGCGCTCGGCGCGCAGGATCCGGCCGGCGTGCGCCGCGCCGCCTACGCCGGCTATGCCATCGTGCTGGGCACCCAGCTGTGTTCGGCCACCGTGCTGCTGCTGGGCCACGATGCGATCGTCTCGGTCTACACCGCCGATGTGGCGGTGGCGGCGCTGGCCTCGACCCTGCTGCTGTTCGCCGCCGCGTTCCAGTTCCCCGACGGCATCCAGGTGATGTCGGCCGGCTCCCTGCGCGGACTGCGCGACACCCGCGTGCCGATGCTGCTGGCCACGGTCGCCTACTGGGGCCTGGGCATGCCGCTGGGCGCCGGGCTCGGCCTGGGCCTGGGGCTGGGTCCGCAGGGGATGTGGGCCGGGCTGATCACCGGCCTGACCGCCGCCGCGATCCTGATGGGCGCGCGCCTGAACTGGCGCCTGCGCAACCTGCCGCCGCCGGTCGCCAGCGAACCGCCGCCTGGTGGCACCCTGACTTAAGGCGTATGAAAGCCTGCGGCGCTGGGGCTATCCTGCCTGCGTAGAACCCGCATGCCCTCCGCCGGAGCCGCTCCCCGATGATCCCGCCCCCCCTGCCGCCGCGCCGCAATCCCGTCGCCACGTTCTTCGTGGGCCTGTGGGACGTGATGAACTTCACCCGGCGACTGATCCTCAACCTGCTGTTCTTCGGCCTGCTGTTCCTGGTGCTGCTGGTGTTCGTGGCGGCGCTGGGCAAGGGCAGCGGCGTGAAGCCGCTGCAGGAGCGCACCACCCTGGTGATCGCGCCGGAAGGGCGGCTGGTCGAGCAGTTCTCCACCGACCCGGTGAGCCGGGCGTTCGCGCGGGCGGTGGGCGATTCCTCGGCCGAGGAGATCCAGCTGCGCGACCTGCTGCGCGCGATCGAGGCGGCCAAGCAGGACAAGCACATCGAACGCGTGCTGCTGCAGCTGGACAAGCTGCAGCCGTCGGGCATGGCCTCGATGCGCGAGGTGGCCAAGGCGCTGGCCGAGCTGCGCGCCAGCGGCAAGCAGCTCGTCGCCTACGGCGAAGGCATGAGCCAGGGCCAGTACCTGCTGGCCGCGCAGGCCGACGAGATCTACCTGGACCCGATGGGGTCGCTGCTGCTGGAAGGCCTGGCCCGTTACCGCCAGTACTTCCGCACCGGCCTGCAGGACAAGCTGGGCGTGGACGTGCACCTGTTCCGCGTCGGCGAGTTCAAGTCGGCGGCCGAGCCGTACATCCTCGACGCCGCCTCGCCGGAGTCGAAGGAAGCGGACCTGTACTGGATGAACGACGTCTGGCAGCGCTACCTGGCCGACGTCGCCAGCGCGCGCGGGCTGGATCCGGCGCAGCTGGGCGCGCAGATCAACGCGCTGCCGGAAAGCATCGAGGCCGCCGGCGGCGACCTGGCCCGGCACGCGCTGCAGATGAAGCTGGTCGACGGCCTGAAGACCCGCGAGGAAGTGGAGCAGCTGCTGGCCGAGCGCGGCGTGGCCGACGAGGACGACGAGCGCGGCTTCCGCAACATCTCGCTGCAGGCCTACCTGGCCCAGGTCGACAGCAGGCGCCTGCCGGTCGACAAGCGCCCGCAGGTGGCGGTGGTGGTGGCCGAAGGCGAGATCACCGGTGGCGACCAGCCGGCCGGCCGCATCGGCGGCGAATCGACCGCCGCGCTGCTGCGCCAGGCGCGCGAGGACGAGGACGTGAAGGCGGTGGTGCTGCGCGTCGATTCGCCCGGCGGCGAAGTGTTCGCCTCCGAGCAGATCCGTCGCGAGGTCGAGCTGCTGAAGGCCGAAGGCAAGCCGGTGGTGGTGTCGATGGGCGACCTGGCCGCGTCCGGCGGCTACTGGATCAGCATGGATGCCGACCGCATCTACGCCGACCCGTCGACCATCACCGGTTCGATCGGCATCTTCGGCCTGGTCCCGAACTTCACCCGCACCCTGGACAAGATCGGCGTGCACACCGACGGCGTGAGCACCACCCGCTTCGCCGGCGCCTTCGACGTGACCCGTCCGCTGGATCCGGAAGTGGGCCGCGTGATCCAGGCGGTGATCAACAAGGGCTACGCCGACTTCACCGGCAAGGTCGCCGCCGCGCGCGGCAAGCCGGTCGAGGAAGTGGACGCGGTCGCCCGCGGCCGCGTGTGGAGCGGCGCGCAGGCGAAGGAGCGCGGCCTGGTCGACGAGCTGGGCGGCTTCGGCGATGCGGTCGCCGACGCGGCCTCGCGCGCAAGCCTGGAGGACGGCAAGTACCGCGTGCGCTACATCGAGAAGGCGGCGTCCCCGTTCGCGCAGTTCGTGTCCGGTTTCGCCGGCACCCGCATCGGCGGCGTGCTGCTGCACGACTCGGGCCTGGCCCGCGCCGCGCTGGCCCGCACCATGCCGGAAACCGAGGCGCAGCTGCGCTTCGTCGAGAACGCCCTGCGCGACCGCAACGGCGCGCCGGTGAAGTCGCTGGCCTACTGCTTCTGCGGCCTGTGACCCGGCGAGGCGGCGGGCCCATGCCCGCCGCACCCGCCCCGTAGAGCGGGGCTTGCCCCGCTGCTTCTTCACCCGGCCCGGCACATCCGGCGTGGGAGTCGGGCAAGCCCGACTCTACGGGGATCGCGCGCGGCCTTCCGGTGGCGCCTTGGCTCAGCCGCCTTCGGCGGCGTCGACCGCGGCCTTCTGCCGGTCGGCAGCGTCCTGCAGGGTCTGCCCGGTCGCGCGGGCCTTGTCCTGCGGTGCGCGGATCGCATCGCGCAGCTCGGTATGGGCCTGTGCCTGCGGCTCCGGCGGTTGTTCGGTCGGCGGCGGTTCGGGCCGGCAGGCGGCCAGTGCCGCGCTCGCGGCAAGGGCCAGCGCGCAGGCGCGCATGGCGGCCGGATGCGTCGGGCGGCGGATCGTTGTCATCGCTGCACTCCCGTGGAAGGCCGGGGTTATCCTACGCCCATGACGACGAACCGGTGGCGGCTGGACGGGCAACTGGCGCTGGTGACCGGCGCCTCCGCGGGCATTGGCCTGGCGATCGCACGCGAGCTGGCCGCGCTGGGCGCGGACCTGCTGCTGGTGGCGCGCGCCGAGGACGCACTGCAGGACGTGCGCGACGAACTGGCCGAACGCCATCCCTCGCAGGACATCCTCGCCATGTCCGCCGACGTGGCCGACGACGAGGACCGCCAGGCGATCCTCGACTGGGTCGAGGACCAGGGCGAAGGCCTGCACATCCTCGTGAACAACGCCGGCGGCAACGTCACCAAGGCCGCGGTGGACTACACCGAGGACGAGTGGCGGCGGATCTTCGAGACCAACCTGTTCTCGGCCTTCGAGCTGTCGCGCTACGCGCATCCGCTGCTGGCGCGGCATGGCGCCTCGTCGATCGTCAACGTCGGCAGCGTCTCGGGCATGACCCACGTGCGCAGCGGCGTGGTCTACGGCATGAGCAAGGCCGCGCTGCACCAGATGACCCGCAACCTCGCCGGGGAATGGGCCGAGGACGGGATCCGGGTCAACGCGGTGGCGCCGTGGTACATCCGCACGCGGCGCACTTCCGGGCCACTGTCGGACCCGGACTACTACGAGGAAGTGATCGACCGCACACCGATGCGGCGGATCGGCGAACCGGAGGAGGTCGCCGCGACGGTCGCGTTCCTGTGCCTGCCGGCGGCCAGCTATGTCACCGGCGAATGCATCGCTGTCGACGGCGGCTTCCTGCGCTACGGGTTCTGAGCGCGGCGGCGCACGGCGTCGCCGACACCGCAGAGGCCGCGCCTCAGGTGCGCAGGGCGCTCTCCGGCACTTCGATTTCCATCGCCAGGGCCAGGTGGTCCGAATACGCCGCCGGCACCGCCTTCGAGCCCATGCAGCGCAGCTCGCCGCTGACCAGGATGTGGTCGATCGCGCGCTGCGGCTTCCAGCTGGGGAAGGTGGGCACCGGGCATTCCGGCGGGCGCAGGGTGGTGCGGCGGTAAAGGACTTCCATCTCCGGCTGGTCGGGCAGGCAGTTGAAGTCGCCCATCAGCACGGCGTTGGGATGGTCCTGCAGCACCTCGGCGATGAACGACAGCTGCGCCAGGCGGGAGCGCGCGCCCAGCGACAGGTGTGCCACCGCCACGGTCAGGCCTTCGCGGTCGTCGCCGAAGTGCGCCAGCAGCACGCCGCGGCCCTTGATCCGGCCGGGCAGGGAATGGTCGCTGGTCCGCACCGGTTCCAGCTTGCTGAGCAGGCCGTTGGCGCTGGAGGCCACGCCGCCGACGCTGCGGTTGGGCTGGTGGGTCCAGTAGTGGAAGCCGGCGCGCTGGGCCAAGTAGTGGGTCTGGTTGGTGAAACCCGAGCGCAGGCTGCCCGGGTCGCTTTCCTGCAGGCCGACGATGTCGTGGCCGCTGGCCAGCTTGGCGATCGCGTCCAGGCTGGAGCGCTTGCGCCCGGCCGGCAGCGCGTGCGACCAGCTGCGGGTCACGTAGTCGCTGTAGCGACGGGTGCTGGACCCGGCCTGGATGTTGGCGCTGAGCACGCGCAACCGGCGGGCGCCGGCTGCGCCTTCGCCGGCATCGTCGGCCGGCGGCTGCATGCGGGGTTCGTCGTGGGCGGGCGTGGGGGTGCCCATGCGGTCGGTGCGGCGGCGCCTCAGCGCGCGCCGCGCTCCTGCGCCACCAGCCAGTCCACCGTCTGCAGCATCTTCTCCGGACCGGCGGCCGGGATCGGCACGGTGTACTTGCCGTTGACCACGATGGTCGGGGTCGCGTCGATCTTCGAGCGGACCGCGAACTGCTTGGCGCGGTTGATCTTGGCGTCGATGCCGAAGCTGTCGAAGGTGTCGGCGAAGCGCTTGGGGTCCACGCCGTACTGGGCGTAGAACGGGGCCAGCTCCTTCGCGCCGACGTTGGCGGACACCGGCAGGCTGCGCTGCACGTGGATGGCGTTGAACACCGCGTCGTGGGTCTGCGGCAGCACGCCCAGCGCCTCGGCGGTGAAGTAGGCGCGCGCGTACGGGGTCCAGTAGCCGCCGAACGCCGCCGGCACGTGGATCGCGTTGACGTCGGCCGGCTGGCGCTGCTTCCAGGCCTGGTACACCGGCTCGAAGTGGGCGCAGTGCGGGCAGGTGTAGCCGAACACCTCGGCCACCTCGATGCGGCCGGTGGCCGGCTGGAACGGCTGGCCACCGCTGATCTCGATGTAGTCGACACCGGCGACCGGGGCCGGACCCTGCGGCGCGGCCGGCGCGGCCGGCGCGACCGGGGCAGCCGGCGCGTCCGGGGCAGCCGGCGCGTCCTGCGCCGGAGCGCTGGCGGCTTCGCCCTGCGGCGCGGCCTCCGGAGCGGCGGTGGGCGCGGTTTCGGCCGGCGCGGCGGCCGGGGCCTCGGCGGGGGCGGCCGGAGCCGGGGCCTCGGGGCCCGAACAGGCGGCCAAGGCCAGCAGGAACGGCAGGGTGAGGCTGAGGTGGCGCTTGCTCATGGATGGTCTCCTGGAAGCAGAGGTTGGGTCGGCGGCCGTCAACGCAAGGTCGGGATGGCCGCCGCCGGGGGTCATTGGCCGGTCTTCATGCGCTGGCGTTCATGCGCCACCAGCCAGTCGGCGATGCGCAGCGAGTCCTCGAGGCTGCTGCCGCGCACGCGGTAGCGGCCGGCGACGATCAGGGTCGGGGTGGCGTCCACGCCGCTGGCGATGGCGAACTCTCGCGCCTGGCGCATGCGCGCCTCGACCGAAGGATCGGCCAGCGCCGCGCGGACGCGCTCGGCGTCGACGCCGTAGCGCGAATAGAAGGCCGCCAGCTCCTGCGCGGTCGGGTTGCGCGGCAGCTCGCCGTCGCGGTGGATCGCGGCGAACACGGCGTCGTGGCTGCGCGCCAGCAGGCCCAGGTCGGAGGCGGCGAAGTAGGCGCGCGCCCAGGCGTCCCAGTAGCCGCCGAACACCGCCGGCACCGGCACCAGGTCGACGTCGCGGCCCTGGCGGGCCTTCCACGCCTTGAGCATCGGCTCGAAATGGGCGCAGTGCGGGCAGGAGTAGCCGAACAGTTCGGCCACCTCGATCCGGCCGGGCCTGGCCGCCCATGGCTTGCCGCCCGGGATCTCCACGTAGTCGCGCCCGGCCACCGGCGCATCGGCGGCCGCGGCGGGCCCCGGCAGCCAGGCCAGGGCGGCGAGCAGGAGTCCGGACAGCAAAGCCTTCATCGATGAGTCTCCCGGCAGGGGCCGGCGGGAATGTCCGCCGGCGGAAAAAACGACGCCGGCCCTGGGGCCGGCGCGAGTCTGGAGAGAGGGACCGCGGCCATCAGACCGCGCCGGCGCCGCGAAGTTTCAGGACTGCGGTTCGCCGGCAGCGGCGACGTCGTCGGCACGCGGGTGCAGGCCCTGCATGTAGCTGGACAGCGCCCCGATCTCTTCCTCGGTCAGCGAACGGGCCACCTTGGCCATGATCTGGAAGCGGGCCGGGTCGCGCTCGCTGGTCACGCCGGCCTTGTATTCCTGCAGGCGGCGGGCGGTGTAGTCGGCATGCTGGCCGCCCACGTGCGGATAGCCCGGGCCCGGGTTGCCGGCGCCGGCGGGGCCGTGGCAGGCCATGCACGCCGGGATGCCGCGCTCGGCGTCGCCGCCTCGGAACAGCTTCTCGCCGATCTGGTAGTACTTCAGGCCGGCGTAGGGGCCCTGGGTGACCTCGCTGTCGTCGGCCACGCCGGCGCCGGACTTCTGCCTGGCGAAGAAGGCGCCGACGTCGCGCATGTCCTGCGGGCTCAGCGACTGGGCGAACGGCACCATCACCGCGGCCAGGCCGCTGTGGCGCTCGCCGCTGGCGAACAGGGCCAGCTGGCGGGCGATGTAGAGCTCGCCCTGGCCGGCCAGGCGCGGGTACATCGGATCGACCGGGTTGCCGTCGGCGCCATGGCAGGCGGCGCAGGTGGCGGCCTTGGCGGCGCCGGCCTCGGCATCGCCCCAGTGGGTCTTGCTCAGGTCCACCTCGAGCGGGGCCGTCTCCACGGGCGCGTTGTCCGGCACCGGCACCACCGTGGTCTGGGCGGCGTAAGCAGCGACGGTGGCGACCGCGAGGGCCAGTCCGGCAAGGGCGAAAACGCGAGCGTGGCGCATGCTAGAGCTCCGGGAACCCGATCAGGAGGCGGCGGTGAACGGCCGCGAAACGTCGGGATTATCCCTGTGGCGGGGCGCGACGGTCAACGAAATCCCCGCCGTGGCCGGCCAGCGCAGCCCGGCCGTGCCGACTCGTGCGATCCTGTGCGCATGTCCAATCCCCTCGAGAAGGCCCGCTACCTGGGCTCCGCGCACACGCCCGCGCAGCTGCCGCCCGATGGCGGCTTCGAAGTGGCCTTCGCCGGCCGCTCCAACGCCGGCAAGTCCAGCGCGCTCAACGCCCTGACCCGGCAGAACGCCCTGGCCCGCGTCTCCAAGACCCCCGGCCGCACCCAGCAGCTGGTCTATTTCGAGGTGGCGCCGCAGCGCTACCTGGTCGACCTGCCCGGCTACGGCTACGCCAAGGTGCCGATGGAGATGAAGGCGCACTGGGAGCGCTTCCTCGACGGCTGGTTCCAGACCCGCCAGGCCCTGCGCGGGCTGGTGGTGGTGATGGACATCCGCCATCCGCTCAAGGACTACGACCGGCAGATGATCGACTACGCGATCGGCCGCGGCCTGCCGGCGCATGCGCTGCTGACCAAGGCCGACAAGCTCGGCCGCGGCCAGCAGGCGCAGGCGGTGCTGGCGGTGCGGCGCGAGCTGGCCGCCGCCGGCGCCGGCCACGTCGGGGTGCAGGCGTTTTCCAGCGAGAGCAAGCAGGGCGTGGACGAGGTCCGCGCGGTGGTGTCCGGCTGGCTGGAACTGGCCTGAGCGGAGCGGCCGTGTCGGCGGCCGCTCAGACCGCCACGTCGAACAGGCCGCCGATGAGGTGGGCGGCGGCCATCGCCGCCGCGCCCCAGAACCCGACCCGCAGCGCGCCGCGCAGCATCGGCGCGCCGCCGGTCCAGGCGGCCAGTGCGCCGGACAGCAGCAACCCGACCAGGGTGGCCGAGGTGACCACCAGGCCGGTGGTGGCAGGCGGCGAAAGCAGGGTGGCTGTGATCGGCAGCACCGCGCCGGCGCAGAACGCGGCGGCCGAGGCTGCGGCCGCCTGCACCGGGCGCGCGCGCAGGCTCTCGCTGATGCCCAGTTCGTCGCGGGCGTGCGCGCCGAGCGCGTCGTGCGCGGTGAGCTGCTCGGCGACCTGGCGCGCCAGTGCCGGGTCCAGGCCGCGCTGCCGGTAGATCTGCGCCAGTTCCTCCAGCTCCGCTTCGGGGTCCTCGCGCAGCTCGCGCTTCTCGATGGCCATGTCGGCCTCTTCGGTGTCGGCCTGCGACTGCACCGAGACGTACTCGCCGGCAGCCATCGACATCGCGCCGGCGACGGTGGCGGCGATGCCGGCGGTGAGGATCGCGCCCGCCTCGGCGCCGCTGGCGGCCACGCCGACCACCACGCCGGCGACCGAGACGATGCCGTCGTTGGCGCCCAGCACCGCTGCGCGCAGCCAGCCCACCCGTTCGGTGCGGTGCAGTTCGGGATGGCGGCTGCGGTGCTGCAGGCGGGTCTGTGGCATGCGCCCAAGCCTACCCCATGCCGTCGTGCCGGCCGGCGGAATGCTGCACGCCCGCCGGCGAAACGTCGGCGCGGGCGCCGGCCACGTTATAGTTCGCACCCATCCACGCGGCCGCGCGGCCGCCGCCCCACGCGAGCCGCCCTTGTCGAGTCCCAGCCACGTCGCCGATACGCCGATCACCCAGCGTGCCCAGCTGGTCGAGTACCTCGCTTCCGGCGAGAAGCCGCGGGGCGACTGGCGCATCGGCACCGAACACGAGAAGTTCGGCTTCCGCCTGGACGACCTGCGGCCGCCGGCGTTCGACGGCGAGCGCGGGATCGAGGCGCTGCTGCTCGGCCTGACCCGCTTCGGCTGGACCCCGGTCCAGGAAAGCGTCGATGGCAATCCGCCGCGCACGATCGCGCTGCTGCGCGAGGGCGCCTCGGTGACCCTGGAGCCGGCCGGCCAGCTGGAGCTGTCCGGCGCGCCGCTGCCCGACATCCACCAGACCTGCGTCGAACTGGGCACCCACCTCAACGAGGTGCACCAGGTTTCCGACGAACTGCAGCTGGGCTTCCTCGGCATGGGTTTCCAGCCGAAGTGGTCGCGCGCGGACATGCCGTGGATGCCCAAGGGCCGCTACCGGATCATGCGCGAGTACATGCCGAAGGTCGGCGGCCTCGGCCTGGACATGATGACCCGCACCTGCACGGTGCAGGTCAACCTCGACTTCGCCTCCGAGGCGGACATGGTGAAGAAGTTCCGGGTGTCGCTGGCGCTGCAGCCGGTGGCCACGGCGCTGTTCGCCGATTCACCGTTCACCGAGGGCAGGCCGAACGGCTACCTCAGCTACCGCTCGCACATCTGGACCGACACCGATCCGGACCGCACCGGCATGCTCGACTTCGTGTTCGAGGACGGCTTCGGCTACGAGCGCTACGTCGACTACCTGCTCGACGTGCCGATGTATTTCTCCTACCGCGACGGCGTGTACGTGGATGCCAGCGGGCAGAGCTTCCGCGACTTCCTCGACGGCCGGTTGCCGGCGCTGCCGGGCAAGCTGCCGACGCTGCGCGACTGGTCGGACCACATGACCACCGCCTTCCCCGAGGTGCGGCTGAAGAAGTACCTGGAGATGCGCGGCGCCGACAGCGGCCCGTGGTCGCGGCTGTGCGCGCTGCCGGCGTTCTGGGTCGGCCTGCTGTACGACGACGCGGCGCTGGACGCGGCCTGGGACCTGGTCAAGGACTTCTCCCTTGAAGAGCGGCATGCGCTGCGCGATGGCGTGCCGATGCACGCGCTGAAGCTGCCGTTCCGCGGCGCCACCGTGCGCGAGCTGGCATTGCAGGCGCTGGAGATTTCCGCCGCCGGCCTGCGCCGGCGCGCCGCCTGCAACATCGACGGCATCGACGAGTCGCGCTTCCTCGAGCCGCTGCTGGAGATCGCGCACAGCGGCGTGACCGCCGCCGAGCGCAAGCTGGAGCTGTTCCACGGCCAGTGGAACGGCGACATCGACCAGGTGTTCCGCCAGTTCGCCTACTGAGGCGCGCGGCGCGGCTGCCGCGCCTCGCGCAAGCCGGCCCCGCGGCCGTCCGGCTAGCGGTTGCGCAGCAGGCCCTTCAGCAGCTTCTTCGCCGCGCCTTCCTCCGGCTGCTCCCGGTCCGTGCGCCGGCCATCGTCGTCCTGCGGCATCGCTCCGGACAGGTCCATGCCGAGGATCGCGCTGGTGGTGGACTTGCTGCGCACGCGCACGTTCCATTCCGGGTTCCAGGGCTGCTTCGGATCCGCCGGCCGCGGCGGGTACGCGATGTTGGTCTCCGGACCGTAGGCCATCATCGAGAGCATGCCGGCGTCCTGGAAGATGCCTTTCGGGATCGCGCAGGCGGTGGTGGCAGGCGGCAGCAGCACCTTCTCCCCGATCCAGCGGTCGATGGTGGCGCCGGTGAGGTACTGCATCACGCCCTGGCCGGCGTCGGGCACCTCGGCGCTGCTCCACATCACCACGTCGCGGCCGCGGTTGCCGACGGCGTGGAGGAAGTACGCCCTGGCGTTGTCGACCGGCTGCCAGCGCAGGTCCAGGCCGGTGGCCGGGGAACCGCTGCTGGACAGGGCGATCGCCGGCATGAAGTCGGCGCTGCGGCCCAGTTCGAACTGCAGCGATCCGGGCACGCCGGCGCCGGTGATGCGGTGCGTGCCGGCCAGCGAGGCGTTGGCGGGCGCGCGCTTGCGCGCCTGGCGATTCGGCCACAGCACGTAGGACGGATCCGGGTCGATGTCGCGGTCGGGCGCGTAGCGACCCTGCTGCGGGTCGCCGCTGACGTCGACCTTGCCGTCCTTCACGCGGACGACGAACTCGCGTGGCTGGCCGGGACGGACCTCGCTGCCGCAGCCCCAGTAGAACAGCATGCGCATCTCGCCATCGCGCGGCATGCCGATGTCCTGGCCCGGCCCGCGCTCGTGTGGCGCCTGCGGCTTGGCCGGCGGCGGCAGCAACGGCAGCGCGGACCCGAGGCCGAGCCCGGCCGGCACCTGCTGCTCGGCCGGTGCGCCGGGGTTGAGCCGGTTGTGCAGGGCCACGTCGAGGAAGCGGCCGCTGCCGGCCGGATGGCGCGTGTCCGGCCACTGCAGCTGGCCACCGCCGCCGCCCATCATCTTCGCCAGTCCGCCCAGCGCGCCCATGTCCGGCATGCCCGCCATGTGGTGGGTGGCCACGTCGATCCAGACCCGGGTCGGGGGCGTGGAAGAGGGAGCGCTGCTTGCGGGCAGCGCCAGCAGCAGGGCAATGGCGAGGAGGCCGGTCGGCGGGCGCGGCTTCATGGGATTCCTTCCGGTGGAGTGGATATCCCTAGAGCGCGGAATCGGGCCGGAAGCGGCCACGCCGGGCAAAGGACACACGGGGGGCCAGCCTCCTCGCGAGCCTCAGGACGAGGCCTCGTCCGCGAACAGGCCACCCTGCGCGGGCGGGTAGACCAGGTGGCCGGCTTCCATGCGTGCCAGCGGATGCTGCACGTGCGGCTGCGGAGGCTTGGCATCCATGATGTGCAGGATCTCCATGCGCCGGGACAGCAGGTCGGCGATCAGCCGCCGGTGGCATTGCCACCACAACAACTCGGCGCACATCAGCGCGGTCCGTTTCGTACGCGCCAGCTCCAAAGCGCGGGCGAGGGCGTCGGCGAATTCCCCGCCGGCCATGTGGTCGGCGTAGCCCTGGAAGGAGGCGTTGCGCCAGCCGCCATTGGGCGAGCCCGGCTGGACCTTGCGCCGGCCGCCCAGCTCCGGCAGCCACAGGTAGGTGATGCCGGCATCGGCCAGCCCGCCGTCCATCGCCTCGCTGCCGAACCAGCGATAGCGACGCGAGCCCGGATGGTGACGCACGTCGGCGATGGCCTCGATGCCGTGCAGCTGCAGAAGCCCGACGAAGTCCTGCCACGGGCGTGTCGAATGGCCCACGGTCCAGATGCGGGAGGGTGCCGGGATGTCCTGCGTGTTCTCGCTCATGGCCGCGCGTCCGCGGCGGTGGCAGGTGCCATCCGCCGCGTCGGCAGAGACTCAGCGCTCCCCGGGCGCGCCGGTGGTCGAGCCCGCGCCCGGACCGGCGCCCAGGTCCGCGCCGGTCACCCGGTCCAGCTCCGGATTGGAGCGGGTACGCAGGCGCATCGCCTCGTCGGCCTCGGCTTCCACGCCGTCCAGGCCCACGGTCGCGGTGCCGCCCTCGCCGTCCACCGCCGCCTGGCGTTCACGGTCGGAGACCTTTTCCCACAGTTCGCTGGAATTCCACGGACCGTCCTGGTCGCCGGGACCCTGCGACATGTCGAAAAAGACGTCGGTGAAGCGCGGGTCACCCGGCAGCTTGCCCGGCGGGAAGTTCGGTTCGATCGCGTACAGCGCCTTCTCGAACGACTTCTGGTGGGCGATCTCGCGGGTCATCAGGAAAGTGAGCGCGTCCTTGATGCCGGGATCGTCGGTGACGTTGATCAGGCGTTCGTAGACGATCTTCGCGCGCGCCTCGGCGGCGATGTTCGAACGCAGGTCCGAGGTCGGCTCGCCGATCGAGTCGACGTAGGCCGCGGTCCACGGCACGCCGCTGGAGTTCACCAGCGCCGGACCGCCACCTTAGAGGATCTGCTGGGTGTGGCTGGTGCTGTTCCGGGTGAGGTTGCGCATCTCCATCGCCTCCTCCATGCCTTCGGAAAGCACCGCCTTCGGCCCACGGTTCAGCATGGCGATGATCGAGCCGATGATCTCCAGGTGGCTGAGCTCCTCGGTGGCGATGTCGTAGAGAAGGTCCTTGCGCCCCGGGTCGGCGTCGCCGATGGCCTGGGTGAAGTAGCGCATCGCCGCGGCAAGCTCGCCCTGCGGGCCACCGAACTGCTCCAGCATCAGCGAGGCCAGGTCCGGATCGGGCTGGGCGACCCGCACGGTGTACATCAGGCTCTTGTTGTGGATGAACATGTCGTCTCCTGCGGCCGTGAGGCCGTATTCGTGGGCGGCCTCGCGGCCAGGCTTGGACGGATCACCGCAGGCGGGCGTCCCCTGGCGGGGATGCGGTGGATCGTTCCGGCGTCCGCTTGCGCGGGTTCCTGCCCGCTGGCGTGGCGCGATGCGTCCATGCGCAACCGATACTGGGCGCGCGCGGATCAAGGAAACGTCTTGTTTGCGGCCCTCGCTGCAATCGATCGCGATCGCGCGACGGACGGTTCCGGGATGTAAAACAGGCGTTCACTGCCAACCTGCAGCCCGGCTAACGGTGCCGGGCCCACAGTGATACCCAGCCAGTGCAATCCCGCCCTGGCCGATCGAGGAAGTCGAAATGGGCAACCAGCAGAATCGCGACGACCAGAAGCAGGACCAGAACCGCCAGCAGAACCAGCATAACGACCAGGGTCGGCAGAACCAGCAGGGCGGGCAGCAACAGCAGCAGCGCGACCAGGAGCAGCAGGACCAGCAGGGCCGCCAGCAGCAGGAACAGAACCAGCGCGACCGCCAGGGCCAGCAGGGCGGCCAGCAGCGCTGAGCCCCCCGCTTCCCGGTACGAGGGCCTCCATCACGGAGGCCCTTTTCGTTTGTGCGTTGCGAAACGTGGCGGGCCGGAGCCGGGTGCAGGAGATCGGCCGGCTGGTGATCCACCGCCCGAGGGGTTGGGCGCGCGAGGGTGTGATACCATACCCCAGTATCGGATCGAGCCACGATGGAGCCCCGCGTGCCGCACAGCGCCCATGAGAAGAAGCGTGTCCTGACCCGCGTCCGCCGCATCCGCGGCCAGCTCGAGGCCCTGGAGCGCGCGCTGGAAGCCGGCGCCGACTGTGGCGCGGTGCTGCAGCAGATCGCCGCCGTCCGCGGCGCGGTCAACGGCCTGATGTCGGGGGTGATGGAGGCGCACATCCGCGAGGAGTTCGGCCAGCCGGCCAGCTCCAGCGCGCAGCGCCAGGCCCGCGTCGCCGAGATGACCGCGCTGGTCCGTTCGTACCTGAAATGAGCGGCCGGCGCGTGCGCCGCCCGCCTTCCGCAATCCGCAATCCGCACCCCCAGGAGTCCATGCCATGAAATCCCGCGCCGCCGTCGCCTTCGGTCCCGGCCAGCCCCTGCAGATCGTCGAGATCGACGTCGCCCCGCCCCGGGCCGGCGAGGTGCTGGTGAAGATCACCCACACCGGCGTCTGCCACACCGACGCCTTCACCCTCAGCGGCGACGACCCGGAAGGCCTGTTCCCGGTGGTGCTGGGCCACGAGGGCGCCGGCATCGTGGTCGAGGTGGGCGAGGGCGTGACCAGCGTGAAGCCGGGCGACCACGTGATCCCGCTGTACACCGCCGAATGCGGCCAGTGCCTGTTCTGCAAGAGCGGCAAGACCAACCTGTGCGTGGCCGTGCGCGCCACCCAGGGCAAGGGCGTGATGCCTGACGGCACCAGCCGCTTTTCCTACAACGGCCAGCCGATCTACCACTACATGGGCTGCTCCACCTTCTCCGAGTACACCGTGGTGGCCGAGGTCTCGCTGGCCAAGGTCAACCCGCAGGCCAACCACGAGCACGTGTGCCTGCTCGGCTGTGGCGTGACCACCGGCATCGGCGCGGTCCACAACACCGCCAAGGTGCAGGAAGGCGACAGCGTGGCCGTCTTCGGCCTGGGCGGCATCGGCCTGGCTGTGATCCAGGGCGCGCGCCAGGCCAAGGCCGGGCGCATCATCGCCATCGACACCAACCCGGCCAAGTTCGAGCTGGCGCGCCGGTTCGGCGCCACCGACTGCATCAACCCCAAGGACTACGACAAGCCGATCCAGCAGGTGGTCATCGAGATGACCGGCTGGGGCGTAGACCATTCCTTCGAGTGCATCGGCAACGTCAACGTCATGCGCGCGGCGCTGGAATGCGCGCACCGCGGCTGGGGCCAGAGCGTGATCATCGGCGTGGCCGGCGCCGGCCAGGAGATCAGCACCCGTCCGTTCCAGCTGGTCACCGGCCGCAAGTGGATGGGCACCGCCTTCGGCGGGGTGAAAGGCCGTTCGCAGCTGCCGGGCATGGTCGAGGACGCGATGGCCGGCAAGATCGAGCTGGCGCCGTTCGTTACCCACACCATGCCGCTGGAGCAGATCAACACCGCCTTCGAGCTGATGCACGAGGGCAAGTCGATCCGCTCGGTCATCCGGTACGGCACAGCCTGAGTAGCAGGCTGTGCCTCCCCGCTTTCCTTGCAACCGAATCCCCTGCGGCCGCCGCCGCGCCCCCTTTTACCAAAGGGGGCTATCCGGTCGGAGAGCTGGCAGGGGAATCCATGAGACGAATTCCGATGGAACGTATTGAACACCGCGCCTGCTTCGGCGGCTGGCAGGACGTGTACCGGCACCGCTCGCAGGTGCTGGGCTGCGACATGACCGTGGGCGTGTACTACCCGCCGCAGGCCGAGCACGGCCCGTGCCCGGTGCTGTACTGGCTGTCGGGCCTGACCTGCACCGAGCAGAACTTCATCACCAAAGCCGGCGCGCAGCGTTACGCGGCCGAGCACGGCATCATCCTGGTCGCCCCGGATACCAGCCCGCGCGGCGACGACGTGCCGGACGCGGACGGCTACGACCTGGGCAAGGGCGCCAGCTTCTACCTCAACGCCACCCGCGAGCCGTGGGCGAGGCACTACCGGATGTACGACTACATCGTCGAGGAGCTGCCGGCCTGGGTCGAGGCCGACCCGGCCGCCAGCGACGTGCGCGCGATCGCCGGCCATTCGATGGGCGGGCACGGCGCGCTGGTGGTGGCGCTGCGCAATCCCGGGCGCTACCGCAGCGTGTCGGCGTTCTCGCCGATCGTGGCGCCGTCGAAGGTGCCGTGGGGCGAGAAGGCGTTCAGCGCCTATCTCGGCGACGACCGCGAGGCGTGGAAGGCCTGGGACGCCTGCGAACTGCTGAAGACCGCGCAGGAGAAGCTGCCGCTGCTGGTCGACCAGGGCGGCGACGACGAGTTCCTCGACACCCAGCTGCGCCCGCAGCTGCTGCAGGCCGCGGCGGTGACCGCCGGCCATCCGCTGCAGCTGCGCATGCGTCCCGGCTACGACCACAGCTACTACTTCATCGCCAGCTTCATCGGCGAGCACATCGCCCACCACGCCGCGGCGCTGCACGGCGAGGCGCGCGAACACGCCGGCGTCGCCCACCAGCACGACGGCTGCTGCGGCCATTGAACCACGGCGGTGCCTAGGCGGCCTGGCCGGCCAGGCGATAGTCGGTGAAGGCGTAGCGGCCGTTGCGCAGGACCATGTCGCCGCGCTCCAGCACCAGGGGCGCGGCGAACATCGGTCCGGCCCAGGCGCAGGTGTGGAACTCGCCGTTCTCGCCGCAAGGATCCACGCCCGGCGGCAGCGCATCGAGGAACCCCGCGTCGAAATCGCGTCCGGCGAAGCCGGCGTCCAGCTGCGCGGTATCCACGCAGCTCAGGCAGGCGCGCAGGCCGCCGGCCTGCATCTCCCGCGCCAGCGCCGCGGTGTCGCTGCCGAACAGCGGCACCAGCAGTTCCCAGCCGGCCTCCGCCAGCCGCTGTTCGCGCCAGGCGCGGATGTCCTCGAGGAACAGGTCGCCGAAGGCGGCGTGGCGGATCCCCGGCCAGCGGGCCTGCGCCTGCTCCAGCACCGCGTGCATCGCCGAAGCGTAGGTGGCGTTGTCGCACCGGGCCGGGATCGACACTTCCAGCAGCGGCAGGCCGGCAGCGCGCGCCTGCGCCTGCAGCACCTCCCGGCGCACGCCCTGCAGCGAGGCACGGCCGTCCTCGCGGGTGACGGTGGACAGCAGGCCCACCACCTCGAAGTCGGCGCGCTGGTGCAGCACGTGCAGCGCCCACGCCGCGTCCTTGCCGCCGCTCCAGGCCAGCAGTACCTGCGCGGCCATGTCAGCCCTTGCTGACGTTGCGCATTTCCCAGCGGTTGCCCGCCAGCAGGCGCAGGCGGTGCTGGAGGATGTCGCCGGGGATTGAGGTCCGCGCGACCAGGTTGATCGACAGGTCGCGCTGTTCGCCGGTGACGGTGGCGGTGGGGTCGGTGACGCCCAGCGCCGGGTCGACCTTGTCCGGTTCCGGCTGCAGCGCCCGCCAGCGCTCGAACAGCGCCGGCGTGCGCAGCGCCTCCTGCAGCTGCTCGGCGAAGGCCTCGGCGCCGTTGGCGGTGAAGGCCAGGGCAGGCTCGCTGCCCCGGGCCTGTGCGGGATCGGGCAGGCGGATCTGGTAGCGGACGGTCATGGCGTGTTCCGTGGGGACCTGGCTCCATCCTGCCAGATGCGCCGCGAAACCGGCGTGGGCATGCTCAGGCGAACTTGTGCGGCGGGGCGGCGAAGCCCACCACCACCGCGCCCTTGCCGACGTTGACCATGCCGGTCAGGCTCATCACGCTCTCGAACACCTCGACCTTGCTGGCCTCGCAGGTATCGAGCAGGCGCGCGTAGCCGGGCAGGGCGCGCAGCTCGGACAGTTCGCCGCCATAGCTGATGCACAGCGTCGGCGTCAGCAGGCCGGCCTGGATGCGTTGGACGGTGAAGTCGAACAGCTTCTGCACCGCCGGCTCGAAGCCCTTGACCTTGCCCGCCGGCGCGGTCTCGCCGCGGTTGCAGTGCAGGACCGGCTTGATGTCCAGGGCGGTGCCCAGCGCGGCGCTGAACAGGCTCACGCTGCGGTCGCCCTTGTTGCGGGCGCGGTTGCGCAGGTAGTACAGGTCCCGCGGCACCATGTAGCCGTGGGTGTGCAGGGCCAGTTCCTCCAGCCGCTCGCGGATCTTCTGCACGTTCTCGCCGGCCTCGCGCATGCGCACCGCCTCGACCACGGCCACGCCCTGCGCGGCGAACAGGTTCTGGCTGTCGATCACCCGCAGCGCGAACGGCGTGTTGTGCCCGGCCGACTGCCGGATCGGCTTGTAGTCGTTGAGGATGGCGAAGCTGGCCTGCACCGCGTGCTCGTGGATCGGGCTGCGGGTCTTGGTGAGGGTCAGGCAGAACACGTGGTCGTAGTCGACCACCAGCTTGCCCAGGAACAGGTCGCGGATCTGCTCGACCGAATACGGGATGGTCTCGGCCTCGTGGCCGCGTTCGGCCACGTGCGCGTGCAGGAAGCTCAGCGTGGCTTCCTCGTCGCGGTGGTCGGCAAGGACCGCATCGCCGATGCGCACCGTGATCGGCAGCAGGACGATGTTGTTGCGCTCGATATACCCGGCCGGCAGGTCGCAGGCCGAGTCGACCACGATTCCAATGCGCATGAGCCCCTCCCAAGGCATGCTCTGGAACGTGAACCCTATCGCAAATCAGGCGACCCGTGGCAAGCGCCCGGGGCCGGTCAGCGGCGGCGCTCGATGCCTACCGGTATCAGGCCGACGCCGGCCAGCGGACCGCGTTCGAGCAGGCCCGGATCGTCGAGCACGGCCAGCATCAGGTCGTGGCTCTCGTTGCCCCGGAACAGGTCGCCGTCCACCGCCAGCGTGGGTACGCCGAACACGCCGGCCGCCAGCGCCTGGTCGGTATTGGCGCGCAGCCGGTCCTTCACCGCCGGGTCGGCGATGGCCGCCGCGGCGTCGTCGATGCCCAGCGACGCGGCGATGCCGGCCAGGGCTTCGGCCGCGTCCAGCATCCGGCCGTCGCACCAGACCGCGTCGAACAGCGCGTCGATCGCCGCCATCGTGGTGCCGGCGGCCACGCACAGGCGCAGCGCCGGCAGCGGATTGAACGGGTGTTGCGGCGGGAACCGCATTGGCACGCCTTCGCGCCGCGCCTGCCACAGCGCCTGGCGGTAGATGAAGTCGCGCTTCTTCGGGATCTCGGCTGGACTGCGCTGCCCGAGCGCGGCCAGCACCGCACCGAACACGATCGGCACCGGCCGCACGCGGCCGGCGTTCACCAGCGGCCGCATCTTCCGCCAGTGCAGGTAGGAGAACGGCGAGACGAAATCGAAGTACCAGTCGGCCTGGGCCATCACCCTCCTCCGCTCAGTGCCACAGGCCCAGCAGCAGTCCGTACAGGGCGAACTGCAGGCTGTGGTAGCCGCCGTCGATCAGCTACATCTTCAGCGAGCGGCCGGCGAACAGGTAGTTGATGGCGAAGCTGCTCGCCACCCAGCCGGCGCCCACCACCAGGCCGGTACCCGCAGCCCGCGCCAGCTCCGGCGCCGGACCGAGGAACCAGGCGAACACGGCTGCGGCCACCAGGCTGGCCACGAACGCGCCGCCGAACACCCTGGCCGGATGGCCGCCGGGCTTGTCCGGGTCGATCCCGGCCTCGCGGCACCAGGCCAGGCGGAACAGCGGGCCGTACCAGACGCCGCCCAGCACGAAGGCCGAGACCGCCGCTGCCAGCACCGCCCACAGGTTGATCCCGTCCATCGCGTTCCTCCACTGGGGTCCCGGCGCAAGCCTGCGGCCTGCGCCCGGAGGCGGCAAGGCTCAGCGCGTGTAAGCCGGCGGCAGGCCGGACTCGCCACTGCCGCGCAGGTAGCGGTCGCGCAGCTCGGTCTGGCGCGAACGCATTGGCATCGCCCGTCCGCCCAGCCACACCTGCTCGGCGGTGTTGATCACGTCCAGCGGATCGCCGCTCCACAGCACCAGGTCGGCGCTCTTGCCCACGGCGATCGTGCCGAAGCGATCGTCGACGCCGAACGCCTGCGCCGGCACCCGGGTCAGGCCGGCCAGGCCGGCTTCCCAGGGCAGGCCGTTGGCCACGGCGTTGCCGGCCAGCTGGCGCACCTTGCGCGCGTTGTGCGAGGCGTCGCCGGCCTGGGTGAAGCCGACCTCCACGCCGGCGGCCTGCAGCATCGCCGCATTGCGCATCGTCGCGCCGATCTGGTCGAAGTTGCCCGGCAGGTTGGCCAGCACGTCGACGAACACCGGTACCCGCGCCGCCGCCAGTTGCGGCGCCAGCTGCCAGGCCTCTGCGCCGCCGGCGATGGCAATCTTCACCTTCTCGCGCGCGGCCCAGCGCAGCAGCTGGCGGATGTCGGCAGCGCGGTCGACCTTGGCCACGATCCGGCCCTCGCCGGCGAGGAAGCGCGCCAGCACCGCGCGCCCGGCCGGGGTGAGCAGGGCGTGCGGCGAATCGGCCGGCACCCGGCCGCGCGCCTCGGCGACCAGCTGGTCCAGCAGCATCCACTGCGCCGCGCGCGACTTGCCGCTGAGCTCGGCGGCGCCGGCGCCCAGGCGGATGAACAGCGCCTTCGGCCCGACCGGATCGGCGCTGCCGTCCAGGCGGATCACCCCGCCCTGGCCGGCGACGAAGCTGTGCCCGTTGTCGGCGGCCAGCAGGGTGAAGCCGATGCCCTCCACGCGCGCCACCGGCACCAGCACCGAGGCCGGGTTGTAGGCCAGGGTGACGTCGAACTCCGGACGCACCGGCTGTTCGGAAAGCTTGAGCTCGCCGTCGACGGTCGGCGCCTCGCCCGATACCTCCTCCAGGCCGATGTCGGTGATGCCGCCGAACAGCGCCGGGGTTAGCGGACGGCCGTTGGCTTCGACCACAAGCACCCCGGCCGGCGCGGCCAGGCCGGTGCCGACGGCGCGGATCACCCCGCCCTGCACCAGCACGTCTGCGCCGGCCAGCGTGCCCTGCGCGCCGGCGGTGTGCACGGTGGCGTTGCGCACCAGCAGGTCCTGGGCGAAGCCGGGCACGGCCAGCGCGGCGAGCAGGCCGGTGGCCAGGCAGGCGCGCGCCAGGCGCGCCAGCGGACGGAAACGGATGCGGCGGCTCACAGCACACCTCCCGGGGCGGCGGCCGGCTGGCCGAGCAGGAAATCCGAACGCGGCTGCCGCGATGGATCGTTGCGGTCGAACACACGCGCGCCGTCGATGTAGACCTGTTCGGCCTGCGCGTAGGAACTGAACGGGCTGCGGTTCCACACCACCACGTCGGCGAGCTTGCCCGGCTCCAGGCTGCCGGTGCGGTCGGCCACGCCGAGGGCGCGGGCGGCGTTGGAGGTCAGCCAGCGGATCGCGCGCTCCGGCGGGATCTCAATGCCGGCGCGGCGCGCGTTGGCGATCACCTTGGCCGCTTCCTGGTTGAGGCGCTGGATGCCTTCCTCCGAGTCGGAGTGCACGATCGCGCAGCTGTTGGCCGGGCGGTCGACCAGGGCGATGTTCTCCTGGATGCCGTCGAAGGCTTCCATCTTGAAGCCCCACCAGTCAGCCCACAGCGCGCCGCAGATGCCTTCCTGGGCGAGCCGGTCGGCGACCTTGTACGCCTCCACGCCGTGGTGGAACGCGGAGATCGTGAAGCCGAACTCCTTGGCCAGGTCGATCATCGTGGTGATCTCGTCGGCGCGGTAGCAGTGGATGTGCACCAGGATGTCGCCGTTGATCGCGCCGGCGAGGGTGTCGAGCTTGAGGTCGCGCTTGCCGCCGGCATCGCCGGAGCTGTCCTCGTCGCCGGAGCCGGACTGCCACCAGCGCCGTTTCGGCGCGTCCTTGGGCTTGCCGGCGCCGTTCTTGCGCAGGTACTCGCTGGCGTCGATGAAGGCGGCGCGGTAGCCGGCGACGTTGCCCATGCGCGTGGACGGGGCGGTGCCCTTGCCGCCGTAGACGCGCTTGGGGTTCTCGCCGCAGGCCATCTTCAGGCCCCACGGCGCGCCGGGGAACTTCATTGCCTGGTAGGTGGTGGCCGGCACGTTGCGCAGGGTCACGCCGCGGCCGCCGACCAGGTTGGCCGAGCCGGGCAGGATCTGCAGGGTGGTGATGCCGCCGGCCAGCGCCGCGGCGAAACCCGGGTCCTGCGGCCACACCGAATGTTCGGCCCAGACGTTGGCGGTGACCGGCGCGGTCATCTCGTTGCCGTCGCTGTGCGCCTTCATGCCCGGGCTGGGGTACACGCCCAGGTGCGAGTGCACGTCGATGATGCCCGGGGTGATCCACTTGCCGGTGGCGTCGACCACGCGCGCGTCGGCCGGCGCCTGCAGGCCGGTGCCGACCGCGGCGACGCGGCCGTCGCGCATCAGCACGTCGGCGCCGTCCAGGCGCTCGCCGGTGCCGGTGAGCACGGTGGCGTTGCGCAGCAGCACCGGTTCGGACGGCAGCGGCCGGTAGGTGCTCGGATACGGGTCTTCGGTGAAGCGCGAGGCCGCGGAGGCAGCCGTCGCGGCACCGCAGGTGGCCAGGCCGATGAAGGCCAGGCACGCAGCGGCGAGCGGCAGGTGTCGCATGGTGTTTCCCCTGGACGGACGCAAGGCCACCGAAGCTAGCGGGCAGGCGTGGATCGCGCAATGTGCCGATGGTGGGATCTTGCGCACAAAGCGTGCGCCGGACGCGGGCGCGCGCACCGGCCCCGGCGGCCGTTACCCGGCGAAGCGGCTGGGTGTGGCAGGCTGTCGCGGAGTCGGGAGGAGAGGGCGATGCAGACGACGGCAGCGGAGGTGGTGCGGTTCTGGCGCGAGGCGGGCGTGGCGGCGTGGTTCCGCGGCGGCGAGACGTTCGACCGGCAGTGCGAGGTCCGCTTCCTGCAGGCGCACCTGGCCGCCGCGCGCCGCGAGCTGGAAGACTGGCTGGAGCATGCCGAGGGCGCGCTGGCGCTGCTGCTCCTGCTCGACCAGATCCCGCGCAACGTGTTCCGCGGCAGCGGCCATGCCTTCGCCACCGACGGCCTGGCGCGGCTGTACGCCGACCGCGCGCTGGCCGCCGGCCACGACCAGGCCTTCGAGCCGGCGCTGCGCGCGTTCTTCTGCCTGCCGTTCGAGCACTCGGAGGATCCGGCCGACCAGCAGCGCTCGGTCGACCTGTTCGAGGCGCTGGGCGATCCGCAATACGCCGACTACGCGCGCCAGCACCAGGAGGTGATCGCCCGTTTCGGCCGCTTCCCGCACCGCAACCGCGCGCTGGGCCGGACCAGCACGGCGGAGGAGCAGGCGTGGCTGGATGCAGGTGGCGGGTTCTGAGGGGCCACGCTCGGGCGCGGCATCGCACGAGCCGCGCCGACAGCGGTGCCGCGATCGCCCCACAGGCGTCCGCGAGACACACCCGATGCATCACGATCCGCCGGTTGTCGCGCGCCATTCCCCGGATGCGCTTCGCTTATCCGGGCTACACCCGAGGCCCGCTCCCGCAGGCAGACGCGAGCACTCGTAGAGTCGGGCTTGCCCGACTCCCCCGCCGGATGTCCCAACGCCGGCGAAAGGCAGCGGGGCAAGCCCCGCTTTACACAAACACGGGCGCCGGATAAACGAAGAGCGGGACAAGCCCGCTCTCCGGTGTCGCTGCGTCTGGTGGCGCGGCTCAGTAGCGCGGCACGCTGCCGTCGACTTCCTGCGCCCAGCGGTCGATGCCGCCTTCGACGTTCAGCACGTTGCTGAAGCCCTTGCGGCGGAACTCTTCCGCCGCCTGGCCGCTGCGGCCGCCGCGGTGGCAGAGGAAGGCGATGCGCGTGTCCTTCGGCAGCGACTCCAGGTCCAGGCGGCCGCTGCCGTCGAAGGTGCGGTGGGGCACCGCGACGGAGGCGATGGCGCGCTCCTCCGGCGGCCGCACGTCGACCAGCACCAGCTCGCCGCTGCGCACCTGGCGGTCGGCCTCGGCCGGGGTGATGGCCTGCACCGGCTTGGGCGCATTCGGGTTGTCGATCGCCAGGCCCTGGCCGCGGAAATCGTCGACCCAGTCGATGGTGATGCCGTTGGCGCGGCGCGCGCTGGCCGGATCGAACTGGATGCGCAGGCCCTGGGTCTCCACGGCGATGGCGTTGTCGTTGCGCGGGGCGATCTGGAAGCGCGGCTGGAAGCGCGCGTCGATCGACAGCGCCAGCGCGGCGTTGCCGGTGTCGGCCAGGGCGCCGCGCAGCTTCTCGGCGGCCGCGGCGGTGACGGTGACCTGCGGCGGGGTGCGGTCCGGCTCGGGCACGCCCAGCAGCTGCGACAGCTCGCCGCTGGCGGCCATCTGCTCGATGATGTCGCTGCCGCCGATCAGCTCGCCGTCGACGTACAGCTGGGGGATGGTCGGCCAGTTGCCGAACACCTTGATGCCCTCGCGGATCTCCGGGTCGGCCAGCACGTTGACGTGGGCGTACTCCACGCCCAGGTCCTCCAGCACGCCGCTGGCCTTGGCCGAGAAGCCGCACTGCGGCATGCCCGGCTGGCCCTTCATGAACAGCACGACGCGGTTGGCCTGGAGCAGCGATTCGATGCGCGAACGCAGGGCGGGATCGAGGGACATGGGGGAACTCGCAAACGGAAAGGGAACCGGGCGGGCCCGGGCCGGCCATTCTACCCCCGTGGCATGATGCGCCGATGAGCGCCTCGGCAACGCTGCATCGCATTCCGCGCCGCCCGGGTGCCTGGTGGGCCTGGCTGCTGCTGTCGCAGCTGGCGGTGGCGCTGCTGTGGTGGCGGCTGGGCTGGGCCTGGGGCCTGCCGGCGCTGGCCCTGTCGCACCTGGCCTTCCTGCTGCCGGTGTTCCTGCCGCGTTCGGCGCTGTACCTGCCGGTGCTGTCGCGGCTGCCGGCCGCCGAGCGGTTGGTGTGGCTGACCATCGACGACGGCCCCTCCGACGACACCGCGGCGATCCTGGATGCGCTGGACCGGCACGCCGCGCGTGCGACCTTCTTCCTGGTCGGCGAGCGCGCGCGGGCGCGGCCGGCGCTGGTGGCCGAGATCCTCCGCCGCGGCCATGCCATCGGCAACCACACCCACACCCATCCGTCGGCCCGATTCTGGGCGCTGGGGCCGCGGGCGATGGCCGCCGAGGTCGGCCAGGCGCAGCGGGCGCTGGCCGAGCTGGCGGGCGTGGCGCCGCGCTGGTTCCGGTCGGTGGCCGGACACAGCAACCCGTTCCTGGCCGCGCCCCTGCGCGAACACGGCCTGGCCCGGCTGGCCTGGACCGCGCGCGGCTACGACGCGGTCGATGGCGATCCGGTGCGGGTCCTGCAGCGGATCGGCCGCGACCTGCGGCCGGGCGCGATCGTGCTGCTGCACGAGGGCGCCGCCCACGGCCGCAGCGTGGAAATCGTCGAGGGCGCGCTGTGCCTGCTGGCCGAGCGCGGTTACGCCACGGTGGAACCGCCGCAATGAACACCGTGCCCGGGATCGATGGCCTGCGCGAGCCCCCGCCGATGGCGCCGCGACGGATCCTGCTCGCCGGCGCCACCGGCCTGGTCGGCCGCCACGTGCTCGACCTGCTGCTGGCCGACCCGCGCGTCGGCCAGGTGGTCGCGCCGGTGCGGCGGCCGCTGCCGGCGCATCCGGAACTGCTACAGCCGCAGGTGGACTACGACGCGCTCGACGCGGACGCGCCCTGGTGGGACGTCGATGCGGTGGTCTGCACGCTGGGCACGACCATGGCCCAGGCCAGATCGCGCGAGGCCTTTCAGCGCGTCGACCACGACTATCCGCTGCGCGTGGGTGAACTGGCGCGGCGCCATGGTGCGAAGGCTTACGCGCTGAACTCGGCGACCGGCGCCGATCCGGGCTCGATGTTGTTCTACAACCGGGTCAAGGGGGCGGTCGAGCGCGGCCTGGCGGCGCTGGGCTTCGAGTCGTTCACCTGCGTCCGCCCTGGCCTGATCGGCGGCAACCGCCAGGAGACGCGCCGCGGCGAACGCGCCGCGCTGGCGGTGCTGCGCGTGGCAGGTCCGCTGCTGCCGCGCGCCTGGCGGATCAGCCCGGCAGCGCGGATCGCCGCAGCGCTGGTGGAGGCGGCGGTCGAGCCCGTGCCCGGCCGGCACGTCGTCGCCGCGGCGGAGCTGGCCGCGCCCTGAGCCACTGCGGCATCGGAGCTGGCCTGCGCTGATCCGCCGCAACGTCGGTGCGCCTGATCCGCTGCGCAAGCGGAATGGTCGACCGGGTCCGCTCCCCAGCGACAGCGCCGCTGCCTTACGGCTGCCCGGGTGGTGCCTGCGACGCCGCCAGCAGGCGCTGGCGCTTCTGCTCGCGCCGCTGCCGCTGGCGATGGCGGTAGAGCACGGCGCCGCCGATGAACAGCCACAGGCCCAGCACGATGCGCAGCGGGTCGAGGCTGGCCATCACCAGCAGGCCGGACAGCTGGGCGATGACGGCGAGGTTGAGGACGAGGTCTCGCATCGGGGCGCTTCCCTGCAGCATGGATAGAGGACGCCAGTCTCCCGCGCGCCCCGCGCCTCCGCCATCAGGAAAGTCCGATATCGCCGTCGGAATGCACCGCTAGTCGCGCGTGGCCACGATCAGCCAGTTGTTGAACGGCGTGTTGCCGGACAGCGGCGCGAAGCTGCTGCGCAGGCCGGCCGCCTCGAAGCGCGCGCGCAGCGCGTCGGCGTCCGGATAGTGGCGCGGGGCGGCGTTCATCCAGCCCAGCAGGCGCGCCAGGTGGTCGGTGGTGCGGGTGATGCGTGCGCGCCGGCTGCCGTCGTCCAGGCCGGTGCGGATCACCAGCTTCGCGCCCGGCTCCAGCATGCCGGCCATCGCGTCCACCACGGCCAGCTGCCGCTCGGGATCGAAGAACTGCAGCACGTCGAGCATGGCAACGCTGCCGCGGTGCGGCGGCAGCTGGCGCGACAGGTCCAGGGTCTCGAAGCCGGCATCGGCCAGTCCGCTGCGCGCGGCGGCGCGGCGGGCGGCGGCGATCTTGCCCGCGTCGTTGTCGACGCCGAAATAGCGCAGGCGGTTGCCGTCGGCGTGCAGCGCATGGGCCAGCAGGCCCAGCCCGCAGCCCAGGTCGAGCAGCGGCGCGGTGGTGCCGCGCAGCGCGGCGCACACGCCCGGATACAGCGGGTCGCTGCCGAGCTTCGCCTTGGCGTAGTAGTAGTGGTAGCGGCTGCCGAGCAGGGTACCGGGCAGGAACGCCTCGGCGATGTACCGGGCGTGCCTGCGCGGCAACGGCCGCGGCGTGGCGTCGGCGGCGGGTGCAGCCATCAGCGCAGCACCTCGCGCGCGGCGGGCAGGGCCAGCGCCGCCCACAGCGCGTACATCGCCGCGGACGGATGCAGGCCGTCGTCGGCGAGCATCTCCACTTCGCCGCCGCGCTCGCGGCTCACCGGGGCGATGTCGATCCAGCGCGCACCGGCGCGCGCGGCCTCCTCCCGGCATAGCGCGTTGAAGCCGTCGATCTGCGCGGCGACCAGCGCCGCATCGCGCTGCTGCGCGAACGCGAACGGAGTGACGCCCCAGTCCGGGATCGCCAGCACCAGCACCCGCCGCGGGTCGCCGCCGGCGAAACCGGCCGCGCGCCGCAGCAGCGCGGCGAACTGGCTGCGGAATTCGTCCAGCGGGCGGCCGCGGTACTGGTTGTTCACCCCGGCCAGCAGGCTTACCAGCGCGTGATCGCCGGCGACCGGCGCCTGCGCGTGCGCGGCGTCGATGCCGGCGTCCAGCTCATCGGTGGTCCAGCCGGTCGTGGCGATGATCCGCGGCTCGCCGATGGCGAAGCCCTCGGCGCGCAGCGCCGCGGCCAGCTGCACCGGCCAGCGGCCTTCGGGCGCGACGCCCTCGCCGATCGTGTAGGAATCGCCCAGCGCCAGGAACGCGGGCAGGGGAGCGTCGGTCGGGACCTCGGCGGCTGCCGTCATTCAGGCCGCCGCGTTGCGCGAGCGTGCTTTCAGCGGCACCACCTTGGTCGCCGCCTCGGCGCGGCGGCCGAGCGCGCGGTCGATGCGCGCGAACACCTCGCGCATCAGCCCGGCCTCGGGCAGCAGGGTGACGCGGAAGTGGTCGCGGTAGGGCACGTTGAAGCTGGAGCCGGGCACGATCAGCACGTCCTCGGTTTCCAGCAGCTCCAGGGCGAAGGCGTGGTCGTCGAAGCCGCGCGCGGCCGGGCCGACCACGCCGGGGAACGCGTAGAGCGCGCCCTTCGGTTCGACCAGGCGCAGGTGTTCGCTGGCGGCGCACGCTTCCACCACTGCACGGCGGGTTTCGTACAGGCGCCCGCCCGGCGCGCACAGCCCGCTGATCGTGTCCGGACCGTTGACCGCCGCCTCGATCGCGTACTGGCCGGCGACGTTGGCGCACAGGCGCAGGCCCGACAGCAGGTCCAGCGCGTTGCGGTAATCGGCCGTGCGCGCCGCCGAGCCGGTGAGGATCGCCCAGCCCACGCGCCAGCCGCAGGCGCGGTGCACCTTGCTCAGGCCGGAGAAGGTGATGCACGGGTGGTCGCCGGCGATCGGCGCCAGCGGCACGAACTGCGCGCCGTCGTACAGCACCTGGTCGTAGATCTCGTCGACGAGCAGCAGCAGGTCGTGGCGCTGCGCGATCGCCACCAGGCGTTCGAGCAGTTCCTTCGGGTAGACCGCGCCGGTCGGGTTGTTCGGGTTGATCAGCACGATCGCGCGGGTGCGCGAGGACACCAGCGTCTCGACCTGCACCGGATCGGGCATGAAGCCGTTCTCCGGGGCGCAGTGGTAGTACACCGGGCGACCGTCGTTGAGGATGGTCGCGGCCGACCACAGCGGGTAGTCCGGCGAGGGCACCAGCACCTCGTCGCCCGGGTTGAGCAGGGCGCGCAGGGTCATGTCGATCAGCTCGGACACGCCGTTGCCGACGAACACCCGGTCGGTGTCCACGTGCGGCGCGCCGCGCCGGCGGTAGGCCGCGGCCAGCGCCTCGCGCGCGGCCGGCAGGCCGAGCTGGTGGGTGTAGGGATCGGTATGGTCGATGTCGTCGACGATCGCGCGCTGCAGGTGCGCCGGCGCGCGGAACCCGAATGCGCCCGGGTTGCCGATGTTGAGCTTGATCAGGGTGCGCCCTTCCGCCTCGAGCGCGTGGGCTCGCCGGTTCAGTTCTCCGCGGATCTCGTAGCGGACTTCTGACAGGCGCTCGCGGACGCGGAGCGTTTTCTCGGTGGCAGGCATGACGGCGGGGCGGCACGGACAGGGAATCGCGATGGTATCGGAAAAAGCGCGCGCAAGTGCCCGGATTCCCGATGTTTTGCGCGACGTTCGGCGCCGGTACGGTTTCGGCTGGAACCGTACCGGGGCGGGCTAGCCTGGACGGTCGGCGGGAAACGTTTCCGGCGCGCCGGCAGGGCCGGGACCCGTGACGGGGTCCGCGCTCGTGCCGTCTCCGTGGTGGCGGGCCGGTCCGTGGCGGTCCGGCGACAAGCGTCCCGGCAGGCGGGGCGGGCAGCGCTCTACAATGCCGCCCATGGATCATGCCGCCCCCGACTTCGCCTCCCTGCGCCAGATCGGCTGGCCCTGGGCCGGCGCCGCCGAGGATCCGGCCTGGCAGGCCCTGGCCGGGGCCCATCCCGGCGCGCGCCCGGCGCGGGTGATCGAACAGCACCGCACCGGCTACGTGCTCGCCGACGGTCCGCAGGGCGGCTTCCGCGCCGAATCGCCGCCGGAATGGCAGCGCCGCCCGGTGTTCACCGCCGACGGCGTGCCGCTGCACGAGCGCGCCGCGGTCGGCGACTGGGTGCTGCAGGATGGACGCCGCATCCTTGCCCTGCTGCCGCGGCTGACCGCGATCAAGCGTGCCGCCGCCGGCGAGCACTACCAGCAGCAGGTGATCGCGGCCAACGTCGATACCGCCTTCGTGGTCTGCGGCCTGGACGCGGATTTCAACCCGCGCCGCATCGAACGCTACCTGCTGCTCGTGGGCGGCGGCGGCGTGCAGCCGGTGGTGGTGCTGACCAAGGCCGACCGCGAGGGCGCGGACGTGGACGCCGCGCTGGCCGCGCTGGCCGACGTGCGCGCCCAGGGCGTGCCGGTGCTGGCGCTCAATGCGCGCGACCCGTTCACCGCCGAGGCGCTGTCGCCGTGGCTGGGCCCGGGCCGCACCGCGGTGCTGGTCGGTTCCTCCGGCGCCGGCAAGTCGACCGTCACCAACACCCTGCTCGGCGAGGAGCGGATGAAGACCGGCGCGGTGCGCGAGCACGACTCGCGCGGCCGCCACACCACCACGCATCGCGCGCTGATCGCGCTGCCTTCCGGCGCCTGCCTGATCGACACGCCGGGCATGCGCGAGCTCAAGCCCACCGGCGAGGAAGAACTGGCCGACGGCGGTTTCGCCGACATCGAGGCACTGGCCGCGCAGTGCCGCTTCAGCGACTGTGCGCACCGCGCCGAGCCCGGCTGCGCGATCCGCGCGGCGATCGCGGCCGGCACCCTCGATGCGGCGCGCGTGGCCAATTACCTGAAGCTGCGCGACGAGGTCGCCGGCGCCGCCGACCGTCTGGCCACGCGGCTGGCGCAGAAGGCCGACGCGCGCGTGCAGAACAAGGCCCTGCGCAAGCGCCTTGACCAGAAATACCCGCGCCGCTGAGTCGCGGCCGGCCGGCGTTGCCGCCTGGCGGCGGCACCCGGTCTAAACTCGCCGCATCGCCCCCGCCGGACGCCGCATGCCACGTCCCGACGTCATCGCCCGCCATGCCGAGCTGGACGCCCGCCTGGTCCGCGCGGTGCGCGGGATCCGCCTGCTCGGCCTGGCCAGCTGGCCGGCGGCGGTGCAGGCCGGCTTCCTCGACGCCTGGCGCCAGGGCAATGCACGGCTGCCGGATGTGGTCTATCCCCGGCTGGATTTCGCCGACGAGCGCGCCGAGCTGCAGGCGATCGCCGTGGCCGCCGATCCGGACGAACCGCTGGGCCAGTACCTGCGCGAATCGGCCGCCAGCTGGGAAAGCGCCGCGCGCCTGCTCGAATCGCTGGGCACGCCGCAGGCCTGCACCGAATCGATGGCGCTGTTCGGCCGCCCCGACCAGGCGCTGCCGGGCGAAGGCCCGACCACCCGCGAGGCCGCCGGCCACTTCATCCAGATCGCCGGCGAACTGGACCACGAACTGCTCGCGCCGGAGGAACAGGTGCCGGTCTCGGCCACGGCGCTGGCGCTGCAGCTGCAGGGCGACCTCGACGAGTTCTTCGGCAGCCGCGTGATCACCGTGGAGCTGGATCCGGAGCTCATCGCCAAGGCCGCCGCCGGCGCGACCCGCATCCGCCTGCGCGCCGGCGCCGCCTTCAGCGACTACGACCGCCGCCAGCTGTTCCACCACGAGGCGCTGGTGCATTCGCTGACCGCGCTCAACGGCCGCACCCAGGGCCGGCTGCCGAGCCTGGCGCTGGCTTCGCCACGGGTCACCGCCACCCAGGAAGGCCTGGCGACATTCGCCGAGCAGATCACCGGCAGCATCGACATCGAGCGGATGAAGCGGATCAGCCTGCGCATCGAGGCCATCGCACTCGCGCTTGAAGGTGCCGACTTCCTGCAGGTGTTCCGCTACTTCCTCGCCGCCGGACAGAACGAGGCGGAAAGCTTCGCCTCGGCGCAACGCGTGTTCCGCGGCGTGCCGCTCACCGGAGGCTGCGCCTTCACCAAGGACACCGTCTACCTGCGCGGCCTGATCGGCGTGCACACGTTCTTCCGCCGCGCGCTGCAGCGCGACCGCCTGCGCCTGTGCCGCTGGCTGTTCGCCGGCAAGATGACCCTGGCCGACGTGGTCCGCTTCGAACCGCTGTTCGCCGACGGCACGCTGTCGCCGCCGCGCTGGCTGCCGCCATGGTTGGAACGGGCCAGCGGCCTGGCCGGGATGCTCGCCTTCTCGCTGTTCGCCAACCGCATCCGCATGGACCGGATCGACGAGGGCCTGCTCGGGCGCCGGCCGCCACGCATGGACGACGCCGGCGCGAAGCAGAGTTAGGCCGGCGCTGGTCGCGCAGCGGCCCATCCGGGCACACCGCCTGATGCTTTCGTACTAGGTCGGCACGGGAGCAGGTGACCCGTGCCAAACTTCGGCCCATGGCCCCGACCATCCTGGTAGCCGACGACCATCCGCTGTTCCGCGCCGCCGTGTTGCACGCCCTGCACGAATCCCTGCCGGGCGCGTGCATGGTCGAGGCCGCATCCGCTTCCGGGCTCGCGCCGGCCATGGCCGCGCATCCGGAGATCGAACTGGTCCTGCTGGACCTGGCGATGCCAGGTGCGCGTGGCTTCTCCTCGCTGGTGTGGCTGCGTGGCGAATGCCCGGAGGTGCCGGTCGTGGTGATCTCCTCCAACGACCATCCGCGCACCGTGCGCCGTGCCCAGCAGTTCGGTGCGGCCGGCTTCATTCCCAAGTCCTCGCCGGCCGAAGCCATCGGTGCGGCGGTGGCGGCGGTGCTGGACGGGGGCACCTGGTTCCCGCCGATGACCGCCGAGCGCTCGGAGGCCGATGCCGCGCTCGCCGCACGCCTGGCGCAGCTGACTCCGCAGCAGATCCGCGTGCTGATGTGCCTGGCCGATGGCCTGCTCAACAAGCAGATCGCGCACGAGCTTGGCCTGGCGGAGAACACCGTCAAGGTGCACGTGACCGCGATCCTGAAGAAGCTCGACTGCCACAGCCGCACCCAGGCGGCGGTCATGGTCAAGGCGCTGGAGCACGAAGGCGAGGCCTGAACCGGCTCAGTGGCGGGCGGCCGAGCCGCGCAGCAGGAGCTGGGTCATCAATCCGCGCAATGCCGGCGGACGCACCGGCTTGGACAGGTAGCCCCAGCCGCGTTCTTCGGCCAGGGCGCGGACGGCCTCGTCGCGATCGGCAGTGACCAGCACCACCTGTGGGGGGCGCGGCCAATGGGCGGCGAGTTCGTCGAACAGCTGCGGCCCCCGCCACTCTCCGAGCTGCACGTCCAGCAGCATGAGCTGTGGCGCCTCGACGCCGGACGCGGCCAGGTCCAGCGCGCCCTGCGCGCCTGCGGCCAACGGCACCTGGCAACCCCAGCGTTCCAGCAGCGCACGCGAGGCTTCGCACACGCGGGCATCGTCGTCCACGCACCAGACCGTGCAGCCGTGCAGCAGCGAGTCGTCAGGGGCGGGCACCGGCAGTTCGGCCGACGCGCGGACGAGGGCCGGATCCCCGCGCGGGACCTCGATGCTGAACGCACTGCCGCGCCCGACCCGTGAGCGCAGGCCGATGGGGTGGTCGAGCAGGCGTGCGATCCGCTCGACGATCGCCAGGCCCAGGCCTGCGCCGGGCTCGGCGCTGCCGCCATCGTCCAGCCGCCGGAATTCCTCGAAGATTTCCTGCTGGCGATTCGGAGCGATGCCCGGCCCGGTGTCCAGCACTTCGATGCGGAGCCGGTCGCCGGCGCGGCGACAGCCGACCAGGATGCGGCCGCGGGCGGTGTAGCGCACCGCGTTCGACAGCAGGTTCTGCAGGATCCGGCGCAGCAGCGCTTCGTCGGTGCGCACCACCGCGCGGGTCGGTATCGACTCCAGTCGCAGGCCCCGCGAGGCGGCGAGGATGCCGAACTCCTGCGCCAGCGCCTGCAGCAGCGGCCCCAGTTCGAAGTCGCGAACGTCCACCTGGTAGGCGCCGGACTCCAGCCGGGAGATATCCAGCAGGCTGTTGAGGATCGCGTCCTGCGCCGCCAGTGCGTTGTCTGCGCGGTCGGCGGCCTGCAGGGCCTGCGGATCCTGCACGCGTCCGCGCAATGCGGACAGGAACATGCGCGCGGCGTTGAGCGGTTGCAGCAGGTCGTGCACCGCCGCGGCGACGAAGCGGGTCTTGTGCCGGTTCGCCCGCTCCGCTTCCTGGCGCGCCTGCTCCAGGTCGGCCGTGCGTTCGGCGATGCGTTTCTCCAGCGCATCGGCCAGCGAGCGCAGCTCGCGGGCGGTCGCCTTGTAGCTGGTGATGTCGGCGTAGCTGGTGACGAAGCCGCCGTCGGGCAGGGGATTGCCGCGGATCTCCAGCACCGTGCCGTCTTCCTTCTCGCTTTCGCGCAGGTGCGGCCTGCCGCTGCGCAGGTGGTCCAGGCGGCGCCGGATCGCCTCCTCGACCGGCCCGGGACCGAGCAGACCGCGGCGGGCGTTGAAGCGGAAGACGTCCTCGATAGGGCGGCCGACCTGGACCAGGTCGGGCGGGAAGCGGAACAGTTCGATGTAGCGGGAGTTCCAGGCGACGATACGCAGGTCCGCATCGATGATCACCACGCCTTGCGGAAGGTGCTGGAGGCTGCGCGCCAGGCCGGTCTCGGCCTGTTGCGCGGCCTGGACGATGCCGTCCTGGGCGGTGCGCAGCTCCCGGGCATGCTGCTGCAGCACCGCTTCGAGTTCGCGCCGGCTGCGCTCGCGCAGCGCCGCCAGTCGCCGCCTCTGCTGCACGAACAGCAGCAGGAACGACAAGGCCAGCCAGCCACCGCCGGCTGCCAGCGCGGCTCCGCGGGCGGCAGCCTCGATCGCCGCCGTGTCATGCAGCAGGTGCAGCTGCCATCCCTCGTCGGGCAGTTCGGTGGCCTGCCACAACACCGGGCCCGGCAGCTCCGGATCATCCAGGCGCAGGCGCACGGCGGCCCCGGACCTGGGTGGGTCGCCACGGAAATGCAACGGCTTCAGTTCCTGGTGGCCGTACTGTTTCGTGGCCGCAAGTTCGCGCAGGTCCGCCGCGCCCAGCGGGGCCAGGGTGCGGTAGCGCAGGCGCGGCTGGCTGGCCAGGAACACGACCCCGTGCTCGTCGCTGGCCAGGACCACGTCCTGGCCCTGCAGCCACTCCTGTTCCAGCGCGTCCAGCTCGATCTTGATGACGACCACGCCCGCGATGTCGCCGTCCGGGCCGGCGATGGCCTGGGACAGGAAGTAGCCGGGCTCGCCGGTCGTCAGGCCGATGCCATAGAACTGGCCCCGACCGTGGCGTAGGGCCTGCTGCACGTACGGCCGGAAGGCGTAGTTCTCGCCCACGTTGCTCGTCGGTTCGCGCCAGTTGCTGGCGGCGATGGCGATGCCGCGGCGGTCGATGAGGGTCAGGGTCGAGGCGCGGGTGACGCTGTTGGCTTCCTCCAGCCTGCGGTTGAGTTCCGCCTGCAGCCCGGGGGTGGGCGGCGCCACTACCGCGGCACGCAGCTGCGGGTCCAGGGCCAGCACTTCGGGCAGGGTGCGGAAGCGGTCGATCAGCTGCTGCAGGGCCTGGGTGTGCAGCTCGAGTTGGCGCTGGAGTTGCGCGGTTTCCTGGCGCATCGCACGCTGCCAGCCCCAGTGGTGGGCGGGCCACGCCATCGCCGCGACCCCGCCGAGGGTGAGCGCGAGTACGGACAGGACACGGCGGCGGCGATGGGTTCCCTGCATCGCCCCAAGTCTACGTGGGTACATCGCCCAGGACGTCCGCCTGCGGGGCTGCTAGTACCAATAGGTTATCGGCGCGCCGGGCGATGGCACGTACAACATGCGGGCCACGTCCCGTGCCGCCCGCAGTTCCCGCATGCCTCTGCACACGCCCACCGCACATGTCGAATCCCTGGCGCCTCCGCGCCGGCTGCCGCTGTACCGGCAGCTCTATTTCCAGGTCGTGGTCGCGATCGTGCTGGGCGCCGTACTGGGCCATTTCCAGCCGGAGTTCGCCGCTTCGCTCAAGCCCTTGGGCGACGCCTTCATCAAGCTGGTGAAGATGATCATCGCGCCGGTGATCTTCCTGACCATCGTCACCGGCATCGCCGGCATGACCCAGTTGCGCACGGTGGGCCGGGTCTTCGCCAAGGCGATGGCCTACTTCATGTTCTTCTCGACCCTGGCGCTGGTGATCGGCATGGTCGTGGCCCACACCGTGCAGCCCGGCGCCGGCATGAACATCAATCCGGCCGACCTGGACCAGGCCGCCGTGCAGGGCTACGTGCAGAAGTCGCACGAGCTGAGCCTGACCGGCTTCCTGCTCGACATCATTCCGCGGACGCTGGTCAGCCCGCTGGTGGGCGACAACATCCTGCAGGTGCTGTTCGTGGCGGTGCTGTTCGGTATCTCGCTGGCGCTGGTCGGTGACAAGGGCCGGCCGGTGCTGGACCTGCTCGAGGCCGTGACCACGCCGGTGTTCCGCCTGGTCCACATCCTCATGCGCGCCGCCCCGATCGGCGCGTTCGGCGCGATTGCCTTCACCATCGGCCGCTACGGCCTGGAGATGCTGGTCAACCTGGCCTGGCTGGTCGGCTCGTTCTACATCACCTCGCTGCTCTTCGTGCTGGTCGTGCTCGGCGCGGTCTCGTGGTGGTGCGGGTTCTCCATCCTGCGCCTGGTCCGGTACCTGAAGGCCGAGCTCCTGCTCGTGCTGGGGACGTCGTCGTCGGAATCGGCGCTGCCTTCGCTGATGGCGAAGATGGAGCGCGCGGGCGCCTCCAAGTCGGTGGTCGGCCTGGTAGTGCCTACCGGCTACTCGTTCAACCTCGACGGCACCAACATCTACATGACCCTGGCGGCGCTGTTCATCGCCCAGGCGACCAATACCGAACTGACCCTGGGCCACCAGTTGATGCTGCTGGCCGTGGCGATGCTCAGTTCCAAGGGCGCGGCCGGCGTCACAGGCGCCGGTTTCATCACGCTGGCGGCAACGCTGGCGGTGGTACCGGAAGTGCCGGTGGCCGGCATGGCGCTGATCCTCGGTATCGACCGCTTCATGAGCGAGTGCCGCTCGCTCACCAATTTCATCGGCAACGCGGTCGCCACGCTGGTGGTGGCGCGCTGGGAAGGCGCGCTGGACCGCACCGCACTGGCCGAAGCCCTGGGTGGCCCCGCGCCCCCGGTGGCGGCGCCGCCCGACCCGGCGGCCGGCCCTGGCGACAAGACCCGATTGACCGCCGACTGACGGCGGCGACACAGAGCTTCGGAGGAGGACCCCAACCATGCGTAGCATCGACCGCACCGCAGTGCGCGGTACATTGACCATCGCCCTGCTGGCCGGCGCCATCCAGGCTGCCCTTGCCCAGCAGCCGGTGGCCGCGCCCCAGGAGGCGCAGCAGCAGGAACAGGCACCGGAAGGGGGCGACACCCCGACCACGCTGGACCAGGTGGTGGTGGTCGGCTCGCACATCCGCGGCTCGGCGACCACCGAGGCGCTTCCGGTGGTGGTGTTGGGCGCCGAGGAAATCGACGCCGCCGGCGCGATCTCCGGCGACGAGCTGATGCGCAGCATCCCGCAGATGGGCGACGTGCTGTTCGATTCGTCCAACAACCCGCAGACCAGCAATGCCGCCCGCGGCGACGTCAACTCGGTCAACCTGCGCTCGCTGGGCGTGGGCAATACCCTGGTCCTGCTCAACGGGCGCCGCCTGGTGCAGCACCCCACCAGCCAGGGCACGTCCGATACCGGCACCGTGCCGGTGCAGAGCTTCAACTCCAACGCGATCCCGGTCTCCGGCCTGGACCGGATGGAAGTGCTGCTGGACGGTGCCGCCGCGATCTACGGCGCCGACGCCGTGGCCGGCGTGGTCAACACCGTTCTGCAGTCCGACTTCGACGGAGCCACCGTAAGCACGCGCTACGGCACCGCCGAAGGCACGAGCATGGACGAGTGGGAAGTCAGCATCTTCGCCGGCAAGAACTACGACCGCGGCAACGTGTCGGTGTTCTTCAACTACGTCGATCGTTCCGAGCTGTGGGCCGACGACCAGGAGTTCACCCGTTCGGACGACCTGCGCGACCTGTTCGCCGGCTATCCGGACTTCGCAGGCGTCACCGCGCTGGATGGCCGTTCGTCGCATACCCCGTGGGCACGCCTGAGCGTCGGCTCGCGGCCGGTGATCCGGTCCAACGGCGTGGCGGTCACCAACAGTTCCGGCGCATTCCACGTCAAGCCCGACACAGGCTACGGCGCCTGCGCGGTGGACTTCGGCGACGGCATGTGCCTGGGCACGGGCAACACCAACTTCAACACCACCCACCGCGACCTGCGCTACGACACCCGCCACGCCACCACGGTACGCCCGTCGGTCGAGCGCGTGAACACCTACCTGACCGGCCACTACGAGCTCACCGACCGCGTCGAGGCGTTCGGCGAGCTGGGCTTCTACCGGGCGGTCAGCGAGGCCGAGCAGCCGCCGGTGGTCAACCTCAACAGCATCTGGATTCCGGCCAGCAACTACTGGAACCCGTTCGGCGCGGCGACCCTGCCTGATGGCACGCCCAACCCGAACCGCCTGCCCGGCCTCACCAACGTGCCCGACGGGGGCCTCCCGGTCCTGCTCAGCAACTACCGCTTCGTCGACACCGGCTTCCAGCACGTGGAAGTGAAGAACTACCAGGCGCGCGTGCTCGCCGGCCTGCGCGGCGAGTGGAACGGCTTCGACTGGGAGACCGCGGTGACTTGGTCGGAGGCCGAGGCCGAGGACCATTCGCCGAACATCAACATGACCGCGCTGCAGAAGCAGCTGGCGCTGGCCACGCCCGATGCCTACAACCCCTTCAATGGCGGCTGCGTCGCGACCACCAGCTGGGGCGACTGCACGCCGAGCGCGCAGGCGGCGGTGGATGCCATCGTCTTCGACCTGGTGCGCAAGTCGCGCACGACCCTGGCGATGGCGGACTTCCGGATGAGCAAGGGCGACCTGTTCTCCTGGCGGGCCGGCGAGGTGGGCTTCGCGTTTGGCGCCGAGTTCCGCCGCGAGACCCAGGAGGACGACCGTGACGCGAACCTCGACGGCACCTACACCTTCACCGACATGGTCAGCGGCGAGACCAACCTGAGCAACGTCTCGGCGGTCAGTCCGAACCCGGATACCCGCGGTTCGCGCAACGTCGGTTCGGCGTACATGGAGTTCGCCGTGCCGCTGGTATCGCCGGACATGGGCATCCCGCTGGTGCGCAGCCTGGACATGCAGCTGGCCGGCCGCTACGAGCACTACTCCGACTTCGGCTCGGTGGCCAAGCCCAAGATCGCCCTGGCGTGGGACCTGGTCGACGGCCTGCGCCTGCGCGGTTCGTATTCGGAAGGCTTCCGCGCGCCGAACCTGGAGCAGACCCACGCCACCGAGTACGCGCGCCTGGCCAGCGGCACCGACTACGTGCGCTGCGAGGCCGACCTGCGTGCCGGGCGCCTGGACTCGATGACCGGCTGCGGCCAGAGCACCTCCGGCGCCTCGTTGCGCGTGGCCGGCAACCCGGACCTGGAGCCGGAGGAGAGCACCAACACCTCGTTCGGCGTTGTGTTCCAGCCGACCTTCCTGCCTGAAGGCATCGGCGAGGTCACCTTCACCGTCGACCGTTGGCGGATCAAGCAGGAGCAGATCGTCGGCCTGCTCGGCGCGCAGACCGCCTTGATCGTCGATTACCTGGCCCGGGTGAACGGTGGCAGCAACCCGCTGGTCATCCGCGCCGATCCGACCGAGGACGACATCGCCGCCTTCGCCGGCACCGGCCTGGCGCCGGTGGGCCAGGTGATCGCGATCAGCGACCGCTTCATCAACCTGCAGCCGCAGACGGCCGGCGGCCTCGACTTCGGCATGGACTGGTCGCTGCGCCGCACCCGCTTCGGCAACTTCCGGGTGACCCTCAACGCCAGCCGCCTGCTGGAGTTCACCCGCGATCCGGGCCCGATCGTCAACGAGCTCTACGCCGCGCGCGAGGCAGGCGTCATCGATCCGCTGACCCCGCTGCCTGATTCCAGCCAGCTGATCGGCCAGAACGGCCGTCCGGAATGGCGTGCCAGCAGTGCCTTCACCTGGAGCAAGGGTCCCTGGCGCGCCGGCCTGTCGGCGCAGTACATGAGCTCGTTCGAGCAGCCCGGCCTGCTCGGCGCCTCGGGCAACCCGTGGGTGGTGGAAGACCGCCTGGTCTTCAACTCCTACGGCCAGTACCGCTTCGCCGACAGCACCACCGTGCGCCTCGGCGTGCGCGACCTGACCGACGAAGGTCCGTCGCTGGCGGAGAACGGCTATCGCGGTTCGTTGCAGAATCCGTGGGGCCGCTACTGGTACGTCAACGTGAGCAGGTCGTTCTGAGCATGAAACCGCGTGGTCGCCCGCGCCTCGGCGCCAGGCTGCTGGTCGCCGGCGTGGCATCGCTCCTCGCCACGCCGGTCGCCTGGGCCGGCGCCGGCAAGGTTCCGGCCTTCGCCGCCACCCCGTGTCCCGGGTCGGTGGCGGAGGTGGCCGACTGCCTGTCGGCGCGTGATGCCAACGGGGCCTGGCTGCTGGTGGCGATGCCGAAGCAGTGGAACCGGCGGCTGGTCGTCCACGCGCATGGCGGGCCACGCCTGCACTCGCCGCGTGACGGCGACGGGGGCGAGGACCTGGACCGCTTCTCCTCGATGGTGCGGGCCGGCTACGCGTGGATCGGCACCACGTACCGCCGCGGGGGCTACGGCGTGCGCATGGCCGCCGCCGACACCGAACAGGCGCGCATGGCCTTCGTGGCGCGCTGGGGGCGGCCGGAGCGCGTGATCCTGCACGGGCAGTCGTGGGGCGGGAACGTCGCGGCCAAGGCCGCCGAGCTGTACGCGCTGGATGCAGACGGGCAGCCCGCGTACGACGGCGTCCTGCTCAGCAACGGCATCCTGACCGGTGGCACCCGCGCCTACGGGTTCCGCGCCGACCTGCGCGCGGTCTACCAGTACTACTGCCGCAACCATCCTGCGCCGGACGAGATGCAGTACCCGCTGTGGCAGGGCCTGCCGGCGGATGCGCGACTCACCCGCGAGGAGCTGCGCCGGCGGGTCGACGCCTGTACCGGGGTGGATACCGCGCCCGGCAAGCGCACCCCGCGGCAGGCGGCGCGCCTGCACGACATCCTGGCCGTCACCGGCGTGCAGGAACAGCAGCTGGTCGCGCACCTGGCCTGGGGCACTTTCCATTTCCGCGACCTGGTGCAGCGGCGCCTGGACGGGCGCAACCCGTTCGACAACACCGGCACGGTGTACCGGGGCTCGCGCGACGACGTTGCGCTCAACGCGGGGGTCGAGCGCTTTGCCGCCGACCCGGGCGCGGTGGCGAAACTGGCATACGACGCCGATCTTTCCGGCCTGATCGTGTTGCCTACGGTCAGCATCCATGCCGGACAAGACCCGGTGGTGTCGGCCAACGCCCAGTTCGCCTACGCACGCACCGTGCAGGCGGCCGGCCGCGGCCACCTGCTGCTGCTGGGACGCACCGACGAGGACCAGCACAGTCGCCTGCACGATGAAAGCTACCTGGCGGCGTTGCGCGTGCTCGAGGACTGGCTGGACAGCGGGCAGCGCCCGTCGCCCGGGGCGTTCCAGGCCGCGTGCCTGCAGCTGGCAGCCGACCCGGCGCGATGCCGGTACGAGCCGGTGGCCCAGGACCCGGTTGCCGGGCACGGCAACGACCGGTGAGCCGCGGGAGACGGGTGGCGCGGTGGGCCTCGGCCCGCCGCCCGGGCTCAGCCGCGGTTGCCGTGCAGCAGCGCGGCCACGCGTTCGCCGCTGCCCATCGCCAGGGTCCAGCCGAGCATGCCGTGGCCGATGTTGAGCAGCAGGCCCGGCGCGGCTTCGCGGATGATCGGCGCCGAGTGCGGCGTCACCGGGCGCAGGCCCGCCCACTGGCTCTCGATGGCGTCGTAAGCGGCCGCCTCGGGCAGCGAATCCTTCGCCAGTGCGACCAGGTCGGCCACGCGCCCGGCGACGGGCGTGGGATCCCATTCGTTGACCTCGGCCAGGCCGGCGACGCGGATGCGGTCGCCGAGGCGGGCGAACACCAGCTTGCGCGAGGTATCGGTGATGCTGGCCGACGGCGGATTCGCGCCCAGCGGCGCGGTGAACGAATAGCCCTTCACTGCCATCACCGGCACGCGGATGCCGACCTGGCGCAGCAGCGCAACGCTGTCGATGCCGGCGCAGACCACCACGCGTTCCGCATGCAGGCTGCTGCCGTCGGCGGCGTGCACGCGCCAGCCGGCGCCGTCGCGCTGCAGGCGCTGCAGGTCGAAGCCGAACGTGGCCTGCACCCCGTAGTCGCGGCGCAGCACCTCGAGCAGGCCCACGCCGAAGCGCCACGGGTCGCCGACTTCCTCCTCCGGCGAGTGCACCACCGCGACCATGCCGCGGGCGCCGGCCAAGGCCGGTTCCACGCGGACCGCCGCGTCCGGATCCAGCAGTTCCTGGCGCACGCCCTGGGCGCGCTTGATCGCGATCATGTCGCGCGCGGCCGGCAGCGAGGCGGTGCTGAAGTAGACGTGCAGCTTGCCGGCCACGCGCCGGTTGAACTCGATCGGGGTGCGTTCCAGCAGCGCCTGCATCGCCGCGCGCGATTCCATCGCCAGTTGCAGGATGTCCAGGGTGTTGCGCTGCAGGCGGCCGGTATTGGCGTTGCCCAGGAAGGCCAGGCCCCAGCGCAGGTAGTGCAGGTCCAGGCTGTTGCGCGCGCGGAAGCAGCGGTCGCGACCGCCGAGCAGGCCCGGCAGCTGCTTCCAGGTGCCCGGTCCGGCCATCGCGTCGGTGTAGGCGTAGCTGAGCTGGGCGCCGTTGGCGAAGGAGGTGCCCATCGCCGGGCCTTCGTGGCGGTCGAGCACGTGCACCGCTTCGCCGCGGCGGGCGAGGGCGTAGACGGTGGCCAGGCCGACCACGCCGGCGCCGATGACGAGGGTGCGGGGCCGGCCTGCCGGTGGGTTGGACTGGTTCATCCGTGTTGCGTTGCTGCGAAAGGGTCGAAGGAAGGCCAGGCCGTGCTACTGCGGCCAGAAGTTGACGAAGCCGGTGATGATCAGCGCGTTGCTGAAGTCGATGAAGAACGCGCCGACCAGCGGTGCCACCAGGAACGCGCGCGGGGCGATGCCGTAGCGCTGCACCAGCGTGCGCATCACCGCCATGGCGTTGGCGGTGGTGCCGAGCATGAAGCCGATGAAGCCGCCGCCCATCACCGCCGCGTCGTAGTCGCGACCCATTACCCAGAACACCGGCACCAGGAACAGCACCACCAGCCCCACCTGCAGGCCCAGGTTGACCAGCAGCGGCAGGCCCATGCCGGCCAGCTCCCAGAGCCGGAGATTCATCAGCGCCACGGCCAGGAACAGCGCCAGGCAGACGTTGCCGATCAGCTCGATGGTATGCACCGGCAGACGCAGCCAGCCGGTGGCGTCGTCGATGTTGCGCAGCGCCGCGCCGACCAGCATCGCGCCGATGTAGGCCGGCAGGGTCAGGCCCAGCGCCTGGAAGCCGCGGCCGAGCCAGCTGCCGGCCCAGATCGCCAGCAGCAGCAGGACGATGCACTTGAGCGCGTTGAACTCGCGCGCGGCATCGCTTTCCTCGTGCACGACCGTGCCGCTGACCTCGTCGGCCACCGGCGTGGGCACTTGCAGGCCGACGTTGGGATTGGAAACGTTGAAGCGGCGCAGCAGCACGGTCACCGCGGGGCCGCCGACCACGCCGCCGCAGACGATGCCGGCCATCGCCGCGGTGATGGCGATCGATTCGGCGCCCTTCAGTCCGGCGGCCTCGAACATCGGGGCGAAGGCCAGGCCGGTGGCGGGTCCGCCGGTGAGCGTGGCCGAGCCGGCCAGCACGCCGAACATCGGATGCAGGTCGAAGGCGCGGGCCACGGCGATGCCCAGCAGGTTCTGCACCACCGCGAAGCCGCTGGCCAGCAGCAGGAACACCGCCACCTGGCGGCCGCTGACGCGCAGCAGCGCCAGGCTGGCGTTGACCCCGATCGCGGTGAAGAAGGCGATCATCAGCGGCGACTGCAACGAGGTGTCGAGCTGGTACAGCGGCGTGCCGCGGGCGTGGCCCCACCAGGCCGCCAGGGCGAACAGCAGGCCGCCGAGCACCGGCTCGGGCAGGTTGTAGCGGCGCAGGACCGGGATCGCACGGGTGAGCGCATAGCCGGCGAACAGGGCCAGGCCGCCGAGGGCCACGGTCTGGACCGCATCCAGTTCGATCATCCAGGGACTTCCACGGGCAAAGAAGCCCGAGTATCGCCTACCCGGCGGTCCTCCGGCCCGCGGCCGCCGCCTGGGCCGCCCGGTTGCGGCCGCTGCATGATCCGCGAAGTGAGCGGTAACACCGCGCCGGCCGCTGTTTCGTGCCGCCAGCACCGCCGCCGCTGCGGTTGCCGGCACAAGCGCCGGATGACGCAGGCACGGCCCCCGCAGCCATTCGCGCTCCGCCCGTCGGGAGGGCCGGAGCACCGCGCCGACGGTTAGAATCGGTCCCATTCCCGCGCGGCAGCGCCACCCGAATCGAGCACGATGTCCGAACAAGAAGACTTCAAGCAGGCCGCCCTCGACTACCACCGCCATCCGCGCCCGGGCAAGATCAAGGTCTCGCCGACCAAGCCGATGCTGACCCAGCGCGACCTGGCGCTGGCCTACTCGCCGGGCGTGGCCTACGCCTGCGAGGCGATCGTGGAGGACCCGCAGCAGGCCAGCGAGCTGACCGCGCGCGGCAACCTGGTGGCGGTGGTGTCCAACGGCACCGCGGTGCTGGGCCTGGGCAACATCGGCCCGCTGGCCGGCAAGCCGGTGATGGAAGGCAAGGGCGTGCTGTTCAAGAAGTTCGCCGGCATCGACGTGTTCGACATCGAGATCGACGAGAACGACCCGGACAAGCTGGTCGACATCATCGCCTCGCTGGAGCCGACCTTCGGCGGCATCAACCTGGAGGACATCAAGGCGCCGGAGTGCTTCATCGTCGAGCGCAAGCTGCGCGAGCGGATGAACATCCCGGTGTTCCACGACGACCAGCACGGCACCGCGATCATCGTCGGCGCGGCGGTGGTCAACGCCCTGCACGTGGTCGGCAAGAAGATCGAAGAGGTGAAGCTGGCCACCACCGGCATGGGCGCCGCCGGCGTCTCCTGCGTGGACATGCTGGTCTCGCTGGGGCTGAAGCCGGAGAACATCACCGCCTTCGACCGCGGCGGGGTGATCCACAGCGGCCGCACCGACCTGGACCCGGACAAGCGCCGCTACGCCCGCGACACCGACGCCCGCACCCTGGAAGAGATCGTGGCCGGGGCGGACATCTTCCTGGGCCTGTCGGCCGGCGGCATCCTCAAGCCGGAGATGGTGGCCACCATGGCCCCCAACCCGATCATCCTGGCCCTGGCCAACCCGTACCCGGAGATCCTGCCGGAGGACGCGCGCCGGGTGCGCCCGGACGCGATCGTCGCCACCGGCCGTTCGGACTACCCGAACCAGGTCAACAACGCGCTGTGCTTCCCCTACCTGTTCCGCGGCGCGCTGGACGTGGGCGCCACCGGCATCAACGAGGCGATGAAGGTGGCCTGCGTGCACGCCATCGCCGCGCTGGCCCGCAAGGAGGCCTCGGACCTGGGCAGCGCCTACGGCGACGACGTGCCCAGCTTCGGCCCCGAGTACCTGATCCCGCGCCCGTTCGACCCGCGCCTGCTGGTGGAGCTGTCCAGCGCCGTGGCCCAGGCGGCGATGGACTCGGGGATCGCTACGCGGCCGATCGAGGACATGGCCGCCTACCGTGAGAAGCTGGGCCAGTTCGTGTACCGCACCAGCCTGCTGATGAAGCCGGTGTACGACCGCGCCCGCGCCGACCGGAAGCGGGTGGCCTACGCCGAGGGCGAGGAAGAGGTGGTGCTGCGGGCGGTGCAGACCGTGGTCGACGAGGGCCTGGCCTTCCCGATCCTGATCGGCCGGCCGGAGGTGATCGAGACCCGGATCCAGCGGCTGGGCCTGCGGATGAAGGCCGGAGTGGACTTCGAGATCACCAACCAGGACGACGACCCGCGCTTCAACGACTACTGGCAGCACTACCACGCCCTGACCGAACGTCGCGGCGTGACGGTGGCGGCGGCCAAGAACCTGATGCGCTCCCGTCCCACGCTGATCGGCGCGGTGATGGTGGCCCGTGGCGAGGCCGACGCGCTGCTGACCGGCATCGTCGGCCGCTTCCACAAGAAGCTGGGCTACGTGCGCAGCGTGATCCCGCTGGAGCCGCGGGTGCAGTCGACCTCGGCGATGACTGGCGTCATCAACAACCAGGGCGTGTTCTTCTTCGTGGACACCCACGTGCAGGAGGACCCGACGGCCGAGCAGATCGCCGAGGCGACCCTGCAGGCGGCATACCGGATGCGGCTGTTCGGGATCGAGCCGAACGTGGCGTTGCTGTCGCACTCGAACTTCGGCAGCCACGAGTCCAAGGACGCGCAGAAGATGCGCCAGGTGCGCGAGCTGCTGCGCAAGCGCAGCCCGCGCCTGAACGTGGACGGCGAGATGCAGGGCGACACGGCGTGGGACGAGATCCTGCGCGCCAAGATCATGCCCAACAGCACGCTCAAGGGCCGCGCCAACCTGTTCGTGATGCCGAACCTGGAGGCGGCCAACATCGCCTACAACCTGGTGCGGGTGTTCACCGACGGCGTGGCGATCGGCCCGATCCTGATGGGCGTGAGCAAGTCGGTGCACATCCTGACCACCTCGGCCACCCCGCGCCGCATCCTCAACATGACCGCCATCGCCGCCGTGGACGCGCAGATCCGCCAGGCGCTGGAAGAGGGTCGCAAGCCGTAAGCAGGATCAGATTTATCTGACAGGCGTTTCGGAGTTCCGGCCTGCCATGGGCGCGGGCGGATATGCGATACGTAGACGGCCGGCAGGAGCCGGCCGTGCGGGCCAGGGTGGCCCGCTACGCAAACAGCCAAGGAGTGGATGTCATGCGTACGATGTTCGCAGAAGAAGTCGCGATGGTTTCAGGTGGCGAGCTCACCTGCACTGTTGAGATCTCCAAGAAGGACCCGAAGGTGGAGTGCACCGGCACGCTGTCTGAATGGGCTGAAGCTGGCAAGGCAGTCTGGGATTTCCTGGCTGCCAGCCCGATTACGGTGCCGGGCATCATTGAGCGCCTCTCCTGACCGCTCCGGGGAAGAGCGGTCACGCTCTTCCCCGCCTCAGGCGCTGGCGATGGATGGGAGCCGGCGACGGGCGGCCTTTATGCTGTTGGCCGCGCTCGGTGCCACAGTGACGACTTGGGGCCTCATAAGGTTCGGCGAAATCGCGGGCATGCGCGGCGCGAAGCCCCTTGCAGAACTTGCCGTCGGGCTCGTTCTCCTGAAGGTCTTTCAGGAACGCAACACTGCGCCTTGGACAGCCAGGCAACTCATCCTGTTACCTGTCATAGGCCTCGCGTTGGGCCTCCTGTGGGTCGCACTTTTCGCTTGGGGCCGTACGGCCTTCCCGAGTCTGGACCAGGTGGACACCATCACCATCGTGATGAGTGTTGTCAGTCCCGTTATCACTGCCCCCATCTTTGAGGAAAAGATCGTCCGGCACCTTCTGCTCGAGAGTGCTTCGATGTGGGTGACTCGCTGGGTCGCCGTACTCGGCGTCTCCATCGTGTTCGCAGTGGTGCACAGGGAGGCGACCATCTGGTCGTTCCTGGTGTCGCTATTCCTCTGCTGGCTAGCTGTCGGGCCAAGGCTTGGCACGTTGCAACGCGCAGTCGTGCACGGCGTGCTCAACGCTGTAATCCTGGCCTGGTTCTTCACGACAGGATTCGGTTTCTTCCGGCCGGGGGATCTAGCGTTACAGCCCTGAACGACAGCCTCTAAACGCGAACGCCGCCCTGGTGGCGGCGTCCCCGTCACCCTTCGCAGGGGCGGTTCAAGAATCCGCCCGCAGCGATCAATCGTCGCTGTCGCCCTCGATCAGCTTGCGCTGCATGGCGTACAGGTAGGCGTCGGCTTCTTCGACCGAGGTGAAGATCTCGTTGAGCGGCACGGCCTTGACCATGTCGAAGACCTTCTGGATCTGCGGCTGCGGGTTGACCACCAGGACCTTGCCGGCGCGGGCGGCCAGCGCCTTGCGTGCCTTGAACACCGAGCGGATGCCGGCGCTGCTGATGTAGTCCAGGCCCGCCAGGTCCAGCACCAGCGAGAACACCGAGTTGTCCGCCAGGATCGGCGCCAGGACCTCGTCCAGCTGGCCGTACGTGTGCGTATCCAGGCGGCCGCCGAGGATCACTCGCTGGACGCCCTTGCTCGCCGGGGTGGTCTCCAGCCTCAGCAGGCTCATGCAGGTCTCTCCGTCTCAGTCGCGGCGTCGTTGTCGAGCCGCAGAGTAACGCGAAGCACGTTGCAGTCGTCGATGCGCTGGTACTGGACCTCTTCGGCCAGCTCGCGCACCAGGTAGACGCCCAGACCACCGATCTCGCGGGACTCGATGTCGGCGTCCAGCTGCGGCGGCGGGCAGGTGGTCGGGTCGAACGGCGCGCCATGGTCGCGGAACTCCAGCTGCAGGCGACCGTGGTCGACCGCCGCATGCAGTTCCAGCGGGGCGTCAGGCGTCACCGCGTGCCGCACCGCATTGCAGGCCACTTCCTCCACCACCAGCCGCGCGTCATGCACGACGGCCTCGCTGGCGCCATGGCGCGCCAGCAGGTCGTCGATGGCGTCTGTCATGGGCAACACGTCATGTGATGAGCGCGCCAGGCTGATGTGCACCGGTTTCTCCCCGTCCCGCGGGCGAAGAATGCCGGTCGGAGGCGCCCTTGTCGAGGCCGCGGCCGCGGCCCCAGCTGATCGCCAGGATCGTGGTGTCGTCCGAAGGCGGCGCGTCGCCGATGAACCGGCGCACGTCGTCGAGGATCGTCTGGCAGGCCTCGGCCGCGCCGGCATTGCGGTCCAGCGCTCCGAGCAGGCGGCCCAGGCGCTCGTCGCCATAGGCTTCGTTGCCGAGGTTGAACGCCTCGGTGACGCCGTCGGTGATCGCCACCAGGCAGTCGCCGGCGGCGAGGCGGCCGGCCCACAGCGGGAAGTCGTCGCTGACCTCGAAGCCCAGCGGCGGGCCGGCCAGCACTGGCACCGTGGTGACCTGGTGGCGGCCGACCAGCAGCGGCGATTCGTGGCCGGCGCTGGCCATCCACAGCTCGCCGGTGTGGACGTTGATGCGGCCGCACAGCACGGTGGCGAACATGCAGGTGTCGTTGCCGCGCGCCAGTCGCCGCGAGGCATCGGCCAGCGCGTGCGCCGGCGTGGCCGCGGTCTGGATGGCGATCTCCAGCATGGTCACGGTGCGGGCCATGAACATCGCCGCCGGGATGCCCTTGTCGGAGACGTCGCCGATCGCGAACCACAGCTCGTCGCCGTGCTCGATGAAGTTGTAGAAGTCGCCGCCCACGGCCTTGGCCGGCTCCAGCAGGGCATCCGCTTCCAGGTGGTGCAGGCCGATGTCGAAGCGGCGGCCGTCCGCCAGCAGCGCCTCCTGGATGTCGCGGGCGATGGACAGCTCGCTCTCCAGCTTCTGGCGCGCCGCACCCATGTTCTCGATCTGGCTCAGCTGCGAACGGATCGAATGCCGCGCCTGCTCCATGGTGCGCGCCAGCACGCCGACCTCGTCGAGGCGATGCTGCTGCGGCATCGGGTCGCCGTGGATCTCCGCGATCGAGCGGCCGTCCACGTTGTTCATCGCCTTCACCGCCGAACGGGTCAGGTCTTCCATCGGCCGGCTGATCTGCTCGCCGATCTTGCGCACCAGGAAGGCGCCCAGCAGCGCCATCACCATGCTGCCGGCCAGCAGCAGCGCCAGCGCGCTGTTGAAGCGGCCGACGATCGGGTCGTAGGTCTGCCCGACCATCAGCACCCAGCCGCTGTCGCCGATCGGCTCCAGCACGCTGAAACGCAGCTGCCCGGTCTGGGTGTCGCGGTGCGACTGGTAGGTCGCGCGGCGTTCGCGCGCGGCCTCGACCAGTTCGGCCAGGTCGGTGCGGCCCTCGCGGCGGATGTATTCCTCCAGCGTGCTGCGCAGGGCGATGCCCGGCAGCGAGCTGAAGGCGACCAGGCCCTCCGGCGCGAGCAGGGTGGCACGCACGCCGGGCAGGTGGGCCAGGCTTTCGATGGGCGCGATCAGGTCGCCCAGCTCCATGTCGAAGCTGATCATGCCCACCGCGCCGTCGGGCAGCGGCAGGTTGTAGGTGGTCATCCAGACCTGCCCGGCGGTCTGGTTGAGGTAGGGATCGGACCACCAGCCTCGCCCGGCCGCGCGCGTGCGGCCGAACCAGGCGCGGGCGCGGTAGTCGAAGCCGTCGGTGATGAAATCGCGGTGGCGGCCGTTGCGGCCGATGTAGCGGGCGTAGTGTGCCTCGCCGCGCTGGCGCGGCTCGACGATCAGCAACGTGCCGGCGGCGCCGGGCACCGCCTGCAGCGCGGCGATCTGCGCCTGCTCCAGCTCGTCCGGGGTCAGCGAAGTGTGCGCGACCAGCCGCGCCAGGTTGTCGCTGGCGATGGTGAGCGTGCGCAGGTTGTTTTCGAGGCGCCCCGCCGCGTCCGCCGCGGTGGCCCGGGTGTCACGCCTGGCGTTGTCGAGGATTTCCCGACGCAGGTACCAGGCGCTGGCCAGGGTCACGCCGACCAGGAACACCAGGATGAGCAGGCCGCACCACAGCGCGATGCGGGTACGCAGGCTGTGGTACCAGCGGACGCGCCCTTCCAATGGGCTTGTTACGGCGCCCTCCATGGACTCCGTCATCGTTTCGACACCTCCCCCCCGGGTGGAAGGCTGCATGATATGACGGCGTACGCATCGAAAAAGGGTAATACGTCACGGAATCTCGCGGCGCCGGCTGATCGCCAGGATGGTGATGTCGTCGGATTGCGGGGCGGACCCCGCGAATCGGCGGATGTCCTCCAGCAGGCGCCGGCAGGCCTCGCTGGCGCTGCCGCCGCCGGCCAGGGCGCGCCGCAGCCGCTCCGTGCCGTAAGCCCGCTCGTCCGCGTCGAAGGCTTCGGTGACCCCGTCGGTGTAGCCGACCAGGGCCGCGCCGGCGGCCAGCACGCCTTCGTGGCGCGGGAAATCGTCGCTGGGCTCGATGCCCAGCGGTCCGCCGCCGGCCAGGGACAGCAGCTCGGCACGGCCGTCCGGATGCAGCAGCAGCGGCGGGTCGTGGCCGGCGCTGGCCAGGGCGAAGCGCCCGCTTTCCACCTCCAGCCGCCCGCACAGCACGGTGGCGAACATGCAGGTCTCGTTGTTCTCAGCCAGGCGTACCGAGGCGGCGGCGAGGATCCGTTCCGGCGAGTCATGGCGCCGCGCCTGCTGTTCCAGCACGGTCAGCGTGCGCGCCATGAACAGCGCCGCCGGAATCCCCTTGTCGGACACGTCGCCGATCGCGAACCACAGCACGCCCGGCGCCAGCTCGGAGAACTGGTAGAAGTCGCCGCCCACCTCGCTGGCCGGCTCCAGGATCGCGTGCGCCTCCACGTGCATGTGCCCGGCGTCGAAGGCGCGCCCGGCCGGCAGCATCGACTGCTGGATGTCACGGGCGATCGACAGCTCGCTTTCCAGCTTCTGGCGGGCACTGGCCATCTGCCCGATCTCGCGCATGCGCGCCTTGATCGAATCGCGCGCCGCGTCGAAGGCGCGCGCCATCACGCCCACCTCGTCCCCGCGCTGCACGTAGGGGATCGGATGGTCGAACTCGCCCTCGGTGAAATGGTGCGCGCTGTCGGTGAGCTCCTCGATCGGCGCGGCGATGGCGCTGCTGTAGCGCCGCGCCAGGGTCAGCGCGACCAGCAGCGCCACCAGGCTGGCCAGGGCCACGCCGATCGCGATCCGGTCCAGCCGGTGCAGGAACCAGCGGTCGGACGCGGTCAGGGCGAAGGTCCAGCCGCTGTCGCCGACCGGCAGTACCACCGTGCCCAGCGCGTCGCCGCGCACGTCGTGGTGCTCGAAGCTGGCCGGCGAACGCGTGGCCACCGCCGCGGCCAGCGGCGCCAGCTCGGCGTTCGGCGCGCGCTCCGCCAGGCCGGCCACGTCCAGCCGCATCCGCACCTCCGGATCCGGATGCACCACCGCCAGGCCCCCGGGCGAGAACAGCATCGGCTGCAGCCCCGCGCCGCTGATGCCACTGGCCAGTTCGGCGAGGCGGCTGACCGGCACGTCGAGGCTGACCATCCCCACCTGCCGCCCGCCGCGCCGGGCGGCCGACACACGCAAGGGCAGGTTGAAGGTCGCGAAGTACTCGCCGCCGGTGGCCGCGTTGGCGTACGGCTCCGACCACCACGGATCCGGCGCGGACGCCGTGCGCAGGTACCAGGGCATGATCCGGTAGTCGTAGCCCAGGTCGGCGACCGACTGCTCCACCAGGTGCGCGCCGTCGCGGCGGATGTACCAGGTGAAGCCGTCCACGTCGCCGGGCAGCTGCCTGGGTTCCAGGATCACCATCGCCCCGGCGATGTCCGGATCGCCGGCGAGGCTGGCCAGCAGCAGCGAGCGCAGGTTCGAAGGCTGCACGCCCACGCTGGTGGCGCCGGCGGCGAGGGTGCGGCCGCTGACCTGCACCGAATCCAGCGTCGCCTGCAGGCTGCGCACGGTCTGCTGCGCCAGGCTCTCGGCCTCGGCGCGGGCGTTCTGCACGATCAGGGCGCGGGCGCCGGCGTAGAAGGCCAGCGCCATGACCAGCAGCAGCCCGGCGTTGAGCAGGCTGGACCACAGCACCATCCGCGTGCGCAGGCTGTCGCGCCAGTACACCCGCCGGGCTGGCCGTCCGGATCCTCTTTGGATACCGCTCGAAGCTGCTGCCATGGGCGCCCGCCGAGCAGGGAGACGCCCCGATCATAGGGGCGAACGGTGAAGCCGTCTTCGCACTCAGTCCAGGCGGACCAGCAGCTTGCCCAGGTTCTCGCCGCGGACCAGCCGTTCCAGTGCCAGCGGCAACGCGTCCAGGCCTTCCATCACCTCCTCGTGCCAGCGCAGCTGGCCGCTGCGCAACAGCGCGCCCAGTTCGCTGACGAACTGCGGATCGACCAGGTACTGCGGATGCGGGCGGGTGATGTCGCGCGAGGTGAACGGACGCACCTGCAACTGGCGTTCGAGCATCGCATTCAGGAAGGTTGGCAGGCGATCGCCGGTGGAGCGGTTCCACTCCTCGTCCAGCGCCCCGCACAGCGGCACGCGGGCGAAACGGTTCAGCAGCGGCAGCACCGGATTGATGCAGCGGCCGTCCACGTTCTCCACGAAGATGTCCACGCCGTCCGGACAGGCCTCGCGCAGCGCGTCCTCGAAGCCGGGCGCATCGCGGTCCAGCACGACCGCCGGAGCGAAGCTGCGGCGCACGTGCGCGCATTTCTCCGCGCCGCTGGTCACCGCGACCACCCGCGCCTGCCGTGCCTGCAGCAGCTGGCACACGGTCGCGCCGATCGGCCCGGCCGCCGCCACCACCACCGCGGTGTCGCCGGCCTTCGGCTGGCACACCTCGCGCACCGCCGACCAGGCGATGTACCCGTACAGGCCGTAGATGCCCAGCGCCGTGGCCACCGGCGCGACGTTCGGATACAGCTTGCGACGGATCTCCGAGGCATCGACCCCCTCGTGCGTCTGCCAGCCGCTGTGCGCTGGCACGTACTCGCCCTCGCGGAAGCCGCGGTGCCGCGACGCCACCACCTGCGAGACCGTGGCGCACGGCATCACCTGGCCGAGGTCGAGGCGATCGGCCGGGCCGGCATCCACCTGCATGCGCGTATGCGCGCAGATGTCGATCGACAGCAGGTGCGTGCGCTGCAGCAGCTGGCCGGGGCCTGGCGCGGGCAGCGCGAAGCATTCGCGGGCGAAGCACTCGTGCAGTGGACGCCCTCGAACGCCTCGACCTCACCGGTGTCCTGGCCCTGGAACAGGCCGAAGAAGAACAGCTTGTCCTTCACCAGCGGATTCGGCGATGGCCTCGAACGGCACCTGGTTGAAGGCCAGGCCGGTGACGATGTTGGTCACGTTGAAGCCGTTGATGTAGTAGAGGTTCTCCGCGGCCGAGCTGCCGCCGAAGGAGGCGACGTTGCCGAAGCGCGGATCGCCCTTGACCGTGCCCGGCGCCAGCAGCGCCACGTCGGTGATGTTGCGGGCAACCGGCAGCGCGTCCAGCTGCGCCTCGGTGAAGATCGTGGTCGATTCCACCGACGACAGGTCGATCGGGTTCACCGCCGCCATGCCGCGCACCTGCACGGCGTCCAGGGTGGATGGGCCGGCCTCGGCGAAGGACACGCTGCTGCCGGTGCCGGTGTTCACCACGACCTCGCGGGTGGTGGCGGTGCCGTCCGGCCCGGTGCGGGTGATGCGGTAGCGGCCGGCCGGCAGGGACGAGAAGCGGAACGTGCCGTCGGCGCCAGCGGTGATCGAGCGCTGGAAGCCGGTGTCGTCGCTGATGGCGGTGATGGTGTCGCCCGATCCGGCCTGGCCGGAGATCGTGCCGGTCGTGTTCGACTGGGCGTGGGCGCCGCTGCTGATGCAGGCCGCCAGGGCCAGGCTCAGTGCGGTCAGGCGGACTCTTCCGCCGGTGGGACCTTTGGTCATTGCGCAATTTCCATTCGGTTGGATGGACTGGCCGCTCCCCGGCGCGGCCAGCGGCGGAACCGTAGGTACCGGTTGCCAACGCCACGACTGCCTGTGGTCGGGATGAAAGAAGGCGGCCGCCGGAAGTCACGGTGACTTCCGGCAGGGGTGCGGGCCGCCTTTGGACCGGTCTGGATGCTGCACTGCGGCATCCGCGCGGGTGTCCCGGGACTGTCCCGGACAGTGCCCAATTGCTCACGAAACCATTGGAATCACAGGCACATACGCCACCGTAGCGACGCGGCGGAACCGGCTCATTGCGCTAAACTCGGTGGTCCACAAGAACACAAGCGCCGCGACCCCCCACGCGCGGCATAGGGAGTGATATGAACTGGCTGAACGAGGTGTTGCAGAACGATCCGGATCCGGCGGAGACCCGGGAATGGATCGAGTCGCTCAAGGCGGTCATCGACCGTGACGGCCCGGAGCGTGCGCACCTGCTGCTGGAGAACCTGGTCGAGCTGACCCGCCGTTCCGGCGCGTTCCTCCCCTTCTCGCCGACCACCGAGTACGTCAACACCATTCCGCCGCACATGGAGGCCAAGAGCCCCGGCGATGCCGACCTGGAATGGCGCATCCGCTCGATCATCCGCTGGAACGCCATGGCCACGGTGGTGCGTGCCAACCGCAAGCCGGGCGACCTGGGCGGCCACATCGCCTCCTTCGCCTCGGCGGCCACCCTGTACGACGTGGGCTTCAACCATTTCTGGCGCGCCCCGTCGGAGAACCACCCGGGCGACCTGCTCTACATCCAGGGCCACAGCGCCCCGGGCATCTACGCCCGCTCCTTCCTCGAGGGCCGGATCAGCGAGAGCCAACTGGACAACTTCCGCATGGAGGTGGACGGCCGCGGCATCTCGTCCTACCCGCACCCCTGGCTGATGCCCGACTACTGGCAGACCCCGACCGTCTCCATGGGCCTGGGCCCGCTGGCGGCGATCTACCAGGCCCAGTTCATGAAGTACCTGGAGCACCGCGGCCTGATCGCGCCGTCCGACCGCAAGGTCTGGTGCTTCCTGGGCGACGGCGAGACCGACGAGCCCGAGAGCCTGGGCGCCATCGCCCTGGCCGGGCGCGAGGGCCTGGACAACCTGGTGTTCGTGGTCAACTGCAACCTGCAGCGCCTGGACGGCCCGGTGCGCGGCAACGGCAAGATCATCCAGGAGCTGGAGGGCGTGTTCCGCGGCGCCGGCTGGAACGTCATCAAGCTGATCTGGGGCAGCTACTGGGATCCGCTCCTGGCGCGCGACACCAACGGCGTGCTGCGCAAGCTGATGATGGAGACCGTCGACGGCGAGTACCAGAACTGCAAGGCCTTCGGCGGCGCCTACACCCGCGAGCACTTCTTCGGCAAGTACCCCGAGACCCGCGCCATGGTCGCCAACCTGTCCGACGAGGACATCTGGCGCCTGAACCGCGGCGGCCACGACCCGCACAAGGTCTACGCCGCCTACCACGCGGCGGTGAACACCCAGGGCATGCCCACCGTGATCCTGGCCAAGACGGTCAAGGGCTACGGCATGGGCTCGGCCGGCGAGTCGCTCAACCCCACCCACCAGACCAAGAAGCTGGACGACGATGCGGTGCGCGCCTTCCGCGACCGCTTCAACATCCCCCTCAGCGACAAGCAGCTGGAGGAGGCCGAGCAGGTGCCGTTCTACCATCCGGGCGAGGATTCGCCGGAGGTGCAGTACCTGAAGGAGCGTCGCGCCGCGCTGGGCGGCTACCTGCCGCAGCGCCGCCGCAAGGCCAGCAAGTCCTTCGCCGTGCCCGGCCTGGACAAGTACGAGCGCCTGCTCAAGGACAGCGGCGAGCGCACCTACTCCACCACCATGGCCTTCGTGCAGACGCTGAACATCGCCCTGCGCGACAAGGAAGTGGGCCCGCGCCTGGTGCCCATCGTGGCCGACGAGGCCCGCACCTTCGGCATGGAGGGCCTGTTCCGCCAGATCGGCATCTACGCCCCGTTCGGCCAGAAGTACAAGCCGGTGGACGCCGACCAGCTGATGTACTACCGCGAGGACCAGTCCGGCCAGGTGCTGCAGCAGGGCATCAGCGAGCCGGGCGCGATCGCCTCGTGGATGGCCGCCGGCACCAGCTACTCGGTGTCCGACGTGCCCATGCTGCCGTTCTACATCTACTACTCGATGTTCGGCTTCCAGCGCGTGGGCGACATCGCCTGGCAGGCGGCGGACATGCGCACCCGCGGCTTCCTGCTCGGCGGCACCGCCGGCCGCACCACGCTCAACGGCGAGGGCCTGCAGCACGAGGACGGGCACAGCCACCTGCTGGCCGGCGCCATCCCCAACTGCCGCAGCTACGACCCGACCTTCGGCTACGAGGTCACCGTCATCATCCAGCACGGCATGAAGGCCATGCTGGAAGACCAGATCGACGAGTACTACTACGTCACCCTGATGAACGAGAACTACACCCATCCGGAAATGCCGGCGGGTGCGGAGACCGGCATCATCAAGGGCATGTACCTGCTCAAGGACGCCGGCAAGCCGAAGAAGGGCGAGCTGCGCGTGCAGCTGCTGGGCAGCGGCACCATCCTGCGCGAGGCGATCGCCGCGGCCGAACTGCTGGACAAGGACTTCGGCGTCACCGCCGACATCTGGTCCTGCCCGAGCTTCAACGAGCTGCGCCGCGACGGCTTCGACGCCGAGCGCTGGAACCGCATGAACCCGGAAGCCAAGACCCCGCGCAAGGCCTACGTGACCGAGCTGCTGGAAGGCCGCCAGGGCCCGGCGATCGCCGCCACCGACTACGTGCGCGCCTTCGCCGACCAGATCCGCGCCTTCGTGCCGATGCACTACACCGTGCTGGGCACCGACGGCTTCGGCCGCTCCGACACCCGCGCCAACCTGCGCCGCTTCTTCGAGGTGGACCGCTACTACATCGCCCACGCGGCGATCGCGGCCCTGGCGAAGGACGGCAAGATGACCGGCAAGGATGTGGCCAGGGCGATCAAGCAGTACAAGATCGATCCGGAGAAGGCGAACCCCATCGGGGTTTGATACCCGGCGAAGCAGTAGCAAAAAGGGCGGCCGAGAGGCCGCCCTTTTGTTTTGGACGTTCCGGAGGCTTGTGCGATTCCGCGGTGTTACAAGGCCTGCCTGGTGGACAGCGAACACCACGTGCTGCGGCGCTATCGCTACATCGAGCTGAATCCGGTGCGCGCCCGGATCATCGACGACCCGGTTGTCTATCGCTGGTCCAGCTGCGCCGCCAATACCGGGCAGAGGCCAGGCTCCGGGCTGATACCGCATGCCGCCTGGCGCGCGTTGGGCCACACCGATACCGAACGTGCGGCGGCCTACCGGACATTGCTGGACGAAGCCTTGGACGAAGGGACGCTCGCCGAGATCAGGGCATACCTCCAGCAGCAACGCGCCCTGGGCCGTGACGCCTTTCGCGTCGTGGTCGAGGCCAGAACCCGGCGCTTTGCCGGAATCCGCCCCGCCCACCGGCCGCCACGCACGCCTTCACCACAGAAGTGAACTTGAGCCCGTTTTCCCTTTTCTTAAGCTGGCGCCCGGGAATGGCCATCCGCCAGCCCTTCCTGCGTTGGCAAGCAGTGCATCGCAAGTCGAGTGTTCGCGCGCCTGACCTCCAGGTGCTCGGCTCGGAATCGAAGCTAAGAGCCCGCAAACTCACATCTTGCCCGAGGAGGAAGCCGTGAAATTCAAAGCTATCCGTAGCGTTGCCCCTGTGCTTGCTGCCCTGGTACTTGTCTGTTCGGCGTGCTCGAAGGCGCCGGCCCCCACCACAAAAGGGGACTGACGCCGAAAGGGCGGTGGCGGACGTCCGCGCAGCACAAGAACAGTTGGGAAAGCGTTGACGCAACTGGCCAAGGTTTCCAGGCCTGTAACCGATCCAGATGTCCTCGTAAGAGAACTCGGAATCCAGCCGGAGCGCGCGGCTGCCATGACCGCGGGGAATGGTCCTGCCTTCACCTTCGACACCACCGCTGCGGTGATTGTTTGCACGGGAAATACTTGCGAGTGCCATGGCAAGGATGAATGCAGCTATACATTCTCGGATATATGCAAGGATGCGACGCTTCCGGCAAGCTGCACCGATGCGCCTGATGAGGTTCGGGTTTGCACCTGCCAATGGAAGGTCGATCGCTAGTACCAAGAAATAATGTGCGAAGCGGCGACAGGTTCACTTCCGGACTGCGGAGAGGCGCTGGTGATCTCCCGCAGCGTCACCTGTGAACCTGTTCGGCAAGAAGTGTGCATGTGGCAGTTTGGCCGCTGTTACAGGCGCCCATGGCATCCCGCTTCTGATCCGTCAACTGCGCTGGGCAGGGAGTATCGTGTGCAGGACGCTGGCACCCCCGGAGAGAGCATATGACCACGTACCACGCATGGGCCGCGTCGCGGCCCGGGGCTGCCCTCGAGCCGTTCGAGTACGACCCGGGTCCCCTGGGGGCCGAAGAGGTGGAGATTACTGTCGAGCATTGCGGGATCTGCCACTCGGACCTGTCGATGCTGGACAACGCGTGGGGCTTCACCCGGTACCCGTTCGTGCCCGGGCATGAGGCCATCGGGCGGGTCACCGCGATGGGCGCGAAGGCCAAGGGCGTGTCGATCGGCCAGCGGGTGGGCCTGGGCTGGAATGCGTCCAGCTGCCTGCACTGCGATCCCTGCCTGGCAGGCAACCAGCACCTGTGCCGCGAGGTACAGCCGACCCTCGCCGGTCGCCACGGCGCTTTCGCCGACAAGGTACGCGCGCACTGGGTCTGGGTGGTGCCGCTGCCGGCAGGCCTGGATGCGGCCGAATCCGGGCCGCTGCTGTGCGGCGGCATCACCGTGTTCGCGCCGCTGCTGGAGCTGGGCATTCCGCCGACGGCGCGGGTGGGCGTGATCGGTATCGGTGGGCTGGGCCACATGGCGCTGAAGTTCTGCCGCGCCTGGGGCTGCGAGGTCACCGCCTTCACCAGCAGTGCCACCAAGGAAGAAGAGGCGCGGGCCTTCGGTGCCCATCGGGTGGTCACCACCGGCGATGCCGAGGCGCTGCAGGCGCTGGCCGGCAGTCTGGACCTGATCATTGACACGGTGAACGTCGCCCTGGACTGGAACGGCCTGCTCAACGCGCTGGCGCCGAAGGGGCGGCTGCATGTGGTGGGCACGGTGCTGGAGCCGATCGCGGTCTCGGTCTTCCCGCTGCTGTCGGGGCAGCGCAGCATCTCCGGCTCGCCGACCGGTTCGCGTGGCGCGATCGACACCATGCTCGATTTCGCCGCCCGTCACGACGTGGCGCCGCAGACCGAGCACTTCCCGATGAGTCGCGCGAACGAGGCGTTGGACCACCTGCGTGCGGGCAAGGCGCGCTACCGCATCGTCCTAGACGCCGACTTCTGAGGCGGGGTCAGGTTCACTTCCCGGTTCAGGTAGGCGGGACACGCACGGTCGCGCTCGCGATCGTAGTTATCGAGGAAGCACGGCAACCGTTTGTTGCCGCGTTGCACGATGTGTTGGGCGATGCCAGGCAGGTCGATGTGGGCAGGCGAGCGATACGGGCAGGATGCGACCGGGTTCGCAGTCTGTCTGTCCGCTCCTTCCGGCCCGCCCGCACTGCACCCCCCCGTCTTGTCCGACCCGCGCGCGGTGCGGGAAGATGCTTCGTCCCTGCGGGGACATCAGGAGATCCTGGTCCACGGAGGAACCATGCGTCTGCTACTGGTTGTTGCTGTCCTGCTGCTGTCCGCCTCCAGTGGTGGAAACCTGGCATCCTCTGCCGATGTCATCGCCAAGGCAGACGCGTCCCCGGCGGGAACACCTGCCGCCCGCCAGGCCGGTTGGGGCCACGCGCACTACTCGGTCGGCGACACCACGGTCACCTTCAGGCACGCGCTGCGGCTGCCCGACTTCGACGGCAAGATCCGCCTGCTGCTGACCCCGGACGTGCTGGAGCCGGAAGAGCGGGAACGCATCCGCAACCACCCGATGCCCGAGCTGCTGCTGCTCACCCGCACGGCCGCTGGCTTCGGCGAACGCTACCCGCACGTGATCATCGACATCCTGCCCGACGGCAGCCTCCGCTCCGGTGGGGTCAGCTACTTGTCGGTGACCGCTTCGTGCATCGTCGGTCCCACCCACACCGACAACATCAGCCGCACCGGTACTACCCACGGCGTGGAGCTGCTGGAAGTGCAGGACGACAAGGTACGCCTGCGCGCGCGCGGGCATGCCGTGATCGACGGCGTCCGCCGCGACTGGGTATTCGACGTCACGACCTGACAGACAGTCCCCTGTCTCACCTACGGTGGCGGCGCCGTGCACCTCATGCGCATCCGCCGCTGGCCCGAGGTGCCCGGTGAGCTGTACGAGGCCGGCCAGGCGCCGTTCGGAACGGCAATGGTCGCCAGCGAACAGACCTGGCGGTATGAAGTCGAATACGGCTACGTCGTCGACGGCAGGCGTTACCGCGGGCACCGGCTGTCGGCGTGGCCGATGATCGCCTCCGGCATCGCCCGCGGCGTGCTCGACCTGCAGGCCCGCGGCATCCGCCGCATCGGCGACAAGGTTCTGGTCATCCATCACCCCCGCAAACCCCGGCGCTCGTACCTGGTGCGGCCGGGGTGGGGTGGGATCGCCGTCCTGCTCGCCCTGGCGCTGCTGCCGCCGGCGCTCTACTTCCTCCACTTCGGCATCTGAGGCCGTACGGCGGCGGAGTGTCGATCCGCATGGCCCCCGCGCGTCGCCTCCACGAATCCACCCTGGAGAGCCGCCATGGCCAGCGTCGAGAAAGTGAAAGGTCCCGCCTCGTACTTCCCGTCGATCGAGAAGACCTGCGGCAAACGAGTCGCGCACTGGTTTGCCGTGCTCGACGGCGTGGCCGGCCGGAAGCATGGCGAGCAGGTCGCCTTCCTCAAGGCCGAACACGGGCTGGGCCACGGCCACGCGAACGCGCTGGTGGCCTACCACCGCAACCGCGGCGGCGCGCCTGCCTGAGGCGCGCCGCGGCCGGCCGTCTCCCTGGTTGGCGCAGCCGTAGCCCGGATAAGGCCGAAGGCCGCATCCGGGGAGGGCTCGCCGCATCCCCATCATGGGCGTGCCGGGGCGGGGTTTCCCCCGGATGCGCTTCGCTTATCCGGGCTACGGGGGCAGCGCGGGCTGCGTGTGGCCCGGTGGGAGCGGGGTGCGTGTGATCACTCCGCCGCTACCGCACGGTTGCGGTCGTTGACCGACTCCTCGATCAGGGTCGCCACGCCGCGCGGGTCTTCCTGCTGGGCGACATGGCCGCCGGGGAAGGTGCGGATGGTCCAGCCGCGCTTCTCGGCGTTCTGCCAGCTCCTGTCGGTCTTCGCGCGTTCCTCGGCGTTCTGGCCTTCCGGCACGAAGGCCACGTAGGTCACCGGCAGCGCCAGCGCGGCCGGGTTCCTGTACGACACCGGCTGCTCGAAGCACTTGATCGACTGCTTGACGCTGTACGGCGGCTTGTCGCCGGGCTTCACCCACGGCACCTGCATGAAGCCGTCCTTGAAGCGGTCGGCCGGCAGCGGGCCGCGGCTGCCGAACAGGTCCCACAGCGCTTGCCCGTCGGCGGGCACGGCCGCGTCGAGGAACACCACGTGGCGGATGCGCTCGGGGATCCGGTCCATCACCCCGGTGACCACCATGCCGCCGTAGCTGTGCCCGGTGAGCACGACATCGTGCAGGTCCTCGAACAGGATCAGGTTGACCACGTCGTTGATGTGGGTCTGCAGGTCGATGTCGGGGCTGTTGAGGTGTTCGCGTTCGCCCAGGCCGGTGAGCGTCGCGCGGTACACGGTATGCCCATCGTCGGCGAGGAACTGGCCGGTGCGCTTCCATTCCCAGGCGCCGGCGGTGGCGCCGTGGACGAGGACGAAGGTCTGCTTCGAGGTGGCCGGTGCGGCGTACGCGGCGGTCGACAGCAGGAACAGCAGGCCCAGGAGCAGGGCGATCGGACGGAACGGGCGGAAGCTCATCGTGGACATCCATCTGGCCGGGGATCGGAGCTGCAAGGGTGCCATTGCGGCGCGCGCGAACCCATGGACAAACATGGTGGCCGCGATAACCGTTCCGGTATCGGAGGCGGGCCGATACACGCCGGACCACGGCAGCGACCGCCTGTCCCCCCGGTTACGGCTCGGCGTTACGCCGCAGCAGGTTCGAGTACGACTTGGTGAGCAGGGCCACCGCGCGTTCGGTGCCTTCCATCCCGGAGATCAGCTCGCGCGCCTCGGAGATGTCGTGCAGCAGCTCGCGCACCGCCGGTTCGCGCACCAGGCTCTGCACCCAGCCGACCACCGCCAGCCGTTCGCCGCGTTCGACCGGGCGCACCCGGTGCAGCTGGCCGGTCGGATAGCAGATCGCCGAGCCGGCCGGCAGCTTGAATGCCTGTTCGCCGCTGCCGGTCTCGAAGGCCAGCTCGCCGCCCTCGTAGCTGTCCGGTTCGCTGAGGAACAGGGTGAAGGACACGTCGCTGCGCACGTGGTTGGGCTCGCCCATGATCGGCGCGTCCACGTGCAGGCCGTAGGTCATGCCCGGCTCGTACCGGCTGACCAGCACGGCTCCCAGGCGTCGCGGCTGGGCGATGCTCATGAACGGGTCGCAGCGGCCCAGCGCCTGCATCACGACCTGGGTGATGTCCTTCATCACCGGATGCCCGGGTGGGATCTGCTGATTGTTCTTGACCTTGTGCAGCATCTCGCCGGCGGTCACGCGGCCGTCGGTGAACGGCACGGTCGCGATCTTCTGGCGGATCAGCGCCAGTTCGTCGGGCGTGACCAGATTGGAAAGCGTCAGGATCATCAGGCATACCCCTATGCCGCGTACTGCAGTCCCCTCGGGCAAGTGTAGGGGTTGCGGCCGCGGGAACAAACCCGGCGCGCGGGCAACGGCATGGGATCGCCGGTCGACATGGAGGCCGACACTCGGCCGCGCGCCATCGACCCGCTAGACTCCGGTGCATGACCATCGAACATCCTTCCGACATCGAGGCCCTGCAGCGCGTCGGTGGCCTCGTCGCCCGCGTCCGCGAAACGATGCTGGCCGCCGCCAGGCCCGGCATGACCACCGCCGAGCTGGACGCGATCGGCGAACGCATGCTGGCCGAGGCCGGCGCGCGTTCGGCGCCGCGCCTGGTCTACAACTTTCCCGGCGCGACCTGCATCAGCATCAACGAGGAAGCCGCCCACGGCATCCCCGGCAGCCGCGTGCTGAAGCCGGGCGACGTGCTCAACGTCGACGTGTCCGCCGAGCTGGACGGCTACTACGCCGATACCGGTGGCACCCGCGTGCTGCCGAGGGCGGCGCCGCGCGACGTGCGCCTGTGCCACGCCGCGCGCACCGCGCTGGCCGAGGCGATGAAGGTGGCGCGCGCCGGGCAGCCGCTCAACGGCATCGGCGCGGCGATCGAGGCCACTGCCCGGCGCTTCGGTTTCCGCGTGATCGAGAACCTGGGCAGCCACGGCGTGGGCCGCGGCCTGCACGAGGAGCCGGGCCACATCGCCGGCTACTATGACCCCACCGACACCCGCGTGCTGCACGAGGGCATGGTCATCACCATCGAGCCCTTCATCTCGACCCGCAGCCGCATGGTCGAGGAGGGCGCCGACGGCTGGACCCTGCTCGCCGGCGAAGGCAACCGCTCGGCGCAGTTCGAGCACACTTTGGTCATCACCCGCGACGCACCGATCGTGGTGACCCTGCACTGAGTCTCGGCCGGGCAGCAGGACCGCCGGACCCGGTCACGTAGCCCGGATAAGGCCAAAGGCCGCATCCGGGGCAATCCGCCGCATGTCCATCAGGCGCATGCCGCGTCCAAGTCCCCGGATGCGCTTCGCTTATCCGGGCTACGCGGCCACGAGAATGGCGCAGTCGTAGCCCGGACAAGGCCGGAGGCCGCATCCGGGAGGACTCGCCGTATCCCCATCGGCGTGTGCCGGGGCCGGGGTCCCCCGGATGCGCTTCGCTTATCCGGGCTACGAGACCTCTCCCGATTGGGGGCGCGTGACCTGGGCCGATGGCGGGGACGCCTTCAGTGCCTGCGCGCTGCCGCGCGGTTGACTTCGCGGTCCCCGGGCGCTGGGATGGGCTCCGGGGAAGGCGTGCGCCACGCACGAGCCTTGGACGGTACGGGGGAACGCCATGCCGAAGCTGCGGAGCTGGGGAGTGTTGCTGCTTGCCGCGGGCATGCTCGATGTGCAGGCACATCCAGGCGGGTTGAACAGCGATGGTTGCCACAACGACCGGCGCAATGGCGGCTATCACTGCCATCGCGCGCCGGCAGGGGCTGCGCCGCAAGCGCCCGCGCAGACCGGTGCGCGCGAGGGCCCATCGCCGGCGGGCCTGGCGCCCCCGCAGGCCGCCCCGGCGGGGCGCCCCTTCCGCAACTGCGACGAGGCCCGCGCCGCTGGTGCCGCCCCGGTCCGCCGCGGCGATCCCGGCTACGGCCCGCACCTGGACCGCGACAACGACGGCATCGGCTGCGAGCCACGGCGCTGACCGCGCCCGGCGACACAGGTCCCCGGATGCGGCCTTCGGCCTTCTCCGGGCTACGCCCGTAGCCCCGATAAGCGCAGCGCATCCGGGAGGTCGTGGCCGCCGGCCTCCGGGATGCCAGGTCGCCGGCGTCGCAGCCCGGGTACGTGGGAAGCGCGCGCTTCTGCCTGGGTGCGATGCGGACGTACGTCGCGTGCCCCGTCCCCGGATGCGGCCTTCGGCCTTGTCCGGGCGACGCGCCCGTAGCCCGGATAAGCTCAGCGCATCCGGGATGCCATGCCGGGTGGCGCCCGCCGTAGCAGTGTGCGCCGCCCTCACGGCGCGCCGATCCGCCCTTTCGTATGGTCGACGCGCCGCCGTCCTGGCGCGGCACGTTGTCGACGCGACGAGGAACGCATGGAAGACCTGATCGGCTGGGCGGCGGTGAGGCGGACGTGACCCGCCGGTCAATGCGACGTTCAAGACGTGCCGTGGAGCGCAGCACGTCCATCGGCGCCAGGCGGTTGCGACGGCCACCCGTCGGCCGCTGTTCCGCGACGCCAGCGCCCGAACACGCGGACCGCGCCCCCGGACGCGATCGGCACGCCGGCCAAGGCGGCCGGCCCGCGTGTCGAAACCCGCGCCGCACGGCCGTCGCCGAGTCGAGTCGATGCCCTGGAGTCCGCCATGAAGCTGCTCTTCAGCCGCAACCCCAACCCGCGTCTGGCGGTGGCCACCGCGCGCTACGTCGGCGCCGTGGTGGAGTTCGAGTTCGCCGCGCCGTTCGCGCCGGGCCAGGCCGAACGTTACCGCCCGCTCAACCCGAGCCTGCGCCTGCCGATCCTGGTCTATCCCGGCGGCAGCCTGTGGGAGGCCGACGCCATCGCCTGCCGGCTCTCGCGCCAGACCGACGCCGGCTTCTGGCGCAGCGGCGCGGCCGAGCCGCGGATGATCCAGTGGATCAGCTGGGGCAAGCAGAACTTCGTGCACGCCTGCGACATGGTCTGCTTCGAGCGGGTCACCAAACAGCGCTACGGGCTGGGCCCGGTCGATGAGCGCAACGTGCAGGAGGGCCTGGAGCGCTTTGCGGAATCGGCGGCCTTGCTGGACGAACACCTGGCCACGCGCGAGTGGCTGCTCGGCGATGGCATTTCCTACGCCGATTTCCGCATGGCCACCTTCCTGCCACACATCGAACTCTCGCGCCTGCCGCTGCACGAATGGCCGGCGCTCAGCCGCTGGTATGCGCAGCTGGAAGAACTGGAAGACTGGCGCGACCCCTTCCGCGGCCTCGACGCCCCGGAGCTCCCGCCGGTGCCGGGAATCGGGACGTAGCCCGGGTGCGCTTCGCTTACCCGTGCTACACGGCAGAAGCGATAAGCGGCGGCGGCGTCAGTGCGTCGCCCCGGTCATCCGGAACACCCACACCAGCGCCCCGCCCAGCAGGAAGATGCCGAGGATGATCGCGCCCATGATCCGCAGCGGGCGACGCGCGTTGCGCTCGGTCACGTGCGTTCTCCGGCCGGCGGATCCGGATCCTCCGGCCCGGTGGTGGCGCCGCTGCGTGGGCAGGGCTCGCCCTCGGTCTCGCCGGGAATGAGTCCCGCCGAGGCGAGCATGCAGTTGAGGCGGCCGTTGGCGTAGGCCTCGTGTTCGGCCGGGAGGTTGCGGGTGAGGCTCTCGGCCTCGGCCTCGGCCGAGAACGCGCGCAACACGTCTTCCCCGTCGGCGTGCTGGGCGATCAGTTCGGGCAGGCGTTTTTCCAGGCGCGCCAGTTCGGCATCGATGTCGGCTCGGCTGTTCATGCGCCGATGGTCCGCCGGGGGCCGTCATGGCGACGTGTGCGTACGACGGCGTATTCATACGCCGGCGCATTGCGACTTTCGTCGCGCAGTGCGGCGATTTGATCCCGATCAATGCCCGCCGCCGGCAACCCCGGAACAATCGCCTCCATCCCGCAGGCGGAGCACTGACATGTACAAGCATCTGCTGGTTCCCACCGACGGTTCGAAGCTTTCCGACCACGCCATCGACCAGGCGCTCAGGTTCGCCAAGGCCACCGGCGCGCGCGTGACCCTGTTCACCGTGATCGAGCCCTTCCATGTCATCGCCTACGCCCCCGAACAGGTGGCCGAAACCCGCGACGCGTACGACAGGCACGCGCGCGAGGAAGCGGCACGCCGCCTCGCCGCCGCCGGCGCGAAGGCCGAAGCGGCCGGCGTGGCCTACGACACCGCGTCCACCGTGGCCGAGGATCCGCACGAGGCGATCATCATTGCCGCCAAGCAGGCCGGCTGCGACCTGATCGCGATGGCCTCGCACGGCCGCCGCGGCGTCAAGGCGCTGGTGCTCGGCAGCGTGACCGCCAAGGTGCTGACCCACTCCGACATCCCCGTGCTGGTCTACCGGCACTTCGAGGACTGACTCTCCAGGGGCACGGCGGCGCGTCGTCCGGCACCTCCCCTTCGGTGGGGACGACGCGTCGCCATGCACTTGCAACGGCTGTATCGTCGCCGGCAGGCATGATCCGTTCCCTCTACCTGGCCGGTCCGGACGTGTTCCGCCCCGATGCGCGTGCGCGTGGCGCGGAACTGAAGGCGCTGTGCGCGCGCCACGGCTTCGAAGGCCTGTTCCCGCTGGACCAGGACGTGCCGGCGCACGTCACCGATCCGGTCGCGCAGGCGAAGTGGATCTACCACGCCAACATCGGCCTGATCGAACGCGCCGACGCGGTGCTGGCCAACCTCGATTTCTTCCGTGGGCCAGAGCCTGACAGCGGCACCTGCTTCGAGGTCGGCTACGCGGTGGCGCGTGGCAAGCCGGTGTTCGGCTACATCCCCGACGGCGGCACCTTCGCCGCGCGGATCCGTCGCCGCCATCCGCACGCGATCGGCCCCGACGGCCTGCTCGATGTGCACGGCTGGAGCATCGAGGAGTTCGGCCTGCCGCTGAACCTGATGCTGGCCGTCCCCGCGCCGCTGGTGGTCGGCGACGCCGGCATGGCGCTGGCGCAGCTGGAGCGCTACCGCGAGCGCATCGTTTCCCAGGGCTGAAAAAAACCGCCCCCGGAGGGGCGGTATCGAAGGGTGCCCGGACGTGGGGCCCGGCGCGCTTCAGTGGATCCGGAACATGGGCGCCGGCGCCGGCACGTAGCTGGACTCGCGCACGCGGCGGCGGTGCGCATTCAGGGCCGCCTCGACGTCGCGGGCCGCTTCCCACGCGGCGCGGTCGAACGGCAGCTCGGCCGGGTCGCAGCCGCGCAGGTGCGCTTCCAGCGTGCGCAGGCGCAGGAAGTCGCGGTAGCAGGCCACTTCCTGGCGCAGGGTCGGCCAGGCGGTGTCGACCACGATGGCGTCGTCCAGGCGGCCGACCTGCGGGATCCAGTCCGGGATCAGGTCGTGCTCGTCGCGGGCATAGCCGGCCACCAGCCCGGCGCAGTCGGCGACGGCGGCGGCGACCGCCCAGGCCGGGTCGGCGACCAGGCCGGCGACCGTTTCCATCCAGGAAATCCGTTCAGCGATGCATCCGGGAGCGGGCGCGTCCGTGCCGGAGGACAGCTGGCGGGCGGCTGTGGCCAGCTGGTCGAAGACCAGCGGGCGGCTCCGGCCCAGGCGGGCCAGCAGCTGGTTGAAGCGTTCCAGGTCGGCGCTGGCCGGGCGGAAGTGGCCGATGGCCTTGCGGCGGTGGGGCAGGGCAAAGGCCAGGGGGGCGTCCAGGACGGAAGGCAGCGGCTGGACCAGGTGGCGGGTAGTCATCACAGCGTTCATCGATCGTCTCCAGAGGGGGTGTGGCGCGGCAGTTGCCGGCGCAGGACCAGCTTCCCCGGGCCGCGGAGGCGGGTCATGAGGCCGCCGCGAGCCTTCCATGCGTATTCGCCGAAGCCGTGAGGCAACCATGAGGAAGTGGTGATGAAGCCCGAAGACCGGCCCGCGGACGCCGGTTCGGCGGCCACGCGCTACCGCTTCGACGGCATCGTGGTCGACGTCGCCGCGCACACGGTGGTGCGCGACGGCCAGGCCGTGGCGCTGGAGCCGAAGGCTTTCGCCGTGCTGGTGGCGCTGCTGCGGCGGCCGGGCGAGCTGCTGGGCCGGGACGAGCTGCTGGACCAGGTCTGGGGCCACCGCCATGTCACTCCCGGTGTGCTCACCCGCGCCATCGCCCAGCTGCGCGCCGCCCTCGGCGACGATCCGCAGCAGTCGCGCTACATCCTGACCCGGCACGCGCTGGGGTACTGCTTCATCGGGGTGCTGGAGCCGGAAGCGGCACCCGCGTCGACTGAATACGTGGAGGCGGGTCCGGCGACCGAACCGGCACGTCCCGCCGCCCCGACCATGGTCACCGACGCGCGTGCGCAGGACGGGACGCCGGCGCCATCAGCCGTGCCTTCCTCGCCCGGGCCGATACAGGCTCCGGTCGTCATCGACCGCGGCACCGCCGCCCCGGCGGATCCGCCCCGGCTCCCGGACCGCTCCCGCCCCGGCTGGGTCTGGGGCCTGCTCGTCGCCCTGCTGTTCGGCGCGATCGCCTGGTTCTGGCGCAGCCAGGACCGGCCGCCGGTGGTCCAGCAAGCCTCGATCGCGGTGCTGCCGTTCACCACGCTCAGCGACGACCGCGACGACCGCTATTTCGCCGAAGGCCTGTCGGTGGAGCTGCTCAACGCACTGTCCGGCGTGCACGGGCTGACCGTGGCGGCGTGGCGGCCGCCGGAGGCGATCGACCGCAGCCAGGACGTGCGCGGGCTGGGCCAGCTGCTGGGCGTGGCCACCGTGCTGGACGCCAGCGTGCGCCGCGACGGCCCGCGCCTGCGGATCAGCGCCCGCCTGTCGGATACGCGCAGCGGCTACACCTTGTGGTCGCGCAACTACGACGGCGACGCCGACACGATCTTCGACACCCAGACCGACATCGCCAACGCGGTGGTCGACGCGCTGCTGGACGTGCTGCCGGGGGAGCGCGAGAGCCTGCAGCGGAGGCTGGCGCCGACCCGCGACGCGGCCGCCTTCGGCGCCTACCTGGTCGGTCTCAAGCAGCTGGTGAACCCGCGCGGCGAGGACGCCCGCGGCCAGGCCGCGGCGCAGTTCCGCAAGGCGCTGGAAGCCGATGCCGGCTTCGCCCGCGCGCAGGCCGCGCTGTGCCGGATGGAGACCTGGAACTTCGAGTCCAACCACAACCCCGATGCCTTCGAATCGGCGCGCCTGGCCTGCCTGCGGGCGATGAACATGGACGGCTCGCTGGGCGAGGTGAAGCTGGCGCTGGGCGACCTGGCGCGCGCGCGGGGCGAGGCGGAGAAGGCGCTGGAGTACTACGACGCGCTGCTCGACGACCCGGCACTGCGCTGGCAGGCGCTGGCCGGCCGTGCCCAGGTGCACGTGGACCAGGGCCGCGAGGACGAGGCCATGCACGACTTCCGCCAGGCGCTGCTGGCCAGCCCCGGCAACGCCCAGGTGCACGCCGACCTGGGCTACCAGCAGTACCGGCTCGGCCACTATCCGCAGGCCATCGCCTCGTACCGCACCGCGGTATCGCTGCGCCCGGACGATGCCTGGTACTGGAGCATCTACGGCGGCCTGCTGCTGAGCGCCGGCGACGACCACGCCGCCGAAGCGGCGCTGCGCCGTTCGCTGGCGCTGGAACCGAACGAACCGGCGCTGAGCAACCTCGGCACGCTGCGCTTCCAGAGGGGCGACTACGCCGGCGCCGCCGACCTGTACCGGCGCGCCAGCGAGCTCAATCCCGGCGACTTCTTCTATGTCGGGTTCATCGGCGATGCGCTGGACGCCGATCCGGCGACCGCAGCGCAGGCCCGTGCGCTGTATGTGCAGGCGGCCGCGCTGGCGCAGCGCTATGTCGACGCCAGACCAGACGACGCCAAGGCGCTGGCGGTACTGGGCTGGTTCCGCGCGCAGCTGGGCGAGCGCGAGGCCGCGCTGCGGCTGGGCAAGCAGGCCCGCGCGCTGGGCCACGAGCCGGGCGAGGTCGCGGTCTACAACGCGCTGGCGCTGGCCGTGCTGGGCCTGCATGAAGACGCCGCACGCGCACTGCAGGACGCGCGCAAGGCCGGCATTCCCGAATCGCGCATCGCCACCCAGCCCGTGTTCCGGCGGACGGGACTGGTGGCGCCGCGTGACCCCGCCGCGCAGCCGCCGGCGGCCCCACCCGCAGCCGCGGGACCACCACGAGGAGAACCACCATGATCGCGACCACCGGAGAACGCCGCATCTCCATCGACCTGGGCGACGGGGTCTACGTCGACGTCGACGTCAACGATTTCGCGCTCAGCGGACCGGTCGTACCCAAGCCCAAGCCGAAGACGATCGCCGAACTCGTCGTCGACGTCAGCGACCCGAGCACCGACGGCGTCACGCCGGTGAAGATCGGCTTCAAGGTCGCGGTCGTCCACCGCAGGTAGCCAGCACGCGCGCCTGCCGCGGTGGCGCGGCGGGCGTGGAGATGGCCAGGCGACGATGCGGCTTGCCCGCATCGCCGCTCCCCGGCACGGTGCTTGCAGCGCCGCGGCAGCGTGCGCGCCACGCGCGCTGCGGTCGTGTCGACGCCATGGCCAGCCTGGTCCGGTGGTGGGCATCGCCGTAGAGCGGGGCTTGCCCCGCTGCTCTGGCTCCAGAACCAAGAGGCCGACCGCACGAGCAGCGGGCAAGCCCCGCTCTACAGGACGCGGAAGGGTGGCGGGATGGAGCGGGGTATCAGCGGCGCGTGGCCAGTACCCCATCCAGCGCCAGCTCCGCGCGGAAGCCGGCCTTTTCCAGGCGACGGGCGACCTCGCGCGGCACGTCGCGGCCGCTGGTCAGGCGGTTCGGCGCGCCGGTGTAGTGGAACAGGCGGCCGCCACGGCGCAGCACGTGCGCCAGCTGGTCGTAGAACGCCTGCGAATACAGTTCGCCGGCGATGCCGAAGCGCGGCGGGTCGTGCAGCAGCGCGTCGTACGACGCATCGGCCAGGGTGGCGATCGCCTGCGACACATCGCCATGGCGCAGCTGCAGGCGGCCGCCGCTGGCCTCCGGGTCCGGCGACCACGGGTTGATGTCGCGCAGCCACAGCACGTTCTCGTTCTTCTCGAACGAATCGATGCGCGCCACCCCCGCCTCCAGGCAGCACGCGGCGAAGTAGCCCAGGCCGCCGCAGGTGTCGAGCACCACCTTGCCGCGCGGCTGCACCAGCGCGACCTTGCGCCGCGCATCGTCCAGCGGCGATTCCTTGGAGGTCGGCAGCATCTTGATGCCGTCGATCTCGAAGGTCGGCACGTTCCATTCGCTCGGGACCAGCTTGATCAGCGAGCCGGCGTAACGCGAGACCGGCGCCCAGCCATCGCCGTCGAACCAGTAGACGGTGCGGTCCTTGAGCGTTTCCGGATACGGCCAGTCGGCGCCGTTCCACTGCCAGCGCTCCGCGCCGAGCCGTGCCTCGCCTTCGCTGCGGCCCAGGTCCAGCGAACCGCGCCACGCGGCATCGCCGCGCTGGCGGGCCTGCAACAGGGCGGCGGCGGTGTCGCGGGTGAGCAGGGGGCCGGTGTAGCGGGGCACGAGGTCGATGATGCGCGGCGAAGGGCGGGCATCGTACCCGAGCCGCGGCATCGGCGTGGCCCGGTGCGTCGCGTGGCCCTTCAGGTACCGGTGGTCCGGTAGAGCCCGTGGCGCTCGACGCGGCCCACGCGGCTGGCCGCTTCCAGCACTTCGGGCAGCGTGAGCAGTGTCTGCCAGCGTGCCTCGACCTCGACCGCGCCTGACAGGGGCGCGACCGCGCGATACTGCTGGAGCAGTTCCAGCGCCTTGTCGCGGTGGTCGTCGGAAGCCAGCATCTCCAGCAGGCCGCTGCGCGCCTGGTCCATGCGGTCCTCGCGCACCAGCGCCCGCAGCCACGGCTCCGGCCCGTCGCCGCGGTGTTCCCGGAGGTAGTCCAGGGCCGTGCGGGCGGCGTCGCGGTCGCCCTGCAGCCAGGCGGCGCAATGCTGGATCTCCGCCAGGACCACGCGCCCGTAGCCGCTCATGCGGTCGGCCGCGGCGATGGCCTCGATGGCTGCGGCGGGGTTGCCCAGTTCGCACTGGAAGCTGCCCAGGTTCAGCGCGTGGCTGACGTCGGGCGGGTCCACGCCCTGGTGCCCGGCCGCGCGGATGAACTGCACCAGCGCCTCGTCGATCCGCCCCAGCCGGCGCAGGGCGATGCCGCGCAGGTTGATGATCCACGGCAGCTCGTCCATGTCGTCGAACGGCTCCGTGCCGGGCATGGCCGGCGGCGCGAGCACCGCATCGGCCAGGCGCAGCATTTCCGCGTTCCCGCCGCCGGCCAGCAGCGCGTAGCCCAGTGCCACCCGCAGCCCGAGGTCGCGTGGCCGCGCATCGGCCAACCCGCGCAGCGTCGCGATCCGCGCAGCATTGGCGCGGGCGACGTCGAAGCGCGGATCGTCGCGGTCGACCAGTGCATCGAAGCGCGCGTCGCTGCGCAGCGCGACCAGCACGTCCGGCGAACGCATCCGCTGCAGCGTCGCGCGTGTGGCCGCTTCGTCGCCGCGGCGCAGGTGCAGCAGCGCAAGCTCGCGCCACAGTTCATCGGCGCCGCGGCCGTTCCAGTCCCCGCCGGAATCGAACAGGGCCTGCAGCAGCTCGAGCCGGACGGGCGCGTCCTTGTCCAGTCCATGGACCAGCTGCCCGAAGAGCAGCGCATCGAATGCCGCGAAATCCGCCTCAGTGCCGTCCAGCAGCGCCGGCCAGCGCCGGGCGAAGGCGGCCAGGTGGCCGGCGGCTTCTTCCAGCATGCCCATGTCGGCTTCCAGCAGGAGCAGCCAGTACCAGTCCTCCGCATGCCCGGGGGCCGCGTCCACCGCCTGCAGGTAGTACTCGCGCGCGGCCGGCAGGTCTTCCAGGGTGATCGCCAGTGCACCGGCCAGGACAAGCGCCTGGCGGCGTTCGGCCGGAGCGGCGGCGGCGAACTGCGGCTGGGCCATTGCCCGCGCGAGCAGGCGCGCGGCCTCGGCGTACTCGGCCTGTTCGACCAGGATCGAGGCGCTGCGCATCTGCAGCGCGAACTGCGAAGGCCCGTGCTGTTGGTTCTCCTGCGTGGCCGGCGCACCGTCACCGGCGGACGCCGGCCCCGGCGCGAGACCCGCCAGGGCCAGCCCCAGGACCCATCCCGCTCCTGCCCGCATGCCGCATCCTCCCCAGGTGCAGGGGCCATTAGAGCCGCGCGCCAATGCCGTTGCAATGCGACCGTTTTCCTTGCGTGGCTGCGTTCGCATTTCGCGGAGCCGACGCGGCCGCCGCCCACGACTTTCGTCGCACGGCCCCCGGTCTGGGGCCTCCTTCGGGCAGCGCATGGCACCGATGACAGCCAAAACAGGCCCGGGGCGGGTAGGATTACCGGGCCGCCGCCGCTGCAGCGAGGCTGCAGCGCGACGACAAGGGGGGGCGCCGCCGCTGCCAGGCCGCGCCATCGGGCAGGCGGGATCGAGGAAGTCCATGCCAGTGCCACACAACAAGCGGTCGATGTCCGGCGCGCGTGCCAGCGATGGCCCGCGGTCGCTGTTGGCCTCGCGCTCGTGGGCGCTGGTGCTGCTGGTGATCGGCCTGCTGGTCACCGCCGAGCTGGCCCGGCGCGAGTGGCGCCAGGCGCGCACGGCCGCCGATTCGCTGCACCGCTCGCTGGCTGACGCCGCGCCGGCCCAGGCGATCGAGCCGCTGCAGTCGACCGCGCACATCCTGCGCGCGATGCAGACCGTGTTCCTGTCCAACGACCGCCTGGACCAGGACCTTTTCCTGCAGTACCAGGAGAACCTGCGCGCGGACGAGCAGGTCCCCGGCTTCGTCACCATCGCCTACGCCGACCGCCATGCGGACGCGGCCGCGCGGGGCCGCGCGGTGTACCGCTACGCCTACGTGGCGCCGCTGGCCGGCAACGAGATGCTGCGCGGCGTCGACATCGGCACCCAGCCGCTGAACCTGGCCGCGCTGTATCGGGCGCGCGACACCGATGCGCCGGCGATGTCGGCGCCGTTCCCGCTCATGCAGTTCAAGGGCGGGACGGAGGCCGAGGCCATGGGCGTGACCCTGCGCCTGCCGGTGTACTCGCGCGGGCCGCGCCCGGAGAGCGTGGACGAGCGCCGTGCCCGCGAGCTCGGCGCGCTGGCGGTGAGCGTGCGCCTGGAACCGCTGCTGCAGCACGCGCTGCGCGGCCGCATCCTCGACTACATGCACCTGCACATCCGCGACATCGACGCCGTCCCGGGGCAGTCCACCGTGTTCGCCACCGGCGAACCGCCGCAGGACGCGCCGGTCGAGCTGCGCGAGGTCTCCTTCGGCGGCCGCACCTGGGAAATGCGCCTGTGGCCGCGCAGTTCGGCCATGTCCAGCGGGCGGACCGTGCTCGTGGCCGTGGCCGGGACCGTGATCAGCGTGTTGCTGGCGCTGCTGGCCCTGTCGGTGTCGAACACGCAGCGGCGCGCGCTGGAGCTGGGCCGGCGCATGTCGGCGCGCTTCGGCGAGAGCGAGGCGCGCTTCCGCGTGCTCAACGAGCTGCTGCCGGCGCTGGTCTTGCTGGCCGACGGCGAGGGCCGCATCGTCTACGCCAACCAGGCCGCGCGCGAGCACCTCGGCGCGGTCGTCGACGCGCCGCTGGTGTCGCTGTTCGCCGACCCGTTGCTGGGCGTGCAGGCGATGGCCGAGGCCGGTGGCGGCGGCAGCTGGGCCAGCCAGGAGGCGCTGGTGGTGCGCGCCGACGGCGGCATGTTCTGGGCCAGCGCCTCGCTGGCGCGGGTCGAGGTCGACGGCAAGCCGCACCTGCTGATGGTCGCCACCGACACCAGCGAGCAGCGCCGGCTGACCGAGCGCCTGCGCTACCAGGCCGCGCACGACGGCCTCACCGACCTGTGCAACCGCCGCGAGTTCGAGCGGCGCCTGCAGCTGGCGCTGGACTCGCGCGTCGGGTACATGGCGACGATGCCGTTCGCGCTGCTGTACATCGACCTGGACCAGTTCAAGCTGATCAACGACGTCTCCGGGCACATGGCCGGCGACCAGCTGCTGGTGCAGATGGCCCACGCGATGCGCCGGCAGCTGCGCCCGGGCGACCTGCTGGCGCGGCTGGGCGGCGACGAGTTCGGCCTGCTCGCCTTCGATGTGGACGCCACCGAGGCGCAGGCCCTGGCCGAGGAACTGCGCCGCTGCGTGGAAGGACTGATGTTCGTCTGGCAGGGCCGCACCTACACGATCAGCGCCAGCATCGGCATGGTCATGGTCGACCGCGAGGGCTGCACGCTGAAGGACCTGCTGGCCTGGGCCGACGCGGCCTGCTACCTGGCCAAGGAGGCCGGGCGCAACCGGGTCTGCTCGTACCGCGAGGACGAGGACACCAGCCGCCGCCACAGCGAGATGGAGTGGGTCAACCGCCTGCGCTGGGCGCTGGAGCAGGACCGCCTGCTGCTGGACTACCAGGAGGTGCTGCCGCTGGCGCCGGACGGCACCGCGCCGGTCCACCTGGAACTGCTGCTGCGCCTGCGCGAGGAGGACGGCGGCGTGGTCATGCCCGGCGCCTTCCTGCCCGCGGCCGAGCGCTACGGGCTGATGCCGGCGGTGGACCGCTGGGTGATCCGCACCGCGCTGGCCAACTTCAACCGCCTGCATCCGGTCGGCGGCACCCTGCGTACCTGCGCGATCAACCTGTCGGGGGCCAGCATCGAGGACGACGGCCTGGCCGACTTCATCCTCGACACCATCGCCGAGCACGGCGTGCCCGCCGAGTGCCTGTGTTTCGAGATCACCGAGACGGTGGCGGTGCGCAACCTGCAGAAGGTGGTGCCGGTGATCGAGCGGCTGCGCGCGGTCGGCTGCCGCATCGCCCTGGACGACTTCGGTGCGGGCATGTCCTCGTTCGGCTACCTGAAGAACCTGCCGTTGGACGTGATCAAGATCGACGGCAGCTTCGTCCGCGACCTGGGCAGCGACCCGATGAGCCGCGCGATCGTCAACGCGGTGGCGCAGATCGGCCACCAGCGCGGCCTGGTGGTGGTGGCCGAATGGGTCGATGGCGAGCACACCCTGTCGGTGCTGCGCGACCTGGGCGTGGACTACGGCCAGGGTTTCTTCCTGCACCGCCCGCAGCGGGTGGTGTTCCAGCGCCCCGAGGACGCCGACCGCCGCGTGGCGTGAGCGTGCGCGGCGCCGCATGGCGCTGCCTGCTGGCGGGTGCGCAAGGAGGCGGTGCCGGCAGGCACCGCCTCGACCCGCTCAGTCCTTCGCCGTGCCCTGCGCCTGCAGCAGGTCCTGCGCCGCGTGCACCAGGAACAGGTAGCGCGCGGCCAGGTCGATCACGTACTCGTTCTCGCCCCACAGGAACGGCCAGTCTTCCTTGTTCTCCGGGAAGTCGGGCTTGAGCACCAGCACGCCCGGCACCACGCCGCCGGCGATGAAGCTGAAGTCGGCGCGGTTGTTGCCGTAGGCGACCTGCTTGGACTGCGCGCCCACCGCCGAGACGAACGACAGGTTCGTGTCCGGGTGGGTGCCGTACAGGTAGTTCAGACCCTGCAGCGTCTGCTCGACGTCGAACAGGTCGGGATAGGCCTTGTGCAGCCAGTAGTTGCTGGTGGCCATGCCGACCACGGCGCTGTTGCCGGCCCAGCCGCCGCGGGTGATTGGCACGCCGTACGGGGTCTCGGCCAGCATCGGCGCCACCTCCTGCTTCAGGCGCACCGCGCGCTCGCGGAACTTGGCCCGGAACGCCTCGTCCATCTGCGGCAGCACGCGCACCACGCTGGCGGCGTTGAAGCCGAAGCGCGCGTCGATCGCCGGCCACAGCGCGGCGATGGCCTCGGCGTACTTGGCATCGCCGGTGGCCAGCAGCAACTGTACCGCCGCGCGCAGCTGCTCGTCCTGCGGATCGCCACCGGTGGTGTTGCCCACCCGGAACAGGTTGGGCTCGCGGCCGTGCTCGAACTCCCACACCTTCTTCGCGGTGGCCAGGCTTTCCCCGGCCAGCGCGTCGTTGTAGCCGCGCAGGGCGCGGCTGGCCGCGGCCAGGCCGGCGGCCGAGCCGTAGTTGAGCGCGGTGGTGGCGGTGGTGAAGGCCAGACGGTCGTCGTTCGCCGAATCCGGATTGTCCGGATCGTCGATCTTGCCGTCGGTCTTGGTGACCGCGTCGCCCAGGTGGGTGTACTGGCCCAGGTCCGGTTCGACGATGCCGGGGATGGCGTGGCCGAACACGCGGTGCTGGGCGATCAGCATCAGCGTGCCGTGTTCGATCTGCTGCAGCAGGTCCGGCACGCCATCGGGCTGGTGGATTTCCACGTGGCCGCGCTTCTGGTCGACCGTGGTCTCGTCGCGCAGCGGCCTGGCCAGTTCCCAGGTGTCGACCAGGGCCATCACCGTCGAGTAGTGGGTCTGGGTGCGCAGGTCGAAGTCGCCGGCGTCGAACCAGCCGCCGATCGCCAGGCCGGGGATGTGTTCGCCGGGCTGGAACGGCGAATCCAGCTCCGGGCCCTGGCCGTACAGGTCGAAGTGCTCCCTGCCCGGCGCGACCTGGCGCGCGTCGTCCATGTGCGAGCGGCCGTGCCAGACGCGGTAGGCCTCGTTCACCGAGACGTGGTCCATCTGCACCGGGAAGAACACGTCCAGGGTCGGGTGCCAGGCGCTGGCGTAGGCGTCTTCGGCGATGCGGAAGGCGGTGGTGCGCTGGCCATCGGCCTCGATCCGGTACAGGCCCTGTTCGCGCACGCCGGAGAAGTCGAAGGTCCAGTAGTCGTAGCGCAGGTACCGGCCCCAGCGCTCCGGCGCGGCGGCGGCGACCTCGCGGCTGGCGCCGTCGGCATCCACGCGCAGCAGACGCGCGCGGGCCGGGGCCGGCGCGTTGCGGTCGCGTTCGAGCACGGCGACCTTGCGCTGCGCGGGGTGGTAGCCGACCTGCGAGTGGCCGATCACCGTGGGCCGGGTCCAGCCCGGCACGGTGCTGGCCGACAGCGTCCACTCCAGCACCGGACCGGACTTGCCGGCCGGCAGCAGCGAGCGCACGACGTACCAGCCGTTCTGCGCCTGGTTGCGGCCGTCGTACAGGCCGAGCTCGGCGCCGGGGGAGTCGATGCGCACGCGGCGCTGCGGATCTTCCGGGGCCAGGGTGAGCGCGTGGCCGGTGGCCAGCGGCAGGCGCACGGTCGAACCGTCGGCGGCGCGGCCGCTGGGCCCGGCCGGGTACAGCGGCAGCTGGCCGCTGGCGCCATCCAGCAGCCAGGCCTTGCCGAAGTAGGCCGAGGGCAGGAACTCGAGGTTGAAGCCGGCCTTGCCTTCGAGCGCCGCCGGCAGCGGGCGGTCGAGCAGCACCTGCACGCGCAGGCCTTCGCCGTGCGGGGCCAGGCGCACCGTGTACTCGAAGTCGTGCATGTCGTAGCGCATGCGCGCGCTGACCGTGCCGCTGGCCGCGTCGACGCTGCGCTCCACCAGGGTCGCCACCGGATCCCACTGCTCGGGCGTGGGCGACAGGCGCACGTCGCCGTTGGTGGCGGTGCGCACGCCGTGGTGGATGAGTTCCACGCCGGCGATCTTCGAATCGCTGAAGTTGCCGTCGTAGGTGTTGTTGAACGCCAGTACGTCCAGGCCGCGGGTACTGAAGTAGCCGGCTTCGTTGAGGCGCGGGCCGGTGGCGGTGGCCATGCCGGCCAGCGGCAGCAGCACGAACAGGAGGGCGGAAGCGGCGCGGCGGGAAGGACGGAGCAGGCGGTTCATCGAGGGTCCCCTGGGGTGGAGTGTTAACGCTAACATCGCGCGCCGCCGGGTCCCCGTTGCGGCGCAGCAGTACGGCCCCGCAGGGATGCCGTCCTGCGGCGCCGCTGCCGCTTCTCCTCAGTCGCGATCCGGCGCGCCCAGCGGGAAATACCGCCGGAACGGCCGCGCCTCGTCGACCGCCCGCGCGAACGACGGCCGCGCCAGCAGCCTGGCGCGGTACGCATGCACGCGTCCGTGTTGCGGCGGGATCGGACGGGTCCAGTCGGCATAGAACAGGAACGGCGCCGCGCCGCAGTCGGCCAGGCTGAAGTCCCCGCCGGCGGCCCAGGGGCGGCCGGCGGCCAGGTGGCGCTCCAGCCACGCGTAGCGGGTCTCCAGCATGCGCCGCGCCTCGGCGACGCCGTACGCGTCGTGGTCGCCTTCGCCGCGCAGTGCGTCGAACACCACCTTCTGCTGCGGCGTGGACACGTAGTTGTCGAAGAAGCGGTCGAGCATGCGCACCTCCACCGCCCGCAGCGGATCGGCCGGCAGCAACGGCACCGGGCCGGGATGGCGCAGCTGCAGGTACTCGATGATGGTGCTGGCCTCCAGCACGGTGCGATCGCCATCGACCAGCACCGGGAAGCGCTTCATCGGCCACAGCGCTTCCAGCTGGCGGCCGTGCTCGCCGTCCTCGAGGTTGCGGAACTCGAATGGCGTGCCGTTCTCGTACAGGGCGACCAGCACTTTCTGGCAGTAGGAGGAGAACGGGTGGGCGTAGAGGGCCAGGGCTATCGGGGTCACTCGGAAGGGGACTCTGCCGGGCGACGTCCCGCGGGCGCCGGATTCGACATCGGCGCAGCCTGCTCCAGTTCCGGGTAGAGCGCCAGCAGCTGCAGCACCACGTCGTTGGTCCAGCCGAAGCCGTCCTGCAGCGGGTACTCGCCGCCGCCACCGCCCTGCAACGCGCCGTCGGCGTCGTACTTCTCCACCAGCCTGTGGTCGCGCGCGAACAGCGCCTGCACGTTGCCGAGGAAGGCGGCGGCGATGTCGCGCGCCAGCGCGTCCTCGCCATAGCGACGCAGGCCGTCCACCGCGATCCACTGCAGCGGCGCCCAGACGTTGGGCGCGTCCCACTGCTGGCCGCTGTCGACCGTGGTCGTGACCAGGCCGCCGGGCTGCAGCAGCTGCGCGCGCACCGAAGCGGCGGTGCGGCGCGCCCGCTCCGGCGTGGCGATGCCGGCGTGCAGCGGGAACAGCGCGGCGGCGGTCAACTGCGCGCGCGGCGTGTCGCTGCGCAGATCGAGGTCGGCGTAGTAGCCGTCCGCGTGCCAGAGATGGCGTTCGATCGCCTGCGCACGGGCCTTCGCGCGTGCCTCGAACTCGCGCGAACACCCGGCATCGCCGGCCTGCGTGCAGGCGGCGGCGATCGTCTTCTCGAGGTGGTGCAGCAGGCTGTTGAGGTCCACCGGCACCGTGTCGGTGACGCGCAGCGTGTCCAGCCGCATCGGATCGTCCAGCCAGCGGCTGGAATAGTCCCAGCCGCTTTCCGCACCGGCGCGCAGCTCACGGTAGTCGCCTGCGCCGGCCGCGAGGCCTTGGCCGCGGTGGCGCGGTCCTGGGCGAAGGATCCCGGCCGCGGGCCGGGATGGTCGTCCCAGTAGCGGTTGAGCAGACTGCCGTCGGCCAGGCGGACCCCGCGGCGGTGGGCGTCGCCCGGCGCCAGGCGGTCCTCGCCGTCCATCCACAACGCATGCTCGCGACGCAGCTGGGGCAGGTAGCGCACCGGCACGGCCGGATCGGCGCGCGCCTCCAGCTCGACCATGTGCGAGAAGAACGGCGGCTGCGAGCGACCCAGGTAGTAGCTGCGGTTGCCGTTCGGGATATGGCCCCAGGTGTCGAGCAGGTGGGCGAAGTTGTCCAGCATCTGCCGCGACAGCCGGTCCTCGCCGCTGCGTGCCAGGCCGAGCATGGTGAAGTACGAATCCCAGTAGTAGACCTCGCGGAAGCGCCCGCCCGGTACCACGTAGGCGTGCGGCAGCGGCAGCAGGCTGGCGTGCGGCGCCGGCTCCGGGCTGCGCCGGGTCAGCAGCGGCCACAGCGCCTCGATGTGCGCGCGCAGCGGCAGGTCCTGTCGTACCGGCGTGGGCGCCAGCTCCGACGGCAGCAAGAAGTTGCCTTCGGCGAAGCGGCGCAGGTTGAAGCCCGGTTGCGCGCGTGCGGCGAGGAAGGCCGCCTCCAGTTGCGCCGGATCCCGTCGCGGCACCGCATCGGCGAAGAACTTCTGGTCCTCGAACAGCCAGGCCTCCTGCACGGCGGCGAACAGCCGTGGCCACTCCTGGCCGGGCTCTGGCGGCTCGGCCGGCTGCCGCGCGGTGGCGATCGGCACCGCGCTCACCGGCGGCGCGGCGAAGGCGGGTGGAACCAGGCAGGCGAGGGCGAGCAGCACGCCGGTCAGCCAGCGGTGCGGGCGCGGATGCATGGAGGCCTCCGGGACGGTGGATCGCACCGATCCTCGCAAGGGCCGTGCGATGGTCGCGGCAAGGCGCGCGTGTGCAGCGTGCATGAACCGTTCCCGACATGCGCGCGCCACCGGCGGCGCATGCGATTGACCCGGCGGATGCACGGGACTATCGTGCCGGCGGGCTCGGATGGGCGCCCACCTCGCAAAAGCGCAAGCACCACGTCATCCGCAAGCATCCGCTTGCATACCCTCCCTGGCCAAGAGCGAGCCGGCCGGATCATGGAGCTGGTATGCACATGCAATCCCCATCCGGAAACTCCCACGCCTCCGCACAGGACGCGCTGCGCCTGGTGCTGCGCCATGCGAAGCAGCTGCAGCGCGAGGCCCGCTCGGACTCGCTCGCCGAATCGCTGCCGGTGCTCCGCCGCCTGCTGGCATCCGGGGTCCTTCGCCACGCCTCGCTGGCCCGCCTGCACGCGCAGCGGGAGCGGGTACAGCGCAAGCACATCCTGCGCCTGCTCGCGCTGGAAGCCGGCCATGCGGGCTGGGAGGACTACCGCAAGGCATTGGCCACGCTCGATCCCGGGCAGCTCGAGCATTTCGACCTCCTGCGTCGCCATGTCGGCTACCCGAACCTGTGGTTCGCCTCGCTGGAAGAGGCGCAGCGCCACGCCGACGAGCATGGCGGGCGCGCGATGGGCTGCGGCAGGCAGGCGGTCGTGATCTGACCCGCATGCACCGGGTCGCCTGAAGCAACGTCGCCGCCTGCCCGCGACCGGGCGGGCGGCTCTCAGACATCCTGCAGCTGTGACCGCGCCCGCACCGTGTAGTCCTGCAGTTGCGGGAAGAACGCGTCGAAGCCCTCTGCGATCGCCGCTTCGTGCGTGCGCAGGTCCTCGAGGCAGGCCACCAGGCGGTCGCCATTGCGCGACAGCCGGGTGGCGATGCGGGTCACCGCCAGGTCCACGCTGGCACGGTCGCGGTACGAACCCAGCCAGTCGTGCGAGGCGATGCGCGGGGCGATCGCCTGCAGCCGCGGCGGCAGGTCGTCGAGCCGCGCCAGCAGGTAGCGGTAGAAGCGCGAGGTGAACGCGTCCAGCGGCTCGTCGCTGTAGCGCGCCCAGTCGCGCGCCAGGCAGTGGTCGTAGAACACGTCCAGGGCGATGCCGGCGTAGCGGCGCAGGCCTTCGCCGAACAGGCCGCGCGCGGCGACCACGCGCGGATGCGCGTCGGTATAGCGGTCGACCTGGCGGTGGACGAGGATCTCGCGCCGCTCCACCACGCTGTACTCCGCCAGCGCCGCGCGGCCGAACACGAAGTCGCCCATCAGGGCGCCGAGCATGGCTTCGGGATCGGGGCCGGCGAGGAGGAGGTGGGCGAGGTAGTTCATCGGGGCGTCAACTGCCGGCGCGCTGCCGGCGGAGGGGAAGTGTGGCACGCCGCCACCGGCGCGCGCGTTGCCGCAGCTGGGCCGCAGTGTTTGACGGTGCCGTCACCGTGGCGCTGCCGATACTGCCGCCGTGCCCGAAGGTCCCTCCATCGTCATCCCCAAGGAAGAAGCCGGCGGCTTCGTGGGACGCAAGGTCACGGGCGTGCGCGGCAACAGCCGCGAGCCGATCCAGCGCATCGAAGGCCAGCGCCTGCGCGCGCTGCGCAGCTGGGGCAAGCACTTCCTGATGGAGTTCGACGACTTCAGCGTGCGCATCCACTTCATGCTGTTCGGCCGCTACCGCATCGACGAGCGCAAGCCTACGCCGGAACGGCTGGGCCTGGATTTCGCCGGCGGCGGCGAGCTGAACTTCTACGCCTGCTCGGTGCGCTTCATCGAGGCGCCGCTGGACGAGGTCTACGACGTCATGAACGACGCCTGGGACCCGGCCGCGGCGCGCCGCAAGCTGCGCGCACGTCCCGATACCCTGGCCGCCGACGCGCTGCTGGACCAGGACGTGTTCGCCGGCGTCGGCAACATCATCAAGAACGAGGTGCTGCACCGGATCCGCCTGCACCCGGAGAGCCGGATCGGCGCGCTGTCGCCGCGCAAGCTCGGCGAACTGGTGACCCAGGCGCGCGAGTACAGCTTCGATTTCCTGCGCTGGAAGAAGGCCTACGTGCTGCGCAAGCACTACCAGGTGCATACCCGCACCATCTGCCCGCGCGACGGCCACCGGCTCAGCTACCGCAAGCACCTGGGTCAGGCGAAGCGGCGCGCTTTCTATTGCGAGCACTGCCAGCGGCTCTAAGAGTAGCCACCCGCTGCGCTTCGGCGTCAGATCACCAGCTTGCCCAGCACCGCTTCCAGCGCCACGTCGGCGCACAGGGCGATGAACAGGATCGCGATCCAGCCGCGTTCGATGCCTTCGCCCGGGTGCCAGACCAGCTTGCCGGCACCGACCAGGCTGGCCGGCAGCACGAACAGCAGGGCGGCGTGGCCCAGGCTCATCGCAGAGATGTCCATGGCGCGTCTCCATGACGGCGGTCGTACCGCGATGGCCTGATCTTCCTGCTGGTCCCAGCGAGATTCGTTGATCCGGATCAATCAGCGCTGCTGTGCCCGCCCCCCGGGGAAATGAATGTAGAGCGGGGCTTGCCCCGCTGCCTTCACCGGCGTCGGCACATCCGGCGTGGGAGTCGGGCAGGCCCGACTCCACGGGTGCCCATTCTCCAACCCGGCGGGAGGGGGCTTTCCGTCCGCGCTGCCTGTCCTGGCGACGGCGCGGCGGGCCCGATCCGCCTCTTGCGGCCGGCGTTGCATGAACGGGACGCCGGCATCCCGGCGGTCGGCCTGTACCGGGATGTTGCGACGCAGCATAATTCCCGCATGCCTGCCACGCCCCCTCCCGCCGATCCGGCGGCCGTCGCCGTTCCCGCGATCAGCCGCGGCCGCTACGCCCTGATCCTGACCGCGCTGACCCTGGGCGGCTTCGGCATCGGTACCAGCGAGTTCGCCGGCATGGGCCTGATGCCGAACATGGTCGCCGGGCTGGGCGTGAGCGAACCGCAGGTCGGCCACCTGATCAGCGCCTACGCCCTGGGCGTGGTGGTGGGCGCGCCGCTGCTGGCGATCCTCGGCAACGGCCTGTCCCGCAGGACGCTGCTGCTGGGGCTGATGGGTTTCTACGCCCTCGGCAACCTCGCCAGCGCGCTGGGCCCGGACTACCACAGCCTGATGCTGTTCCGCTTCATCGCCGGGCTTCCGCACGGCGCCTACTTCGGCGTCTCGGCGCTGACCGCGGTGGCGATCAGCCCGCCGGAAGCACGCGGACGGGCGGTCAGCCTGACCATGCTCGGCCTGACCCTGGCGATCCTGCTGGGCACGCCGCTGGCGACCTGGGTCGGGCAGCTGGCCAGCTGGCGCTGGGCCTACGCGGCGGTGGCGGTGATCTCGCTGCTGACCGTGGCGCTGATCGCGCTGGCGCTGCCGTCCCGCCTGGCGCCGCCGGCGCCGGCTGGCAGCCCGTTGGTCGAACTGCGCGCCTTCAACCGCCTGCCGGTGTGGCAGGCGCTGCTGATCGGCGCGATCGGCTTCTCCGGCATGTTCTGCGTGTTCAGTTACCTGGCGCCGACCATGGTCGAGGTCACCGGCGTGGCCCCGGCGTGGATCCCGCTGGGCCTGGCCGGCTTCGGCCTGGGCGGGGTGATCGGCAACATGCTTGGCGGCTGGCTGTTCGACCGCCTGCAGTTCCGTGCTGCGCTGGTGGTGCTGGGCTGGGCCGCGCTGATGCTCGTGCTGTTCCCGCTGGCGGCGCGGCAGCCGTGGAGCCTGCTGCTGGCCACGGTGTGCATCGGCATGATGGGCGGCCTCGGCACGATCCTGCAGTCGCACCTGATGGACGTGGCCGGCGAGGCGCAGACCCTGGCCGCCGCCTCGCACCACGCCGCGTTCAACGCCGCCAACGCGCTGGGCCCGTGGCTGGGCGGCCTGGCGATCACCGCCGGGTGGGGCTGGACCTCGACCGGCCCCGTCGGCGCGGCCACCGCGCTGGCCGGCATCGGCCTGTGGCTGTGGGCGTCGCGCACCCTGGCGCGCCGCCAAGCCTGCGCGACCGCGGCCTGACGCCGCGCTGATTGCCGCCCCGGCGGATCGCGCCCGCCACCCGCTCCCACCATACGCTCCGGAAGGGGCGGCTGGCGGCCGCAGCCCTTAGACTGTGCCGCTCCGCGTGCGCCCCGCGCCCGCGCCTCCATCCGCTTCCGAGAGAGTCACGCGTGGTCATCCATCCCAAAGTCCGAGGCTTCATCTGCACCACCGCCCACCCCGTGGGCTGCGCGAAGAACGTGCAGGACCAGATCCGTTACGTGCAGGCGCAGGGCGCCCGTGGCGAGGGTCCCAAGCGCGTGCTGGTGATCGGCGCCTCGACCGGCTACGGCCTGGCCGCGCGCATCACCGCCGCCTTCGGCTACGGCGCCGCCACCCTGGGCGTGTTCTTCGAGAAGCCGGGCACCGAGAAGAAAACCGGCAACGCCGGCTGGTACAACTCCGCCGCCTTCGACCGCTACGCCAAGGAAGCGGGGCTGTGGAGCCGTTCGATCAACGGCGACGCCTTCTCCGACGAGGTCCGCGCCAAGGCCATCGAGCTGATCGGCGAGATGGGCGGCCCGATCGACCTGGTCGTGTACTCGCTGGCCTCGCCGGTGCGCCGCCTGCCGGATACCGGCGAGCTGAAGCGCTCGGCGCTCAAGCCGATCGGCCAGGCCTACACGTCCACCGCGGTGGACACCAACCGCGACCAGGTCATCGAGGCCACGGTCGAGCCGGCCACCGAGCAGGAAATCGCCGACACCATCCGGGTGATGGGCGGCGAGGACTGGGAGCTGTGGATCGAGGCGCTGTCGAAGGCCGGCGTGCTGGCGCCGGATGCGAAGACGGTGGCCTTCAGCTACATCGGTACCGAGATCACCTGGCCGATCTACTGGCACGGCGCCCTGGGCAAGGCCAAGGAAGACCTGGACCGCGCCGCCCACGCGATCGATGCGAAGCTCAAGCCCACCGGCGGTTCGGCCAACGTGGCCGTGCTCAAGTCGGTGGTGACCCAGGCCAGCGCCGCGATCCCGGTGATGCCGCTGTACATCGCCATCGTCTACCGGATCATGAAGGAGAAGGGGCTGCACGAAGGCCCGATCGAGCAGCTGGAGCGCACCTTCCGCGAGCACCTGTACAGCGACAACCCGCCGCCGGTGGACGAGTCCAACCGCCTGCGCCTGGACGACCGCGAGCTGCGCGACGACGTGCAGCAGGCCTGCCGCGAGCTGTGGCCGACGGTGACCACCGCGAACCTGTTCGAGGTCACCGACTACGCCAGCTACAAGCACGACTTCCTGAAGCTGTTCGGCTTCGAGCGCACCGACGTCGATTACGACGCCGACGTCGACCCGGTCACCCCGTTCGACGTGGTCGACCTGACCGCGGAGTGATGCCGATTGCGCCCCTCTCCCCGGGGAGGGGCGTCAACGCCTCCCTGTAGAGCGGGGCTTGCCCCGCTGCTTTTCACGGCCGCCGGCCCATCCGGCGCGGGAGTCGGGCAAGCCCGACTCTACGGGGACGGGGGCGCGGTCGCCGCGCTGACGCAGTCGCGCAGGTCCTTCAGCCGGAACGGCTTGCCGAGCAGGAGCAGGCCCGGGTCCAGCTCCATGTTGCTGTAGCCGGAGACCACGATCACCGCGGCCTGCGGGAAACGCGCGCGGACCTCGCGCGCCAGCTCCGAGCCGGACATGCCGGGCATCAGGTGGTCGGTGATCAGCAGGTCCGGCACCAGGCCGCCGTCGAGCGCGCGCAGCGCTTCCTCGGCCGAGCCGACCTCGATGACCTCGAAACCCATGTCCACCAGCACGTCGGCGGTGCACATGCGCACGCCGGGTTCGTCGTCCACGACCAGGGCGATGGAAGGGTTCGGTTTGTGGATGGAGCCCATGACGCCTCCGCCTTCGTTCCCGGTCATTGTGCCTGCATCGGGGTCCCGCCTGCAGCCGGCAGCCACAGCTCCATGGTGGTGCCGGCCCCCGGCGTGCTGTCGATCCGCAGGCATCCGCCCAGCTGCGAGGCCAGGCCGTGCGCCATCGACAGGCCCAGGCCGGTGCCCTTGCCGATGCCCTTGGTGGTGAAGAACGGCTCGATGGAGCGTTCGCGCGTGGCCGCGTCCATGCCCACGCCGGTGTCCTTCACCACGATGACGACGTAGCGGCCCGGGGACAGGGCCGGATCCTGGCCGGAGCCTACGTCCTCGCGGCGTGCCGACAGCGTGAGGGTGCCGCCATCGGGCATGGCGTCGCGCGCGTTCACGCCGAGGTTGAGCAGGGCCATCTCCAGCTGGTTGCCGTCGGCATGGGCGCGCGGCAGGTCCGGTTCGACCTCGATGACGGTACGGATGCGCGGGTCGAAGCTGCTGCGCAGCAGCTGGCCCAGGCCGTCGAGCAGGATGGCCACGTCGACCTGCACCGCCTGCAGCGGCTGGCGGCGGGCGAAGGCGAGCAGGCGCTGGACCAGGGTCGCGGCGCGATCGGCCGACTGCCGCGCCACCGCCAGGGTGCGGCTGCGCCGCTCCGGCGAGGTGGACGGGTCCTCGGCCAGTTCCAGCGCGGCCATGATCGGGGTCAGCAGGTTGTTGAAGTCGTGGGCCACGCCGCCGGTGAGCTGGCCCATCGCCTCCAGCTTCTGCGACTGGCGCAGCGCTTCCTCGGTGGCCAGGCGGCCGGTGATGTCCAGCGCCTCCAGGATCACCGCGCTGATCGCGCCGGAGGCGTCGTACAGCGGCCGCAACGACAGGTCGAACGATCGCCGCCCGACCGGCAGGTTCACCGTGATCTCCTCGCGTATCGCCTCGCCGGCCAGCGCACGCATGAACGCGTCGCGCACCCAGTCGGACATCCCCGGCGTGGCGGTGAACCACGGCGTGTTCCAGATCGGCAGGCCGATCACGTCCTGCAGGCGCACGCCGATGGCCTCCAGCGCGGTGCGGTTGGTGTCCTGCAGTGTGCCGTCCAGTGCGCAGCGGCCCTGCAGCTGGTAGCTGCTCTCGAACAGGCTGCGCAGCTGCGCCTGCGAGTCGGCCAGCGCCCGTACCGCGGCGTTGATGTCGGTGACGTCGCGCGCGCTGCAGTAGAACTTGCCGCCTTCCGGCGTGGCCACCCACGACAGCGTGCGGTAGTCGCCGTCGCGGGTGCGGATGCGGCACTCGAAGCCCAGCAGCGGGATGCCCTCGCGCAGGCGGCGTCCGGCCTCCGATACCGCGGCCAGGTCGTCGGGATGGACCAGGTCGCGCACCGGGCGCGCCTCCAGGTCCAGCGCCGACCAGCCCAGTACCCGCTGCCAGGCCGGATTGCTCTTCGCCAGCAGGCCGTCGGCGTCCATCACCGCCAGCAGGTCGGGGGTGACCTGCCAGGTGAGCGAGCGCTCCTGCGCCTGCTCGGCGACCTGCCGTTCCAGCTCGTGGTTGAGCCGGCGCAGGGCCTGCTCGCTGCGCGCACGCGCGGTCTGGTCCAGGCCGGCGACGAAGATGCCCTCGACCTGGCCGCCGGGGCCGAGCATCGGCTGGTAGATGAAGTCCAGGTGCCGCTCGTGGACCGGGCCGTCCGGCGTGGCCTGTTCCATGAACACCGCGCCGTTGGCGAGGAACGGCACGCCGGTGGCGTAGACCTGGTCGAGGACCCCGACGTAGCCCTGCGCCACCGCGTCCGGCAGCGCCTCGGCGACGGTGCGGCCGACCACGTCGCGGCCGCCGACCACGGTGCGGTAGCTGCTGTTGGCGAACTCGAAGCGGTGCTCCGGCCCGCGCAGCAGGGCCATGAAGGTCGGCGCCTGCTCGAACATCCGCGCCAGGCGCCCGTACTCGTCGGCCAGGCGTCGCTCGGTGAGCACGCGGCGGGTGGTCTCGTGGCAGACGTTGAGCATCGCCACCACCTGCCCGTCCGGTTCGCGCACGGGGCTGTAGGCGAAGGTCCACCAGGTGTCCTCGGGGAAGCCGTTGCGCTCCATGCGCAGGTACATGTCTTCCACCCAGGTGGCGGTGCCGGACATCACCGATTCGCATAGCGGGCGGATGTCGTCCCACAGCTCCGACCACACCACCGGGATCGGCTTGCCCAGCGCCCCGGGCTCCTTGGCGCCGAGCACGTCCATGTAGCGGTCGTTGTAGAACAGCAGCAGGTCCGCGCCCCAGCCCAGGCACATGGGGAAGCGCGAGCCGAGCATGATCGACAGCGTGGTCTTCAGCTCGTCGGGCCACTGCTCCGGCTCGCCGAGCGGATGCCGCGACCAGTCGTGGTTCGCGATCCGGGCCGCCATCACCCCGCCGCCACGCAGGAACTGGATGCCGGCGGTCGAGGAAGCGTCGCTCATGGGGCGGCAATGGCCGGGAAGGTCGGCCGATGCTGGCATATTGGTGCGTGAACGAGGTGAGGAGGCCAGGTCCACCTGGGGGAACTCGTTCACGCCGGCGTGGTCAGCATGGCTTCTCCCCGGACACCGACCTCGACCCTTGCCCCATCCCGCCCAGGCCGCATGGCGCGACGAACTGCTGCCCCGCGTGGTCGCGGCCGGCGGCAGCGTGCTGCTGCTCGCGCTGGGGTGGAAGCTGGCCAGCGGACTGGTCCCGATCGGCATGCCGCGGATCGAGGAGACGCCGCGGTTGCGGGTGGTGTTCTCCCCGCGCAACGCGGCGCCGGACCTGCCCGTACCGCCTCCGGCCGTCCTGCCTGCCGCGCCGGTGCAGGACGCGCGCGCGCCGGCCTCGCCACCGCCGCCACAGTCGCGATCCGACAAACCGCAGCCCGCGCCGCCCCCAGCCGCACCGCGCAATGCCGTGCCCACCCTGTTCGGCGAGGATGGCCGGCCGCGCCTGCCGGCGCAGCTCGCCGACCGCTGGGAGACGGCGAAGCCCGCGCCGGGCGGCAAACCCGTCGAGCCCGAACGCAACCCGCTCGAGCGCCGCAATCCCGTCGACGCGCGCAGGACCCGTTTCGCCGACGACTGGGTCAGCGATGGCGATGCGGCCGAGGTCATCAACCAGCAGATCGCCCGCGCGCAGAGCAAGATCGCCGAGTTCCTGCTGGGCAAGGACATCCAGCACGCCCGCGCGCGGCCATCGCCGGAAGTGCGCTTCAACCCGGTCCGCCACGAGCGCGTGGCCGATCTCGGCAGCGAGGCCACCGGCGACGCGTACAAGGCCGCGCCGATCCCCTACGAACCGGCGCCCGGCCTGGAGGGCGAGGCCAGCCGCCGCATCCGCGAACAGGTCGCGGCGCTGGAGACGGCGTACTCGCGCTGCGACCGCGCGCGCCTGCGCCGGCTGATGCAGCCGCTGCTGGCGCATCTGGACGAACTGCAGAAGGCCGAGACCGCGTTCGCGCGCGGTGCCGACCCGGTGCGCGCCCGGCACATGCTGCCGAACGTGGCCAATACCGCCTACGACATGGCGCGCCGCGCGCTGTGGTATGCCGACACGCGCATGGCCGGCTGCACCGCTGGCGCGGGATGAGGCCTGGCAGGCGGCGCGCCGTCGAAGCGGTCGCGCCGCGTGCTGCCGGTCAGGCCGGCTGGATGAAGTAGGGCTCGACCGTGCCCTTGATCTTGAGCGTCATCGGGTTGCCGCGGCGGTCGCGCGAGCGGCCGACCTGGACCCGGATCCAGCCTTCGCTGACCGAATACTCCTCGACGTTGTCGCGTTCCTCGCCATTGAAGCGGATGCCCACGCCGCGCTCGATGATGGCGGCGTCGTAATAGGGGCTGCGCGGGTCCAGGGCCAGTCGGTCGGGGGGCGTATCGCTCATCGGAATGCGTAGGGTCTGCGGCCGGCGGCGCCGGCGGAATGCAAAGGATAGCAATGCACGTGCGTTCCGCATGGCCTGTCCGCGCCGCGACGGGCGTTGAGCTGGTCGAGGACGCCACCGGGGAAGGGGCGGCGGCTCTTCGCTGGCGCTTCACGGCCACCGCTGCAGCATCGCGCCGGCGGAAAGGGACCCCCGTGGCAGACGCCGTGTGGCACGCGGGGAAGCGTCGGGAATGGAACAGCACGAGGTGTCCATCATGAAGAACATGGCCGGTCTTGCCTCCACGGTTGCGGGCTTCGGTCCGCTTGCCTTCCTGTCCATCCAGCACACGCCACCCGGGACGGTCCCGGAAGCCTTCACCAACGAGGAGCGCGCGCGGGCCTTCCGCAATGCGCTGCCGGTGGTGACGGCGAATACCTATCACTGGCAGTTCCGGGACCTTGCGCCGGGCCTGGTCGAGGGTTGAGCGTGGCGGACGGCGAAGCCCTGGGCGGGCACGCATCACCCCTGGGGCGATGACGTGCGCGGGATAGCCCGCGTCCGCAGGACGCGGGCGTTCGCCGGCATGCGCGCCAGGGGCGCGCGAACATGCCGTCCCACCCGGTGGGAGAGGGGATGAAGGGCGGGTGCGCGTATCATGCGCAGCTTCCCGCGCCGCGCCGCCGTCCAGGCCGCGGCCACCGTCCCCAGGAATCCCCATGGCGTTGAAGGCCACCGTGGTCCGTGCCGAGCTGCAGGTCAGCGACATGGACCGCCATTACTACGCGAGCCATCCGCTCACCCTTGCCCGGCATCCGTCCGAGACCGAGGAGCGGCTGATGGTGCGGCTGCTGGCCTTCGCCATGCATGCCGACGAGCGCCTGGAGTTCGGCCGCGGCCTCAGCACCGACGAGGACCCGGACCTGTGGCAGCGCGACTACACCGGCGACATCGAGCGCTGGATCGAGGTCGGCCAGCCGGACGAGGCGCGGCTGCGCAAGGCCTGCGCCCGTGCCCGCGAGGTGGTGGTGCTCAACTACGGCGGCCGCGCCGCCGAGCTGTGGTGGGAGAAGGTCGGCCCGGCGCTGGCCCGCCACGACAACCTCGTCGTATGGGACCTGCCGGCCGCGCAGGTGCAGGCGCTCGCCACGCTGTACGGCCGCGGCCTGCGCCTGACCGTGATGATCCAGGACGGCGAGGTGCGCCTGCTGGGAGCCGACGGCAGCGAGGTGGCGATCCAGCCGGTCGCGCGCATGGGCGCACAGGCGGCCTGAGGCAACGCGGTGTCGCAGCGTTACGACGCCATCGTCATCGGCGCCGGCGCCGCCGGGCTGATGTGCGCATTCACCGCCGGCGCGCGCGGCCTGCGCGTGCTGGTGGTCGAGCATGCCAACAAGGTCGGCAAGAAGATCCTGATGTCCGGCGGCGGGCGCTGCAATTTCACCAACACCGGCACGACCCCGGCCAACTACCTGTCGGCCAACCCGCACTTCTGCAAGTCGGCGCTGGCCCGCTACACGCCCTGGCACTTCATCGACCTGGTCGAGAAGCACCGCATCGCGTACCACGAGAAGGCGCCGGGCCAGCTGTTCTGCGACGTGTCCTCCAAGCTGATCGTGAAGATGCTGGTGGACGAGTGCGCCGCGGCCGGCGTGGAGATCCGCACCCATTGCACGATCGAGCGCGTCGAGCACGGCGACGACGGCGGTTTCCGCCTGCGCACCGCGCAGGGCAGCTTCGCCGCGCCGGCGCTGGTGGTGGCCAGCGGCGGGCTGTCGATCCCCAGCCTCGGCGCCACCGGTTTCGGCTACGAACTGGCCCGCCAGTTCGGCCACGCAGTGCTGCCGACGCGCGCCGGCCTGGTGCCGCTGACCCTGTCCGGCAAGCACCAGGAGCGCCTGGCCGACCTGTCCGGCGTGGCCCTGGAAGTGGAGGCGCGTTGCAACGGGCGCAGCTTCCGCGAGGCGATGCTGTTCACCCACCGCGGCGTCAGCGGCCCGGCGATCCTGCAGATTTCCTCCTACTGGCAGCCCGGCGACGAGTTGCGCCTGGACCTGCTGCCCGGCCGCGACGCCCACGACTGGCTGCGCGCGCAGCAGAAGGCGCGCCCGGACGCCGAACTGAAGACGGTGCTGGCCGAGGCCATGCCGAAGCGCTTCGCCCAGCGCCTGTGCGAGGTGTGGCTGCCGAACCGGCCGATGCGGCAGTACGACCCGCCGCAGCTGCGCCAGGCCGCGGCGCTGCTCGCCGACTGGCCGCTGGTGGCCAGCGGCACCGAGGGCTACCGCACCGCCGAGGTGACCCTGGGCGGCGTCGATACCGACGGCGTGTCCTCCAGCACCCTGCAGTCGCGCCGGGTGCCGGGCCTGTACTTCGTCGGCGAAGTGCTCGACGTCACCGGCTGGCTGGGCGGCTTCAACTTCCAGTGGGCGTGGGCTTCGGGCCATGCCGCGGGCAGCGCGCTCGCCGCCTGAAAAAATCCGATGCACCGGAATGGGGCGCGCGCATCGCGCTTCACGCATGCGCGGAAGGCATCAGCTCATGCGCTGAACGCTTCATCGCACCACGCGATTTTTCACTGCACTCCGACGCACGCGTTGCAATCCTTCCGCGCTGTGGTGGCTGCCGGCGGGGCGCCACCCGTGTATGGCGGGCACGAGCAATGGACGACGCAAGAGCGTCTGCACGACAGGCGGTGATGATCGACATCGACCGGGAACGCGAGCACTGGCGCCAGCGCTACCACGGTCTGCCGCGCGCACGCGCGATGCGCAGCTTCGCCCGGTACTGGCCGGTGCTGTGCGCGGTGTACGACGTGTACCTCAACCATCCCCGCGCCGGGCGCGGCGAGGCCATGCGCCTGTACCTGGGGCGCGAGGACGTGGCCTCCAGCCTGCTGACCGAGGACGAGGCGGCGACGGTGTTCGAGCGGGCCTGGCAGCGGATCGAGGGCGTGCCGGCGAGCGGCCCGGCCGGCGTCCCCTAGGCGCCCGGCGCCGGCCGCCGGCACTCCATCCCGGTCGTCGGGCCCGGCGGGCAGCTGCGCGTATCGTGGCGCAATGCCGGCCGGGCCGGTTCGCGTCCGCTCCCGATCCGGCGCGTTCCGTCGCCGCATCGGGGCTTCCGTCGCAGGCGGGGTTCCCATGGGGGCGGCGACCGCTATGCTCCGCGGCAACGTAGAACCCCGCGGTGCCGCGTGACCACCAGCCTGTTCCTGATCCTGCGCATCCTGTTCGCCTGGGCCGTCGCCATCCTGCTGGCCGGCTTCGTCTGGGACGGCGTGTTCAATGGCGTCGGCGGCATCTTCTGGCTGCTGGCGCTGGGCACCATGGTCGTCGCGCTGCTCGGCGCGATCACCCACCTGCGCCGGGTCCGGCTGATCGCCGGGCGGGTGGACGCCAACACCATCAGCGCCCACCAGCAGCGCCGCATCGAGGTGCCGCTGGACGCCGATGCCGCCTTCGCCATCGTCGCCGCCGCGGTGCGCGAGCTGCCGCGGGTGGAGGACATCGAGGAGTCGCGCGGCAGCCTGCAGGTGCGGGCGCGGGTGCGGCGCAGCGATCCGTTCGGCGGCATCCAGCCCTCGCGCTGGAACCTGCTGGCGCGCTTCGCCATCACCCACGACCGGGTCCTGGCCACGGTGCAGCCGGGCGACGGCATCAGCAGCGCGACCCTGCTGTGCGAGCCGGACGCGCCGCACTGGGTCGACCTGTTCGCCCTGGACGAAGGCAGCAACTACGAGAACGCCGAGGCCCTGCAGCGCTCGGTCAGTCGCCGCGTGGCCGAGCAGCGCCGCGACGAGCAGGCCGCCGCCGAGCGCAGCGCCACCGACAACGCGCTGACCGTGGCCCGCCTGAACCTGCTGATGGCCCAGGTCGAGCCGCACTTCCTCTACAACACCCTGGCCAACGCCCAGGTGCTGGCGCGCACCGACCCGCCGCGCTGCGAGCAGATGATCGGCCACCTGATCCAGTACCTGCGCCGCTCGCTGCCGCGCGAGCACGACGCCCTGTCGACCCTGGGCGAGGAGCTGGAGCGCACCCGCGCCTACCTGGAGATCCTGCGGATCCGCATGGGCGCGCGCCTGCAACTGCACATCGAGGTGGCCGACGAGCTCAAGCAGGTGCAGCTGCCGTCGATGATGCTGCAGACCCTGGTCGAGAACGCGATCAAGCACGGCCTGGAGCCCAAGCCCGGCGGCGGCAACATCTGGATCCTGGCGCGCCGCTTCGACGACCACGCCACGGTCACCGTCGCCGACGATGGCCAAGGCTTCGGCGGCGCCACCTCCGGCACCGGCATCGGCCTGAAGAACCTGCGCGAGCGCCTGCGCCTGACCTATGGCGAGCGCGCATCCTTCTCGATCGTTTCCAACTTCCCCAGCGGCGTGGCCGCGACGCTGTCGCTGCCGGAGACCACTACCGTTCCGCCGCCGCTGCCGGGCGTGGCGGGCGTGGAAGGAGAGGCCCGCCATGGTTGATTGCGTGATCGCCGAAGACGAGGAGCTGCTGCGTACCTCGCTGCTGCTGCAGCTGGGCGAGGTCTGGCCCGGGCTGCGCATCGTCGCCGAGTGCGAGGACGGCGCCTGCGCCCTGGAAGCCATCGCCGAGCACCAGCCGGACGTGGCCTTCCTCGACATCCGCATGCCCGGCCTGACCGGCATCGAGGTCGCCGCGGCGATGTCCGAGGTCAGCCCGCGCACCCAGGTGGTGTTCGTCACCGCCTACGACCAGTACGCGATCGACGCCTTCGAGCAGGGCGCGGTCGACTACCTGCTCAAGCCGGTGGCGCGCGACCGCCTGCAGGCCACCGTGCAGCGCGTGCAGTCGCGGATGGCCGCCGGCCGCCCCGACCAGGCCACCCTGGATACGCTGCTGCGCCACCTGCAGCAGCGCCCGGCCGAGCCGAGCGCGCCGCCGCCGCTGGCCTGGATCACCGCCAACGCCGGCCGCGAGACGCGCCTGATCATGCTCGACGAGGTGCTCTACTTCCGCGCCGACAGCAAGTACACGGTGGTGGTCACCGAGGCCGGCGAGGCGCTGCTGCGCACGCCGCTGAAGGAACTGCTGGCCGCGCTGGACCCGCACCAGTTCCGGCAGATCCACCGTTCCACCATCGTCAACCTGCGCGCCGTGGCCTCGGTGGTCCGCGACGACAGCGGCAAGGGCACGCTGCGCCTGAAGGGCCGCAGCGAAACCCTGCCGGTGAGCGTGCCGTACATGGCCCTGTTCCGCGGGATGTGAGCGCAGGAGGAGGCGAATGCCACTGCACTGCGACGGTTCGCCGCCGCCGTGCATCCACAAGGAGTTGCCGCATGAAGTCCCGGGTTCCCCCGAGTTCCCTGGCCCCGCGCGCGACCGGATGCCGCGTTGCCTGTTCCCCCCGAGGTGTGCCATGCATTTCCTGACCATCCTCCTCTCCTGCCTGCTCGCGCTGTTCGGCGTCGACGAGCGCCCGACCACGACCAGCATCACCCGCGTGGTCGGGGACGGCACCGAACTGCTGTTCAGCAAGACCACCCAGGTGGAAGGCCAGACGGTGTTCGAGTGCTTCTCCAGTGCCAGCGGCGGCTGCCACTACCGCATCTGGGAAGAAAGCTGCCCTGCTGGCGCGCACGCTGCCAGCGGCGACCAGGCCTGCCAGCGCCACGAACTGGACCGCTTCGAACTGGCCGTCGGCCGCCGCCACCAGGTGCAGGGCCTGCCGCGCGGCTTCCGTCACTGCGTCACCACCGGCACCGACGCCAGCTGCGCCAGCTGAGGCCGGCGCGGCTCAGGCGCCGACGCGCACGCGCTCGGCGTCCATGTCGGCGACCGGACGCACTTCCATGCTGCCGTAGCGCGCCCACGGGAACTGCCTGGCCAGTTCCACCGCCTCCTCCATCGAGTCGGCCTCGACCAGGTTGTAGCCGGCCAGCACTTCCTTGGTCTCGGCGAAGGGACCGTCGAAGACCGTGGTGCGGCCCTCGCGCACGCGCACGGTGCGCGCCTGCTCCGGGTCCTCGAGCTTGTTGAAGCCCACCAGGGTGCCGCGTTCGGCCAGGGACAGGGCGTGGCGGATGCAGTGGCGCATCTCCGCGTCGTATTCCTCCGCCGGCACCTTCTCGAGCAGTTCCGGGTCGATGTACACGAGCAGCAGGTACTTCATGCACGACTCCTCTCGGGGGGGGGGGCGGCATGGTAACCCCGCCGCGACGGCGGCCGCGGTTCAGGCCGGGCCGGCTTCAGCGCCACCGCGGCGCAGCGGGTCGGGCAGGGGCTGGCCGGCGTCGACGAAGGCGAGCGACACCGAGTTCAGGCAGTGCCGCTCGAAGGTCGGCGGCGGGCCGTCGGGGAACACGTGGCCCAGGTGGCTGCCGCAGCGCGCGCACACGATCTCGGTGCGGACCATGCCGTGGCTGGTGTCGCGGATCCGGCCCAGGTGCTCCTCCGCATACGGCTCGAAGAAGCTCGGCCAGCCGGTGCCGGAGTCGAACTTGGCGCTGGAGCGGAACAGGGGCAGTCCGCACAGCCGGCAGCAGTAGGTGCCTTCGCGCTTGTTGTCGAGGAACACGCCGCAGAACGGCGCCTCGGTGCCGTGCTGGAGCAGCACCCGGCGTTCCTCGGCCGAGAGCCCGGCGACCAGGGCTTCGCGCTGCGCCTGGGTGGGCGGGGTGAGGTCGAAACGGCTCATGTCGGGACTCCTCGTGCAGGGGTGGGGGACGCGCGCTGCGTGGACATGGTGGCACGACGCGCACGGAATCGTGACGGGGCCTGCGCGCGGGGCTAACGCCATCGGCCCTAGGTTCGGGGTTCGCCCACCAGGAAGGAAGCATGATGCGCAGGATTCCCCGCGATACCTGGGTACTGGTCGCCGACGGCGCGTCGGCGCGCCTGTTCCGCACCCTCGGCACGGAGAACGGCGCGGTGCGCCTGCACCAGGAAGAAGCGCTGCAGCTGGACCCGGCCGAAGGCGTGATGCCGGCGGTGCTGCCGGCCGACGTCGGCGCGCGCGAGGTCGACGAGGCTTCGTTCGCCAGGCAGCTGGCGCTGCGCCTCAACAAGGACGCGCTGGAAGGGCGCTACGCGGGCCTGGTGATCGCCGCCGACCCGACGACGCTGGGCACGCTGCGGCCGCTGTTGCACGAGGAAGCCCGCGGGCGGGTGCTGGCCGAGGTGCCGAAGAACTACACCAACGCCCCGCGCGAGCAGATCGAGCAGGCGCTGGCGCCGGACTTCTGAGTGCGTCGGGCCGGCGGCCTGCGCCGCCGGCCCGCCCAGGCGGTCACTTCGCCGCCAGGCCGCCGTCGGCCGGGATCTCGCGGCGCAACCAGTCGTCGATCATGCGCTTCTCGTGGCGCAGCGGGTCGTTGCGCAGCTGCGTGCCGTTGTGCAGGTAGTTCATGTCCGACAGCTTGCGCTCGCCCTCGGACACGACGTTGCCGTCGGCATCGGTAATGCGCACCTGCAAGGTCATGCGCGGCGGATAGATGTCGCGCAGCACGCGCACGTGCTGGTAGTTGATGCCCAGCTGCGGCTCGTAGCTGCCGGCGCGCTGGATGTCGGTGATGGTGACGTCCATGCGCTGGCCTTCCGGCAAGCGCCTGGCGGCACGTTCCTGCAGGTACTCGGCCAGTTGCTGCACCCAGCTGCCCTGTTCGGCTTCCCAGCGGTTGCGGCTGAAGCGGAGGTCGGAGAACTGGGCAGGATCGGTCCATTCGACGCTGACCGGGCCATCGGCGGGCAGGGCGCGCGGCGCGGAAGGGTCAGTGACCACGTTGCGCGCCTGCACCGGCGCGACGGCAAGGGCCGCCAGCAACGGCAGCAACAGGATCGTGCGCTTGATCATGACGGGGCTCCTGCGTGGACTGGCCCGATTCTGCGCCTGCCCCCGCCGCGCCCGGAAGTCCCGCCCCGCGCGTGGTTGCCGGCGCTTCAGCCATGCCATCGCCGCAACGCAGAACGCCTACTTCCGGCACAAGCCGCGGCGTGGGGGCACGGTAGAATCAGCGGCCGTCTAGACCGCGCGTCCTCCCCATGTCCTCCTCCGTACAGGCCCCGGTCCGCACCGGCGGGCTGGCCGTCGCCGCCGCCCTGGCCATCGTCTACGTGGTCTGGGGTTCGACCTATCTCGGCATCCGCTTCGCGCTCGAGGGCGGCCTGCCGCCGCTGAGCGCCGTGTCCGGCTTCCGCTTCCTGGTCGCCGGCGGCGCGATGTTCGCGTTCCTGCGCTGGCGCGGCGTGGCCGCGCCGACCCGCGCGCAGTGGAAGAATCTGGTGGTGATGGGTGCGCTGCTGCTGCTGTTCGGCAACGGCTTCGTGGTCCTGGCCGAGCAGGACGTGTCTTCCGGCCTGGCCGCGGTGGCGGTGGCCTCGGTGCCGCTGTGGATGGGCCTGTTCGGCATCTTCTACGGCGCCAGGCCCAGCCGCATCGAATGGGTTGGCATCGCCATCGGCTTTCTCGGCGTGCTCTGGCTCAACGCCGGCAGCAGCCTCAGCGCCAGTCCGACCGGTCTGGTACTGCTGCTGGTCGCGCCGGTAGCCTGGGCCTTCGGTTCGCTGTGGTCGCGCGGGCGCGACCTGCCGTCCCCGTTCATGGCCGCTGCCGGGCAGATGCTGTGCGGCGGCGCGCTGCTGCTGGTGACCGGCCTGCTGTGCGGCGAGAGCCTGGACGCGGCGCCGACCACGCAGGGCCTGCTGGCGCTGCTGTACCTGGCCGTGTTCGGCTCGGTGGTCGCCTTCAGCACCTACGTCTGGCTGCTGCACCACGTGCGCCCGGCGCTGGTGAGCAGCTACGCCTACGTCAACCCGGCCATCGCCGTGGCCCTGGGCGCGTGGCTGGCCGGCGAACGCTTCACCGCCCACGACCTCGGCGCGATGGCGGTGATCCTTGCCGGCGTGGTGATCATCACCCTGGCCAAGGTCCTGCGCCGATGAGCGCACAGCCGCTGCAGGCCGCCGCGGTGGACCGGCGCGGGCTGGCGGTCACCGCCGCCACCTTCGTGATCTGGGGCGTGGTGCCGCTGTACTGGCACCTGCTCAAGGCCGTGCCGTCGATGCAGATCATGGCCCACCGCGTGGTCTGGAGCGCGCTGCTGGTGGTGGCGTGGCTGCTGCTCAGCAACGGCTTCGGCTGGCTGCGCAAGCTCGCCGCCCAGCCGCGCGCGCTGCCGGCGCTGGCGCTGAGCGCGGTGCTGATCGCGTTCAACTGGGGCCTGTACATCTGGGCGGTCAACGCCGGCCACGTGGTCGAAACCAGCCTGGGCTACTTCATCAACCCGCTGGTCAACGTGGTGCTGGGCGTGCTGGTGCTGCACGAACGCCTGCGCCGGCTGCAGTGGATCGCGGTCGGCTGCGCCGCGGTGGGCGTGGCCTGGTTGACCATCAGCGCCGGTTCCCCACCATGGATCGCGCTGGGCCTGGCGGCCTCGTTCGGCCTGTACGGCCTGGTGCGCAAGCTGGTGTCGGTGGACCCGGTGGCCGGCCTTGGCCTGGAGAGCCTGTACCTGTTCCTGCCCTCGCTGGCCTACGTGCTGTGGGCCGAATCGGGCCATGGCGGCAGCTTCGCCAGCGGCTGGGGCTGGGACACCGACCTGCTGCTGGTGTTCGGCGGCGTGGTCACCGCCGTGCCGCTGATCGGCTTCGCCTACGGCGTGCGCCGCATCCCGCTGAGCCTGGTCGGCCTGCTCCAGTACATCGCCCCGACCCTGCAGCTGCTGCTGGGCGTGTGGTTCTTCAACGAACCCTTCGGCACCTCCCACGCCCTCGGCTTCGGTGCGATCTGGCTGGGCCTGGCGATCTACGCCGGCGAAGGCCTCTGGCGCAGCCGCCGCGCGTGACTCGCAGCCCGGACAAGGCCGCAGGCCGCATCCGGGTCTGAGCCCATCTCCCTCAGGGAGAGGGGGGAGAGTAGGTGTCTCATGGCTCCGGCGTGCGCTGCGGCGGCGCGGGCGTACTCGAGAAGCAGAAGCGCCGGCTCCAGACGGGGCCGCCGCCCCAAGAGGGTATGGCGCATCGCGCGGTTCCGCCGTCCATGGCTCCAACGCGCGAGCGCAGGCCATCCATGGCCTGCTTGCGCCATACCCCCTTGGGACGAGGTCCCCGCGGCGCGTGGAGGCCGTGGCTTCCATGGCAGCGCGCGTAGCCCGGATAAGGCCGCAGGCCGCATCCGGGGGAATCGCCCGCCACGTTCTGGACGGGAGCCTTGCTGGCCCCCATTCCCCGGATGCGCTCCGCTTATCCGGGCTACGTCTCCCGTAGAGTCGGGCTTGCCCGACTCCCACGCTGGATGTCCCAGATCGCGTAAACCGCAGCGGGGCAAGCCCCGCTCTACACGAAGCGCCGCGCGCAGGGCGCCTGTCACACCGGTAAAGGGAGGCAGGAGCGAAGCCACGACCCGAACCTGCCGAAAGACGCGGTAGCGCGGGGGTATCGCGCAAGCAGCACATGGATGTGCTGCGTTCGCGCGTTGGAGCAGGACGCGGAACCGCGCGATGCGCGATACCCCTGCGCTGCCGCGGCTCCGTCCGGAGCTCGCCAGGCTGACGCCGGTGCCGTTGCCGCTGCTGTTGCCGTTGCTGTTGCCGTGGCTGTTGCTGTTGCTGTTGCTGTGGTCGTGGCTGTTGCTGATGCCGTGGCCTTGGCCTTGGCCGTGAGTGTCGACGTCGCTGTTGCGGTCGCGGATCCCGGGCAGAAACGCCGGAACTTCGTCGTTCCCGCGATCGGACCGGTCGCCCGGCAACCGATCCTCTCCCCCGACCCCTCCCCCGATGGGGAGGGGCACACGTCACAGCGCGCGCAGGGCCGTGGTGATCGGCAGGCGCGCCGCGCGGAGGGCGGGGAACAGGCCCCCGACCAGGCCGATGCCCAGGGCCCACTTCAGGCCCGACCACAGCAGCTCCGGCGTCACCTTGAACTCGAACACCACCGCGCTGAAGTTGCTGCCCATGGTCGACGCGCTGTAGCCGTTGAATACCAGCCAGGCCACCAGACCGCCCGCGATCCCGCCGAGCAGCGCCAGCAGCATCGTCTCCAGCATCACCGCCGCCACCACCGGCAGCCCGCGGAAACCGATCGCCCGCATCGTCGCGATCTCCCGCGCACGCCCGGCCACCGCCGCGTACATCGTGTTGAGCGCACCGAACACCGCGCCCACCGCCATGATCGAACCGATCACCGTGCCGAGGATGGTCAGCAGCTGGTTGAGCTGGCCGCTCTGCTTGGCGTAGTAGGCCCTGGTCGTCTCCACGTCCAGCTTCAGGCGCGGATCGGCCGCCATCGCCGCCTTGAACTGCTCGAAGCCGGCCTTGCCCTCGGTACGCACCGACACCAGCTGCCAGGCCCCGCGGTTGTAGGTGGTGGCCAGCGTCTGCGCGTCCGTCCACAGCTCCGAATCGTGCGCGTCGCCCGAGGCGAACTTGCCGACCACCTTCCACTCCTGGTTGCCCAGCTTCAGCGTGCTGCCCACGTCCAGGTCGCGGAACTGCTTCTGCGCGCCCTGGCCGACCACGATCTCGCGCAGGCCGGCGGTATACCTGCGGCCCTCGACGATCTTCACCGAGTCGTGCACCGCCCAGCCGGCCTCTTCCACGCCGCGGAACTGCGCGTTGACGTCGCCGCCGTCCTCGCGCGAGACCAGGCTGACCACCTGCGACAGTTCCGCCGACACCAGCGGACGCCCGTCGGCGCCGCGTGCGATGCCCGGCAGGCTGGCGATCAGCGGCACCTGGTCGCGCATGATCACCGAGTTGGTCTCCGCCTGCGAACCGCTGCGCAGCACGATCGCCGTGGTCTCGTTGCCGGTGCCGGCGACCGTGGCCTGGAAGCCGCGGCCCATCGACAGCATCGCCACCAGCACCGCGACCACGCCGGCGATGCCGACGATGATCACCGACGAGGCCCCCCAGCGCTGCGGCAGGCTGGCGATGCCGATGCGCGCCGCCGCCAGCGCCAGCCGGCCCGAACGGGTCAGCAGCAGCCACAGCGCCAGCAGCACCGCCACGGCGAGTACTCCCTGCCACGGCAGCATGATCCACACGGCCAGGCCCACGACGAGCAGCACGACCGTGAGCAGGTTCCAGAGCCATTGCATCTTCATGTCCGTGTCTCCTCAGCGTCCGGCCAGCGCGTCGACGATCTTCAGCCGCTTGGCGCGCAGCGCCGGCAGCACGCCCACCACCAGGCCGATCAGCACGATCAGGCCCGCGCCCACCAGCCAGGTCTGCATCGGGATGCCCGGCGGCAGCAGGCCCTGGGCGCGGCTGGCGAGCCCAGGCAGGATCAGCGCGGCCAGGCCCATGCCGATCAGGCCACCCAGCCCGACCAGCAGCACCGATTCCACCAGCACCAGCCACAGCACCGTGCCGTCCTTGAAGCCCAGCGTCTTGAGGATCGCCAGTTCCGGGATGCGCTCGCGCACCGCCTGGGCCATGGTGTTGCCGGTCAGCAGCAGCAGGGTGAAGAACACCGCGCCCATGATCGAGGTGACGATCAGGCCGATGTCGGCGAACTGCTTGGCGAAGGACTGCTGGAACGCCGACTCGGTCTGGCTCTTGGTCTCGCGGTCGGAGTTCATCGACAGCGCATCGATGGCCTGGGCCACGCGCGAGGCGTGCGCCGGGTTGTCGAGGGTGACGGTGAACCAGCTGACCTGGCCCTTGATGTAGTCGTTGGCCTCGTCGAAGTAGGTCCAGTTCATCACCAGCTGGCGCTCCTCGCCGGCCGCGGCGGCGCGGTCCTTGGAGCGGAAGATGCCGACCAGCTGCAGCGGCCAGTCGTTGCTGCCCTGGCGCGGGAAGATCGTCGCCTGCAGCGGGATGGTGTCGCCGACCTTCCAGCCGAATTCCTTCGCCAGCGCCTCGCCGACCACCGCGCCGGTGCGGGTCTCCTGGAACGCGCGCAGCTGCTCCGGCGGCAGCTCGAGGTTGGTGTACACCTCGAAGTAGTTCGGCGCGACCGAAAAGCTCGGGAAGAAGTTCTTCGGATCCTGGTAGATGCCGCCGAACCACATCGCGTAGGTGATGTCCTTCACCCCGGGAACGGTGCGGATCTGCTGCTCCAGGCGCACCGGCAGGCTCTGGGTGATGGACAGGCGCGAGGTGGTGATCAGGCGGTTGGCGCCGTCGAGGCTGCCGCCGGAGTTGAAGGCCACGCGCACCGAGTCGAGCATCCCGAACAGCAGGAAGGCGGTGACCACCGACAGCAGGGTCAGCAGGGTCCGCGTCTTGCTGCGGAACAGCTGCGCCCATACGAGCGAGAGGTATTTCATCGCGGTGCCCTCCGGTCAGTGCGCGGCCGGCGCTTCCGCCAGTTCGCCCTTGTCCAGGTGGATGGTGTGGGTCGCGTACTCGGCGGCCTTCGGGTCGTGGGTGACCATGATGATGGTCTTGCCGTGCTTGCGGTTGAGCATCTGCAGCAGGTCCAGGATATCCTCGGCCGAGTGGCGGTCCAGGTCGCCGGTCGGTTCGTCGCAGATCAGGAAGGTCGGATCGGCGACGATCGCGCGGGCGATCGCCACGCGCTGCTGCTGGCCGCCGGACAGTTCGTTCGGGCGGTGGCCGCGGCGGTCGGCCAGGCCGACCAGGGTCAGCGCGATCTGCGCCCGGCGCGCGCGGTCGGCCGCGCCCAGCTTCGTCAGCAGCAACGGCAGTTCGACGTTCTTCTGCGCCGTCAGCATCGGCATCAGGTTGTAGAACTGGAACACGAAGCCGACGTGGTGGCTGCGCCAGTTCGACAGCTGGCCGCCGGAGAGGCGGTCGATGCGCTCGCCCTCGATCTCGATCTCGCCGCCGCTGGGCGTGTCCAGGCCGCCGATCAGGTTCAGCAGGGTGGTCTTGCCCGAGCCGGAGGGGCCCATCAGCGCGACGAAGTCGCCCTTGGGGATCTCCAGGTCGATCCCGTGCAGCACCTGCACCTTCTCGGGACCGCGCTGGTAGGTCTTGGTGACGTTGCGGAGGGTAACCAGGGACGTCATCGCTTGTTCCTCGTCGGGGCCTTCGCGCACGGCGTCGGCGGGGGATCGGCCGCCGCGCGGGCGCGGCGGATCAGGCAGGAGCGGGCTCAAGGGCTGTCGCTGGCGACGCGCACGCGGTCCCCGTCCTTCAGGGTCCCGGGTGGATCCAGGACCACGGTTTCGCCGGCGGCGAGGCCGGACAGCACGGTGCGCTCGGAACCGGAGGTGGCGCCGGTCTTCAGCGCGCGCTGCTCGACCCGGTCCTCATCGCCGAGCGCGAACGCCACCTCGGCGCCGTCGCGCTGCACGACCGCCGCGGCCGGCACGCGCACGCCCTGCGGCTTCTGTTCGCCGGCCGTGGCTTCGGAGGGGCGCTCCAGGAAGCTGACCCGCACGCCCATGTCCGGGACGATGCGCGGATTCTTCTCCTTCAGCGCCACGCGCACCTTCACCGTGGCCTTGCCGCGGTCGGCGGCGGGGATGATCGCGATCACCTCGCCGGGGATGCGCCAGTCCGGATAGGCATTGAGCACGGTCTCCACCGGCATCTTCGGCTGCACCCGGCCGATGTAGGACTCGCCCACTTCCACCTCGACCTCCAGCGAATCCATGTCGACGATGGTGCCGATGCCGGTGCGGGTGAAGCCGCCGGTGGCCAGCGGCGAGACGATCTCGCCCGGCTGCGCCGCCTTGGCGGTGACGATCCCGGCGAACGGCGCGCGCACGATGGTGTTGTCCACGCCGTGGCCGGCGATGCGCAGCTGGTCGCCGGCGACCTGCGCGTTGCGCTGCGCGGTGGCCAGCTGCGCGCGCAGCGAGTCGCGCTGGGCGATGGCCTGGTCGTACTGCGCGCGCGAGACCAGCTGCTGGCCGACCAGCTGCGACAGCCGCTTCGCATTGGCTTCGGCGTCGGCCAGCTGCGCCTGCACGCTGCCGATCTGGGCGCGCGCGGCGGCCACCTGCGAGGCGGCGAGGCTGCGCTGCGCGTCGGCATCGATCGGATCGAGGCGGGCCAGCACCTGGCCTTCCTCCACCCGCATGCCTTCCTCGATCAGCACTTCCTGCACGCGGCCGGTGACCTTGGCCGAAACGGTGGCCATGCGCCGCGCCACCACATAGCCGCTGGCGTCGAGCACCGAGGCGCCGCCACTTCCACCGGCACTGCTGGCGATCGGCGCGACCGGCGCGGTGCGGACTTCCGGCGCGCTGTCGCGGCCGAGCAGCAGCCAGGCAACGACGGCGATGACGAACAGCGCGGCCACGCCCAGCCCGATCCACAGCCCGCGCCGCGACGGCGGCGGCGGCGGGGCCTTGCTGCGTTCCAGCCGGAGTTCCTTGAGCAGTTCGGAAGAAGCGTTCATTGCGTTCCCGTAGCAGTCCCTGTCCAGTGTCCGCGGCAAGGGTACACGCCGGCCAGTTGCCGGAAGTCACTTCATGCAGGCGGCCGGTCGTGGCCGCCGGTGCGCATACCTGCCGCGACGGTCGGGAATACCCCGCTTCGACACGGCGTGGCGTTGCCGGCGCATCGTGCCGTCCGCCCGGGCCCGGACCCAGTGACAGCTGTCATGCGCTTCGCATGAACCCCATGACTGCCGCGCCCCGAGCGCACGCGGGAAAGTGGCCCCATCCCGCGAGGAGGCCACCCATGCACACCGCCACACATACCGGCACGGAAAGCTCCGTGCTCCCGCAGGCCCGCGCCGCCGCGCCGCTGGCGCGCCTGCACCAGACCCACAAGCGCTACGGCGCCACCGTCGCCCTGGACGGGCTGGACCTGGAACTGCACGCCGGCCAGGTGCTGGCCCTGCTGGGCCGCAACGGTGCCGGCAAGAGCACCGCGGTCGGCCTGCTGCTGGGCCTGCAGCGTCCCGACGCCGGTCGCGTCGAACTGTTCGGCCTGCCGCCGCAGTCGCTGGACGCGCGGCGCCAGTCCGGGGTGATGCTGCAGACCGCGGGCATCCCCGACGCGCTGAAGGTCGGCGAGCTGCTCGCGCTGACCCGCAGCTACTACCCCGATCCGCTCGGCGTCGACGAATGCCTGGCCCTGGCCGGGCTGGAGGAACTGCGCGGGCGCCGCTACGGCCAGCTGTCCGGCGGCCAGCAGCGGCGCGTGCAGTTCGCCATGGCGGTGTGCGGACGCCCGCGCGTGCTGTTCCTGGACGAACCGACCACCGGTCTGGACATCGATGCGCGGCAGGCGATCTGGCGCACGGTGCGCGCGCTGGCCGCGCTGGGCTGCGCCGTGCTGCTGACCACGCATTACCTGGAGGAAGCCGAAGCGCTGGCCGACCGAGTGGTGGTGATCGACCGCGGCCGCGTGCTGGCCCAGGGCCGCGTCGACGAGATCCGCGCGCGGGTGTCGCGGCGCCTGGTCGGCTGCGTGTCGACGCTGCCGCCGCCGCGCGTGGCTGCATGGCCGGGCGTGGAAGACGCGCGCGCCGGCGAGGGCGGGCGGCTGGAGATCGTCGCCACCGCGGCCGAGCCGGTGGTGCGCCGGCTGCTGGCCGAGGATCCGGCGCTGTCGGAACTGGAAGTGCGCCGCGCCGGCCTGGCCGAAGCCTTCCTCGCCCTGACTTCCGGAGAATCCCCGCGCCAGGAGGAGGCTGCCTGATGCACGCCATCACCCACGGTACCGCCCGCGTTTCGACCCTGCGCATCTGGATGCAGGAAGCGCGCTGCGAGTTCCTGCGCCTGTGGCGCACGCCGGCCTTCACCGTGCCGAGCCTGCTGTTCCCTTCGCTGTTCTACCTGCTGTTCGGCGTGCTGCTCGGGCGCGGTGGCGGCGGCGAGGCGGCGCGCTACCTGTTCGCCGGCTACGCCGTGTTCGGCGTCAGCGGCGTGGCCCTGTTCGGCTTCGGCGTGACCGTGGCGCTGGACCGCAGCGAAGGCCTGCTCACCCTCAAGCGCGCGCAGCCGATGCCGGCGGGCGCCTACCTGGCGGCGAAGGTCGGCATGGCCATGCTGTTCTCGCTGGTGATGTTCGCCCTGCTGTCGGCGTTCGCCGTCGGCCTGGGCGGGGTGCGGCTGGCGCCGGCGGCGTGGCTGGGCCTGCTGGCGGTGGTGGTGCTGGCGGTGCTGCCGATGGGCGCGCTGGGCCTGTGGCTGGGCACCCTGGTCGGCGGGCGCGGCGCACCGGCGCTGATCAACCTGGTGTACCTGCCGATGGCGTTCCTGTCCGGGCTGTTCGTGCCGCTGTCGATGCTGCCGCAGGTGCTGCGCACGTTCGCGCCGCTGTGGCCGTCGTACCATCTGGCCAGGCTCGCGCAGCTGCAGGTGGGTTTCGCCGAAGGCGTGGCGCCCTGGCTGCACGTGGTGGTGCTGCTGTGCGTGGCCGTGCTGTTCCTGTCCCTGGCCCGTCGCCGCCTGGCGACTTCCTGACCGGTACCCGCCATGCAACCGCCGCCGCCCGCTCCCCTGCCGCGCTGGATCCGGCCGGCGCCCGATTCGCTGCTGATGCAGAACTGCCGTCGCGGGCAGCCGTTGTGGACCGAGTTCGTGCACCTGCTGTGGTCGGCGTGGGTGTTCGTGGTGCCGGTGTTCACCCCGCAGGGCTACGACGCCCGCTGGTGGCTGCTGACCGCGCTCTCCTACCCGCTGTTCGTCGCCCTGTACGCCGGCACCCTGGTGATGCCGCCGCGGCGCGCCGCGAAGCTGGCGGTGGCGATGATGCTGCTGTGCCTGGTGCTGCTGCCCTGGTACCCCAGCGGCATGAGCTACTTCGTGTTCGGCTGCGTGATGCTGGGCATGTATCCGTGGCGCAGCGGCTGGCGCTACGCCGGCGCGCTGCTGCTGGGCAACGTCGCCCTGATCGGCCTGGCGCGGGCGGTGGGCTATCCGTGGGCGTCGCTGGCGTGGATGCCGGTGACCACCCTGGTGGTGGGCCTGATCGTGCACGTGGAGCGCCAGCGCCATGCCCGCGACGTCGCCCTGCGCCTGTCGCAGGACGAGGTGCGGCGCCTGGCCGCCACCGCCGAGCGCGAACGCATCGGCCGCGACCTGCACGACCTGCTCGGGCACACGCTTTCGCTGGTCGCGCTCAAGGCCGACCTGGCCGGGCGGCTGATGCAGGCCAACCCGGAAGCGGCGCGGCGCGAGATCGGCGAGCTGGGCCAGGTCGCGCGCGATGCGCTGGCGCAGGTGCGGCGCGCGGTCACCGGGATCCGCGCCGCGGGGCTGGCCGCCGAGCTGGCCGCGGCCAAGGTCCTGCTGGAAGGGGAGGGCCTGCGCCTGGAGGTGGACAACGAGGCCGGCGAACTGCCGCCGGCACAGGAAACCGTACTGGCCCTGTGCCTGCGCGAGGCGGCCACCAACATCCACCGCCACGCCCGCGCCGGCCGGGTGCGGGTGTCGCTGCGCCGCGAAGGCCAGCGCTGGCGGCTGCAGGTGGAGGACGATGGGCGCGGCGGCGCGATCCGCCCCGGCAACGGCCTGGAAGGCATGCGCGAACGCCTGCAGGCCCTGGGCGGCAGCCTGGCCATCGCGGCGGCGCATCCGCACGGCACCCGGGTCGTCGCGGAATTGCCGTGCTGGCAGGCGCTGGAGCCGGAACCGGCCAGCAGCGACGCCGGCGGGCAGCCAGGCTAGGCGGCCGGCGCGCCAATCGCAGCGGCGTTGCCGCTTTTGCTAACGTCTGGCCATGCGCCCGACGACGAGCCACCGATGATCCGCGTCCTCCTCGCCGAGGACCAGGCGATGGTGCGCGGCGCGCTGGCCGCGCTGCTGGCCATGGAAAGCGACATCGAGGTGGTCGGCGCGGTGCCCGACGGCGAGAGCGCCTGGCGCGAGGTCCAGCGGCTGCGCCCGGACGCGCTGGTCACCGACATCGAGATGCCGGGCCTCACCGGCCTGGAGCTGGCCCAGCGCATCCAGCGCCACGAACTGCCGGTGAAGGTGGTGATCGTCACCACCTTCGCCCGCGCCGGCTTCCTGCGTCGCGCGCTGGAGGCCGGCGTGTCCGGCTACCTGCTCAAGGACGCGCCGGCCGAACGGCTGGCCGAGGCGCTGCGCAAGGTCCGCCACGGCGGCCGCGCGATCGACCCGGAACTGGCGGTGGAGGCCTGGGGCGAGGCCGACCCGCTCAACGACCGCGAGCGCCAGGTCCTGCGCCTGGCCGGCGAGGGCCGCTCCTCGGCCGAGATCGCCGCGCAGCTGGGCCTGTCGCAGGGCACGGTGCGCAACTACCTGTCCGAGGCGATCGGCAAGCTCGGCGCGGCCAACCGGATCGACGCGGCGCGCATCGCCCGCCAGCGCGGGCTGCTCTAGACCGGTGCGCCAGGCGGGCCCGGGTCGGCCCGGGGCAGGGCAAAGCGGAATCCCCACCCCACTTTCGGCCAGTTCCGGCCGCGGCGGCATCTGCTAACGTTTCCCCATGTCCACGCCGTACCGCCGTCGATGCCCTGCGCCCTGGCTGCCATGACCCGGGGCCGGTGCAGCGGCCTGGCACCTGCGGCCTGCCCGGCCCGCGCCTGCGCGGCCGCCTGCCACCTCCAGCGCCGGGGCCAGCCGTAGTGGCCTTCCGCTTGCGCCTGGCCAGCGGCCTGGGCCTGCCTGCCGCCGCCCTGATCTTCGCCGCCGTCGGCGTCGGGGTGCTGCTCGGCGCCCACCGTTTCATCGACGCCTCCAACGCGGTCAGCCACAGCGGCGAGGTCCTGGCCAGCGCCGGGGCAGTGGAGGCGCGGCTGCGCGATGCCGAGGCCGCGCACCGCGGCTACCTGCTCGGCAACGCGGTCGAATATCTGGCCCAGTACCAGTCCAGCCGCGAGCAGCTCGGCCCGCTGCTGGCGAACCTGGCCCACCTGGTCGAGGACAACCCGGAGCAGGCCGCGCGCGCGCGGGAGATCGAGACCCTGGCCCGGCGCCGGCTCGAGCAGATGGACCGGACCCAGGCCGACTACGCCGCCGGCGGCATCGCCGCGGTGAAGGACCACCCCGATCCGACGATCCGCCGCACCTCCGCCGCGATCGGCGAACAGGTCCGCCTGCTGGTCGACGAGGAACGCCGCCTGCTGGAACAGCGCGGCCTGGCCAGCCGCAACAGCGCCGACATGCTGCGCGCGCTGGCCCTGCTCGGCATCCCGCTGGGCATCGCCGTGGTCGCCTGGGTGTACTGGCTGCTGCTGCGCGAGATCCGCCGCCGCGGCGACGCCGAGCGCATCGGCACCGAGGCCAACGCGCGCCTGCGCGATTCGGTGGCGCGCCTGGAGCGGCACAGCGCCGACCTGTCGGAACTGAACCGCTTCGGCGGCCTGCTGCAGAACTGCATGCGCCCGGAGGAAGCGGTGGCGCTGACCAGCCAGCTGCTGTCGCGCCTGCTGCCGGGCACCGGCGGCACCCTGTACCGGGTCAATCCCGCGCAGGGCTATGCCGAGGAAGTGACCCACTGGGGCGAGCACGCCGCCGCCAGCGTGGCGATCCTGCCTCCGGACAACTGCTGGGCGCTGCGCCGCGGCCAGGTCCACGTGCTGCGTTCGCATGGCGAGACCCTGCGCTGCACCCACGTGCAGCCGCCGGCGATCGACGCCGAGTACAACAGCGCCTGCATCCCGCTGCTGGCGCAGGGCGCGCAGCTGGGCTTCATCTACCTCTCGGCGCCCACCCCGGACTTCCTCTCGGAGATGGAGCTGGTGCAGGCGGCGGCCGAGCAGCTGTCGATGGCCCTGCACAACCTGTCGCTGCAGGAGCGCCTGCGCCTGCAGTCGATCCGCGACCCGCTCACCGGGCTGTTCAACCGCCGCTACCTGGAGGAGTCGCTGGCGCGCGAACTGGCGCGCAGCGAGCGCCGCGGGCTGCCGCTGAGCCTGATGATGCTGGACCTGGACCACTTCAAGCTGTTCAACGACCTGCACGGCCACCCCGGCGGCGACGCGCTGCTGGCCGCGCTGGGACCGCTGCTGCGCCAGCGCACGCGCGGCGAGGACATCGCCTGCCGCTACGGCGGCGAGGAATTCACCCTGATCCTGCCGGAAGCCAACCTGGAGCAGGCCGCGCGCCGCGCCGGCGAACTGGCCGAGGCGGTGCGCGCGCTGCGGGTGGAGTACCTGGGCACGCTGCTGCCGGCGGTCACCTGCTCGATCGGCGTGGCCACCTACCACCACGGCGAGGACAGCGCCGAGACCCTGCTGCAGCGCGCCGACCAGGCCCTGTACCGGGCCAAGCGCGCCGGCCGCGACCGCATCGAGACCGAAGCCACGGCCGCCACCTGCGCGGCCTGACCACAACCGCGGACGCCGGCCTCAGCCGGCGTAGCGCGCCTTCAGCATTGCCCAGGCCGAACGCAGGCCCAGCGCCTCGCCGCCGGCCGGGCGGCCCGGACGGCTGTTGTCGTTCCATGCGTAGGTGTCCAGGTGCGCCCACGGCGTGCCGGCCGGCACGAAGCGCTCCAGGTACAGCGCGGCGGTGACCGCGCCGGCCATGCGCGAGCCGGCGTTGGCCAGGTCGGCGATGTTGCTGGTCAGGTAGCGCAGGTAGGGGCGCCACAGCGGCATGCGCCAGACCGGGTCGCGGGTGTCCTGGCCGGCGGCCAGCCAGCCGTTGGCCACCGCGTCGTCGTTGGCGAACAGCGCCGGCAGGTCCGGGCCCAGGGCGATGCGCGCCGCGCCGGTGAGGGTGGCGAAGTCGACGATCAGGTCCGGCTTGCGCTCGCCGGCATAGGTAAGCGCGTCGCACAGGATCACCCGGCCCTCGGCGTCGGTGTTGTCGATCTCGACGCTGACCCCGGCGCGGGTGGCGATCACCTCGCCCGGGCGGAAGGCGTCCGGGCCGACCGCGTTCTCCACCGCCGGCACCACCAGGGTCAGGCGTACCGGCAGCCTGCGCGCCATCACCAGCCCGGCCAGGGCCAGGGCGTGGGCGGCGCCGCCCATGTCCTTCTTCATGTTGCGCATGCCGTCGGCCGGCTTGAGGTCCAGTCCGCCGGTGTCGAAGCACACGCCCTTGCCGACCAGGGCCAGGTGCGGGTGCGCGTCGCTGTCGGCGGCGCCGTTGTCCCAGCGCAGCTCGATCAGGCGCGGGGCGCGATGCGAGGCGCGGCCGACCGCGTGGATCGCCGGGAAGTTCTGCGCCAGCAAGGCGTCGCCGGCGACGACCTCGACCTGCGCGCCGTGCTCGGCGGCCAGTTTGCGGGCGACGGCTTCCAGCTGCTCCGGGCCCATGTCCTGGGTCGGGGTGTTGACCCAGTCGCGCACCCGCGCGGTGGCTTCGAGGACGTCCATCGCCTCGGCATCCAGCTGCGCCAGGCGCAGCCGCGCCGGCGCGCGCGCGCCGCCCTTGTAGCGGTCGAAGCGGTAGCTGCCCAGGCCCCAGCCCAGCTGCAGCGTGGCCAGCTCGGCGGCCGGCAGGTCGGTCGCCGGCACCCAGGCGCCCGCCGGGAGCGCGGTCGGGGCGTGCGCGTAGCTGCACGGATCGAGGCGGTCACCTACGCCGACGATGGCTCCGGCGATGCCGCCCTCGCCCGGCAGCAGGGCGACGCTGCCCGGCGACGGCTGGAACTCCTGCGCGTCCAGCCACGCCGCCACGGCCTGCGGCTGCGCGTCGCGCCACGCGCCGTACCCGTCGCGGTCGAGGAAGTGGAGCGGCAGGGCCGCGGCGGAGTGGTCGGCGTAGCAGGGAGAGGTCATGTGGCGTGTTCCCGGACGCGGGCGTCCGTGCAGGGGGAGGAGTGCGCCTCCAGCCAGTCGGCCAGGGCGGTGAGGTCGGTGAACTGCAGGTCCGGCACGATCTCGTCGTGCTCCCAGGCCCGGTCCTCGCGGTTGATCCAGCAGCTGCGCAAGCCGGCGCGGGCGGCGCCGGCGACGTCCATCTCGATGTGGTCGCCCACGTGCAGGACCTCGCCATGGCCGCAGCCCAGCCGCGCGCAGGCGGCGTGGAAGATGCTGGCCGCCGGCTTGGCTGCGCCGTGCTCGCGCGAACCCAGCTGGAAGGCGAACAGGTGCATCACCCCGATCCGCTGCAGGTCGGCGTTGCCGTTGCTCAGCGCGGCGATCGGCACGCGCGCGGCGATGCGGGCGAGGGCGTCGAGCGCGTCGGGGTAGAACTCGACCTGGTTGCGCGCCGCGTAGAAGGCCTCGTAGGCCGGCTCCAGCAGGTCCAGCGGAGCGCCGGAGGTTTCCAGCGCCTCGCGCAGGGTCAGCCGCCGCAGCGCCGACAGGTCGTGGTGCAGGTGCGGATTCTCGCGGAACGAGCGCTCGCGCAGCGCCCGCATCGCCTCCACCGGGTACATGGCGGCGGTGCGGGGGCTGTGTTCCAGCATCCACTCGTGCAGCACCTGGTCGATCCGGGCGCCGATCGGCGCGAACGGCCACAGGGTGTCGTCGAGGTCGAGGGTGATGGCGCGGACGGTGAAGCTCACGGCCGCCATTGTAGGCCCCCGGCCCGGCGCCTGGGCCGGCCCCCGGACGGAACGGTGCCTTCCGGCCGCCCCTGAGCCGCTCTCGCCAGGGAGAGGGGTTGGGGAGAGGGCTGGTGTGGCAGCGCCGCTGATGATCCCCGCCCTCTCCCGGGAGACGTAGCCCGGGTGCGCCGCTGCGATGTTCGCTCCAACGGGAAGGGAAAAGCGGGAGCAACAGCAGCAGAGGCGATGGCGCCGCTACTCCAGCAGCTTCGCCCAGCCCTGCATGCCCTCCACCTGGGCCAGCACCAGCTTCACGCACACCAGCAGCGGTACCGCCAGCAGCAGGCCGACCAGGCCCCACAGCCAGCCGAACAGCATCAGCGCCAGGATCAGCACCAGCGGCGACAGCGCCATGCTGCGGCCGAGGATGATCGGCGTGACCAGCTGGCCTTCCAGCGTGTGCATGGCCAGGTAGATCGCCGCCGGGGCCAGCGACTGCAGCGTCTCGTCGAAGCGGATGAAGCCCACCAGCAGCATCAGGCAGATGCCGATCAGCGGGCCCACGTACGGGGCATAGTTGAGCAGCATCACCGCCGTGCCCCACAGCAGCGCTTCCTGCAGCGGGAACTCGAACGCCATCACCAGCACGGCGGCGAACAGCAGGCCCATCACCAGGTTGATCACGCTGATGGTCAGCACGTAGCGCGAGACCTCGCGCTCCATCGACTGCAGGATCTCCACCGTGAACTTCTTCTGCTGCCTCCCGGGCAGCAGCGCGATCGCATTGCGCTGCAGGTTCTCGCCGTAGACCATGAAGAAGAACGTCAGCAGCACCACCGCCAGCACCGCCGCGGCCAGGCGCGGGGTGCGGGTCAGCACCGCGTAGGGATCGTCGACGCGGGTGCGCACCACCTGCACCTTGCGGCTGGATTCGCCGGCCGCCGCGCGCGCCATGTCCTCGGCGATGCGGTTGGCCTCGTGCATCGGCCGGGTCAGGTCCTGCAGCTGGCGGCCCAGCCGGCGCGCCTCGCGCGGGGCCTGCTCGGCCCAGCTCGACGCCGGTTCGACCAGCTGCAAGGCCAGGGTGGCGGTGCCGGCCAGGCCGGCGCACAGCACCAGCAGCGCGGCGAGGAAGCGTGGCACGTACAGCCTGCGCAGCAGCCGGATCAGCGGGTTGCCGATCAGGGCGAAGAACATCGCCAGCAGCACCGGCAGGATCACTTCCTGCGCCGCCCACAGGGTGAAACCGGCCGCCAGCACCGCCAGCACCACCACCGCGGCCGGCGCGCGCGGCCGCGGATGCGGCAGGTGCGCGTCGATCGGCACCGGCACCGGCTCCGGAAGGAGCGGGTCGGGCGAAGGCTCGGAGGCGGGCGGGAGCGGGGTGGCGGACATCGGCGTCGGGCAGGGCCGGCGCGCAGGCCGGAGCAGGAGGGGGATACGGCGGCCGGATCAGCGCTCGGACAGCTCGGTGGCCGCTTCGGCCGGCGAGGGGGCGTGCACCGGGGCGGCGGTGGCGGCCTGCGCCTCGAACGCGTGCTCCGGCGGCACCGCCGGCTCCTGGCCGGTGGCCGCGGCCACGCCCTGGTTGACGCTGGCGGCCTGCTGCGCGGCCTCGTCGGCGGCGGCGCCGGCTTCCTCGGACGCGGCGGCCGCGCGCAAGGTGGCGAGCATGCTGGAAATGGTGCCGGCCATCTGCAGCCAGCGGGCGGCCCCGACCCGCGACAGCGGTTCGGCGCGGCCGACCAGGAAGCCGGACACCAGGCCGGCGATGACGATGCGCGAAGGCGTCCAGCCGCGCTTCCAGGCCGTGGCGAAGGCGCCGCGGCTGGCCTCGGCGCGGTCGCTGCATGCGGCCACCCGCCGTTCGGCGCGCTCCACCCGCTGGCGCAGCAGTTCGAACCTCATGGCCGCGGCTCCGTGCCTGGTGCCGGCGGCGTGGTCGGGACAGGCGGCGCGGAGGCAGGCACGTCGTCGGCCTCGTCGTCCAGTTCGTCGAACAGGCCCAGGCGGCTCAGCTGCCGGCGCGTGGCGTGCAGGCCCATGTGGTCGAAGAAACGCGCGGTGCGCCACGCGGCCAGGCCGGTGATGGCCAGGTTGAACAGCGCGGCGATGGCCAGCGAAGAGAGCCACGACAGGCCCAGGCCCTGCAGCAGGGCCACGCCGGCGGCGGTGGCCAGCAGCCAGCCGGTGGCGCCGAACACCACCGCCACCGCGGTCCAGGCCAGCGCCCGGCCCATCGCGCTGCGGGCCAGGGCGATGTCGGCCGACAGCAGCGCGCGCAGCGAACGCAGGGAATCGGCGGTGGCGCGCAGCGAGGCCTTGCCGGCCGCGCCCAGTTCGCGCAGGGTCTCGTCCAGCGGCGGCGCGCCGGCGTCCTCGCCGGGTGCCGGCGCAGGCCCTGCCGCGTCGCCGGGACGCTCCCCCTCGCTCATCACAGGCTTACCGGTCGCGGCGGGTCAGCGCGGCGACCAGCCAGCCGGCGGCGAAGGCCACGCCGAACGACGCCAGCGGGCGCTCGCGGATCAGTTCGGCGGCGCTGTCGATCAGGTCGCGGCCCTTGTCCATCAGCGCGTCCATCTGCTCGCGCGCCGCCTCGCCACCGGCCTCGGCGGCGGCCAGCCCGGCCAGCCCGCTGTCGGCCAGTTCGGCCTTGACGTTGGCCCGGCCCAGGCGCAGCTCGTCGCCGGCGGCGGCGGTCGCGCCGCGGATCGCTTCGCCGGCGGCACCGGCGGCGGCCTTCAGGTGCGAACCGGCTTCGGCGAGGTTGTCCTTCAGGTTGTCGGTGGAGGTCGGGCTCATCGGAATCTCCTGGGCGTGCGAAGTGGGGGTGCGCCCGGCGGCGCGAGAGAGGCATCGAACCACGGGCCGGGTGTAGGCCCCGTTACGGCTCGACGGCCGGCGGCATCGCCGCCGCCATCATTGCATCACGAGGTCGCCCTGCACGTTACCGCGGACGATGCGCAGCACCAACCGCTGCGGCGGTTCGGCCAGGCTGGAGCGGAAGCTGGCCAGGTCGTCGAAGCGCCCGGCCGAGCCGGCCACGATCAGGTCGCCCTTGCGCAGGCCGTTGCGCGCGGCGCGGCTGCCTTCCTGCACCGCCTCGACCAGCACGCCGCGCACCCGCGCCTGGCGCTGGCTTTCCGGCAGGTCGGCCAGGCGCGCGCCGGCCAGACGCGGATCGACCTCGCTGCCGTCCACCGCGCGCGGCTGCTCGCGCAGCGTCGCCTGCAGCTGCACGCGCTGGCCGTCGCGCAGCACCACCAGCGGCACCTTGCTGCCGACCTGCTGCAGGCCTTCGAAGTTGTGCAGCGCCAGCGGGTCGCTGATGCGCTGGCCGCCGGCTTCCACCACCACGTCGCCGGGGCGCAGCCCGGCCGCGGCGGCGCCGGAGCCGGCGTGCACGCGGGTGACCAGCGCGCCCTGCTGGCCTTCGGGCAGGCCCAGCGTCCTGACCAGGCGCGCGTCCAGCGCCTGGGTGTCCACGCCCAGGGTGCCGCGGCGCACCTCGCCGGTGGTGACCAGCTGGTGGACCACGTCGCGGGCCAGGTTGGACGGGATCGCCAGGCCCAGGCCGATGTTGCCGGCCATGCTGCCGCGCGGGTTGAGCGAGGCGGTGTTGATGCCGACCAGCTCGCCGCGCAGGTTGACCAGCGCGCCGCCGGAGTTGCCCGGGTTGATCGAGGCGTCGGTCTGGATGAAGTTCTGGTAGCCCAGCCCGCGGATGCCGCTGCGGCCCACCGCCGAGACGATGCCCGAGGTCACCGTCTGGCTCAGGCCGAACGGGTTGCCGATGGCCACCACGTAGTCGCCCACCTGCAGCTGGCCGCTGTCGCCCAGCGGCAGGCCGGTGAGGTTCTCTGCCGGGATCCGGATCAGGGCCACGTCGGTGTCGGCGTCCGAGCCGAGGAACTCGGCCTTGAGCGTGCGCCCGTCGGCCAGGGTCACCGAGACGTCATCCGCGCCCTCGACCACGTGGTGGTTGGTCAGCACGTAGCCGCGCGCCGCGTCGATGATCACGCCCGAGCCGAGCGATTCGTTGATCCGCTCCTGCGGCACCTGCGGGAACAGGCGGCGGAAGAACGGGTCGTCGAAGAACGGGTTGCGCACCGCCACCCGCTGCTTGGTGTGGATGCTGACCACCGCCGGCATCACCCGGCGCAGCATCGGCGCCAGTGAGGGCAGCGGCTGGCCGTCGACCGCCGCCGGCAGCGCGGTCGAGGCGACGGCGGGCACGGCCGCGGCAGGCGCCGGTGCGGCCGGCATCGCCTGCGCACGGTTGTCCATCAGTTCGTTGATCGCGGTGGCGGCGAACCCGCCAAACGCGGCGGCGGCAGTGAGGGCAAGCAGGGTCCCGGTCGAACGCTTCATCGGCTTCGGCATCTTTGAGGTTCGGGTGCCTGTTCAGTTTGACAGCACAGGCTCAATCGATGCTGAAGGTGGGGCGGCCTGCCGGCGCTTGCAAGTGCGATCCGTCCTGCCGCCCTCCGAGAGCCCCCGATGCCGTCAGAACGCGCGTTGCAGGACCAGCCTCCCATCGCTCCAGGACCGGTCGGCGAAGCCGCAACCGTAGTCGGCCGACCAGCGCCAGCCTGCCCCGAGCGCACCGTCCAGGCGCAGGCGCAGTTCCGTGGCGGCAGTGCTGCCATCGCGCGGCAGGTCGAAGTGGACGTCGGGCACGCCGCGGAAGGCGGCGCGTTGGCGGTCGCCGTCGAGCAGTCGAAACGGTGGCTGGCCTCGACGTGCAGCCGAAGGGCCCGGCCCGCGGCGTTCCACTGCCGGGCGTAGCGCGTGCCAAGCGTGGCGGCCAGGCGCGTGTCTTCGGCCGCGGCGCCCACCAGCTCGAAGCCGCTGTCGCCCATCTCGGCGAAGCCGTCGCCGCGCAGGTGCAGGTAATCGAAGGCGGCGAACGGGACCAGCGTTCCGCCCAGGGCATCCACCGTGCGCCCGGCTTCGGCGTGGGCGGACAGATGGTCGACCGTACGCTGCGCATGGACCACATGCCCTCGTGCGCCAATCCGCAACTCGCGCTGCAGGCGCAGGTCGGCCCGACCGGCGGCCAGTTGCGCACCAGCGTGCCAGCCGTCGCCCCGGTAGTGCGCATGGAAGCCGGCCAGTGGCACTTCGCCCGCGGCGCGCCCGCCGCCGGCATCGAAATGCATCGAGGCCTGCCGGGTGCCGACCATCGTCCCCACCAGCAGACGCGGCCCCAGCCACTGCGCGCTTCCGCCGAGCGTGCCGCTGGCGTTCGCGCCTGGCGCGGCGCCGCGCACAGCCATCGACCAGGCCACCGGCCGCTGGGAATACGCCAGCTCCGCCAGCTCCACATCCAGTGCGCGCGCGCCGCCCGCGAGCTGCGATTGCAGCGCATCCAGCATGGCCACGTGCGCGTGGCCGGCCAGGCTCTCGAGCGAGCGGGTGGCCTGCAGGCGGTCCGGCGTCCACAGCAGCGCCGTCGCCGAGGCGAGGAACTGGCGCTGGGCCAAGGCCAGCGTCGGCGGCGGGGTCGCGGCGAAGCCGTCGGCGCCGCCCAGCGCCGCGTCGAGGTTGCCGGCCGATGCCAGCACCAGGGCGCTGGCCGGGCCGGCCTGCATAGTGGCGCTGGCGCTGGCACGGACCAGGTCGAACCAGACGTCGTGTTCGCCATAACGCAGGCTGCCCTCGATGAACATGCCGCGGGCAGTCCATTCGGCGAACGTCCCCGAGACGCCCCCACCGGCGTGGAGGATGGCGTGGCTGCCTGCCGCGGGGAGTGGATAAGGCCCCCAGCCGTCGTCGTGGCGCGCAAGCCGGAGCGTCCCGTCGAGGCGGGCCTGTCCATCCACCTGCAGCGCGGTCGATGAGTCCCAGCCGGGCGGGGCGAGGGCGAATTCGAACACGCCGTCGGCTCCCTGGTGGAAATCGCCGCCGATGCGCGGGGTGTTGCCGTAGGCCGCGCCGGAGACCAGCAGGAGTCCGCTGTTGTCCAGGTCGCCCTGCACGCGCTCCCACAGTTGCACGGTGCCAAGGTTGGCGACGTCGCCTTCGACATGGCCGGCCACGAAGAGGGAGGCCGGCGCTTCGACGCGGACGTCCGATTCGAGCCTGGAGGCGCCGACGGTCCTGAGTTGCCCGCCGGCGACCCGGGTTCCGCCATCGAAGCGATAGCTGCCATCCAGGCGCAGCTCCCCCGGCCCGTTGAGCACCAGCGCGTGCCCGCTCTGCGGCGGGGGCAGGGTGGGTTGATCGGACCTGGGCACGTCCACCACGCAATCGGAGGCGATGGGCGCCGGGCAGGGATTGAAGGTGGGCGGCGCCGGGGGCGGCGTCGAGCCGGACGTGCTCGGCGCCGGGCTCGGAGGGCGGCTGCCCCTCCGCTGGAACAGGCGGCCAGCAGCAGGGCGGCGATACACAGGACCAGGGGCGTGCGATGCGTGGACATGGCGGTCTCCTCGGAGGGCGCGTGGACGACGGGATCAGGAGCGGGCCGTGGACCAGGCATGCATCGACGGGACCTTGCCGGGGCGGTGCCATACTCGGCCCGCGCGGCGGCGCGACGGACGCGGGGTGGACCGGAAGCGGCATCGGGGTCGGGGTGCATGGCGGGCTCGCGTGGATGGAGCCGGGGAGGCAGGGCCTGCCGCGGCATGGCGCAGGTTTCCGCCGCGGCGCTGCGGCCCGCCATCGGATCGGGTGAAAAAACAAGAAAAGCGGTGAATCCAGCCTGGGAGACACCCGTTGCCGCTTCGGCGGCTACGTCCTCGATCCGCGCGCCCGCGAACTGCGCCGCCTCGACGGCACGCCGGTACCGCTCACCGCCAAGGCCTTCGACGTAATGTGCGTGCTGGTGCACGAGCGCGAGCGGGTGGTCGCCCGCGACGAACTGTTCGCCGAGGTCTGGCCCGGCCGGGTGGTGGAGGGGAACACCCTGACCCAGGCGGTCTCGGCGCCGCGCCACGCGCTCGGCGACGGCGAGCGCTACGTGGTGACCGTGCCGGGGCGGGGCTACCGCTTCGTTGCCGAGGTCACGCCCGATGCGGCGCCGCCGGACGCCGCGGCACTGCATCCGGACCCGTTCCGCGCCGCCGCCACGGCCGTGCCGCCGCCGGGTCGCTCGCGCGCGCCATGGTTCGCGCTGGCCGCCGCCGCGGCCCTGGTGGCGGCGCTGCTGGCCTGGAGCTGGTGGCGACCGCCGCCTCCGGCAGCGGTCGCAGGGACACCGCATGCGGTGGCTCCGGCGGCCGCCACGCCGGCCGCCACCGTGGTCGTGCTGCCATTCCAGCCCCGGCCGGAAGACGGCGAGCAGGACAAGTGGCTGGGCCCGGGCCTGGCTGACGTGCTTGGCCAGCGGCTGGACGCCTCGTCTGCGCTGCACGTGTATCCGTCCGGCTCCGGCCAGCGCCTGGCCGCGCTGGCGCCTGATCCATTGCAGGCCGCGCGCAGGCTCGGCGTGGATTACCTGGTCGAAGGCAGCACCATGCGCCGCGGCGCGGACATCGAGGTGGAGGTGCGCCTGCGCACGGTGGCCGACGGCGCCACGCGCTGGACGCAGCGCTTCGGCACCGCTGCCGCACGCGTCATCGCCGTCCCCCCGGACCGTGGCCGCCCCCCCCGCGGGCGGCTACCCTGAAGGCACAACGCACATTGGCGGCGGAACGGGAAAACCGCTGCTGCGCGCCCCTTAACACCCCCTGCCGTAGCCTGCGCGCAGGCCCTGCGCAAGCTCCTCGCGGGGCAGGCCAACCCCCGGCCGATAGCAACCACGGAAGGGCTGCGCAAGCGGTTGACACCCCCACTTTTGGGGGGTAGCGTGGCGCCCTGTTACACCACTAGATATAGCGGTCCAGCAGACCCAAGGCCCAAGCGATGGTGTTCAGGTGCAGCATTCCTGAACAGGCGTCGTCAAGCCCCAATCGCCCGGGGGTGGCGAGCGGATGAGGCAGGAAAACCCAGTCGGCGGCGGCCTCCGGGCCCGCAGGAAACCCACCGTCTGACCCGGCGAGCGGCGCGTGCGAACGCGACCCGCCGGCCTTGCCGTCCCCGCTTCGTCCCCCGGTCCCCCCCAGGAATCCGGCGTGGTAAGGAGAACCCGACAGACATGAGCACGGTGCGCCTCGAAGTGGTCCAGGACAACACCAAGAACGGCGGGCAGATCCCGCTGCAGCCCGCCTCCCACGACATCTGGGACAAGAAGTACCGCCTGAAGACCAAGCAGGGCGTTCCGCTGGATGCGGACATCGACGGCACCTACCAGCGCGTCGCCCGCGCCTTGGCCGATGCCGAGCAGACCGAGGAGAAGAAGGCCTACTGGTACGAGCGCTTCCTGTGGGCGCTGCGCCATGGGGCCATCCCCGCCGGCCGCATCACCTCCAACGCCGGCGCGCAGGAACACAAGCCGGCCACCAGCACGATCAACTGCACCGTGTCGGGCACCATCACCGACTCGATGGACGGCATCCTGGAGAAGGTCCACGAGGCGGGCCTGACCCTGAAGGCCGGCTGCGGCATCGGCTACGAGTTCTCGACCCTGCGTCCGCGTGGCGCGTTCGTCGCCGGCGCCGGCGCCTACACCTCCGGCCCGATGTCCTTCATGGATATCTACGACAAGATGTGCTTCACCGTGTCCTCGGCCGGTGGCCGCCGCGGCGCGCAGATGGGCACCTTCGACGTGTCGCACCCGGACGTGAAGGACTTCATCCGCGCCAAGCGCGAGGACGGGCGTCTGCGCCAGTTCAACCTGTCGCTGCTGATCACCGACGGCTTCATGCAGGCGGTGGAGAACGACGAGGACTGGCCGCTGGTGTTCCCGCTCAGCCGCAAGGAAGAGGGCGACATCGACCTGGCCGACGCCAGCAAGGTGGTGTGGCGCGACTGGCCGACCCAGGAGAACTACATCGTCCGCGACGACGGCCTGGTGGCCTGCAAGGTGTACGGGCACATCCGCGCCCGCCACCTGTGGGACATGATCATGGTCTCCACCTATGACTACGCCGAGCCGGGCTTCATCCTGATCGACAAGGTCAACGAGATGAACAACAACTGGTGGTGCGAGACCATCCGCGCCACCAACCCGTGCGGCGAGCAGCCGCTGCCGCCGTACGGCGCCTGCCTGCTGGGCTCGGTCAACCTGACCACCTTCGTGCGCGACCCGTTCACCGACAAGGCGCGGTTCGACTGGGACGAGTACAAGGAAGTCGTGCGCGTGTTCACCCGCATGCTCGACAACGTGGTCGAGGTCAACGGCCTGCCGCTGCCGCAGCAGCAGGCGGAGATCCTGCGCAAGCGCCGCCACGGCATGGGCTTCCTCGGCCTGGGCAGCACCCTGACCATGCTGAAGATGAAGTACGGCTCGCCGGAAAGCCTGGAGTTCACCGAGCAGGTGGCCCGCGACATGGCCGTGGCCGGCTGGGAAGTGGGCCTGTCGCTGGCCAAGGAGAAGGGCCCGGCCCCGATCATGGAAGAGCGCTTCACCGTGACCCCGAAGATGCTGCGCCAGCGCCCGGAAATGGCGAAGGACGGCTGGCGCGTGGGCCAGGAGATCGAGGGCAAGGTGCTGCACGCGCGCTACAGCCGCTACATGCAGCGCATCGCCACGGTCGCCCCGGAGCTGGTCGACGAGCTGGCCGAGATCGGCGCGCGCTTCACCCACCACAGCTCGATCGCCCCGACCGGCACCATCTCGCTGTCGCTGGCCAACAACGCATCCAACGGCATCGAGCCGTCGTTCGCGCACCACTACAGCCGCAACGTGATCCGCGAAGGCAAGAAGTCCAAGGAGAAGGTGGACGTCTACAGCTACGAGCTGCTGGCCTACCGCCACCTGGTCAACCCGAAGGCGATGCCGTTTTCCGAGGACCCGGAGGCCAAGTTGCCGGAGTATTTCATCTCCGCCGACGACATCTCGCCGAAGGAGCACGTGGACGTGCAGGCCGCCGCCCAGAAGTGGGTGGACAGCTCCATCTCCAAGACCGCGAACGTCCCCACGGACTACCCGTACGAGGACTTCAAGGACATCTACCGCTACGCCTACCAGCAGGGCCTGAAGGGCTGCACCACCTTCCGCTTCAACCCGGCCGCCTTCCAGGGCGTGCTGGTGAAGGAGAAGGACCTGGAGAACACCACCTACCGCTTCGAGCTGGAAGACGGCTCGGTGGTGGAGGTGAAGGGCAACGAGGAGATCGAGTACGACGGCGAGACCCACACCGCCGCCAACCTCTTCGATGCGCTCAAGGAAGGCTATTACGGCAAGTTCTGAAGCTTTGAGGCCTTGGTGCGCGCTGTTCCGGGCGCCCGCCACGGCCCTTTCCCAAGCAGTACGGCGCCCGGAACGGAACGTAGTCCCGATTACCAGGCAAGAGAGTGCCCCCAGGAGGGCTCCCCATGAGCAATGGCAATGGTGTGACGGCGACCATTTCCGAGGCCGCCGATGCAGTGAAGGAACGGGCCGTGGAGATCGGCCAGACGATCGCCGCCACCGCCGAAGGCGCGGTGGAAAGCGCCGGCGCGGTCGTGGTCCAGGCCAGGGAGACCGCCACGCGCGCGCGTGCGGCGGTGAAGAAGACCACCGGCAAGGCGCGCAAGGCCGTCTCCGGGACCGTGGCCAAGGCCCGCAAGAAGCTGACCGAGGCCAAGGCCAAGGCCGCCGCCGAGGCCGACGCGCTGCGTTCGAAGCTGGGCAGGAAGAAGGCCGCGAAGAAGACGGCCAAGGCTGCGAAGAAGGCTGCTGCGAAGAAGGCGCCGGCGAAGAAGGCTGCTGCGAAGAAGGCGCCGGCGAAGAAGGCCGCGGTGAAGAAGGCGGTCGCGAAGAAGGCGCCCGCGAAGAAGACCGCGGCAAAGAAGGCTGCGCCGAAGAAGGCCGTCGCCAGGAAGGCTCCCGCGAAGAAGGCCGCTGCGAAGAAGGCCACCGCCAAGCGGGCGAAGTAACACTCAACGCACTACGTCCCTCCCCGCGAGGGGAGGGACGGCGGCGGCATCCCCGCCGCTTCCACGAAACACTCAAAGGACACGCAAGATGGCCGTCAAGATCGACAAGAAAATCAAGGGATACGCCGTGGTCACCCCGGAGGACAAGGCGCGCGAGGCCGCGCCGCCGCCCGCGGCTGCTCCCGTCGATCGCCCGGCCGCCGAGGCCAAGGACAACATCATCCAGATGCACGAGCGCATCGAGCGCCCGGACGTCCTGATCGGCAGCACCTACAAGATCAAGTCGCCGATGGTCGAGCACGCCATGTACGTGACCATCAACGACATCGTCCTCAACGCCGGCACCGAGCACGAGCTGCGCCGTCCGTTCGAGGTGTTCATCAATTCCAAGTCGATGGACCACTTCCAGTGGATCGTCGGCCTGACCCGCATCATGTCCGCCGTGTTCCGCAAGGGCGGCGACGTCACCTTCCTGGTGGAGGAGATGAAGGCCGTGTTCGACCCGCGCGGCGGCTACTTCAAGGCCGGCGGCGTGTACATGCCCTCGCTGGTGGCCGAGATCGGCGCCGTGGTCGAGGAGCACATGAAGTCCATCGGCCTGATCCACGACCCGGAACTGAGCGCGCACCAGAAGGCGCTGATCGCCGAGAAGCGCCGCCAGTTCGAGGAGCGCCAGAAGAAGAACGCCGAGCCGACCCCGGCCGCCGTCCAGGTCACCGGACCCCAGGAAGACATCGCCGTGACCGGCGACGGCACCAGCTTCCCGCCCAGCGCCACCATGTGCCACAAGTGCAACACCAAGGCGCTGGTGATCATGGATGGGTGCGCGACTTGCTTGAACTGTGGGTATAGCAAGTGTGGGTGAGCTTTAGCGAGTAAGTGGCATTCCAAGGGCTGGGCCTTCAAAGGCCTGGCCCTTTTCTTGGTTCCTATAAGGTCGCGGAATTCGTTTGGGATGCAGAGCCGATTCAAGAGCGCGAGATAGAGCAGACAATCGAGTTGTTCGTTGCTTGGGGGAAAGCGCGTGCGGCCGAAGTGAAGCGCGAGTTCTCCGACGAGCAACTGGAGAACGCAATACTTTCGCGTCTTGCTAGGCCGGAGTTTGCATCAGTCTTCACTAGTGCTGCTGAGGATAAGTCGACGCGTCTTCGTAGGATGCTCGGGATGGCGGCATTGGAAGTCTCGCCACGAGACGACGTTTACCTCGACTACCTTGTGGCTCACACTTCTTGTTGGACGCCGCTACCAAAGCTCCTGAAGTTTTCGACACTATCTCCCAAATATCCTACGGTTCACTAATCGCTGACGCTGTTGCGGGCCTTGCAGTGCCCCCGGGTCAACTTCGCCGCCTCCACCGCCGACAAGGAGTTTCTCGCGGTGTGCCGGGGCAGCAACGGCGTCTATCCGCTGGGCTACGTGCCGCACAACTGGCACTTCGCCACGATGACCACCGGGCTGACCGGCTCGCGCACGCTGGCGATGCAGGCGGCCGTGCAGACCGCCGCGCGCGCCGACCGCGAGGTGATGGGCGAGGCGCCGATGCAGTTCATGCAGCAGTTCGTGGTCGCGCCGGTGTACGCCCGACGTCCGCTTCGGCGACTGGGACGCGATCCTCGCCGCCGATGCGCCACCGGCGGCGCTGCCGTATCCGACGGCGATCCACCACTTCGCACGCGGCATGGCCCAGGTGCGCAAGAGCGCGCTGGAGGAGGCCGCGCGCGAGGCCGGGGCGCTGCGCGCGATCGCCGCCGACCCGGCGATGGCGGAGGTCAGTTTCTTCGACATCAACAATGCCGGCGCGGTACTGAAGGTCGCCGAGGCGCTGCTGCGCGGCGAACTGCTGCTGGCGCAGGACAGGATCGCCGAAGGGCTGGCCGTGTTGCGCGAGGCCGCCGCTGCCGAGGACGCGCTGGCCTACAACGAACCGGCCGACTGGCCGCTGCCGGTGTGTAATGACCCAGTGATTTCCTGCTCAGGTGTTACCTTGGAGAAGGAGCACAGATGAGCGCGGTAATGGAAGAGGAAATCAAGCGTTGGACGGCCCGGCGCAAGTCGGCGCTGGTGCTGGAGATCATCCAGGGCAAGACGACAGTGGCCGAGGCCAGCCGGCAGTTCGATATCCCGCCCTCGGAGATCGAGAGCTGGGTGGAGGACGGCAAGCGGGGTATGGAGAACGCCCTGCGAGCCAAGCCGGAGGACGTGCGCGAGCAGTACGAGCGGCAGCTCAAGGACCTGCAGGAAGCCTACGGCGAGGCGATGCTGGAGTTGCGCGCGCGAAAAAAATTGGTTCATCTCCCAACTCCGGGGAAGGCCGCCCGGATCTTGAGGAAGAAGTAGGCGTCATCGCGGAAGCCGTAGGCCAATCGCTTGATGACCTTGATCTTGTTGTTGATGCCCTCGACCAGGTTGGTGCCCAGCGGCCACCGGCAGTGGGCCAGGATGCCGGGCAGGTAGGGCTCCAGGCGCCGGACGAAGATCTTCAGCGGCTCCAGCCCGCTGCGCAGGGCCCGGCGCTTCCACTGCTTCCAGGCGCGTAACGCCCAGGCGCGGCTGCGATATCGCCACAACTGTTTGAGGTCGTCCTTGAGCAGGTAGACGGTGAGCAAGGCGCGGTTGGCTGCCAGCAGTTCG
>NZ_AZVB01000026.1 GCF_000513995.1 Pseudoxanthomonas sp. J35
TTCCGGCGCCACCACGGCACGCGGCTGATCCCCGCGACCGGGCGACACCGATGAATGAGAGAGGCCTTCGGGTGCGGTTTTTGCCCTGGTCCGGATCGGCGACATCGATCCAACAAGACCGTCCACGGAAATGCAGTCTGGCTTTCGTTGCCACCGACCACTGAGCGAACAGCAGCACCGCAGCAGAGCAGCAGAGCAGCAGAGCAGCAGAGCAGCAGAGCAACAACACCACAACGAGGAAGCAGCAATGCCTGAAGCTCAAGGCAAGGACGTCATGCACCCCGGGTTGACGGGAAGCTCCCCACGGAATTGTTAGGTGCCTGGCGAGGCACTTACAGGCCCTGACTGCGATAGACCGCGTTAACGGCGGCCATGGCCATAATTACATTTTTGCAGAGAGTGCTAGGCATAAGTTCGTCGTGTTCGAGCGAACCCACATAGGTCATTACTCGCGACTTTTGGCCACCAAAGATGCCGCGGCCAGCATTCTGCTTGATAAAGACAAAGTCGGTGTCCAAGTCGGCTGCCTTCAACGCGATAAAGCCTTCATCGAATGCTTCTTTAACCGAACCTGCCATCGTTGGATGGAAGTTGATCCTGCGGCCCGACTGCATGAAGCCTTTGAGGGTAGACAACAGGTACTGCCCGTCCGCCTGCGAAAAATGGAGGCGGTTGCTGGCCGTCATGATGCTCTCGAGTGACGCGTACTGCGGAGTTGGCATTGCTTCCTCTTACGATTGCTACGTTGCTGCTTCAGGCGCCTAACTACCAGTAGACCCCCACCGGGGGCGTAGCGCCGAGTTTGTGCCCCGGGGCGGGAGCCGTCAATCAAGGAATTCCTACCGCAATCANAGGTTTATGCCGATTCCGGCCCGGCCGGCGGGGCGCCAGGATCCGGGGAAAGGCGGCAAGGAGGCCNCGATATGACGTATGACGGCGAGCAGGCCCCGTTATCGGCCGGAGGGATGCAGGCGGGCGGGCCGCGGCTGCTGGAGCAGGTACGCGGGCGGCTGCGGCTCAAGCATTACAGCCTGCGTACCGAGCAGGCCTACCTTTACTGGATTCGCCGGTATATCCGGGCGTACCTGCCGCGGCATCCGCGCGATCTTGACGGGGCGGCGGTCGAGGCCTTCCTCACCCGCCTGGCCACACGCGACCACGTCGCCGCCAGCACCCAGAACCAGGCGCTGTCGGCGCTGCTGTTCCTGTACCGCGAGGTGCTGGGCGTGGACCTGCCGTGGATGGAGAACGTGGTCCGGGCGCGGCGGCCGCAACGGCTGCCGGTGGTGCTGTCGCGGGCCCAGGTCGGCCAGCTGCTCGGCCTGCTGGCCGGGCGCGAGGCGCTCATGGCCGGGCTGCTCTACGGCAGCGGCCTGCGCCTGATGGAGTGCGTGCGGCTGCGGGTGAAGGACGTGGACCTGGCGCGCAACGAACTGACCGTGCGCAATGGCAAGGGTGGCAAGGACCGCATGACCGTGCTGCCGGCCGCGCTGCGCGAGCCCCTCGCCCGCCAGCTGGCGGGGGTGCGCCAGCTGCACGCACGCGACCTGGCCGCCGGGCTCGGCCGGGTGCACCTGCCGCACGCGCTGGCGCGCAAGTATCCGAACGCGGCGGCCGAGCCGGGCTGGCAGTACGTGTTCCCCGCCACGCGCATCTCGGTGGACCCGCGCGACGGCGTGCGCCGGCGCCACCACATCGACGAGAAGGTGCTGCAGGCGGCGGTGCGGCGGGCGGCGCTGGAAGCGGGCTTCGAGCGGCCGGTGACCCCACATACCCTGCGCCACTGCTTCGCCACCCACCTGCTGGAAGCCGGCGCGGACATCCGCACGGTGCAGGAACTGCTCGGGCACAAGGACGTCGCCACCACCCAGATCTACACCCACGTCCTCAATCGCGGCGCCCACGGTGTGGTCAGCCCGCTGGACCGCTGAGGAGATGGCCGGCTGCACCGGTGGGATTCAGAACACGGTGGACAGTACGACCGAAAGCGCCGCGCAGATCACCACCACGCTCCAGAAATAACCCGGAGAGTCGATGCGCTGGACTTCGCGCATCCGGACGCCGGCCTTCGCGTGGATGCGTCCGGTGGCGACCGCGTAGCAGACGTAGAGCAGGAGGAACGCGCCGATCAGCTTGAACATGACTGTGCCCGTATGGTCTTCACGCCCGGGGTCGGCCCATCACGCGCTCTGGCGGACGAACAGCAGCCATCCGGGCAATCCGCCGACCAGCGCCCCCACGAATGCCGATCCGAACCCGGGCGCCAGGACCAGGGCGATCTCGAACGGCCACAGGTTGTGGGTGCCCGGATCCAGGATCACGTCGTAGGCGACGCGGGCGAAGATGGCGGCCGGGACCGAGGCGCCGATCACCAGCCACGACAGCCAGAAGCCCGTGCCGCTGAGGAACGCTGGCACTGCGGCCATCACTGCGACGACGACCAGGCGGGCATCCAGGATCGCGTCCGGCAGCGCCAGCTGCTTGAGCGGCGTCAGCCAGTAAGGCAGGCCCACGGCGAGGAAGGCGACGAGGAAACACGGGATGAGGACATCGCGGCTTTTCGCAGCCATGGCGGCGGTTCCCCCAGGTCCGGGACTGGCCGGGCGCCCGCCCCCCCTGGGCGTGAGTCCGGCTGGGCCTGAAGTTAACCCAGGACGCGACATCAGCGTAGCCCGGGCAAGCGGAGCGCACCCGGGGTATGCGGTCTGGTATCGCAGGATGGTCGACTGCCGGGCCCTTCGAGGTGGTGTCCCGGATGCGCCCTTCGGCCTTATGCGGGCTACGGGGCGATTGCTGGGCGCCCGAACCTCTCCCCTCCCCCCTCGCGAGGAGAGAGGGAGGCCAGGTGCGTAGCCCGGGTAAGCGGAGCGCACCCGGGATCACGGCGCCTGGTGTCACGGAGTGTCGGCCGCCGGGGCGCGCGGGACCGGTTTCCCGCATGCGGCCTTCGGCCTTGTCCGGGCCACGCCGGCGCCCGACCCGCTGCCCTACCCCTCTCCGGGGGAGAGGGGGCTCCTGGCTAGTCGGCCAGGTTGATCCAGGTCGCCTTGATCTCGGTGTACTTGTCGAAGGCGTGCAGCGACTTGTCGCGGCCGTTGCCGGACTGCTTGTAGCCGCCGAAGGGCGCGGTCATGTCGCCGCCGTCCCAGTAGTTCACCCACACGCTGCCGGCGCGCAGGCCGCGGGCGACACGGTGGGCGCGGGCCAGGTTGGCGGTCCACACGCCGGCGGCCAGGCCGTACTCGGTGTCGTTGGCGATCCTCAGCGCCTGGGCCTCGTTGTCGAACGGGATCACCGACAGCACCGGGCCGAAGATCTCCTCGCGCGAGATCGTGTGCTCCGGGCGCACCTCGTCGAACACGGTCGGCTCCACGTAGCAGCCGCCGTCCACCGGCGAGATGCGCTTGCCGCCCAGGGCCAGCTTCGCGCCTTCGGCCTGGCCCTTGGCGATGTAGTCGAGCACCCGCTTCGTCTGCGACTCGTCCACCAGCGCGCCCATCGGCGCGCCCGGCTCCAGCGGGTGGCGCGGCTGCATCTTCCTGCCCGCTTCCACCACCCGGGCGACGAACTCGTCCTTGATCGAGCGGTCCACCAGCAGGCGCGAGGCCGCGGTGCAGACCTCGCCCTGGTTGTAGAAGATGCCCACCGCCGCGGCCTCGGCCGCCTTGGCCAGGTCCGGGGCGTCGGCGAAGACGATGTTCGGGCTCTTGCCGCCGCACTCCATGTACGCGCGCTTCATGTTGGACAGGCCGGCGCACTGCAGCAGGCGCTTGCCCACCGCGGTCGAGCCGGTGAACACCAGCCCGTCCACGTCCATGTGCAGCGCCAGCGGTTCGCCGGCCTCCTGGCCGAAACCCGGCACCACGTTGAACACGCCGTCGGGGATGCCGGCCTCGGCCACCAGCTCGGCCAGGCGCAGCACGCTCAGCGGCGACTTCTCCGAGGGCTTGAGCACCACCGAGTTGCCGGTGGCCAGCGCCGGGGCCAGCTTCCACGCCGCCATCAGCAACGGGAAGTTCCACGGCACGATCGCGCCGACCACGCCCAGCGGCTCGCGCGTGACCAGGCCCAGCTCGTCCTCGCCGGTGGGCGCGACCTCGCCGTAGACCTTGTCCAGCGCCTCGGCGGTCCACGAGAAGCAGCGGATCGTCGCGGCCAGGTCGACGTTGCGCGCGTCGTCGATCGGCTTGCCCATGTCCAGGGTTTCCAGCAGGGCCAGCTCGTCGGCGTGCCGTTCGATCAGCGCCACCAGCTTCTGCAGGGTCTTCTTGCGCTTGACCGGCCTGGCCCGCGACCAGTGCCCGGCCTCGAAACTGCGCCGCGCCGCGCGCACCGCGCGGTCGATGTCCGCCTGCCCTCCACGCGCCACCTGCCCCAGCACCCGCCCGTCGATCGGGCTGGTGCAGTCGAAGGTGCGGCCGTCGGCGGCGTCGACGTACTTGCCGTCGATGAACGCCTGGGTGCGCAGCGACAGCCCGGCGGCCATCGCTTCCCAATCGGTGCGGGTACGTGCAGTGCTCATCGTGAACTCCCGAAGTAAAGCGTCAACCCCGTCCAGCGGAGAAATGGTCCTGGAACCGCTGGCGACCTCGAAGCATCACGGTGCGAGGCCTGCCGACGGAAAACAATCGCCACCTGTGCATCAGAACGTCGCCGGCGTGTTCGCACTGACGATCACCGCCTCGGTGTCGCCGACGTTACGGAAACGGTGCGGCACCTTGCTCTCGAAGTAGTACGCCTCGCCCGGCCCCAGCACCCGCACCTGGCTGCCGACGGTCACCTCCACCTGGCCGGAAACGACCACGCCGCCCTCCTCGCCTTCGTGGACGATCATCGCCTCCCCGGTGTCGCTGCCCGGCGGCATCACCTCGCGCAGGATGCACATCTGCCGCTGCGGCCGGTGCTGGCCCACCAGGTAGTAGTGGATGCCGCCATTGCCCACGTCCGGCAGTTCGTCGGCCGCGTAGAACGGCTGCTCCGGCGGGCCCGGGTCCAGGTCCAGGGTGAAGAAGTCGGCCAGCGAGATCGGGATCCCGTCCAGCACCTTCTTCAGCGAGCTGACCGAGGGGCTGACCTTGTTCTGCTCGATCAGCGAGATCGTGCTGTTGGTGACGCCCACGCGGCGGGCCAGCTCGCGCTGGCTCAGGCCACGGGCCGTGCGTACCCGCTGCAGGCGTGCGCCGATGTCCATCGCCTCGTTCCGCTCCGTCCGGGGGCTGGCCCGGCGTGTTGCGGGATACTTTACATGGCACCCCGCCGGGGTCAATTTTTGCCGTAGACTCGCCCCCAGCGTTGAATTTTTCGAACGGCGCCCGGTCCCACGGACGCCCCGCCGATCCAGACCGGAGCCTGCCGCCATGAGCACCGACGCCGACGCTTCCCGGGCCGCCCTGGCCGACCACTACGCCTCCCAGAACCTGGCCGCGCCGCCGGCCATGGACGCGTTCTGGATGCCGTTCACCGCCAACCGCCAGTTCCGGCACAGCCCGCGCCTGCTCGCCTCGGCCGAGGGCATGTACTACCGCGACGTCGAGGGCCGCCAGATCCTGGACGGCACCGCCGGCCTGTGGTGCTGCAACGCCGGCCATGCGCGCCCGCGCATCGTCGAGGCGATCGCGCGCCAGGCCGCGACCCTGGACTTCGCCCCGCACTTCCAGATGGGCTCGCCGCTGCCCTTCGTCGTGGCCGAGCGCCTGAAGGAAATCGCGCCGCGGCCGCTGGACCATGTGTTCTTCACCAACTCCGGCTCCGAATCCGTCGACACCGCGTTGAAGATCGCCATCGCCTGGCACCGCGCCCGCGGCGAGGGCCAGCGCACGAAACTGGTCGGCCGCGAGAAGGCCTACCACGGCGTCGGCTTCGGCGGCATCTCGGTCGGCGGTCTGCCCAACAACCGCAAGTGGTTCGGCCCTGGCCTGCCGGGCGTGGACCACCTGCGCCACACCCTGGACATCGGCCGCAACGCGTTCTCGCGCGGCCTGCCCGCGCACGGCGTGGAGCTGGCCGAGGACCTGGAACGGATCGTGCAGCTGCACGACCCCAGCACGATCGCGGCGGTGATCGTCGAGCCGATCTCCGGTTCGGCCGGCGTGATCCTGCCACCGCCGGGCTACCTGCAGCGGCTGCGCGAGATCTGCGACAAGTACGGCATCCTGCTGGTCTTCGACGAGGTGATCACCGGCTTCGGCCGGGTCGGCGCGCCGTTCGCGGCGCAGCGCTTCGGGGTCACCCCGGACATGATGACCGTGGCCAAGGGATTGACCAGCGGCTGCGTTCCGATGGGCGCGGTGTTCGTGTCCGAGCGCATCCACGAGGCCTTCATGCAGGGCCCGGAGGGCGCGATCGACCTGTTCCACGGCTACACCTACTCCGGCCACCCTCTGGCCTGCGCCGCCGCGCTGGCGACCCTCGACACCTATGCCGAGGAAGGCCTGCTGACCCGGGCGCTGGAGCTGGAGGACTACTGGGCCGACGGCCTGCACGCGCTGCGCGGCAGCAGCCCGCACATCATCGACATCCGCAACTACGGCCTGATCGGCGCGATCGAGCTGGCGCCGCAGGACGGCGCCCCCGGCGCGCGCGGCTACCAGGTGCTGGAGCGGGCGTTCCGCAAGGGCCTGCTGGTGCGCACCACCGGCGACATCGTCGCCCTGTCGCCGCCGCTGATCGTCGAACGACGGCACATCGACGACATCTTCTCGATGCTGGGCGAGATTCTTTCGAGCCTCTGACCGGCGCTCCCCCACGCCGCAGTCATCACTCCACGGAGATTTCCATGCTGATCGGCGTACCCAAGGAAATAAAGAACCACGAGTATCGCGTCGGCCTGACCCCGGCCGGCGCGCGCGAGCTGTCCGCACGCGGCCACCAGGTCCTCGTGCAGCGTGGCGCCGGCGAAGGCGCGGGCCTGGCCGACGCGGCGTTCGAGGCCGCCGGCGCCCGGATCGTCGACACGGCCGAGGAGGTCTACGGCTGCGCCGAAATGGTCATCAAGGTCAAGGAGCCGCAGCCGGCCGAATGCGCGATGCTGCGGCCCGGGCAGATCCTCTACGCCTACCTGCACCTGGCGCCGGACCCGGAGCAGACGAAGGCGCTACTGGCTTCCGGCTGCACCGCGATCGCCTACGAGACCGTCACCGACGACCGCGGCGGCCTGCCGCTGCTGGCGCCGATGAGCGAGGTGGCCGGGCGCATGTCGATCCAGGCCGGCGCGCACGCGCTGGAGAAGGCGCAGGGCGGCTCGGGCATCCTGCTCGGCGGCGTGCCCGGGGTGAAGCCGGCCGAGGTGATGGTGATCGGCGCCGGCACCGTGGGTCTCAACGCCGCGCGCATGGCCATGGGCCTGGGCGCGCACGTGACCCTGCTGGATCGTTCGCTGGAACGGCTCAAGTACGTCGACGAGCTCTACGGCGACCGGCTGACCACGATCTTCTCCAGCCAGGACGCGATCCAGGAACGGTTGCCCTACACCGACCTGGTGATCGGCGCGGTGCTGATCCCCGGCGCGGCCGCGCCCAAGCTGGTCAGCCGCGCGCAACTGAAGCTGATGCGACCCGGCTCGGTGCTGGTGGACGTGGCCATCGACCAGGGCGGCTGCTTCGAGACCAGCAAGCCGACCACCCACCAGGAGCCGACCTACGAGGTCGACGGGATCATCCACTACTGCGTGGCCAACATGCCCGGCGGCGTGGCCCGCACCTCGACCTTCGCCCTGACCAACGCCACCCTGCCGCATGCGCTGGCGCTGGCCGGCAAGGGCGCGGTGCAGGCGCTGATGGACGACGCGAACCTGCGCAACGGCCTCAACGTGCACGCCGGCAAACTCACCTACCGCGCGGTGGCCGATGCGCTGCGCCTGCCGTACACGCCGGCTTCCGAGGCGCTGGCGGCGTAGCCGCGCCCGGCACGCATCCCTTCCCCACCACCGGCGCCCGCCGCGCCGCGCACCGCAGACCGCCATGGACACGCACCAGATCCGCCAGCTCACCCACCACATCCGCGGCCCGGTGGCGGCCGCGCCCGGCGCGCGCCTGTCGCCGGTGTTCGACCCGTCCAGCGGCGCGGTCACCGCGCAGGTGCCGCTGGCCGATGCGGCCCAGGTCCGCGCCGCGGTGGATGCGGCCCAGGCCGCGTTCCCGGCCTGGGCCGCCACGCCGCCGCTGCAGCGCGCGCGGGTGATGTTCCGCCTGCGCGGGCTGATCGAACGCGATGCCGACGAACTGGCGCGCACGATCACCTCCGAGCACGGCAAGACCCTGTCCGATGCGCGCGGCGAGGTGACCCGCGGCATGGAGGTGGTGGAGTTCGCCGCCGGCATCCCGCACCTGCTCAAGGGCGAGCACTCGCCGGAAGTGGGCCGCGGCGTGGACAGCTGGAGCGAGCGCGCGCCGCTGGGCGTGGTCGCCGGCGTCACCCCGTTCAACTTCCCGGTGATGGTGCCGCTGTGGATGGCGCCGGTGGCGCTGGCCTGCGGCAACAGCTTCGTGCTCAAGCCCTCGGAGAAGGTGCCGTCGGCGGCGCTGCACCTGGCGCGGCTGCTGCAGGAGGCCGGGCTGCCTCAGGGCGTGTTCAACGTGGTCCACGGCGGCCGCGAGGCGGTGGACGCGCTGCTCGACGATCCGCGGGTGCAGGCGCTGTCGTTCGTCGGTTCCACGCCGGTGGCGCGCTACCTGTACGAGCGTGGCAGCGCCGCCGGCAAGCGCGTGCAGGCGCTGGGCGGGGCCAAGAACCACGCGGTGGTGCTGCCGGACGCGGACATCGGGCTGGCCGCCGACGCGCTGCTGGGCGCCGGCTACGGCTCGGCCGGCGAGCGCTGCATGGCCATCTCGGTGGCGGTCTGCGTGGGCGACGCCACCGCCGACGCGCTGGTCGCGGCGCTGGCGCCGAAGGTGGCGGGGCTGCGCATCGCGCCGGGCCTGGAGGATCCGGACATGGGTCCGCTGGTCGACGCGGCGCACCGCGAGCGGGTGCGCGGCTACATCGACCTGGGCGTGCAGGAAGGCGCGAAGCTGGTGGTCGACGGGCGCGCGCATCCGTGCACCTCGCGCGACGGGTTCTTCCTCGGCGGCAGCCTGTTCGACCATGTCACCCCGCAGATGCGGATCTACCGCGAGGAGATCTTCGGGCCGGTGCTGTGCGTGGTGCGGGTGCCGGACTTCGAGTCGGCGCTGGCGCTGGTGGACGGCCACGAGTACGGCAACGGCACGGCGGTGTTCACCCGCAGCGGCGGCGCGGCCCGCGAGTACGCGCGCCGCGTGCAGGCCGGCATGGTCGGCATCAACGTGCCGATCCCGGTTCCGATGGCGTTCCACTGTTTCGGCGGCTGGAAGGCCTCGCTGTTCGGCCCGCTGCACATGCACGGCCCCGACGGTGTGCGCTTCTACACCCGCCTGAAGACCGTGACCGCCCGCTGGCCCGAAGGCGCCGCCGGCGCCGAGTTCGTGATGCCGACAATGCGCTGACCCCGCCGGCACTCGACCTGTAGAGCGGGGCTTGCCCCGCTGCTTTTCGCAGGGCGCTGGAACATCGGGCGGGGGAGTCGGGCAAGCCCGGCTCTACAGGGGCATTCCGCTCCCACCGGGCCAGGCTCGCCTCGTAGAGCGGGGCTCGCCCCGCTGCTTTTCACAGGCGCGGGACATCCGGATTCCGTAGCCCGGATAAGGCCGAAGGCCGCATCCGGGACGAACGGGCCCACCACGCGTACCCCCGGACGCGCTTCGCTTATCCGGGCTACACGCCGGCAACGCCCCCGCCGCTAAACTCCCGCGAGTCGGTGCCGCCCGATGGTGGCGCCTCCCTCCCCTACAGGACGCAGATGAGCGAGCAGGACCCGCGCGCGGCGCAGTTGCGCCGCATGAAGAGCATCGCCCTGGCGATGCTGCTGGCGATGGTCGCCGGCTTCGTGCTCAGCCACGCCATGGGCAACCAGGGCGTGTGGGCGTGGGTGTCGGCGTTCTGCGAGGCGGCCACCGTCGGTGCCCTCGCCGACTGGTTCGCGGTGGTCGCGCTGTTCCGCCATCCGCTGGGCCTGCCCTTCCCGCATACCGCGATCATCCCGCACAGCAAGGCGCGCATCGCCGACAGCCTGGCCGCGTTCGTGCGCGACCATTTCCTCGAGCCGGAGACCCTGCTCAAGCGGCTGGAGGTGTTCGATCCGGCGACGAAGCTGGGCGAGTGGCTGTCCCGGCCCGAGCAGTCGCAGCGACTGGCGCAGATGGCGCGCGGCTGGGCGCTGCAGGCGCTGGACCTGCTCGACGAGCGCGCGGTGCACGAGAGCATCCAGCGCTTCGTCATCGCCCGCCTGCAGGCCTGGGATGCCTCCGCCACCGCCGGCGAGGTGATGGGCCTGCTCACCGCGGATGGCCGCCACCAGCAGCTGCTGGATGAGGCGCTCAAGCGCCTGTCGCATTACCTCGACGGCGAGGCGGTGAAGCGGCGCGCCTCGGCGCTGCTGGTCAAGCACGCGCGCCGCGAGTGGCCGCGGCTGGTCGGCACGGTCAACTGGATCCGTCCGGTCGAAGGCATCGCCGACGACCTGGCCGAACGCATCGCCCGCGCGGTGCTGGAAGAGCTCAACGGCATCCTCGCCGAGCCGCGCCACCCGATCCGCCGCGATTACGAACGCTGGTTGCGTACGTACATCCAGCGCCTGCGCACCGATCCCGAGCTGGCCGCGCGCGTGGCGAAGATCAAGCAGGACCTGATCGACCATCCCAGCGTGCAGGACTACGTGCGCGGATTATGGGACCAGATCCACGGCGCCCTGCGTGAGGACCTGGAACGCGGAGACGGCGTTCTGGCGCGCCACCTGGAACGCTCGCTGCTCGGCATCGGCGAGGCGCTGGGCCGCGACGAGGGCCTGCGCGAGGCGATCAACCAGCACGTGATGGGCGGGGCCGAAAAGCTGGCCCTGCGCCTGCGCGGCGGCGTGACCGACTACATCGCGCAGACGGTGAAGAGCTGGGACGAGCGCCACCTGGTCCGGCAGCTGGAGCTGAGCGTCGGCCGCGACCTGCAGTACATCCGCTTCAACGGCACCCTCGTAGGCGGTCTGATCGGCCTGCTCCTGCACGCGGTGATCGTCCTCCTCGACCGCGCCCCGGTGTGACCCCGTAGAGTCGGGCTCGCCCGACTCCCCGCCTGATGTCCCAACGCCCCCCGAAAAGCAGCGGGGCAAGCCCCGCTCTACAAAAGCCCCGCCCCTGTAGAGTCGGACTTGCCCGACTCCCCCGCCCGATGTTCCAGCGCCCTGCGAAAAGCAGCGGGGCAAGCCCCGCTCTACCAAGCGCGGCACGCCCCTCAAACCGTCAGGCGCCAGGCGCGGTGGATGCGCGGGTTGCGTTCGAAGTCCGGCGGGATGGTGGAGGCGCTGATGTCCTCGCAGTGGGCGAACTGCGCCACCGCTTCCTCGTCCAGGCGGAAGCGGCGGAAGTTGTTGGAGAAGTACAGCACCCCGCCCTGCGCCAGGCGTGCGCAGGCGGCGCGCAGCAGGCGCACGTGTTCGCGCTGCACGTCGAAATCGTCCGCGCGCGCCGAGTTGGAGAAGGTCGGCGGGTCGCAGAAGATCACGTCGTACTTGCCGCGCTCGGCCTCCAGCCACGCCACCGCGTCGGCCTGCACCAGCCGGTGCGAGGCGCCGCCCATGCCGTTGAGCGCCAGGTTGTCCGCGCACCACTGCAGGTAGGTCGCCGACAGGTCCACGCTGGTCGTCGATGCCGCGCCGGCCACCGCCGCCTGCACGCTGGCCACGCCGGTGTAGCAGAACAGGTTGAGGAAGCGCCGCCCCCTGGCCTCCTTGGCCATCCGCCGGCGCAGTGGGCGGTGGTCGAGGAACAGGCCGGTGTCCAGGTAATCGAACAGGTTCACCCACAGCTTCGTGCCATGCTCGCGCACGACGAAGCGCTCGCCGCCCTGCTGGAAGCGCCCGTACTTGCTGCCGCCCTTGCCGCGCTCGCGGGTCTTCAGCGCGACCCGGTCCGGCGGCACGGCGAAGGTCGTGCGCGCGGCGGCCAGCAGTTCGTGGCGGCGGCGGCGCACGTCGGCCTCGGGGATCTCCGCCGGCGGTGCGTACTCCTGCACGTGCAGGAAGGTGCGTTGTTCGCCACCGTCCTCGGCGTAGACGTCGATCGCCGCCGCGTACTCGGGGATGTCGGCGTCGTAGGCGCGAAAGCAGGACACGCCCTCGCCGCTGCGCCAGCTCTTGAGCTTGCGCAGGTTGCGCTGCAGGCGGTTGGCGACCATCTTCGCGCCTTCGGACAGCTCGCGCGGGACGGCGTCGCGCTGCGGCGGGCGCAGCGGATCGCAGACGATCAGCGCGCACTCCAGCGCGCCGTTGAACAGCTGGTATTTCTTCGCCGCGCGCAGCCCGGTGGCCTGGGCCAGCTCCGCGTCGCCGCACAGCAGGCTGGCGCGCCACTCCGGCACCGCCCGTTGCAGCGCCTGGCCCAGGCGCCGGTACAGCAGGCCGTCTGCAGCCAGGCGGCGGTCGTACGGCGGATTGCACACCACCAGGCCGCGCGGTTGCGGCGCCTCCGGCAGCGCGTCGATATCGCGCACCTCGAACGCGATCGCCGAGGCGACGCCAGCGGCCTGCGCGTTGCTGCGCGCCGCGGCGATCGCGTACGGATCCAGATCGCTGCCATGGAACACCGGGCGCAGCGCGGCCAGGCCGGCCGCGGCGCGGGTGCGGGCTTCGGCCACCAGCGCGCGCCAGGCGGCGGCATCGAAGCCGATCCAGCGGGTGGGCCGCGACGCATCGGCGGTCGCGGCGACGGCACGGGCGCCTGCATCGCCCGGCGCGACCTTCGCCAGCGCCGCCGACCACGGGTCCTGTGCCGCACCTTCCAGCGAAGGGGCCGCCAGTGCCTCCGGCGCCGGATCGCCGGCGCTGCGCGCGTCGATCCGGCCCAGTCCCGGAGCCACGTCGGCGGCCATCAGCGCGCCTTCGATCAGCAGCGTACCGCTGCCGCACATCGGGTCGAGCAGCGCGCCGCCTTCGGCATACAGCGCCGGCCAGCCGCCACGCAGCAGCACCGCCGCGGCGAGGTTTTCCTTCAGCGGCGCCTCGCGCTGTTCGGCGCGCCAGCCGCGCCGGTGCAGCGGGCCACCACCGAGATCGATCGACAACGTCGCCCTGCCCTTGCGCAGCGACAGGTTCAGGCGCAGGCCGGGGGCCTCGACGTCGACCGACGGCCGTTCCAGGCCCTGCGCGCGGAACACGTCGACCACCGCGTCCTTGACCCGCTGCGCGGCGAAGCGCGCATGGCTGATCGCCTCGCCGGAAACGTGCGCGTCCACCGCCAGGGTGTCGCCCTCGCCCAGGTGCTCGTGCCACGGTACCGCGGCCGCGCCGGCGTACAGCGCCTGCTCGTCCGGGCAGTCGAAGCTGGCCAGCGGCCACAGCACGCGGCTGGCCAGGCGCGACCACAGCACGGCGCGCTGGGCGTCGGCCAGGCTGCCTTCGGCGTTGGCACCGGCGATGGTGGCGGTGGCCTTCGCGGCGCCCAGCGCCACCAGTTCGTCGGCCAGCAGGTATTCCAGGCCCTTGGCGCAGGAAACAAAGAACTTCATCGGGAAACGGGCTCGCGTTCGGGGCCGCCGGGCCGCGGCGCGCGGCCGGGCATCGGCATGGATGGGAATGGTCGGCCATCGGGCGGGGCCGCGCCAGCCCGGGGCTGGCGCGGCGTTCACCCGGGCGATGGCCGCCGGCGCAGGCTCAGAGCGATTCGAGCAGCTCGGCGAAGGCGCGCGCGGTGGCGTCCACGTGCGCCGACAGGCGGTGGCTGTCGTCCAGCAGCAGCAGCCGCGCCGAGCGCGCGCGTGCCCATTCGATGACCCCGGCCGCCGGGATGATCTCGTCGTGCCAGGCATGGACCACCGAGGTCGGCACCGGCGCGGCGTCCAGCGCCGGCATCGGCCCCATCTGCAGCGGCGGCACCATCAGGAACAGGCCGCGGGTCGGCACCTGCAGCGAGGCGATCGCCGAGATATAGGCGCCCAGGCTCGAGCCGGCCAGCACCACCGGCCCGCGCCGCTGCACCGCCTCGCCGGCGATGCGCAGCAGGCGCTGCAGGCGCGCCGGCACGTCACCGACGCGGCTGACCTCGCTGCGCGCGTCCAGGTCGGTGTAGTCCGGGCGCTCGGTGGTCCAGCCCAGCGCCTCGGCCGCCTGCGCCAGCGCGGTGACCTTGGTCGCGTCCGGGCCGCTTTCGAAACCGTGGGAAAGAATGCAGTGGCCGCGGCTCACAGCGCCTCCACCACGTCGCCGACGCGCAGGGTGCCGCCTTGGACGATGCGCGCGCACAGCCCGCCGTGGCCGCGCATGGCATTGAAGCCGCCGGGGCCGAGCGCGTCCTCCATGCGCGTGCACGGATCGCACGCATCCGTGCCTTCCAGCACCACCTCGCCGACGCGGAAGCGGCGGCCCTTCAGCGCCACCAGCGGTATCCCGGAGACGACCAGGTTGCGGCGCAGGGTGGCCGGGACGACGGATTCGTGGCCGGACAGCGCGGCGATCACCGGCAGGTGCTCGGCCTGGATCAGGGTGACCCCGCGCTTGCCGCTGCCGCCGTTGTAGCGGTCACCGGTGAGGCCGGCGCCGGGGGTGGCTTCGACCGCGTCGACCTCGACCATCGCCGTGTCGCGGGCCGGGCGCAGACCGATCCATTCGACCTTGCCGCCGCGCGGGAGGGTCGCCATGAGCCGACCGAGGGGACTGTCGGGAGGAGGAACGGAGCTGCGGGTCGCCATGGCGCGAATGCTAGCATCCGGCCCCATGCCCACCCCGCCGGAACTCGAAGTGATCGACCAGCCGCTACCCTACGTGGACCGGCTCGGGCAGCGTTCGCTGGCGGACATCGACCTGGTGGTCATCCACTGCACCGAACTGCCGGACCTGGCCACCGCCCGCGAGTACGGCGAACGCGTTCGCTACGACAGCGGCACCGGCAACAGCGGCCATTACTACATCGACCGCGACGGCACGGTGCTGCGCTACGTGCCCGAGGAGCGCATCGCCCACCACGTGCGCGGGCAGAACCCGCGTTCGCTGGGGATCGAGCTGGTCAACAGCGGGCGCTACCCGCACTGGCTGGACTCACGCCACCAGGCGATGGACGAGCCGTACACCGACGCGCAGATCGACGCGCTGGCGCGCCTGCTGCAGGACCTGGCCGCGCGCCTGCCCTCGCTGCGCCACATCGCCGGCCACGAGGACCTGGACCGCGAGCGCGTCCCCGCCAGCGACGATCCGGCGGTGCTGGTGCACCGCAAGCTCGACCCCGGCCCCCGCTTCCCCTGGGACCGCGTCCTCGCCGCCCTCCCCCTCCAGCGCCTCCTGCCCTCGTAGAGTCGGGCCCACCCGACTCCCACCCCTGATGCCCCGCTCTTCGTAGAGTCGGGCTCGCCCGACTCCCACGCCCGATGCCCCAACCCGCGCCAAGAGCAGCGGGGCAAGCCCCGCTCTACCCGAAGCGCCGCGGATTCATGTCCGTCGCCCCAACCCTTCCCCCGGGGAGCGAGGGAAAGAAGCCACGACCCATAAGCGCCCGAAGACGCGGCAGCACGGGGGTATGGCGCAAGCAGCACATGGATGTGCTGCGTTCGCGCGCTGGAGCAGGACGCGGAACCGCGCGATGCGCCATACCCCCGTGCTGCCGCGGCTCCGTCCGGAGCTGGCCCAACCCAATGCTGTCGTTGTTGCTGTCGCTATTGCTATTGCTGTTGCTGTTGCTGTGGCTGTCGATCGAGCGGACTCAGGCTCGAGCGGGGAACGTCCGGACGCCGCCGCACCGCGAACGGGAGGACTTGCCGGCCCCCGGCCCCCTCCCCCGGCCCTCTCCCCGGAGGAGAGGGGGCAGACAACGCCCCCGGTATAATTGGCTCCCCCCTTAGCGACGACGGGTGCCCCCTTGCCCCCCGCCCTCGGCCCCGTGGCCTCCGAACTGATCGACCTGCTCACCCTGGAGCGTCTGGAAGACAACCTCTTCCGCGGCCAGAGCCGCGACATCGGCACCCGCTACGTGTTCGGCGGGCAGGTGCTCGGCCAGGCCCTGGCCGCCGCCCAGGCCACCCTGGACAACGGCCGCCACGTGCACTCCCTGCACGCCTATTTCCTGCGCGCCGGCGACATCGACCACCCGATCGTCTACGACGTCGACCGCACCCGCGACGGCGGCAGCTTCTCCGTGCGCCGGATCACCGCGATCCAGCACGGCAAGGTGATCTTCTTCTGCGCCGCCTCCTTCCAGGACGACGAACCCGGTGCCGAGCACCAGCTCGGCATGCCCGAGGTCCCGCAGCCGGAAGACGTCCAGCCCGCCCCGCTGGTGCCGGCCGACGTGATGGCCTCGCTGCCGACCAAGGTGCAGCGCTGGCTCTCCCGCGGCGGCCCGTTCGAGTTCCGCCACGTCTATCCGCGCGACGAACTCAACCCGCCCAAGCGCCCGCCCTACCAGCAGGTGTGGTTCCGCCTGCGCGAAAGCGTCGGCGACGCGACAACCGAGATGCACCAGGCCCTGCTCGCCTACGCCTCCGACTTCCACCTGCTGGGCACCGCGACCTTCCCCCACGGCATCAGCTACTACACGCCGAACGTGCAGATGGCCTCGCTCGACCACGCGCTGTGGTTCCACCGTCCGTTCCGCATCGACGAGTGGCTGCTGTACTCGATCGACAGCCCCTCCACCCAGGGCTCGCGCGGCCTGGCCCGCGGCCAGATCTTCGATCGCCAGGGCCGGCTGGTCGCCAGTACCGCCCAGGAAGGCCTGATCCGCGTCGTCCCGGACCGCGCCGCCGCGCGGGCCGTGCCGGCGAAGGAATAAGCGTGCGCCAGGTATTCACCAGCCAGCGCCTGGAAACCGTCGAAGGCGTGGCGAAGATGCTGGAAGAGGCCGGCATCGCGGTCCACGTCAGCCAGCCGCGTTCCTACCGCGGGCGTCGCCGCGGGCAGTTCAGCTATTCCGAACCGGTGCCGCAGAACCAGCAGCCGGCGGTCTGGGTGCGCCTGGCCGAGGACCAGCCACGCGCCCGCGAGCTGCTGCGCCAGGCTGGCCTGCTGGCGACCACGCGCTCCTACTCCGGCCTGCCGCAGGCAGCGACCGAAGCGCTGCCCTCGCGCTTCGAGGAGAACGGCGGCAGCCGCTGGGCCTGGCGCATCCGCCTGGCCCTGCTGCTGGTGATCGCGGCGGTGGCGGTGCTGGTGTGGATGGGCCGCCACAAGGCGCCCGCGCCGGCGGCAGTCCCCGCTGCCACGGAACAGCCAGCCGCATCGCAACCGGCGCCGGCCGAGGACGAGGACGAGGAGGTCCGCGTCCGCATCGCCCCGCCGCCGCCAGCGCCGCAGGACTGAGCGCGCGGCGCGCCACGGCATAAAAAGAGGCCCGGCGACGCATCGCCGGGCCTCGTTGCTTCAGGCTTCGCGGAGCCGGGGCTCCAGCGGGCTTACTTCTGCGCCGGCGCAGCCTTCGGCGCCGAACCGCCCTTCGGGGGGTGGTGGCCGCGCTCCGCCATGCGCCTGGCATGGGCGGCGTCGAACTCGGCCTTGCTCAGCTTGCCGTCCTTGTCGGTGTCGGCCTCGGTGAACCAGGCGTCGTTGCGCTTCTTCATCGCCAGCTCGTGATCGGCCTTGTCGAGGAAGCCGTCGCCGTTCACGTCGAGCTTGGCGAAACGCTCGGCGAAACGCGGCTTGGCAGCGGCCTCGGCCTTGCTGATGCGGCCGTCCTTGTCGGCGTCCAGGGCCATGAAACCGTCGTTCGGCCCGTGGCCGAAGCGGCCGTGGTGGCCCTTGCCGTGGCGCGGCAGCTCGCCGGTCTGCAGCTTGCCGTCCTGGTCGCGGTCCAGTTCGTCGAAACGCGCGGCCAGGCGGGGGAACGCGGCGGCCTCGCTGCGATCGACCACGCCGTCGCCATTGGCATCGAGCGCCTTGCGCTCCGCCTTCGCAGGCGCGGCGGCCGGGGGGGTGGTCTGGGCCACGGCGGCGCCGGCGGTCATGGCCAGCAGGGCGGCGGCGATCAGGGAGGGGGTCTTCTTCATGGTGTTCTCCAGTCAAGGTGACCCGGTGGCCACGCGAAGGAGAACGGGCCAGCACCGGGCCGGTTGACCGCCCGCCGGATCCGTTCAGCCACCGTCCGGGAAAGGCGTCGCAGCGTCCGCGACCGGCCGGCGCTATGCTGCGGGCATCCGCCGCGGTCCGTACCCGATGGGCAACGACTCCTCCCCGACCGACGACCTGCGCCTGTTCCAGACCGGCGGCCACCCCTGTGGCTACTGGCCGGAGCGCAGCGCGCGCGACCTGGTCCTGGATCCGCGCGACCCGCGCCTGGCGACGTTCTACCCGCAGGCGCTTGAATGGGGCTTCCGCCGCTCCGGCGACCTGGTCTACCGGCCGCACTGCGCGCACTGCCGCGCCTGCATCGCCGTGCGCATCCCGATCGCGGACTTCGTTCCCGACCGCAGCCAGCGCCGCTGCCTGGCACGCAACGCCGAGGTCGAGTCGCGCATCGTGCCGGCGCGGCGCAGCACCGAACACTTCGAGTTGTACCAGCGCTACCTCGGCAGCCGCCACCGCGACGGCGGCATGGACGGGCATGGCACCGCCGAGTTCGACCAGTTCCTGGTCGGCAGCTGGTCGGACACCCGCTTCCTGGAGATGCGCGAGCCTGGCGACGGCAAGCCCGGACGGCTGCTGGCGGTGGCGGTGACCGACCGCGCGCCCCACGGCCTGTCGGCGGTCTACACCTTCTACGAACCGGACCTGCCGCAACGCGGGCTGGGCACGCTGGCGATCCTGCGCCAGATCGAATGGGCCCGCCGCGAGGGCCTGGACCACCTCTACCTGGGCTACTGGATCGACGGCCACGCGAAGATGGACTACAAGCGCCGCTTCCGCCCGCTGGAAGCCTTCGACGGGTGCCGCTGGCGCCGCTTCGAACCCTGAGCGCGGACGAGCGCGCGGCGGCGCATGCGAGAATCGGCGCATGCACGCCCTCTTCCGCTTCCTGCCCGCCGCCCTCCTGCTGATGACCACCGCCTGCGCCAGCACGCCGCAGCCGGCCGCGACGCACGCGACGCTGCGCGTGGCCACCTACAACACCTCGCTGTACGACGACGAGGACGGCGGCCTGGTCCGCCGCCTGGAAGCCGGCGACGAGAGCGCGCGCAGGATCGCCGCAGTGCTGCAGCAGGTGCGCCCGGACCTGGTCCTGCTCAACGAATTCGACTACGACCCCGAAGGCCGCGCCGCCGACCTGTTCCAGCGCCGGTACCTGGAACAGCCGCAGGCCGGCGGCGGCGAACCGCTGCGCTATCCCTACCGCTACCTGGCCGAGGTCAACACCGGCGTGCCCAGCGGCCTGGACCTGGACAACAACGGTGTGGTCGGCGGCGAAGGCCGCGCCCGCGGCAACGACGCCTGGGGCTACGGCCTGCACCCGGGCCAGTACGGCATGCTGGTGCTGTCGATGCATCCGATCGACGCGGCGCAGGTGCGCAGCTTCCGCCTGCTGCGCTGGGCCGACATGCCCGGCGCGCGGCGCCCGCTCGACCCGGCCACCGGCCAGCCCTGGCACAAGGACGAGGTATGGCGGCAGCTGCGCCTGTCGTCCAAGTCGCACTGGGACGTGCCGGTGCGCACGCCGCTGGGCACGGTGCACTTCCTGGTCTCGCACCCGACCCCGCCGGTGTTCGACGGTCCGGAGGACCGCAACGGTGCGCGCAACGCCGACGAGATCCGGCTGTGGCAGGACTACATCTCGCCGGGCGAACACCCGTGGCTGTGCGATGACGCCGGGCGCTGCGGCGGCCTCGCGCCGGACGCGCGCTTCGTCATCGCCGGCGACCTCAACAACGATCCGGTCGACGGCGACGGCCACAGCGAAGCCATCCTCGGCCTGCTCGAACATCCGCGCGTGCTGCGCATGGCCACGCCGAGCTCGATCGGCGGCGCGGAAAAGGCCCGTGCCTATGCCGCGGCCGGGCTGCAGCACCGCGGCGCACCGGCGCACGTGACCGGCGATTTCGGCCCTCGCTCCGGCGCGATGCGCCTGGACTACGTGCTGCCGTCCACCGGCTTCGCCCTGCGCGGCAGCGGCGTGTTCTGGCCGGCTTCGGACGATCCCGCAGCGGCCATCGCCGATGCCAGCGACCACCACCTGGTATGGGTGGAGCTTGCCGCCGACTGAACGGCACCGGGGGTCCGGAAAGGCGGCAGTGGGCGATTGATTTCAATCAATCTCCCCTTCGGGATGGCGTGCTGCAATGAATACATGAACGCGATCCCCCTCCAGCAGAACCAAAGGGCCCAGCAGATCCATCAGACGCTGGCGGACCTCAACACCTCCAGCGCCGACATCGAAGCCTCGGCCCTGATCTCGATCGACGGCCTGCTGATCGATGCGGTCATGCCCCAGGGCATGGACGAAGACCGCATCGGCGCCATGTCGGCGGCGCTGCTCTCGCTCGGCGAGCGCACCGCGCGCGAACTGGGCCGCGGCCGCCTCGAGCGCGTCCTGGTCCAGGGCGAGCACGGCTACGTGATCATGACCGCCGCCGGCGAAGAGGCCGTGCTGACCGTGCTGACCAAGGCCGAGGTGAAGCTGGGCCTGGCCTTCCTTGACATCAAGCGTGCCGCGCAGGCCCTCGGCAGGATCGTCTGAACATGCGCGTGCTCCCCGACATGGTCCCGCCGGCGGAGCCGCATCGCTCCGCCAAAGCCATCTACCAGGACGGCACCTCCCGCGTCATCCACTGGAGCGATCGCGAGGTGCCCTTCCCCGACGGCCGTCTCATCGTCTCCAGGACCGACCTGGACGGCATCATCACCCACGCCAACGCGGCCTTCGTCGAGATCAGCGGCTACAGCCGCGAGGAACTGATCGGCGCCCCGCACCACATCCTGCGCCACCCGGACATGCCCAAGGTCGCCTTCAAGGACCTGTGGGACACCCTCAAGCAGGGCCGCAAGTGGCACGGCTACGTCAAGAACCTGCGCAAGGACGGCGCCCACTACTGGGTCTACGCCACCGCGCTGCCGAACGTGCGCAACGGCGAGGTCGTCGGCTACACCTCGGTGCGCCGCAAGCCTTCGCGCAAGCGCATCGAGGAGCTGGTGCCGGTCTACCAGAAGTGGCTCGAGGAAGAGATCGCAGGAGTGGGCGCATGACGCTGAACATGCTGGTGGCGCCGGACTTCGCGCCCGAGAACTTCCCCGGCTGGTACATGCTCAGCACCCTGCTGCAGGGCCGCTCCGGCCTGCGCCTGCACCTGCTGATGCCCAGCGACGCCCACGAACAGGTGCGCATGCTGGCCGACGGCGGCGTCGACCTGGTCTACGCCAATCCCTTCGATGCCACCTCGCTGATCCGCAGCGAAGGCTACATCCCGTTCGCGCGCCCGGCCGGGCATTCGGACGAGATGGTGATCGCCACGGCCGCGACCTCGCCGCTCAACTGCGTCGAGGACCTGCAGCCGGGCTGCAGCATCGCCCTCACCGACAACCGCGACGTCAAGCTGATCGGCCTGCGCCTGCTCGAACCGGCCGACCTGGCCGAACAGGACATCCGCTGGGAACTGGCCAACAGCTACCAGGCCGCCGCGCGCATGACCCTCAACGGCCAGGTGGACGCGGGCTTCTTCCTCGCCTCGGCCTACCACTCGCTGGCGCGCATCACCCGCGAGCGGCTGAAGGTGTTGGTGGAAAGCAAGCTGCGCGACATCAGCCACGTGCTGCTGGCCCACCCGCGCATGACCGAAGACCTGCCCAGGCTGTCCGAGGCCCTGCTCGGCGTGAACCCGGCCGACCCGGGCGACCTGGAAGTGCTCAGGGCGCTGGGCCTGGCCAACGGCTTCGAGGCCATGGAGCAGGAAGACGCCGAGTTCATGATCGACCTGATGGACACCCTGCTGGATTGACCATGCCCGGGACCGCCGCCTCGCTCAACGCACGCCGCCAGTTCCGCACCCGCACCTGTGCGGTGCTGCGCGCCCCGCAGGACGCCAGCGCGCACCTGGCGCGCCTGCAGTCGGCCCTGCAGCTGGGCGACGTGGAACCGCTGCAGGGCACGCTGGCGGACCTGTTCGTGGCCCTGCCCAAGGAAGAGACCGCGATCCGCCAGGCCGCGCTGGCCCTGGCGGCGCCGCGGCTGCCGCCCTACGTGGCCGAAGCCTTCGACCGCAACGCCCACGGCCACGCGCTGACCCAGGTCACCACCCTGGCCACGCGCTGGAGCGTGTTCGCCCAGCCTTCGGCCAGCGTGCCGGCGCGGATCCGCCGCGCCAGCCCCGACCATTCGCGACGCCTGGCGGCGCGGGTGGTGGAGGCCCTGCTCGACGGCGAGCCGCTGCAGGCGGCGCGCATCGAGCGCGACTTCCTCGACCACTGCGTCTCCTGCCAGGACAAGTTCGCCTTCATGCTCGCCAGCCGCGACCTGCGCCGCCACGAGATCGCCGTGGGCGACCGCTGGGAACAGGTCGCCGCCTGGCTGGAACAGCACGCGGCGATGGGCGAGAAGCAGCCCCCGCCCCGTTCAACGACACGGACATGACCCAGACCCTCGACAGCGTCGAAACCCTCTCCACCGCCATGTGGGTCCTGCCGACCCCGCGCGGTGCGCTGCATGCCTTCTCCTCCCCGGACCCGACGCCGATGCAGCGCGCGGTACAGGCGATGCTGCGCGACCAGTCCGCCCCGCCGCTGGAAAGCTGGCGCCGCAACCACGACCAGGGCGGGCGCATGCTCGAGCAGCTGCGCGAGCGGCAGTGGGTGCAGCTGCTGCGTCGCGAGGTGCCGGCGCCGGACGTGCGCCTGGGCGACTTCGCCCAGCACGTGATCGCGCCGCTGTCCGGCGAGCGCCGCGCGGTGCTGGCCTCCGACAGCGGCTTCTGCCTGGGCCAGTCCGGCCTGTCGCAGGAGCAGGCCGAGACGCTCAGCGCCGCGGCCGCCGACTACTCCTCCTTCGCGCAGCGCCAGGCGCGCCGTGGCTGGGACGGGGCGCGCCGCGTCTCCTTCCACAGCGACCCGGACATGCTGCTGCCGGACTGGTCGTTCGTGCCGTTCTGGGTCGACGGCACCGGCTACTGGCTGATCCTGGCCGGCGAACCGCTGCTCAACAACCTGGCGATGGTCGAGCTGGTGTGGAGCATCCAGCTGGCCGGCGCACGCTTCGCCGCGCCGCTCTGATCGAAGCGAAGTGAAGGCAGTTGCGCCGCCGCCCTCGGGCGGCGGCGCTGTTTTTACCGCCAGGGCATCACGTCGCGCTGGATCGCGTGTGCCCGTCAGGGCATCACGTCGATCCTGATCGCTTCCGCCGCCTCGCGGGCGATGGCGCGCGCGGCGTCCACGTCGGCCGCCCGCGCCAGGGTGACGCCGACGCGGCGATGCCCTTCCACGCGCGGCTTGCCGAACAGGCGCAGCGCCGTGGTCGGTGCCTGCAGCGCCGCTTCGACGTTCGAGAACACCGGCACGCCGTGGCCGTAGGCCAGCAGCGCGCACGAGGCCGACGGGCCGCTCTGCGGCACCACCCCGCCTTCGCCGGCGCCGACCGGCAGGCCGAGGATGGCGCGCGCATGCAGGGCGAACTCGCTCAGTTCCTGCGAGACCAGGGTGACCAGGCCGGTGTCGTGCGGGCGCGGCGACACTTCCGAGAACCACACCTGGTCGCCCTTCACGAACAGCTCGACGCCGAACACGCCCCAGCCGCCGAGGTCGCCGGTGACGGCGCGGGCGATTTCCTGGGCGCGCTGCAGCGCCAGCGGCGACATCGGCTGCGGCTGCCAGCTCTCGCGGTAGTCGCCGTCACGCTGCAGGTGGCCGATCGGTTCGCAGAAGCTGGTGCCGCCGGCGTGGCGCACGGTCAACAGGGTGATCTCGTAGTCGAAGTCGACGAACCCCTCGACGATGCAGCGGCCGGCGCCGGCGCGGCCGCCGGTCTGGGCGTACTCCCAGGCGGCGCCGATCTCCTCGGCGTGGCGCACGGTGCTCTGGCCCTTGCCCGACGACGACATCACCGGCTTGACCACGCACGGCAGGCCGATGGCGGCGATGGCCTCGCGGTACTCCTCCTCGGTATCGACGAAGCGGTACGGCGAGGTCGGCAGGCCGAGGGTCTCGGCGGCAAGGCGGCGGATGCCTTCGCGGTCCATGGTCAGGCGCGCGGCGCGCGCGGTCGGGATGACGCGCAGGCCGTGCTCGCGTTCCAGCTCGACCAGGGTCTCGGTGTGGATCGCCTCGATCTCCGGGACGATCAGGTCCGGCTTCTCCAGGGCGATGAGTTCGCGCAGGGCGAAGGTGTCGAGCATGTCGACGACGTGGCTGCGATGGGCCACGTGCATGGCCGGGGCATCGGCATAGCGGTCGGCGGCGACCACTTCCACGCCCAGGCGCTGCAGCTCGATCGCCACTTCCTTGCCCAGTTCGCCCGATCCGAGCAGCAGGACGCGGGTGGCATGGGGAGACAGCGGGGTTCCGATCCGGACCATGGCGGGCTTCGCAAGGCAATGGGCCCACCATTGTAGAGCGGGGCCTGCCCCGCTGCCGTCGCCGCGAAGAGCAGCGGTGCAGGCCACGCCAGCATGTGCTGTTGCGGCATACCCCCGCGTACCGGCCCCCGGATGCGCTTCGCTTATCCGGGCTACCGACTGCCGTCGCACGCGACGCAGCGGGGCAAGCCCCGCTCTACAGGAAGACGCGGCACCCATCAGCCCCCCAAGGCGGCGGGGGAGCAAAGAACGAAGCCACGACCGGAACGCCCCCGAAGACGCGGTAGCGCGGGGTATGCAGAAGCGTGTGGCTGGACGATGCGGTTGGAAGGCCGGCGCGTGGCGACGCGCCAGGCATGGCCAGCGCCCGAGCTCATTCCCGGCGCGGCGCAAGCAGGCCATGGATGGCCTGCGGTCGGCTGTTGGAACCATGGATGGCGGAACCAGCCGATGCGCCATACCCCCGGAGCTGGCGCCCCCGCTGCGCGATCGAACCCTAGCCGCCCTCGCGATCGGGACCGTCCGACGGCGCCCCCTCGCGCCTGCCCTCTCGGGGGAGGGGATGTCCCGGGGGCACTTGACGTCTGATATCAAATTGATATCTTCGTCCTGCACCCAGGAGACCCGCCATGAAAGAGCTTCCGATCCGTTCGCTTCCCGGTATCCCCGTCCTCATCGCGGTCCTGCTCGCCGCTGCGTCCACGGCGTGGCTGTTCTTCACCGGCATGGAGCAGGCCTCCGCCCCGAGGATCGCCACCTCGGTCGTGCTGGCCATCCTGACCGTCTTCGCCATCATCGGCCTCTACTCGATCCAGCCCAACCAGGCCGCCGTGCTGAGCCTGTTCGGCAAGTACGTCGGCACGGTCAAGGAAGCCGGCCTGCGCTGGAACAACCCCTTCTACGCCAAGCGCAAGGTCAGCCAGCGCGTGCGCAATTTCGAGAGCGGCCGGCTCAAGGTCAACGACCTGGACGGCAGCCCGATCGAGATCGCCGCGGTGATCGTGTGGCAGGTGGTGGACGCGGCCGAGGCGGTGTTCAACGTCGACGACTACGAGAGCTTCGTCCACATCCAGTCCGAGGCGGCGCTGCGGGCGATGGCCTCCAGCTATCCCTATGACCAGCATGACGACGGCCAGGTCGCGCTGCGCAGCCACCCGCAGGAGATCTCCGAGCACCTGCAGGTGCAGATCGCCGAACGCCTGGGCCGGGCCGGCGTCGAGGTGATCGAGGCGCGCATCAGCCATCTGGCCTACGCGCCGGAAATCGCCCAGGCCATGCTGCAGCGCCAGCAGGCCAACGCGGTGATCGCAGCCCGCACGCGGATCGTCGCCGGTGCGGTGGGCATGGTCGAGATGGCCCTGGAGGAGCTGCAGAAGAACGACGTCGTGCAGCTGGACGAGGAGCGCAAGGCGCAGATGGTCAGCAACCTGCTGGTCGTGCTGTGCGGCGACCGCGGCATGCAGCCGGTCCTCAACGCCGGGTCGATCTACTGATGGAGGCGTTGGCTCCCCTGCTGCTGGCGCTGACCGGACTGCCGGCCGTGGGCATCGCCGCGTGGTACGCGCGCGATGCCCGCGGTCCCTACGCCCGCGGCATCGCCCTGCGCTGGGCGCTGGCCTCGCTGGCGATCTTCGGCGGCGCCATCGGCCTGTACTTCGCCGGCGGCGACCGCACCGCCGCCACCGTGGTGGTGGTCGCGATGGTGGTGGCGGTCAACGCACTGGCGGTTTCGCTGGTGATGCACATGAAGCGCGGCGACCGGGATACGCGGCAATGAGCGAGAAGAAGGCCTACCCGCTGCGGATCAACGCCGAAGTGCTGGCGGCGGCGCAGCGCTGGGCCGACGACGAGCTGCGCAGCCTCAACGCGCAGATCGAGTACGTGCTGCGCGACGCGCTGCGCAAGGCTGGCCGGCTGCCCAAGCCCGGCGGGAAGAAGGAGAACGACGCATGAGCACGCGCTGGCAATACCACGTGGTGGAGATCAAGCCGACCGTGCTGAGCGGCTTCAAGCTCCAGGAAGTGCAGGAAGCCCTCTCCCGCCAGGGACAGCTGGGCTGGGAGCTCGTCAACATCATCACGCACGCGCCGATGATGCCGCTGATGGCGGTGTTCAAGCGCCCGGACTGAAGGAGGAGCGCGCCATGGTCCATGTGATCCGCATGATCGAACGGCGCAGCGGCCGCCACGCCCGCCTCGTCGCCCCCGCGCTGGGCCTGCTGTCGCTGCTGGCGCTGGCGGGCGGACTCTGGCTGGCCACGCACTGAGGCTCGCCATGGCCACGACGACGGCGAACGGCGCGTCCGCGCCGGCCAGCGCACTGCAAGACCTGAAAGTCGCCGGCGTGTACGGCGTGCTGGCCGGGCTGGCCGGCGCGGCGGTGATCCCCTACGCCGCGCAGCTGATGCCGGAGGCGTTCGCGAAGATCCCGCTGCCGCTGTGGATCATCGCCGCGGCGCAGGGCGCGCAGGCGGCGGTGTTCTGCGCGGCGATGGCCTGGCTGGGCCTGCGCATGGGCCAGCGCATCGGGCTCGGCAGCCCGCTGCTGCATGCCTGGATGGTCGCGCGGCGGCGTCCCGACTGGGCGCGGCTGCGGCCTCTGCTGGCGGTGCTTGTCGGCCTCGCCGCCGGCATCGCCATCCTGGTCCTGGCGCCGCTGGTCGACCGCGCCATGCCGCCGATGCTGCATCCGCCGGCGCAGGCCGGGGCCGGCGGCACGGCGCTCAACGGCTTCCTCGCCTCGTTCTACGGCGGCATCGCCGAGGAACTGATGCTGCGCCTGTTCCTGATGACCCTGCTGGTGTGGATCGTGGCGCGGGTGTCGAAGCACCAGCCACCGGCCTGGGTGTACTGGGCCGCGATCGTGGCCGCCGCCGTGCTGTTCGGCGCCGGCCACCTGCCGGCGGCGGCCAAGGTCTGGGGCCTGGAGCCCGTCGTGGTCGCGCGCACCCTGCTGCTCAACGGCATCGCCGGCGTCGCCTTCGGCTGGCTGTACTGGAAGCGCGGCATCGAGATGGCGATGCTCGCCCACTTCAGCGCCGACATCGTCCTGCACGCCATCGCGCCCCTGCTCCAACCCGTCCACCTGCCATGACCTCGACCACCGATCCCCGCCTGCAACTGGCCCCGGCCGGCCCGCGCGCCGGCACCTGGCTGTTCCTCCTGGGCTTCGTCCTGCCGCTGGCCATCACCGCCATCGCGCTTGCCTTCGCGGTGCAGGGCGGCGGCGAACTGAAGCTGATCGCCGGCAGCCTGCCGCTGACCATCGTCCTCACCCTCGGCGGCCTTGCCGTGCTCTGCGGCGGCCTGTGGTGGCTGCTGGCGCGGATGATGCGGCGGCAGTCGCTGCAGCTGTCGGCGGCCGGCGTCGACGTGCGCTCCAGCTTCTACCGCTGCCAGGTGCCGCTGCAGGAACTGAAGCTGGACCAGGCGCGCGTGGTCGACCTGGACGAGCACACCGAACTCAAGCCCATGCTGAAGACCAACGGCTTCTCGATCCCCGGCTTCCACAGCGGCTGGTTCCTGCTGCGCAACCGCCGCCGCACCTTCGTCGCCATCGCCGAGGGCCGGCGCAAGCTGTGGCTGCCGGGCAACGGCAGGCGCGACCTGCTGCTGGAACCGCGCGATCCGCACGCCGTGCTGGCCCGCCTGCGCGAGCTGGCCGCCACCGCCAGGCGTGGCTAAGCTGGCCCGATGCGCACCAACCTCGCTCCGCTGCACGCCCGCCTGCTCAACACCCCGGCCATCGAACTGTGGCCGGCACCGCTGCTGCGTGCGCGCAGCAATGGCGACGCCCGCCTGCTGGCGCGCGCCCGCACCGTGCTGCGCCGCAAGCGCGACGGCCGCTACCTGGCCGCTGCGCTCGACGGTGGACTGATGCCGCTGGTGCCGCGGCTGGCGGACGAAGCGGGTATCGACAAGGCGCTGGACCTGCTGGAGACGCAGGAAGGCCCGCGCCGGGGCCCGCCCCCGCCGCCGGGCGAGCTGCCGCTGCACGGCCTGCGCGAGCGCCTGGAGGCGCTGGGCCTGGACGACGGCTACGCCACGCGCACCGGGCTGGCCCTGGTCGCCGAGCCGGACTGGCTGCTGCTGGCCGGCTTCGACCGCTACCGCCGCCCGCTGTGGCTGCGTCCGGCGGCCGCGCGCGCCTGGCAGGCGATGCGCGCCGCCGCCGCGGCCGATGGCGTGACGCTCGAGGCGATCTCCGGCTACCGCAGCCACGACTACCAGCTGGGCATCTTCGAGCGGAAGCTGGCACGCGGGCAAAGCATGGCGCAGATCCTGCAGGTCAACGCCGCGCCCGGCTACAGCGAACACCACGGCGGCGACGCGCTGGACATCGGCACGCCGGGCGAGCCCCCGGCCGAGGCATCGTTCGAGGCCACGCCCGCCTTCGCCTGGCTGCGCGAGCACGCCGCCGCGCACGGCTTCGCGATGAGCTACCCGCGCGACAACCCGCACGGCATCGTCTACGAGCCCTGGCACTGGCGCTTCAGCCGCTGGGACAGCCCGCGTCCGTCTTGACCCGGATCAATGGCAAGCGCGCGACACAGGCGGACACTCCCCGCATCCGCCCCGCCGGAGTGCCACATGTCCACCCTCGCCCACGGCCGCTATCCCCGCGGCGTCATCGCCCTGCACTGGCTCACCCTGCTGTTGCTGGTCGCCGTCTACGCGACGATGGAACTGCGCGGCGTCTTCCCGCGCGGCAGCGCCGAACGCGCGGCGATGAAGACCGCGCACTACTTCCTCGGCATGTCGGTGTTCGTCCTGACCTGGCTGCGGCTGGGCCTGCGCATCGCCGGCAGGACCCCGCCGATCCTGCCCGAGCCGCCGCTGTGGCAACTGCTGCTGGCCAGGGCCGTGGCGCTGTCGCTGTACGGGCTGATGCTGGCGATGCCGGTGCTCGGCTACCTGCTGCTCAACGCCGAGGGCACCGCACCGGCGATCGGCGGCTGGCAGCTGCCGCCGCTGATCGGCGCGCAACCGGGCCTGGCCGAAACCCTGGAGACCTGGCACGAGGGCATCGCCACCGCCGGCTACTGGCTGGTCGGCCTGCACGCACTCGCCGCGATCTACCACCACCACGTGCGCCACGACGACACCCTGCTGCGGATGTCGCTGCGCGGCTGAGCCGCGCTCAGTCCTGCGAACGGTTGGTCGGCGTCTTCGCCGCCGTGGCGAAGTCGGCGATGCGCCACAGGTAGAGGCTGGCGTAGGTGCGGTAAGGCCCCCACGCCTCGCCGCGGGCGGCCAGTTCTTTCGGCGTGGGCATGGCTTCCAGCCGGTCGACCAGCTGCGCGCCCTTGCGGATGCCCAGGTCGTCCACCGGCAGCACGTCGGGGCGGCCGAGGCGGAACATCAGCATCATCTCCACCGTCCAGCGGCCGATGCCGCGGATCGGCACCAGCGCGGCGACGATCTCGTCCTCGTGCATGGTCGACATGCGCCGCAGGTCCGGGATCTCGCCGCGGGCCTCGCGCGCGGCCAGGTCGCGCAGCGCCAGGGTCTTGTTGCCGGACACGCCGCAGGCGCGCAGGGTCGCGTCGTCGACCCGGCCCAGGGTGTCGTGGTGCAGGCGCCTGCTGCCGATCGCCGCCTCGACCCGGCCGACGATGGTGGAGGCGGCCTTGCCCGACAACTGCTGGAACAGGATCGCCCGCGCCAGCGCGTCGACCGGATCGAACGGCTTGCGCCAGCGCGGCTCGGCCGGCAGCGGGCCCAGCTTCTTCATCCAGGCGCCGAGCCTGCGGTCGCGCCGCAGCAGGTGCGCGTGCGCGGCCTCGACGTCGAATCCACGGGCATGGCGCGGCATCGTCAGCGCCTCCGCAGCGCGGCCACGGCCAGCAGCAGCCAGCTGGCCATCAGCACGGTGCCGCCGAACGGCGCCAGCCGCGTCGGCCAGCCCAGCAGCGCGCCACCGGCGACGCTGCCGGCGAACAGCAGCGTGCCCAGCAGCAGCCCGGCCAGCGCAGCCAGGCGCAGCCCGCGCGCGGTACCGCCGAGCACCGCCAGCACCGCGCCGTGCCCGAAGGCGTAGAGGCTGGCGGTCTGCAGGTTGCCGCGCGCGTGCGCGTCGGCCACGCCGTGCGCGGCATAGGCCGACAGGGCGATCGCCAGCGCCGCCAGCACCGCGCCGGCGGCCACCAGCCACGCACCCGCGCTCCCTGCCACCGCCTGCTTGCCCTGCTCCGACACCACGGATACTCCCGATGTTGCAACCGCAGCGAGCCTAAACGAAAAAGCGCCGCTTGCGCGGCGCTTTCGCGGGGATCCGCAGATCCCGGTTGCGGCCCGGCCAGCGCCGGATCGCAGGTCTTACTTGATCGCCCAGTAGACGTCGTAGGTGCCGTCGGCGGTGAACGACTTGTCCACGCCGCCCTTCCAGATCTCGAACGGACGATCGGTGACCTCGTAGCCGTGGGTCAGGGCCCAGGCGCGGACCGAGTTGCGGACCGCGTCCAGCTCGGCCATATAGCCGGTGTAGGAACCGAACGCGGCGCGCCGCGGCTGGGTGCGGACGTACTGGACCGGGGCGCCGTCCGGGATCTTGACGGTCAGCGGCTCGCCATCGGCGGCGACCAGCGGGAACGGACCCTTCGCCGCCTCTTCCTTGGCTTCCTCGCCCTCGCCTTCGGCCGGGGCAGCCGCGGCCGGAGCCGGGGCCGAACCCTTGCGGCGGACCGGGATGGCCACGTCGAAGGCGTACTTCTCGGCGCCGAAGTCGGTGGTGATGATGCGCACCGGGCCGGCGGCCTCGAGGTTGTTGGCCTCCATGGTGCGCTTGATCCACTCCTGGTTGTTCTTGATCGACTGCTTGATCGCGTCGTTGTTGCGGTCGACGTTGCCGGCGTTGACCACCAGCAGGTCCTCGGCCGGGACATCGACGATCTTCAGGTCGCGCAGCGGCACGCCCTCGGCGCGGTAGTCGAAGTTGGGCACCGTGGCCAGCATGTTGCTCATGCGGCTCAGGCCCAGCTTGATGTCGTCGCCGACGTGGCGGCTGACGTACAGGCCGGCGTAGCGGCCGATCAGGTCCCAGCCGTAGTCGACGTCGTAGGTCTGGGTGATCTTGACGTTGCGGTTGTTCTTGCCAGTCGGCTCCAGCAGGAACTGCACGGTCTTGTTGTGACCGCGGCGCTCGTCCTCGACCTTGATCACGACCTTCTCGTTGGGGACGCTCTCGACGATCTCCCAGCTGCCCTTGCCGATGTGGCCCTCGTTCGAGGCGTAGTCCAGGCGCGCGCCCACGCCTTCGCTGGCGCCGGAGACGTTGAGCTGGACCTTCGGGTCACGCAGGACCAGCGGGTTCCAGTCCTTGAAGCGGCGCAGGTTGTTCACCGTGTCGTACACGATGGTCATCTTGCGGTTGGTCTCGACGCTCTCGGAGATATGGCGGTGGGACGGAAGTACAACGCCAACCACCAGGGCCAGAACAGCCACGATGCCCAGGGCGATCAGGAACTCGATAAGGCGGGTCATGCAGGGGGTCTCCGGGGCCGATCCACGGCAAATTGACAAGGCGAGCCGCGAATCCTAGCAGGCTTCGCCGCCTGCGCGCAGCCAAGCAGGCCACCGAGGCGTGGGGTGAACGGAATTCTTACAACCGGAACGGCCGGGTGTCCTCCATGGACACCACGGCGCGACGGCGGTTCCGGTGCTGGAGGGCGTGGCCGCCAGACGGTAGCGCATGGCCGCCGTGCGGCGCGAAAACGCCTGATCCACGCGGGTTTCCGCGTGGGCCGTGCGGCAGTGGTTCAGTTTCGCGACGACTCAGACCAGCTGCAGCTCGAAGGCCTTCAGCACCGCGCGGGTGCGGTCGCGCACGCCGAGTTTGCTGAGAATGTTGGAAACGTGGTTCTTGATCGTGCCTTCGGCCACGCCCAGCGAATTGGCGATCTCCTTGTTGGAGAAGCCCGACGCCATCAGGCGCAGGATCTCGGTCTCGCGGTCGGTCAGCGGGTCCGGGCGGTCCAGGCTGACGAATTCGTTGCGCATGTGCTCCAGGCCCGACAGCAGGCGCTGGGTCACCGCCGGCTGCACCAGCGAACCGCCCTCGGCCACGGTGCGGATGGCCCCGACCAGCTGCTCCAGGGACACGTCCTTGAGCAGGTAGCCCTTGGCCCCGGCCTTGAGCCCGGCCAGCACCAGCTGGTCGTCGTCGAAGGTGGTGAGGATGATGGTCGGCGGCAACTGGTCCTGGCGCGACAGCACCTGCAGCGCCTCCAGGCCGGACATCGCGGGCATGCGCATGTCCATCAGCACCACGTCCGGCTTCACCTGCGGGATCAGCTCGACCGCCTGGCGGCCGTCGCCGGCCTCGGCGACCACCTCGATGCCCCCGTCCAGGGCCAGCAGGGAACGGATGCCCTGGCGGACCAGGGTCTGGTCGTCGACCAGGCAGACACGGATCATGGCAAGGCTCCTTCGATGGCCGGCAGCACCGGCGTCGTAACGGGAATGGACAGGCGCAGGCGGAAACCTTCGCCGCGCCGGGTCTGGATCTCGAGGGTACCGCCGCACTGCTGGATGCGTTCGCGCATCCCGCGCAGGCCGTTGCCCGGGACCAGGCCATCGGCGCCCCGGCCGTCGTCCTGGGCGTCCAGCATCAGCGCGCCCGGCTCGCGCCAGACCCGGATCCTGAGGTGGCGGGCACCGGCGTGGCGCACGGCGTTGGTGATGATTTCCTGGGTGCAGCGCAGCATCACGTGGGCCCGTTCGGGGTCGTCCACGGCCAGCGGCGACTGCACGTCGAGGGTGATGTCCAGCGAGGGCACGTGGTCGGCCAGCGGCTGCAAGGCCGCGGCCAGGTCGATGCCGCCGCTGGCGTCGCGCAGCTGGCTGACCGCCTCGCGCACGTCGGTCAGCAGCAGCTTGGCCAGGGTATGGGCCTGGCGCACGTGCTCCTGGGCCCGGCCCTCGGTCATGTGGCTGGCCACTTCCAGATTCAGGCTCAGCGCGGTCAGGTGGTGGCCGAGCAGGTCGTGCAGCTCGCGGGAGATGCGGGTGCGCTCGTTGACCCGGGCGCTCTCGGCCAGCAGCGCGCGGGTGGCGCGCAGTTCGGCGTTGAGCCGGCGCTGCTCGTCGCGGGCCTGGGCCTGCTGGCGGGCGACGTAGGCGGTGGTCATCACGAAGGCCGAGAACCCCACGTAGAACAGCGACTGCAGCAGGGATTCCCAGAAATTGAAGTCGTCCCGGGCCATGAACGAGGGCACCAGGGCCACGTGCGCGGCCACCAGCCACAGCACCGCGACCCGGATCCCGGCCAGCCAGGGCAGCACCCCGGCCATGATCATCAGCAGCACCGCGCCCAGGCCGGTCTGGGTATAGAAGCCCACGCCGATGGCCGCGGCGTTCATCGCCAGCAGCAGCACGGCGTGCCAGGCCACCTCGCGGCGGCCGCCGCTGCCCAGCGAGCTGGTCGCCAGCCAGTAGCAGGCGCCGAACCCGAAATAGGTCAGCGCGGTCATCGGCACGTGCACGCCGTTGCCGTCCACCCCGCGCGACGGGGGCAGGAACCAGATGTTAAGGATGATCGGCAGCCCCACCAGGGCCCAGGTGTACAGGCCGGCGTAGCGCAGCAGATTGGTGTGGCTCAGTCTTCCCAGCATCGCGGAACGCTCGTGCATTGGTGCCATGGCGCACATGTGCAGGAAGCCATGGCCCGCTCGTGGCCGGGAGCCTCGCATCCCCTGTGGATGCGGCGAACGTGGCCCACAAGCCCGGCCTTGTCAAGCAATCCGGCCGCCGCGGGCCTGCCCGTGGCCGGAACCTCGTGCGATAATCCGGGACGGCCGCGCCGCTGGCCCGCATCGCCCCACTGGAGTCGGCTTCACCCCATGTCCATCGTCATCCGCGACGTGCGCGAACACGAGCTGGATTCGATCCTGGCGCTCAACAACAACGCCGGTTCGGCGATCCTCCCGCTGGACCAGGCCAGGCTGCGCCGGTTCTACGACGAGGCCGAGTACTTCCGCGTGGCCGAACGCGACGGCAACCTGGCGGGCTTCCTGGTCGGTTTCGGCAGCGACAGCGACCACGACAGCAGCAACTTCGCCTGGTTCAAGGAGCGCTACCCCCACTTCTTCTACATCGACCGCATCGTGGTCGCCAGCCGCCGCCGCGGCGGCGGCGTCGGCCGCGCGTTCTATGCCGACGTGCAGAGCTACGCCGAGCTGCGCTACCCGCTGCTGTGCTGCGAGGTCTTCCTCGACCACGGCGCCGACCCGGCGCTGCTGTTCCACGGCAGCTTCGGCTTCCACGAGGCCGGGCAGAACCTGATGCCCGACGTCGATGTCCGCGCGAGCATGATGATCAAGGAACTGTGCAGTTACCCGTGGGTCCGCGAGACCTACGGCGACAACCTCCCCGACCTGCCCTGGGTCGGCCGCCCCCGCCACCAGCGCCAGCCGCGCGCCAGCCGTGCGACGGGTACCTGACGTGGCCCTGGCAGCGAACGACTACGAACAGGCGGGCGAACTGAAGATCGGCCAGGTCGGCATCGCCAACCTGCGCATCCGCAACCTCGACGTGGACCAGCTCGTGCGCGAGATGCGCGAGCGGGTCGAGCGCGCGCCGAAGCTGTTCGGCCGCGCCGCGTTGATCGTCGACTTCGGCGGCCTGGCGAAGACCCCGGACGTGGACACCGCCCGCGCCCTGATCGACGGCCTGCGCGGCGCCGGCGTGCTGCCGGTGGCGCTGGCCTACGGCACCCGCGACAATGACGCCCTGGCCGAGGCCCTGGGCCTGCCGGTGCTGGCCAAGTTCCGTGCCCAGTACGAGCGCAGCGAACCGGCGCCGGCTGCCCCGCCGCCGGCGCGCGAACCGGCCCCCGCCCCGCGCGCGGCCGCCCGCCCTGCCCCGGCACCGGACAAGCCGCGCGCCCCGGGCCGCATGCAGAAGGCCGCGGTGCGTTCCGGCCAGCAGCTGTACGCCGAGGGCTGCGACCTGACCGTGCTGTCCACGGTCGGCGCCGGCGCCGAGGTGATCTCCGACGGTTCGATCCACGTCTACGGCAGCCTGCGCGGCCGCGCCCTCGCCGGCGCCCAGGGCAACACCGACGCGCGGATCTTCTGCCGCGAATTCCACGCCGAGCTGGTGGCCATTGCCGGCCACTACAAGGTGCTGGACGATATCCCCGAAACCCTGCGCGGCAAGGCAGTGCAGGTGTGGCTGGACAACGGCCAGCTCAAGCTGGCCGCGCTCGACTGACCATTCCCCCGGCGCGCCGGCGACGACGCCTGGCGCGCATACCCCGCACGCAGCACGCAGGAGACATCCATTGGCTGAAATCATCGTAGTCACTTCCGGCAAGGGCGGCGTCGGCAAGACCACCTCCAGCGCGAGCATCGCCATCGGCCTGGCCAAGCGCGGCCACAAGACCGCGGTGATCGACTTCGACGTCGGCCTGCGCAACCTCGACCTGATCATGGGCTGCGAGCGCCGCGTGGTTTACGACTTCGTCAACGTCGTCCACGGCGAGGCCACGCTGAAGCAGGCGCTGATCAAGGACAAGCGCTTCGACAACCTCTACGTGCTGGCCGCCTCGCAGACCCGCGACAAGGACGCCCTGACCAAGGAAGGCGTGGAGAAGGTGCTCAAGGACCTGGCCGCCGACGGCTTCGAATACATCGTCTGCGACTCGCCGGCCGGCATCGAGAAGGGCGCGTTCCTGGCCATGTACTTCGCCGACAAGGCGGTGGTCGTGGTCAACCCGGAAGTGTCCTCGGTGCGCGACTCCGACCGCATCATCGGCCTGCTCGACTCCAAGACCCGCCACGCCGAAGCCGGCGAACCGCTGCCGGCGCACCTGCTGCTGACCCGCTACAGCCCGGCGCGCGTGGCCAGCGGCGAGATGCTGAGCATCGCCGACGTGGAGGAGGTGCTGGGCCTGAAGGCGCTGGGCGTGATCCCCGAGTCGACCGACGTGCTCAACGCCTCCAACAAGGGCGAGCCGGTGATCCTGGAGACCGAATCGGAGGCCGGCCAGGCCTACGACGACGCGGTCGCCCGCCTGCTCGGGGAGGACCGTCCGATGCGCTTCACCACCCTGGAGAAGAAGGGCTTCTTCAGCAAGTTGTTCGGAGGTTGAGCATGGGCCTGTTCGACTTCCTGAAGTCCAAGAAGAACACCGCCGAGACGGCCAAGAACCGCCTGCAGATCATCATCGCCCAGGAGCGCAGCAGCCGCGGCGCCCCGGACTACCTGCCGCTGCTGCGGCGGGAACTGCTGGAGGTGATCAAGAAGTACGTCAACGTCGACGTGGACGCGGTCAAGGTCGACCTGATCAAGGACGGCGACCACGACGTGCTCGACATCTCGGTGGCCCTGCCGGAAGGCCCGGCCAACTGACCTGGCCCGGCGGGGACGCGCCAGCGTGCCCGCCTGTTCCCTGACCGGCAGGAACGCGCAGGCACCTGCCGTGCATCGCGTGGTGCCGGGCGGCCCGCGACTTCCCATGTTCGCCCTGCGCCCGCGCCTGACGCACCGATGACCGCTCCCGATCCCTCCACCGTCCTCCGCCTGGACGACATCTCCGTGGCCGACGCGGCCGCCCTGCTCGCCCGCTACGACCTGGTGCTCGAGCAGGTGCCGGCCGGCGCACCGATCCCCGGCAGCTACTGGGGCGAACCGGAGGCCGGGATCATCGGCAGCACCGTCTACGTGCGCGGTGACACCCCGGTGCACTCGATGCTGCACGAGGCCTGCCACCTGATCGTGCTGCCGCCCGAGCGCCGCGCCCAGGTCCACACCGACGCCACCGATTCGGTGCCCGAGGAGGACGCCACCTGCTACCTGCAGATCGTCCTCGCCGGCCAGCTGCCCGGCGTCGGCAGCGAACGGCTGATGGCGGACATGGATGCGTGGGGTTACACGTACCGGCTGGGTTCGACCAGGGCGTGGTTCGAGCAGGACGCGGACGACGCGCAGCAGTGGCTGGCCGAGCACGGGCTGCTGCCCCTCGCCTGACATCCCATGCCCCCACACTCCGGGTGCGCTGCGCTTACCCGGGCTACGAGGCTCCCACGCCTGGTCCCAGGCCGCGCGGAAAGCAGCGGGGCAAGCCCCGCTCTACGGGACGAATCGCCGGCTCAGGCGCCTTCGCGGGGCCGCGAGCGGCCCAGGTCGAGGGTCGCCTCCGTACCTTGCGGCTGCCGGGGCGCGAACGCCAACTTCCAGCCCAGGTGCTCGCACAGCCGCGCGATCAACTCCAGCCCGATCCCGGGTGCCTGGCCCTCGCCTCCCGCCCGGGCCAGGCGGGCGTGGATCGTGCTGATTTCCTCGGGCGCCATGCCATGGCCCGGGTCCTCGATCGTCGCCACCGCATCGGCCGTCAGCGACACCCGTACCACTCCGCGGTCGCTGTTCTCGACCGCATTGCGCAGGAGGTTGCCGATCGCCGCCTCCACCACCCCCGGCGGGGCGAGGATCACGCACGGCGACAACGCGCCGAACTCGATGGCCAACTGCTTGTCGCCCAGCAGGTGGGCATGGTCGTCCACGACCTGCCGCACCACCTGGTCCAGCTCGATCCGTTCGGACAGCGCGGGCAGGCGCCGCGGGTCCCGCGCCAGCACCAGCAGCAGCTGGATCAGCTGCTCCACGCCTTGGGCGGTGTGCAGGACCCGCTGCAACTGCTGCCGCGCCATTGGCGGCAGCTCCGGGTTGTCCAGGGCCAGGCCGGCGGCGCCGACGATCACCGCCACCGGCGTGCGCAGCTCGTGGCTGGCGGTGGTGATGAAGACGCGCTCGCGCTGCACGAACTGGTCGTTGCGCTTCAGGTAGGCGTTGAGCGCATCGGCGATCACGTAGAGCTCGGAACTGCCGCCCGCCGGCACTTCTACCCGCTGCGCCTGCGCACCGGCGCGCAGGCGGCCGATGTCGTCGGCGAACAGGGCCAGGGGCCGGACCAGGCGTCCCACACCCAGCCAGGCGGCCAGGCCGGCGACCACGATCAATACCGCTCCGGCCAGCACCGCGGAACGCTCGGCGAAGGATTCCAGTTCGTGGAAGTCCTCGATGTCGAGTGCCAGTGCCAGCCGGCCGAAGCGCTGGCTTGGACGGATCATCACCACGCTAAGCCGCCCGTCGAGGTGGACGTTGTCGTGCAATCCGTCGTGCAGCCCGCGCAGGCCCTCCGGCACCGGCTGGCTGCCGTCGAGGCGGAACAGGCGCAGGGTGTCCGAATCCTGCCAGCGGTAGGACGGATCGCGCGCACTGTGTTCCTCGATCGCGGCCAGCTCCGAGCGCAGCAGCGCCCGCCAGGCCGCGTGCTCGGCATGCTCGTGGACATGGGTGCCGACCGCGAACACCAGCACCGAGATCAGCGCCGAGAACGCCAGCAGCCACGCCACCATGCGCCGGCGCAGCGACTTTGCCCGGCGCGCGGCTTCAACCATCCAGCCGCTCCCCGGCCACGGCCGCGAGGCGATAGCCGACCCGCGGCAGGGTCTGGATCAGCTTGCGTTCGAACGGGCCGTCGACGACGCGACGCAGCTCGTACACGTGCGAGCGCAGCAGGTCGCCCTCGGGCGGCTCGTCGCCCCACAGCGAATACTCCAGTTCGCCGCGGCTGACCGCCGCCGGGCTTGCGCGCATCAGCGTCTCCAGCAGCTTGCGGCAGGCCGGATACAGGTGCAGCAGGCGGCCGCCGCGGCGCGCCTCCAGGGTCGACAGGTCCAGCACCAGGTCCTCCACCTGCAGCACCTTCCGCTGCGCGCGGCCATGCGCGCGCAGCAGCAGCGCCTCCAGGCGGATCTCCAGCTCCGGCAGGTCGAAGGGCTTGGTCAGGTAGTCGTCGGCGCCGGCGCGGAAGCCGGCGATCTTGTCCGGCAGTTCGTCGCGCGCGGTGAGCATGATCGCGGGGGTCTCGCAATGGTGCTGCTGGCGCAGCCGGCGCAGCACTTCCGCCCCGTCCATGCGCGGCAGCATCCAGTCCACGACCAGCGCGTCGTAGGCCTGGCTGGTCGCCAGGTGCAGCCCGGTAGCGCCGTCCGGAGCCGCGTCGAGCACATGGCCGCGCGCTTCGAAGTATTCGAACAGGTTTGCCACCAGTTGCCGGTTGTCCTCGATCACCAGCAGGCGCATGCCAGGTGTCCTGCGTTGCGAGGCCCCATGGTAAACCCGCGGATGTCGGAATCCGGTCGGAAATGGCAGCGGCATCGGCCGTTCCCGTCGGCCGCGTGAACGCGGCCCCGCGCTTAACCGCGGGGCAACCTGGTTCCGACCCCTCTCCGACAGCCGGGCCACCAGCATGGGCGCGCCTTTCCAGCAGCGCCCCCCATGAGTCCCCGGTCCGTCACACCCGCACCCGATCGCCCCTGCGTCCCGCCGCTGCCCCGTGGCTTCCTGCTCGGTCACCTGGCCTGGCCGCTGCTTGCCGCGGCGCTTGCCAGCGCCCTGCTGATGCAAGGTGGCGACCGCTGGCTGGCCGACCTGCTGTTCCACCTCGAAGGCGGTCGCTGGGCGTTGCGCGGGCACTGGCTGACCAGCGAGCTGATCCACCGCGGCGGCAAGGTAGCCAGCGCGCTGGCCTGGCTCGGCGTGATCGCCCTGTACCTGCATGCACGCCGCCGCCCCGGGCGGACGTCGCTACGCCAGCCTCTGCTGTACCTGCTGCTCGCCGTCGCCCTTGGCAGCGGCACGGTGTCGCTGCTCAAGCAGGTGTCCCCGCTCGACTGCCCCTGGGACCTCGCACGCTACGGCGCGACTGCGGCGGGCGCGACGCATGGTGGTTGCTACCCGGCGGGCCATGCCAGCGCCGGCTACGCGTGGGTCGCGCTCTACTTCGCCGCCCTGCTGGGCCGGCCACGCTGGCGCTGGCACGGGCTGGCCGTGGGGCTGGGGGCCGGCCTGGCGTTCGGCCTGGCCCAGCAGCTGCGTGGCGCGCATTTCGCCTCGCATGACGTGGCCACGCTGGCCGTGTGCTGGCTGGTTTCACTGGGCCTGTTCGCCGTCTTCCAGGCCTGCGCCGCGCGCGCCCAAGCAGGGGTACCGCACGCGTGAGCACCTGGATCCTGCGTCGCCCGGCCCTGCCGGCCCGGACCGCGTGGCGGCACTGGCGCCCGTCGATGTCGACCGAGGCGCTGCTGGCCTGGACGACCCTCTTCTTCGTCGTGGCCTGCAACGGCGTGTTCTGGCGCGATGCGCTGGCCGTGCACCCGGGCAGCGTGCGCTTCGCGGCCGCGCTGTTGCTGCTGCTGGCGGGAGTCCACGGGCTGCTGCTGGGACTGCTGGCGTGGCGCTGGAACGCGCGCGTCGTGGTCTCCGTGCTCGTGCCGATGGCGCTGGCGGCGGCGCATTACATGGGCCGCTACCACATCTACCTGGACGTGGACATGCTGCGCAACGTGCTCGCTACCGACGTCAAGGAGTCCGGCGAACTGCTCACCGCCTCGCTGCTGTGGCCGTCTGCGCTGGCGATGCCAGCGCTGTGGTTGCTGTGGCGGGTGCGGTTGAGGGCGTACCGCCTGCCGTGCGCGCTGCTGCGTCGCGCCGGCTTCCTGCTGGTGACGCTGGCCGCGATCGCCGCCGGCGCCCTGCTCGCGCCGCAGGACGTGTCCTCGCTGCTGCGCGGCCACCGCGAGGTGCGCTACCTGGCCACCCCCGCCAACATCCTGGTCGGACTGCCGCGCGCCCTGCAGGGCGACGGTCCGGTCCGGCACGAGGCGAAGGCCCCGATCGGCCTGGATGCACGCGCCATCCCGCGCGCGGCTGGCGCGCGCCCGCGCCTGCTGGTGATCGTGGTCGGCGAAACCGTGCGTGCGGAGAACTGGGGCCTGAATGGTTACGCGCGCCAGACCACCCCCGAACTGCAGCGGATCGGCGTGCTCAACTTCCCCGACGTGCAGGCCTGCGGGACCGCCACCGAGATCTCGCTGCCGTGCATGTTCTCGCCGTGGGGCCGCCGTGGCTACGACGAGGCACGCATCCGTGGCCACCAGTCGCTGCTGCACGTGCTCGAGCATGCCGGCGTGGCGACGCTGTGGCGCGACAACCAGTCCGGCTGCAAGGGCGTATGCGAGGGCCTGGAAACCGACCGCCTCGACGACGCCACCGATCCTTCGCTGTGCGCCGGCGGCCGCTGCCTGGACGAGATCCTGCTCGACCGCCTCCCCGAGCGGGTCCGCGCCCGCCAGGGCGACCGCGTGGTGGTGCTGCACCCGCTCGGCAACCACGGCCCCAGCTACTTCGAACGCTATCCACCCGCGTTCCGCCGCTACACGCCAACCTGCGACAGCGCCGACCTCGGGAGGTGCAGCCGCGAACAGATCGTCAACAGCTACGACAACGCGGTGCTCTACGCCGACCACGTGCTCGCCCGCCTGGTCGACACGCTCGGCAGCATGGAGGACTACGACACGGCGATGATCTACCTGTCCGACCACGGCGAATCGCTGGGCGAGAAGGGCCTGTACCTGCACGGGATGCCGCGGGCGATCGCACCCGAGCAGCAGACCCGGGTACCGATGGTGATGTGGTTCTCGGCAGGCTTCGCCGCCCACCGCGGGCTCGATCTGGCATGCCTGCGCGAGCGCGCCACCCGGCCGGCGGACCACGACAAGCTGTTCTCGTCCGTGCTCGGCCTGATGCAGGTCCGCACCGCCCTCTACGATCCCGCGCAGGACCTGTCCGCCGGGTGCGTGCAGGACCCGCAAGGCCTCGTGGCCGCCGCGGCGCCGCGCCAGGTTGCGGGGCCGGGCCCGAGCCACTAGCCTCCCGGGACTGCAATCCACCCGGGGTCCCACGTGAAACACCGCCATCTCCTGCTGCCGCTCGCCATCGCCGCGGGCGTGCTCTCCCTGTCCGCCTGCAAGAAGGAAGCCTCGCCGGGTGAAACCGGTACCTCCGGCAAGGCCGGCACCGAGACCGCCGACGAGTTCGTCGCCCGCATCAACGCCGAGTTCAAGGCCGACATGCCGGAGCAGACCTCCGCGCAGTGGCTCTCGCAGACCTACATCAACGAGGACAGCCAGCGCGTGGCCGCCAAGGCCAACGAGCGCGCCCTGACCAAGCTCAATTCCTGGATCGAGCAGGCCGCGAAGTTCGAAGGCCAGCCGATGTCCGAGGACAGCCGCCGCACCCTGGCCCTGCTCAAGCTGCAGACGCCGATGCCGGCACCGAAGGACCCGGCCAAGCTCGGCGAGCTGACCACTATCGCCACCCGCATGGAAGGCGCGTACGGCGCCGGCACCTATTGCACCGGCGAAGGCGACGCGAAGAACTGCCGCCAGCTCGGCGACCTCGAGGACGTGCTGCGCTCCAGCCGCGACTACGACGCCCAGCTCGACGCCTGGCAGGGCTGGCACTCCATCGCCATTTCGATGCGCAACGACTACGCCCGCTTCGTCGAGCTGGTCAACGAAGGCGCCCGCGAGCAGGGCTACGCCAACGCCGGCGCGATGTGGCGCAGCGCCTACGACATGGACCCGGACGCGTTCGCCGCCGAGACCGACCGCCTGTGGGAGCAGGTCCGGCCGCTGTACGAGCAGCTGCACTGTTACACCCGCGACAAGCTGCAGCAGACCTACGGCGTGGAGAAGGGCCAGGTCGCCGGCGGCCTGCTGCCGGCGCACCTGACCGGCAACATGTGGCAGCAGGACTGGGGCAACCTCTGGGACATGCTGCAGCCCTACCCGGGCGCCGGCGACCTGGACATCACCGCCGCGCTGGAGAAGCAGTACCAGCAGGAACTGCGCGCGGCGCAGCAGAAGCGTGGCGCCAACCCGGATGCCCGCGCCAGCTTCGAGGCCGAGCGCGAGGCACGGCTGGCGATCGCGAAGAAGATGACCGAGCGCGCGCAGGACTTCTACGTGTCGCTGGGCATGCCGGAACTGCCGAAGACCTTCTGGGAACGCAGCCAGTTCATCAAGCCGCTGGACCGCGACGTGGTCTGCCACGCCAGCGCCTGGGACATGGACATGGAAGGCGACGTGCGCATCAAGATGTGCATCAAGCCGAACGAGGAAGAGTTCACCACGCTCTACCACGAGCTGGGCCACCTCTACTACGACCTGGCCTACAACCCGCAGCCGCCGCTGTTCCAGAACGGCGCCAACGACGGCTTCCACGAGGCCATCGGCGACACCATCGTGCTGGCGATGACGCCGAAGTACCTGGAATCGATCGGCCTGGTCAACGCGCAGCAGCAGACCCGGGAGGCGCTGATCAACGAGCAGATGCGCATGGCCCTGGCCAAGGTCGCGTTCCTGCCGTTCGGCCTGATGATCGACCGCTGGCGCTGGGGCGTGTTCGACGGCTCCATCACCCCGGACAACTACAACGCCGCCTGGTGGCAGCTGAAGGCCAAGTACCAGGGCGTGGCCCCGGCCGGCGCGCGCGGCGAGGAGTTCTTCGATCCGGGCGCCAAGTACCACGTGCCGGGCAACACCCCGTACACGCGCTACTTCCTGGCGCACCTGCTGCAGTTCCAGTTCTACAAGTCGCTGTGCGAGGCCGCCGGGCACACCGGCCCGCTGTACCAGTGCACGTTCTACGGCAACCCCGAGGCCGGCAGGAAGTTCCAGGCGATGCTCGCGCGCGGCGCCAGCCAGCCGTGGCAGGCCACGCTCAAGGAGCTGACCGGCAGCGAGCAGATCGACGGCGGCGCGGTGCTCGAGTACTTCGCGCCGCTGCAGGAGTGGCTGAAGCAGCAGAACCAGGGCCGCCAGTGCGGCTGGGAGGCGCCGGCCGCCGCCGCGCCGGCCCCTGCCAAACAGGGCTGACGTTCCAGGACCAGGGCCCGCGAGGTTCGTCTCGCGGGCCTTTTTCTTTGGTTCATCTCCCAACTCCGGGGAAGGCCGCCCGGATCTTGAGGAAGAAGTAGGCGTCATCGCGGAAGCCGTAGGCCATGCGCTTGATGACCTTGATCTTGTTGTTGATGCCCTCGACCAGGTTGGTGCCCAGCGGCCACCGGCAGTGGGCCAGGATGCCGGGCAGGTAGGGCTCCAGGCGCCGGACGAAGATCTTCAGCGGCTCCAGCCCGCTGCGCAGGGCCCGGCGCTTCCACTGCTTCCAGGCGCGTAACGCCCAGGCGCGGCTGCGATATCGCCACAACTGTTTGAGG
>NZ_AZVB01000027.1 GCF_000513995.1 Pseudoxanthomonas sp. J35
AGCTGCTGGACCAGGGCCAGGCGGGCGACAACGCGGGCCTGCTGCTGCGCGGCACCAAGCGTGACGAGGTCGAGCGTGGCCAGGTGCTGGCCAAGCCGGGCACGATCACCCCGCACACCGACTTCGAGGCCGAGGTGTACGTGCTGTCGAAGGACGAGGGCGGCCGTCACACCCCGTTCTTCAAGGGCTACCGTCCGCAGTTCTACTTCCGCACCACCGACATCACTGGCGCCGTCCAGCTGCCGGAGGGCGTGGAGATGGTGATGCCGGGCGACAACGTGAAGATGGCGGTGTCGCTGATCAACCCGGTGGCGATGGACGAGGGCCTGCGCTTCGCGATCCGCGAAGGCGGCCGTACCGTCGGCGCCGGCGTGGTCTCCAAGATCATCAAGTAATTCAACAAGTTATGGTCGCCGCCCCCTGGGTGGGCGGCGACCTTACAGCGAAAAGAGGCACAGGAAGTGCCTCGTGTTCGCCGGACAGGGAAGGGTCGCGTACCGTATCGCGCGTGGAACGGCCGGATTGGCTGTTGACGCGCATATTTACGCGTTCTATACTTTTCCGTCTGGGCAGGCCGGCTCGCTGGCCTGCCCGCGCTTTTGGGTGCTGGCAGTGCCGGTGCCTGTCCAAAGGGCCCTGGCCTGGCGGACGAACAGGAACCTAATACCGGGGCAGGCATCCCAGAGGCCGCGCCCGTCGCTCTTTTAACGAAGGAACTCCGTCATGGCGGACCAAAAGATCCGGATTCGGCTCAAGGCGTTCGATCACCGTCTGATCGACCGCTCGGCCAGCGAGATCGTCGAAACGGCCAAGAGGACCGGCGCGCAGGTGCGTGGCCCGATCCCGCTGCCGACCAAGATCGAACGTTACACCATTCTCGTTTCGCCGCATGCCGACAAGGATGCGCGTGACCAGTACGAGACCCGCACGCACAAGCGCGTGCTCGACATCGTCGACCCCAACGACAAGACCGTGGACGCGCTGATGAAGCTCGAACTCGCGGCTGGCGTCGACGTCCAGATCAAGCTCGCCTGAGGACTGCCGACATGACGAAGAAGTATTCGTTGGGTCTGGTCGGCCGCAAGGCCGGCATGAGCCGCGTCTTCACCGAGGATGGCCGTTCCGTCCCGGTGACCCTGATCGAGGCCACCCCGAACCGCATCACCCAGATCAAGACCGTCGAAGTCGACGGCTACAGCGCCGTCCAGGTCACCACTGGCACGCGCCGCGCCGCGCTGGTCAACAAGCCGCTGGCCGGCCACTATGCCAAGGCCAAGGTCGAAGCCGGGCGCGGCCTGTGGGAGTTCCGCGTCGCCGACGACAAGATCGGTGACTTCGCCGTTGGCGGCGAGATCAAGGCCGACATCTTCGAGGTGGGCCAGATCGTCGACGTACAGGGCGTAACCAAGGGCAAGGGCTTCCAGGGCACGATCAAGCGCCACAACTTCACCATGGGTGACGCCACCCACGGTAACTCGCTGAGCCACCGCGCTCCGGGTTCGATCGGCCAGCGCCAGACGCCGGGCCGCGTGTTCCCGGGCAAGAAGATGTCCGGCCACATGGGCGCCGAAACGCAGAGCGCGCAGAACCTGGAAGTGGTTCGCGTCGATGCCGAGCGTGGCCTGATCGCCGTTCGCGGCGCCGTCCCGGGTGCCCCGGGTGGCGACGTGGTCGTGCGCCCGGCGAGCAAGGCGTAAGGAGAATCACCATGGAACTCACCATTACGGGTAGCGCCAACAAGCTGTCGGTCTCCGACGCCGTGTTCGGCCGCGAATTCAGCGAGGACCTGGTCCACCAGGTCGTGGTGGCCTACCAGGCCGCCGGCCGCTCCGGCACCAAGGCGCAGAAGACCCGCGCCGAGGTCAACGGGACCACCAAGAAGTCGAAGAAGCAGAAGGGTGGCGGCGCCCGCCACGGCGCCCTGACCGCTCCGATCTTCGTCGGCGGCGGCGTGGCCTTCGCGGCGAAGCCGCGCAGCTTCGTGCAGAAGGTCAACCGCAAGCAGTACCGCGCCGCGATCAGCTCGATCCTGTCGGAGCTCAACCGCCAGGGCCGCCTGAAGGTCGTCGAGTCGTTCGACGTCGACGCCGCCAAGACCAAGGGCCTGGTCGAGAAGCTGGCCGGCCTGGAGCTGGGCAAGCGCCCGCTGATCGTCACCGAGGACGCGTCCGAGAACCTGTTCCTGTCGGCGCGCAACCTGCCGTACGTGCAGGTCCGCGACGTGCAGGGCCTGGATCCGGTCGCCCTGGTTGGCGCCGATTCCGTGCTGATCACCGCCGAAGCGGTCAAGAAGGTCGAGGAGTGGCTGGCATGAGCGCCAACGAGAAAGTTTTCAGCGTGCTGCTCGCGCCGCGCGTGTCCGAGAAGACCGCCCGGCTGCAGGAAGTCAGCAACCAGTACGTGTTCGAAGTTTCGAACGACGCCACCAAGGCCGACGTGAAGGCCGCCGTGGAACAGCTGTTCGACGTCAAGGTCGAGTCGGTCAACGTCGTCAACGTGAAGGGCAAGAACAAGTCCTTCCGCTTCCGTTCCGGTCGCCGCGGCGACTGGCGTAAGGCGTACGTGCGCCTGGCCGACGGCCAGAGCATCGACGTGTCCGCGAAGGCCTGAGGGTGATCCCATGCCATTGATGAAGTTCAAGCCCACCTCTGCCGGCCGCCGCTCCGCGGTCCGCGTGGTCACCCCGGACCTCCACAAGGGTGCCCCGCACGCCGCGCTGCTCGAGAAGCAGAGCAAGACCGGTGGTCGCAACCACCACGGCCGCATCACCACGCGCCACGTCGGTGGCGGCCATAAGCAGCACTACCGCCTCATCGACTTCAAGCGCAACAAGGAAGGCATCGTCGCGCGCGTCGAGCGGATCGAGTACGACCCGAACCGCACCGCGCACATCGCCCTGCTGTGCTACGTCGACGGCGAGCGCCGCTACATCATCGCCCCGAAGGGCCTGAAGGCCGGTGACCAGGTGATCGCCGGTTCCGACGCCCCGATCAAGGCCGGCAACACCCTGCCGCTGCGCAACATCCCGGTCGGCACCACGGTGCACTGCATCGAGCTGAAGCCGGGCAAGGGCGCGCAGATCGCCCGCGCCGCCGGCGCCGGCGTGCAGCTGGTCGCCCGCGAAGGCACCTACGCGCTGCTCCGCCTGCGTTCGGGCGAGATGCGCAAGGTCCCGGCCGAGTGCCGCGCCACCATCGGCGAGGTCGGCAACGACGAGCACAACCTGGAGAAGCTGGGCAAGGCCGGCGCCAAGCGTTGGCGCGGCGTGCGCCCGACCGTCCGCGGTGCGGCCATGAACCCGGTCGACCACCCGCACGGTGGTGGTGAGGCCAAGGCCGGCCAGGGCAACCCGCATCCGGTCACCCCGTGGGGTGTCCCGACCAAGGGTTACAAGACGCGCAAGAACAAGCGCACCCAGCAGTTCATCGTCCGCGATCGTAGGGGCTAATCGACCATGCCACGTTCCCTCAAGAAAGGCCCGTTCGTCGATCACCACCTCATCAAGAAGGTGGAGGCCGCGGGCGGCACCAAGAAGCCGATCAAGACCTGGTCGCGCCGTTCCATGATCCTGCCGGAAATGGTGGGATTCACCATCGCCGTGCATAACGGCAAGAACCATGTCCCGGTCCTCGTGAACGAGAACATGGTCGGCCACAAGCTCGGCGAGTTCGCCGTCACCCGGACCTTCAAGGGTCACGGCGGCGACAAGAAGTCGAAGTAAGGAGAGATGACAATGGAAGCGAAAGCCATCCTGCGCACCGCGCGCATCTCCCCGCAGAAGGCCCGCCTGGTCGCCGACCAGGTGCGTGGCCTGCCGGCCGAACGCGCCGTCAACCTGCTGAAGTTCTCGGACAAGAAGGCCGCCGCCCTGATCAAGAAGGTCGTCGAGTCGGCCATCGCCAACGCCGAGAACAACCAGGGCGCCGACGTCGACGCGCTGAAGGTCAAGACCATCATGGTCGACGAGGGCCCGACCCTGAAGCGCTTCATGGCGCGTGCGAAGGGCCGCGGCACCCGCATCCTCAAGCGGACCAGCCACATCACCGTCGTCGTGGGAGAGGGCAAGTAATATGGGTCACAAAGTTCATCCCACCGGCATCCGCCTGGGCATTGCCAAGGACTGGAACTCCAAGTGGTACGCCGACAAGGGCGAATACGCCCAGTACCTGGCGGCCGACCTGAAGGTCCGTGACATGCTTCGCAAGAAGCTGGCGCAGGCCGGCATCAGCAAGATCCTGATCGAGCGTCCGGCGAAGACCGCTCGCGTGACGATCCACACCGCCCGCCCGGGCGTGGTGATCGGCAAGCGCGGCGAGGACATCGAGAAGCTGCGCAAGGAAGTGTCCGAGCTGATGGGCGTCCCGGCGCACATCAACGTGACCGAGGTCCGCAAGCCGGAGCTCGACGCGCAGCTGGTCGCCGAGTCGATCGCGCAGCAGCTGGAGCGCCGCATCATGTTCCGCCGCGCGATGAAGCGCGCCGTCGGCAACGCGATGCGCCTGGGTGCCCTGGGCATCAAGGTCAACGTCGCCGGCCGCCTGAACGGCGCCGAGATCGCCCGTTCGGAGTGGTACCGCGAAGGCCGCGTGCCGCTGCATACCCTGCGCGCGGACATCGACTACGGCTTTGCCGAAGCCCACACCACCTATGGTGTGATCGGCATCAAGGTATGGGTCTACAAGGGCGAGATCTTCGACTTCGCCCAGGTCGGACAGGAGAAGCAGGAAGAAGCCAGCAGCCCGCGCGCCGAGCGTGGTGACCGCGAGCGTCCCTCCCGTCCCGCACGTGAAGCGAGGTAACGGCGATGTTGCAACCCAAGCGAACCAAGTTCCGCAAGCAGTTCAAGGGCCGTAACGAGGGCCTGAGCTGGAGCGCCAACGCCGTGTCCTTCGGCGAGTACGGCCTGAAGGCCACCGCCCACGGGCGCCTGACCGCGCGCCAGATCGAAGCGGCCCGCCGCACGATCAGCCGCTACGTCAAGCGCGGCGGCAAGATGTGGATCCGCGTGTTCCCGGACAAGCCGATCACCCAGAAGCCGATCGAAGTCCGAATGGGCTCCGGTAAGGGTAACGTCGAGTACTGGGTCGCCCAGATCCAGCCCGGCCGCATGATCTATGAAATCGAGGGTGTGCCCGAGGAACAGGCGCGCGAGGCCTTCCGCCTGGCGGCTGCCAAGCTCTCGGTCACCACCACCTTCGTGACCCGTACGGTGCGCTAATGGCTACGATCAACGAACTCCGTGAAAAGTCGGCCGACGAGCTGAAGGCCCACCTGCTGGAGCTGCGCAAGGAGCAGTTCTCCCTGCGCATGCAGAAGGCGACCGGCCAGCTGTCGAAGACCCACGAAACCCGCCGGGTGCGCCGCGAGATTGCTCGCGTGAAGACCCTGCTCGGCAGCAACCAGTAAGGGATCGCAGCGATGAGCGACAACAACAAGCAGCTGCGCACGGTCGAAGGCCGCGTGATCAGCAACAAGATGGACAAGACGGTGACCGTCCTGGTCGAGCGTCAGGTCAAGCACCCGCTGTACGGCAAGTACATCAAGCGCTCGACCAAGCTCCACGCCCACGATGCGGACAACAGCTGCAACGAAGGCGACGTGGTGCGCGTGACCGAGATCGCGCCGCTGTCCAAGACCAAGAACTGGCGCGTGGTGGAAATCGTCACCCGCGCGGCCGAATAAGGGAGATCTGAATCATGATCCAGATGCAGAGCTACCTCGATGTGGCCGACAACTCGGGCGCCAAGGAACTGATGTGCATCAAGGTGCTGGGCGGCTCGAAGCGCCGCTACGCCGGCATCGGCGACATCATCAAGGTGACCGTCAAGGAAGCGATTCCGCGCGGCAAGGTCAAGAAGGGCGAGGTCTACGACGCCGTCGTGGTCCGCACCCGGAAGGGCGTTCGCCGTCCGGACGGCTCGCTGATCCGCTTCGACGGCAACGCCGCCGTCCTGCTGAACAACAAGCAGGAGCCGATCGGCACCCGTATCTTCGGACCGGTGACCCGTGAGCTGCGTTCCGAGAAGTTCATGAAGATCGTCTCGCTCGCGCCTGAAGTGCTCTGAGCGGAGGAAGCAGACATGGCAAACCGTATCAAGAAGGGTGACCAGGTCGTGGTCACTACCGGCAAGGACAAGGGCAAGCAGGGCGAGGTCATCCGCGTCGATGGCGACCGCGTGGTCGTCTCCAACGTGAACCTGGTCAAGCGGCACACCAAGCCGAACCCGCAGGCGGGCATCGCCGGCGGCGTGGTCGAGCGCGAAGCCTCGATCCACATTTCCAACGTGATGCCGCTCAACCCCGCCACCGGCAAGGGCGAGCGCATCGGGTACAAGGTCCTGGAGGATGGACGCAAACTGCGTGTGTTCCGCTCCAGTGGTGAGGCGCTCGACGCCTGAGGAATGAAGCAATGACCACGCGGCTCGAAAAGATCTACAAGGAAGAAGTGGTGCCGGCTCTGATGAAGAAGTTCGGCTACACCAATCCGATGCAAGTCCCCAAGCTCGTCAAGATCACGCTCAACATGGGCGTGGGCGAGGCGGCTGCCAACAAGAAGGTGCTGGAAAACGCCGTCGCCGACCTGGCCAAGATCTCCGGCCAGAAGCCGGTGACGACCAAGGCCCGCGTCTCGGTGGCCTCGTTCAAGATCCGCGACGGCTGGCCGATCGGCTGCAAGGTGACCCTGCGCCGCGACACCATGTTCGAGTTCCTGGACCGCCTGATCAGCGTGTCGCTGCCGCGCGTCCGCGACTTCCGCGGCGTGTCGGGCCGTTCGTTCGACGGCCGTGGCAACTTCAACATGGGCGTCAAGGAGCAGATCATCTTCCCGGAGATCGATTTCGACGCCGTCGACGCCATCCGCGGCATGGACATCGCGATCACCACGACCGCCAAGACCGACGCCGAAGCCAAGGCGCTGCTCGAAGCGTTCAAGTTCCCGTTCCGCAACTAAGGGTCACAGAACATGGCAAAGACCTCCATGGTCAACCGCGACGCGAAGCGGGAGAAGCTGGCCAAGAAGTACGCGGCCAAGCGCGAGGAGCTGAAGAAGATCGTCGCCTCGCAGACCGCTTCCTACGAAGAGAAGATCGAAGCCGCGACCAAGCTGCAGAAGCTGCCGCGCGACTCTTCGCCGAGCCGCCAGCGCAACCGCTGCGAGCTGTCGGGCCGTCCGCGCGGCGTCTACCGCAAGTTCGGCCTCGGCCGCAACAAGCTGCGCGAAGCCACCATGCGTGGCGACGTGCCCGGCCTGCGCAAGGCCAGCTGGTAAGCGGGCAGGGCGGCCCCGGCCGCCCGGTCCAGGCAACAGGCATGGAGCCGGCCCCCAAGGCCGGTTCCTTGCGCTATAATCCCCGGCTTCGCCCCGGCCGTCCCGGGTCGTCGCGGCAAGGGCCCGGCCTCTCCCGGGACACAATCCAGATTTCGCGAAAGCGGATATCGGTGCACTCAAGGAACCACTCATGAGCATGACTGATCCCATCGCCGACATGCTGGTCCGCATCAAGAATGCGGCCGCTGTGGGCAAGCCGACGGTGAAGCTGCCGTCCTCCAAGATCAAGGTTGCCATCGCCACCGTCCTGAAGGACGAGGGCTACATCTCCGACCTGCGCGTCATCCAGGGCGAGAACAACAAGGCCGAACTCGAGATCGTGCTGAAGTACTTCGAAGGCCGTCCGGTCATCGAGCAGCTGAAGCGCGCTTCGCGCTCGGGCCTGCGCATGTACCGCGGCAAGAGCGAACTGCCGAAGGTCCTGGGCGGCCTCGGCGTGGCCATCATCTCCACCTCCCAGGGCATCATGACCGACAAGCAGGCGCGCAACGCCGGCGTCGGCGGCGAAGTCCTGTGCTACGTGGCCTAAGCGAAGGAGTTACGACGACATGTCCCGCGTAGCCAAGAAGCCGATCGCCCTGCCGAAGGGCGTCGAACTGAACATCCAGGACACCAGCGTCAGCGCCAAGGGTCCGAAGGGCACCCTGTCGCTGGCCAAGCCGGCCGGCGTGCAGATCTCCATCGAGGACGGCAACGCCATCCTGTCGGCCAACGATGACTCGCTGATCCCGCTGGCGGGCACCGTCCGCGCGATCCTGGCCAACATGGTCAAGGGCGTTTCCGAGGGCTTCGAGCGCAAGCTCGAGCTGGTGGGCGTCGGTTACCGCGCCGCGATGCAGGGCAAGGACCTGAGCCTGTCGCTCGGTTTCTCGCACCCGGTCGTGTTCCAGGCGCCGGAAGGCATCACCCTGTCGACCCCGAGCCAGACCGAGATCCTGGTCCAGGGCGCCGACAAGCAGCGCGTCGGTGAAGTGGCGGCCAAGATCCGCGCCTTCCGTCCGCCGGAGCCGTACAAGGGCAAGGGCGTGAAGTACTCCGACGAAGTCATCATCCGCAAGGAAGCCAAGAAGGCCTAAGGCCTTCCGGTCCGGCGCCGAGGCGTCGGACCGGCTGGTCCCAGAGCCGATCCGCTTCCACGAGGTCAAACACCATGAGCATCAAGAACGACGCCCGCCTGCGCCGCGCCAAGTCGACCCGGGCCCACATCCGCAAGCTAGGCGTGCCGCGCCTGTCGGTGCTGCGTACCGGCCAGCACGTCTACGCGCAGCTGTTCACCGCCGACGGCAGCAAGGTCATCGCCGCCGCCAACACCCTGCAGGCCGACGTCAAGGAAGGCCTGAAGAACGGCAAGAACATCGACGCCGCCGCCAAGGTGGGCAAGATCATCGCCGAGCGCGCCAAGGCTGCGGGCATCGAGAAGGTCGCCTTCGACCGCTCGGGCTACCGCTACCACGGCCGCATCAAGGCGCTGGCCGACGCCGCCCGCGAGGGTGGCCTGCAGTTCTGATTCCTGCGGGCCCGCCCAGGCGGGCCCGTCCTGCCGGCGCAGGTGGCGCCGGGCGCCGTCCTCCTTCTGCGCGGACGTGACGCTCCACCGCTCCAGACCACAACCATAAGCGGCGACCGAGCCGTACATACCCACTTACCGAGGAAAACAAGATGGCAGAAGAGCGTCAGCCGCGGGGTCGCGATCGCGACCGCAACCGCGAAGAGAAAATCGACGACGGCATGATCGAGAAGCTGGTCGCGGTCAACCGCGTCAGCAAGACCGTCAAGGGCGGCCGCCAGTTCACCTTCACCGCGCTGACCGTGGTCGGTGACGGCGAGGGCCGCGTCGGCTTCGGCTACGGCAAGGCCCGCGAGGTCCCGGTGGCCATCCAGAAGTCGATGGAGTACGCGCGCAAGGGCATGCTGACCGTCGACCTGAACAACGGCACCCTGTGGCACCCGGTCAAGGCCGGCCACGGCGCCGCCCGCGTGTTCATGCAGCCGGCTTCCGAGGGTACCGGCGTCATCGCCGGTGGCGCGATGCGCGCCGTCCTGGAAGCGGTCGGCGTGAAGAACGTGCTGGCCAAGGCCGTCGGTTCGCGCAACCCGATCAACCTGGTCCGGGCCACCCTGAAGGGCCTGGAGGCCATGCAGTCGCCGACCCGCATCGCGGCCAAGCGCGGCAAGAAGGCGGAGGAACTCCTCAATGGCTAACGAGTCGAACAAGACCGTCAAGGTGCGCCTGGTGCGCGGCCTGCGCGGCACCCAGGCCCGTCACCGTCTGTCGGTCCGCGCCCTGGGCCTGAACAAGCTCAACGACGTGCGCGAGCTGAAGGACAGCCCGCAGGTCCGCGGCCTCATCAACCAGCTGCACTACCTGGTGCGGGTCGAGGACTAAGGAGAATCCCATGCGTCTGAATACTCTCAAGCCCGCCGAAGGCGCCCGCAAGGAGCGTACCCGCGTCGGTCGTGGTATCGGTTCGGGCCTCGGCAAGACCGCGGGCCGCGGCCACAAGGGTTCGTTCGCCCGCGCCGGCAAGGGCAAGATCAAGGCCGGCTTCGAAGGCGGCCAGACCCCGATGCAGCGCCGCCTGCCGAAGGTCGGTTTCCGTTCGCTGACCGCGAAGGACACCGCCGAGGTCCTGCTGTACAAGCTGGCCCTGGTTGAAGGCGACACCGTCGACTTCGCGGCGCTGAAGGCCGCCAAGCTGGTCCCGTCGACCGCCAAGCGCGCCAAGATCGTCAAGAAGGGCGATCTGTCGCGCAAGCTGGTTATCAAGGGCATCGCACTGACCGCCGGCGCCAAGGCCGCGGTTGAAGCTGCCGGCGGCAGCGTCGAGGAGTAAGCGACATATGGCGCAAGCTGGAATCGGCAATCTCGGCAGCGGCCTGGGCAAGTTCACCGAACTGCGCCAGCGCCTGCTGTTCGTGCTTGGCGCGTTGATGGTCTATCGCATCGGCTGCTTCGTGCCGGTGCCGGGCGTCAACCCCGATGCCATGCTCGCCATGATGCAGGCGCAGGGCGGCGGCATCGTGGACATGTTCAACATGTTCTCGGGCGGCGCCCTGCACCGTTTCAGCATCTTCGCGCTGAACGTGATGCCGTACATCTCGGCATCGATCGTGATGCAGCTGGCGGTGCACATCTTCCCGGCGCTGAAGTCGCTGCAGAAGGAAGGCGAGTCCGGCCGCCGCAAGATCACCCAGTACTCGCGCATCGGCGCGGTGTTGCTGGCGGTGGTGCAGGGCGGCAGCATCGCCCTCGCCCTGCAGAACCAGGTCGCCCCGGGTGGCGTCCCGGTGGTCTACGGCCCGGGCGTGGGCTTCGTGCTGACCGCGGTGGTCTCCCTGACCGCCGGCACCATCTTCCTGATGTGGCTGGGTGAGCAGGTCACCGAGCGCGGCATCGGCAATGGCGTGTCGCTGATCATCTTCGCCGGCATCGTCGCCGGCCTGCCGGGCGCGGTCATCCAGACCATCGAGGCCTACCGTGGCGGCACCATGAACTTCCTGACCCTGCTGCTGATCGTGGCCGTGGTCCTGGTGTTCACCTGGTTCGTGGTCTTCGTCGAGCGCGGCCAGCGCCGCATCACGGTCAACTACGCGCGCCGCCAGGGCGGCCGCAGCGCGTACATGAACCAGACCTCATTCCTGCCGCTGAAGCTCAACATGTCGGGCGTGATCCCGGCGATCTTCGCCTCGTCGATCCTGGCGTTCCCGGCGACCCTGGCGCAGTGGTCCGGCCAGGCCACCTCGGCCACCTGGCTGCAGCGCGTGTCCAACGCGCTGGCCCCGGGCGAGCCGCTGCACATGATCGTGTTCGCCGCGCTGATCACCGGTTTCGCGTTCTTCTACACGGCACTGGTGTTCAACTCGCAGGAAACCGCCGACAACCTGAAGAAGTCGGGCGCGCTGATCCCGGGCATCCGTCCGGGCAAGGCCACCGCCGACTACATCGACGGCGTGCTCACCCGCCTGACCGCGGCCGGCGCTGCCTACCTGGTGATCGTGTGCCTGCTGCCGGAAGTGATGCGCACCCAGATGGGTACCTCGTTCTACTTCGGCGGCACTTCGCTGCTGATCGTGGTGGTCGTGGTGATGGACTTCATCGCCCAGATCCAGGCCCACCTGATGTCGCACCAGTACGAGAGCCTTCTGAAGAAGGCCAACCTGAAGGGCGGTTCGCGCGGCGGCGGTTTCGCCCGCGGCTGACCCCGGCCCGGCATCGGCCGGGAGCTTTCGAAGTCCGGCGGACCCATTCCGCCGGCAGCCGGTCCCGGCGGGGCCGGTCCATCCAGAAATGGGCGGCCCGTGCGACGTCTCGCGCACGGGTGAGACGATGCGGTGCCGCGCTGGAGTAGCGCGGCCGGCCGACCCGGGCAACCGGGGACGCCAGCAGAGTCCGGCGCCGGAGCATGGGCACACTCCCCATGCCGGGTCCAGGGCCTTCGGGCCGCGGGCTTCCAAGTAATACGGGACATTGATAGAATTCGCAGTTCACTTTTGAACCAATCCTGTCGGGACGCCCTGGGCGTTGCCGACCCTCAAGTTTGGAGATCGCGTCATGGCGCGTATTGCAGGCGTCAACCTGCCGACCCACAAGCACGTCTGGGTGGGGTTGCAGAGCATCTATGGCATCGGCCGCACCCGGTCGAAGAAGGTTTGCGAGGCCGCCAACGTGGCCCCGACGACCAAGATCCGTGACCTGTCCGAGCCGGAAGTCGAGCGCCTGCGCGCCGAAGTCGGCAAGTATGTGGTCGAAGGCGACCTGCGTCGCGAGATCGGCATGGCCATCAAGCGCCTGATGGACCTGGGCTGCTATCGCGGCCTGCGCCACCGCCGCGGCCTGCCGCTGCGTGGCCAGCGCACCCGTACCAACGCCCGCACCCGCAAGGGTCCGCGCAAGGCGATCCGGAAGTAAGGGATAGAAGACTATGGCCAAGCCAGCTGCTGCCAAGACCAAGAAGAAGATCAAGCGCGTCGTCACCGACGGCATCGCCCACGTGCACGCTTCCTTCAACAACACCATCGTGACCATCACCGACCGCCAGGGTAACGCCCTGTCGTGGGCGACCTCCGGCGGCGCGGGCTTCCGCGGCTCGCGCAAGTCGACCCCGTTCGCCGCGCAGGTGGCCGCCGAGAAGGCCGGCCGCGCCGCGCTGGACTACGGCGTCAAGTCGCTGGAGGTGCGCATCAAGGGCCCGGGCCCGGGTCGCGAGTCCGCCGTGCGTTCGCTGAACGCCGTCGGTTACAAGATCACCAACATCATCGACGTGACGCCGATCCCGCACAACGGGTGCCGTCCGCCGAAGAAGCGTCGCGTCTAAGGGGGCGATAAGAAATGGCTCGTTATATCGGTCCTACCTGCAAGCTCGCGCGCCGCGAAGGCGCCGACCTGTCCCTCAAGAGCCCGGCCCGTGCGCTGGACTCCAAGTGCAAGCTGGAGCAGAAGCCCGGCCAGCACGGCGCCGCGCGCAAGGGCAAGCTCTCCGACTACGCCACCCAGCTGCGCGAGAAGCAGAAGGTCAAGCGCATCTACGGCCTGCTGGAGCGCCAGTTCCGCAACTACTATAAGAAGGCCTCGACCAAGAAGGGCAACACCGGCGAGAACCTGCTGCAGCTGCTGGAAACCCGCCTGGACAACGTCGTCTACCGCATGGGTTTCGCGGTGACCCGTCCGTCCGCCCGCCAGCTGGTCTCGCACCGCGGCGTGCTGGTCAACGGCAAGCCGGTCAACCTGCCGTCGTACCAGGTCAAGGCCGGTGACGCGATCTCGCTGTCCGAGAAGGCGCAGAAGCAGCTGCGCGTGCAGGAAGCGCTGACCGTCGCCGAGCAGCACGACATGACCCCGTCGTGGATCGAGGTCGATGCGAAGAAGTTCGCCGGCGTGTTCAAGGCGGTCCCGGACCGCGGCGACCTGCCGGCCGACATCAACGAAGCGCTGATCGTCGAGCTGTACTCGAAGTAACAGTGGCTGGCTGCCGCGCCCGCAAGGGCGCGGCGCCGCATCCACACCCCGGCCGGATCGCGTCGCCCCGCCTTCCGGCCGTCCCCGGATACGGGGCACACACTCAGGGCCGGCGTTTCCCCCGATCGTCGGCCCATTGCAGGAGAATCCGCAAACATGACGGTTACCGCCAACCAGGTCCTGCGTCCCCGCGGACCGCAGATCGAACGCCTCACCGACAATCGCGCCAAGATCGTGATCGAGCCGCTCGAGCGCGGCTACGGCCACACGCTGGGTAACGCGCTGCGCCGCGTCCTGCTGTCCTCGATCCCCGGCTTCGCGATCACCGAGGTCGAGATCGACGGCGTGCTGCACGAGTACACCACGGTGGAAGGCCTGCAGGAAGACGTGCTGGAGGTCCTGCTGAACCTCAAGGACGTCGCCATCCGCATGCACAACGGCGAGAGCGCCACCCTGACCCTGACCAAGCAGGGTCCGGGCGTCGTCACCGCCGGCGACATCAAGACCGACCACAACGTCGAGATCCTCAATCCCGACCACGTGATCTGCCACCTCACCAAGGACACGGCGCTGAACATGCGCCTGAAGATCGAGCGCGGCTTCGGCTACCAGCCGGCCACCGCCCGTCGCCGTCCTGACGAGGAAACCCGCGCCATCGGCCGCCTGGTCCTGGACGCCTCGTTCTCGCCGGTCCGCCGCGTCGCCTACGCCGTCGAAGCGGCGCGCGTCGAGCAGCGCACCGACCTGGACAAGCTGGTCCTGGACATCGAGACCAACGGCACCATCGACGCCGAGGAAGCCGTGCGCACCGCCGCCGACATCCTCAGCGACCAGCTGTCGGTGTTCGGTGACTTCACCCACCGCGACCGTGGCGCCGCCAAGGCCGCCCCGACCGGCGTGGATCCGGTGCTGCTGCGCCCGATCGACGACCTGGAGCTGACCGTGCGTTCGGCCAACTGCCTCAAGGCCGAGAGCATCTACTACATCGGCGACCTGATCCAGAAGACCGAGGTCGAGCTGCTCAAGACGCCGAACCTGGGCAAGAAGTCGCTCACGGAGATCAAGGAAGTCCTCGCCCAGCGCGGCCTGTCCCTCGGCATGAAGCTCGAGAACTGGCCGCCGGCCGGCGTCGCCGCCCACGGCATGCTCGGCTGATAACGCAACACCGCCCCGCGTCCATCGCGACGCGGGGCGTTCCAGCGCCGACGGGCCTCGAAGCCCGTGGCGACTCCCCGGCGACGGAACGCCGGATCGGGCCAGCGCAGTCCACAGCAACACCGCCTGGAAGGCGACAGCGAAGTACAACAGTCCCAACATTCCCAAGGAACCACGACCATGCGTCACCAGAAAGCCGGCCGCAAGTTCAGCCGCACCAGTGCCCACCGCGAAGCGATGTTCAAGAACATGGCCGCCTCGCTGTTCAAGTACGAACTGATCAAGACCACCCTGCCGAAGGCCAAGGAACTGCGCCGCGTCGCCGAGCCGCTGATCACCCTGGCCAAGGTCGACAGCGTGGCCAACCGCCGCCTCGCCTTCGCGCGCCTGCGCGACAAGGAAGCGGTGGGCAACCTGTTCACCATCCTGGGCCCGCGCTACCAGTCGCGTCCGGGCGGCTACCTGCGCATCCTGAAGTGCGGCTTCCGCGCCGGCGACAACGCGCCGATGGCCTACGTCGAGCTGGTCGACCGCCCGCAGGCGGCCGAGTAAGCGAGCGCGACGCACGCACCACGAGAACCCCGGCCCAGCGCCGGGGTTTTTGTTTCAGCCGCCACCATTACCGCTGGTGGCGCGGATACGGAATAATCGGACCATTTCCCACGTCCCGGGCCCGTCCTGCCGATGAATCCCTTCCGCTGGAGTTTCCGCGCGCAGTTCCTCGCCGGCTTCGCCGGCTGCGTCGCGCTGCTTGCCTACGCGATCTACACGCAGTTCTACCAGGGGCTCGAACCGTGCCCGCTGTGCATCTTCCAGCGCATCGCCTACGCCGCACTGGCGCTGGTGTTCCTGGCCGGCGGGCTGCACGCGCCGCGCGCGCCGGGCGGCCGGCGTTTCTACGGCGTGCTGGTGGCGGTCGCCGCGCTGGTCGGCATCGGCATCGCCGGCCGCCACGTGTGGCTGCAGACCCTGCCGCGCGACGTCGCCCCGGCCTGCGGGCCGCCGCTGTCCTTCCTGCAGGAAACCCTCGGCCCGATGGAGCTGGTGCGCAAGGTCCTCACCGGCACCGGCGACTGCGGCACCGTCGACTGGACCCTGTTCGGCCTGAGCATGCCCGTGTGGAGCCTGTTCGGCTTCGTGCTGCTGTCCGCCTGGGGAATGCAGGCCGCGTTCCGCCGGCGCAAGGGCCGCAACCGGCTCTGACCCGTAACCCCCGCATACCTCGAGCATTCCCATGAGCACCCCAGAACGCAGCCTGCATCCCGTCGACGTCGCCAATGACTGGTCGCCGGGCAGCTGGCGCACCCGGCCCGCATTGCAGATGCCGCAGTACCCGGACCCGGCGGCGCTGGAGGCCGCGCTGGCCGAGCTGCGCCGCCTGCCGCCGCTGGTCACCTCGTGGGAGATCCTCGCGCTGAAGCGGCAGATCGCCGAGGCGCAGGAGGGCAGGCGCTTCCTGCTGCAGGGCGGCGACTGCGCCGAGAACTTCGCCGACTGCGAATCCGGCACCATCTCCAACCGGCTCAAGGTGCTGTTGCAGATGAGCCTGGTGCTGGTCCACGGCCTGCGCCTGCCGGTGGTGAGGGTGGGGCGCTTCGCCGGCCAGTACGCCAAGCCGCGCTCGGCCGACATGGAAACCCGCGGCGAGGTGAGCCTGCCCAGCTACCGCGGCGACGTGGTCAACGGCCCGGAGTTCACCGCGCAGGCGCGCGTGCCCGATCCGCAGCGCATGCTCACCGCGCACGCGCGGTCGGCGATGACGATGAACTTCGTCCGCGCCCTGATCGACGGCGGCTTTGCCGACCTGCACCATCCCGAATACTGGAACCTCAGCTGGGTGGGCTGCTCGCCGCTGGCCGACGACTACCAGAAGATGGTGAACTCCATCGGCGACGCCGTGCGCTTCATGGAGACCCTGGCCGGCGCCGAAGTGCACAACCTCAACCGCATCGACTTCTACACCTCGCACGAAGCGCTGCTGCTGCCGTACGAGGAGGCGCTGACCCGGCAGGTGCCCCGGCAGTGGGGCTGGTTCAACCTGTCCACGCACTACCCGTGGATCGGCATGCGCACGGCCGCGCTCGATGGCGCGCACGTCGAATACTTCCGCGGCATCCGCAACCCGATCGCGATCAAGGTCGGTCCTTCGGTGCAGCCGGACCAGCTGTTGCGCCTGATGGACGCGCTCAACCCCGAGGACGAACCGGGGCGCCTGACCTTCATCCACCGCATGGGCGCGGCGCAGATCGCCGAGAAGCTGCCGCCGCTGCTGGAGGCGGTGCGTCGCGACGGCCGCCGCGTGTTGTGGGTGTGCGACGCGATGCACGGCAACACCGAGAGCACCGCCAACGGCTACAAGACCCGTCGCTTCGCCAACATCCTGGCCGAGGTCGAACACTCCTTCGACCTGCACGCCGCGGCGGGCACCCGCCTGGGTGGCGTGCACCTGGAGCTCACCGGCGAGGACGTCACCGAATGCACCGGCGGCGCGCGCGAGCTCAAGGACGCCGACCTGGAGCGCGCCTACCGTTCCACCGTCGATCCGCGGCTGAACTACGAGCAGTCGCTGGAGATCGCGATGGCGATCGTGCGCAAGCAGGGCGCGCGCCACAGCGGTCACTGACCGCCCGCGACGCGGCGCTGTCGCGCGCCGCGTCGATGCAATGCCGTCACGCCTGCCGCGGCAGGATGCGGGCTTCCGATACGGTGGCGCGCATGCCCTGGTCCTTGCCGGGCCGCGCCACTCCCGATCCGGCAGGAGGTGGCGGCGATGCCTGCATTCGTGGCGGCGATGGACTGGTACGTGGTGCGCGGCTACGTGGTGCCGCTGGGCATCGCCCTGCTGCTGGGCCTGGTGGTGCACGTGCTGTTGCGGCGGATCGCCCGCCGCATCGCCGACCGCCAGTCCACCCGCGCCCGCATCGTCCACGCGATGGTGCTGCCGGCGGCCTTCGCCCTGCCGTTGCTGTTCGTGCTGGCGGCGCTGCGGGCGATGCCGATCCCCGACGAGGACCTGCGCACCTGGGCGCACGCGCTGCGCCTGGCGGTGTTCGCCTGCGTGACCTGGTTGCTGGTGCGGGTGGTCGGCGCGGTGGAGGACTCGATCCTGCGCCACAACCCGATGGAGATCGCCGACAACCTGCATGCGCGCCGCATCCAGACGCAGACGCGCGTGCTCAGCCGGGTGGCCATGGGCGCGATCATCCTGCTGGGCGTGTCCCTGTCATTGATGACCTTCCCGGCCGTGCGCCAGGTCGGCGCCACGCTGCTGGCCTCCGCGGGCATCGCCGGCCTGGTCGCGGGTATTGCCGCCCGTCCCGTGTTCGGCAACCTCATCGCCGGCCTGCAGATCGCCCTGGCCCAGCCGATCCGCCTCGACGACGTGGTGATCGTGGAAGGGGAGTGGGGCCGCATCGAGGAGATCAACAGCACCTACGTCGTGGTCCGTATCTGGGACGAACGGCGACTCGTCGTGCCGCTGTCGTGGTGGATCGAGAACCCGTTCCAGAACTGGACCCGCAGCAGCGCGCAGATGCTCGGCACCGCGTTCCTGTGGCTGGACTACCGCACGCCGATGGACGAGGTGCGCGCCGAGCTGGAACGGATCTGCCACGGCGACCCGCGCTGGGACGGCCGCGTCTGCATCGCCCAGGTCACCGACACCTCGGAACGGGAGATGCAGGTGCGCCTGCTGGTGAGCGCGCGCGATTCCGGCGAGGCCTTCGACCTGCGCTGCGCGGTTCGCGAGCGCATGATCGGCTTCCTCGCCCAGCATTACCCGCATGCGCTGCCGCGCCTGCGCGCCGAGGTGGTCAGCGATGCGGGCCGGCGCCTGCCACGCACCGACGCGACCGCCGAGGTGCCCAGCTCGCCGCGGGCCGAGGACATGGAGGACGCCGCGGCCGATCCCACCCGGAATCCGGCCGCCGGCGGGGCCTAGCGTCGCGCTCCGGCTCAGCGCGTGGCGTCGGCGCCCGGAACGCTGGCCGGGAAGGTCGGCGGCCGCCGCGCCAGGGTCAGCTGCTCGTAGGCATGCGCGGCCTGCAGCAGGCGCGGCTCGCTCCACGCCGGGCCGATGAAGGCCAGGCCCAGCGGCAGGCCCTTGCTGTTGCCCATCGGCACGGTGATGGCCGGATAGCCGGCGACGGCGGCGGCGCCATAGCCGGCCCCGGGGAAACGATCGCCCCCGGCGTAGTCGATCGGCCAGGCCACCCCGGTGGTGGGCGCGACCAGCAGGTCCAGGCGGTCGGCCTTCAGCGCCGCGTCGATGCCTTCGGCGCCGGCGAGGCGACGGGCGCGGGTGCGCGCGGAGATGTAGGCCGGCGCCGCCAGGCCGGGCCGCGTGGCGGCCTGTTCGAACAGCTCCTGGCCGAACAGCGGCATCACGTCGCTGGCGTGCTCGCGGTTGTACTCGATCAGCTGCTCGAGCGTGCGCAGCGGCGCCTCGCGCTGCTGCAGGTAGCGCTCCAGCGCCGGGCGGAATTCGCTGAGCAGGACCTCGCGCTCGTCATCCAGCCATTGGCCCTCGGTCGGGATCCGCGTCGGCACCACGATCGCCCCGGCCTCGCGCAGCGAGGCCACGGCCTTCATGGTCGCGGCGTGGACTTCCGGGGAAATGGCCAGGCGGTCCTGCAGCAGGCCGATGCGCATGCCGCGCAGGTCGCCGTGCAGGCGCGTGGCGTAATCGAAGGTGGCCAGCACGCGGTTGTCCGCGGTGGCCGGGTCGTTGGGGTCGCGGCCGGCGATGGCCGCCAGCAGCAGGGCCGCGTCCTCGACGCTGCGCGCCATCGGCCCGGCGGTGTCCTGGCTGGGCGCGATCGGGACGATGCCGTCGCGGCTGACCAGGCCCACGGTGGGCTTGAGCCCGACCAGGCCATTCACCGCCGCCGGGCAGAGGATGCTGCCGTCAGTCTCGGTGCCGATGCCGGCCACCGCCAGGTTGGCCGCCACCGCCACGGCGGTGCCGGAACTGGAGCCGCAGGGCGAGCGGTCCAGCGCGTAGGGATTGCGGGTCTGGCCGCCGGCCGAGCTCCAGCCGGAGGTGGAGCGGGTGGAGCGGAAGTTGGCCCACTCGCTGAGATTGGCCTTGCCGAGGATCACCGCGCCGGCATCGCGCAGCCGCTGCACCAGGAACGCGTCCGCTGGTGGACGGAACCCGGCCAGCGCCTGCGAGCCGGCGGTGGTCGCCATCGGCGTGGCGTCGATGTTGTCCTTCAGCAGCAGCGGGATGCCGTGCAGCGGCCCGCGCAGGCGCCCGGCGGCGCGCTCGGCATCGAGCCGGGCCGCCTCGTTGCGGGCCAGGGGATTGAGTTCGATGACGGAGTTGAGCCGGGGGCCGTTGCGGTCCAGGGCGATGATCCGCGCCAGGTAGGCCTGCACCAGCGCATGGCTGCTGGTTTCGCCGCGTTCCATCGCCGCCTGCAGGTCGGCGATGCCGGCTTCGGCGTAGGGGAAGTCCGCAGGATCGGTAAGAGCTGGAACGGTCGCGGCCGTTGCGGCCGGTGGTGGAGACGATGGTTCGTCGCGGCGACAGCCCGCAGTGCCCATGCACGCGAGTGCCACCGACAGCAACGCGACTACGCGCATCTGGCATTCCCCGCGGCGGACCCTGGCAGGCTAACCCCGGGGGAGAGGCTTGGCAAACCCGCCGCCGCGGAACGCGGCGGCGGGCAGGGTGCCGGTCAGGCGGCGCGCGAGGCGCGCTTGCGGTCGCTCTCGGTCAGCAGCTTCTTGCGCAGGCGGATTTCCTTCGGGGTGACCTCGACCAGCTCGTCGTCCTCGATGAAGTCCAGCGCCTGCTCCAGCGAGAACTTCAGCGCCGGGGTCAGCTTGATCGCGTCGTCCTTGCCCGAAGCGCGCATGTTGGTCAGCGGCTTGGTCTTGATCGCGTTGACCGTCAGGTCGTTGTCCTTGGAATGGATGCCGACCAGCTGGCCTTCGTACACCTGGTCGCCTTCGGCGGCGAACAGGCGGCCGCGCTCTTCCAGCGGGCCCAGCGCGTAGGCCGGGGTCGGGCCGGCGGCATTGGCGATCATCACGCCGTTCGGGCGCTTGGCGATGGCGCCCTGTTCCTTCGGGCCGTAGTGGTCGAACACGTGGAACAGCAGGCCCGAGCCCTGGGTCAGGGTCTTGAACTCGTTCTGGAAACCGATCAGGCCGCGCGCCGGGATTTCATAGTCCAGGCGCACGCGGCCCTTGCCGTCCGGCTCCATGTTCTTCAGCTGCGCCTTGCGGATGCCCAGCTTCTCCATGACGCCGCCCTGGTGCTGCTCCTCGATGTCCACCACCAGCTGCTCGATCGGCTCCATCAGCTGGCCGTCGATCTCCTTGATGATGACCTCCGGGCGCGACACGGCCAGCTCGTAGCCCTCGCGGCGCATGTTCTCGATCAGCACCGACAGGTGCAGTTCGCCGCGGCCGGAGACCAGGAACTTGTCGGCGTCGGGCAGCTGCTCCACGCGCAGGGCGACGTTGTGCACGCACTCGCGCTCCAGGCGCTCCTTCAGCTGGCGGCTGGTGAGGAACTTGCCGCCGGACAGGTCCTTGTTGCCGGCGAATGGCGAGTTGTTGACCTGGAAGGTCATCGAGATGGTCGGCTCGTCGACGGTCAGCGGCGGCAGCGCCTCGGGGGCTTCCAGTGCGCAGACGGTGTCGGAAATGGTCAGCTCCTGGATGCCGGAGATGGCGACGATGTCGCCGGCCTGGGCCTCCTCGACCTCGATGCGCTCCAGGCCCATGAAGCCCAGCACCTGCAGGACCTTGCCCTGGCGCTTGTTGCCGTTGCGGTCGATCACGAAGACCGGCTGGTTCTTCTTGACCTTGCCGCGCTGGATGCGGCCGATGCCGATCACGCCGACGAAGTTGTTGTAGTCCAGCTGGCTGATGCGCATCTGGAACGGGCCTTCGGCCTCGACCTGCGGGGCCGGCACGTACTTCATGATCGCTTCGTACAGCGGGGTCATGTCGCCGGAGCGGACGTCGTCGGTCAGGCCGGCGTAGCCGTTCAGGCCGGAGGCGTAGACGATCGGGAAGTCCAGCTGCTCGTTGGTCGCACCGAGCTTGTCGAACAGGTCGAACACCTGGTCGATGACCCAGTCGGGGCGGGCGCCGGGGCGGTCGACCTTGTTCACCACCACGATCGGCTTGAAGCCCATCGCGAAGGCCTTCTGGGTGACGAAGCGGGTCTGCGGCATCGGCCCGTCCATCGCGTCGACCAGCAGCAGCACCGAATCGACCATCGACAGGACGCGCTCGACCTCGCCGCCGAAGTCGGCGTGCCCGGGCGTGTCGACGATGTTGATGCGGTTGCCGTTCCAGTTGATCGCGGTGTTCTTGGCCAGGATGGTGATGCCGCGTTCCTTTTCCTGGTCGTTGCTGTCCATCACGCGCTCGGCCAGCACGGTGCGTTCGGACAGGGTGCCGGACTGCTTCAGGAGCTGGTCGACGAGGGTGGTCTTGCCATGGTCGACGTGGGCGACGATGGCGATGTTGCGCAGGTTATCGATGGACATGGATTCTGGGATCGGGAAAACGCACCCGGGTACCCCCTTCGAAGGGGCAGGGCGCGAGGGAGGGTCGAAAAGGAAGCGCGTTATTATAACCGGTCTACCGGCCCATCCGGGCACCTGGAGCTGAATACATGAGCCTGACCGCCATCCTTGACACCGCCAAGGGCGTGATCAAGATCGACCTGCTGGCCGACAAGGCCCCCCTGACCGTGGCCAATTTCGTGAACCTGGCCAAGCGGGGCTTCTACGACGGCCTGAACTTCCACCGCGTGATCGCCGATTTCATGATCCAGGGCGGTTGCCCGGAGGGGTCCGGCCGCGGCGGCCCGGGCTACCGGTTCGAGGACGAGACCGGCAATGGCGTGGCCCACGAGCGCGGCGTCCTGTCCATGGCCAATGCCGGCCCGAACACCAACGGCAGCCAGTTCTTCATCACCCACGTGGCCACCCCCTGGCTGGACGGCCGCCATACCGTGTTCGGCAAGGTCCTGGAGGGCCAGGACGTGGTCGACGCCATCGCCCAGGGCGACAAGATCAACTCGGTGAAGATCGAGGGCGACGCCGAGGCGGTGCTGGCGGCCAAGGCCGATCGCGTGGCCGAGTGGAACCGCTACCTGAGCGCCTGAACCGGGCCTCCCGGCCAGGTCCGGCGCGCAGCCTCCGGACCGGCCCCCGCGGGACCGCATGGTAAAATCGCGGTCCCTCCTGGCCTGCCGGATTCCGTCCCCGCATGCGTATCCTCGGCTTACTGCTGATCCTGGGGCTGGCCGGCGGCCTGTACTCCTGGTGGTCCCAGCGCCCGGCCGAACTGCATCCGGACGATCCCCGGCTGGCCACCGGCGAGGCCGGCATCGTCATGCTCGCCGCCGAATGGTGCGGCTACTGCCAGCGGCAGCAGCGCGACTTCGAGCGCGCCGGCGTGCGCTACCGCCTCCTGGACGTGGACAGCCCCGACGGCGACCGCGCGATGCGCGCGCTGGGCGCCCGCGGCATCCCGGTGACCGTCATCGGCCAGGCCGTGGTCCGCGGCTACGACACGGCCGCATTGGACCAAAGGCTGAGCCCGCTGGGCTACGACGTCTATTAACCTGCGCGGCGCCGCAGGCTCCGGCCCGCCCCGCCAAGCTCCCTTTCTGCAACAGCCACGAAGGACCCCACAGATGAAGACCCCCGTTCGAGTTGCCGTCACCGGTGCCGCCGGCCAGATCGGCTACGCCCTGCTGTTCCGCATCGCCTCCGGCGAGATGCTGGGCAAGGACCAGCCGGTGATCCTGCAGCTGCTCGAGCTGCCGATGGAGAAGGCCCAGGCCGCGCTCAAGGGCGTGATGATGGAGCTGGAGGACTGCGCCTTCCCGCTGCTGGCCGGCATGATCGGCACCGACGATCCGGAAGTGGCGTTCAAGGACGCCGACATCGCCCTGCTGGTCGGCGCGCGTCCGCGCGGCCCGGGCATGGAGCGCAAGGACCTGCTGCTGGAGAACGCGAAGATCTTCATCGCCCAGGGCGCGGCGCTGAACAAGGTCGCCTCGCGCGACGTGAAGGTGCTGGTCGTCGGCAACCCGGCCAACACCAACGCCTACATCGCCATGAAGTCGGCGCCGGACCTGAAGCCGGAGAACTTCACCGCGATGCTGCGCCTGGACCACAACCGCGCGCTGAGCCAGCTGGCCAAAAAGGCCAACGTCGCCGTCGGCGACATCGAGAAGCTGGTGGTGTGGGGCAACCACAGCCCGACCATGTACCCGGACTACCGCTTCGCCACGGTCAAGGGCGAGTCGCTGAAGGACAAGATCAACGACGCCGACTGGAACGCCAACGAGTTCATCCCGAAGGTCGGCAAGCGCGGCGCCGCGATCATCGAGGCCCGCGGCCTGTCCTCGGCCGCCTCGGCCGCCAACGCCGCTATCGACCACATCCGCGACTGGGTGCTGGGCAGCAACGGCAAGTGGGTGACCATGGGCATCCCGTCGGATGGTTCCTACGGCATCCCGGAGGGCGTGATCTTCGGCTTCCCGGTGACCACCGAGAACGGCAAGTACACCTTGGTCAAGGACCTGCCGATTGACGAGTTCAGCCAGAAGGCCATCGACAAGACCCTGGCCGAGCTGGAAGAAGAGCGCGCCGGCGTGGCGCACCTGCTCTGATCCCGGCGGCAGCGTGACACGGAAGGGCGGCTTCGGCCGCCCTTTCCTTTTGCGCGCGCAGTGCGCGGGCATGACCGATGCCACATGCGTCGCCTGCGGCGGAATCGCCGGCGCCGGCCCGTGTTACGTTTCCGGGATTCTTGGATGCACGGGGAAAGCCGGATGCGCGTGACTTGGGGAATGCTGGGAATGACGATGCTGGCCGGGAGCGCGTTTGCGCCGGCCGCGCAGGCAGCGGAGGGCGGTTACCTCACGCCGCCGGAACCGCTGCTGGGGGTGATGCGCGCGCCGCTCAATCCTTCGCCGGCGATCGATCCCACCGCCACCACCGCGCTGCTGCTGCGGCAGTCGCCGTATCCGCCGATCGAGCGCGTGGCCGAGCCGTACCTGAAGCTGGCCGGCGTGCGCGTGGAACCGCGCAACCACAGCCGCCACGACCGCTCCAACGGCTACGGCATCCGCACCTGCCTGGAAGGCTTCGACCTGCTCGACCTGGCCAGCGGCCGGCAGATGCCGGTGCAGCTGCCCGACGGCGCCTGCCCGGGCGTGCCGGCGTGGTCGCCGGATGGCCGCCTGTTCGCCTTCGACAACACCACCGATAGCGGCGTGGAGCTTTGGGTCGGCGACGCCACCGATGGCCGCGTGCGCCGCATCGAGGGCGCGCAGCTCAACACCATCCTCGGCGGCGCCGTGCAGTGGCTCGGCGGCAGACACGAGCTGCTGGTGAAGCTGGTGCCGGACAACCTCGGTCCGATGCCGCAGAAGGCCGCGGTGCCGCCGGGCCCGGAGATCAAGGAAGCCATTGCCGGCAAGGGCGAGAGCAGCACCTACGAGGCGCGCGACCTGCTGACCGGCCCGGAGGACGAGGCGCTGTTCGACTACTTCGCCACCGCGCAGCTGGCCGCCGTCGACGTGGCCACCGGCGCGGTGAAGAAGATCGGCGCGCCGGCGGTATACGCCAGCGTCGATGCCGCGCCCGACGGCCGCCACGTGCGCCTGCAGCGGCTCAAGCGCCCGTATTCGTACGTGACCACCTACGCGCGCTTCGCCCACGACGTGCAGGTGCTGGACCTGGCCGACGGCGGCGTCCGCACCATCGCCAGCCTGCCGGTCGCCGACCGCGTGCCGGTGCGCGGCGTGCCGACCGGGCCGCGCAGCTTCAGCTGGCGCGCCAACCAGCCGGCCACCCTGGTCTGGGCCGAGGCGCTGGACAACGGCGACTGGAAGGTCGAGGTGCCCGCGCGCGATCGCCTGATGACCCTGGCTGCGCCGTTCACCGGCAAGCCGAAGGAAGTCGCGAAGGTGAAGCAGCGTTACGCCGGCCTGTCCTGGTTCGAGGACGGCGGCCGCGCGCTGCTGGCCGAGTACGACGCCAACCGCAACTGGGTCACCACCACGCTGGTGGACGCCGACAGGCCGGGCGCACCGGGCCGCGTGCTGTGGGACCTGTCGACCGACGAGCTCTACGCCGATCCGGGCTCGCCGCAGTACCGCGTGCTGGCCAACGGCGCGGCGGTGCTGCGCGAGGAGGACGGTGCGCTGTTCCTGCGCGGGCAGGGCGCTTCGCCGCAGGGCGACCGTCCGTTCCTGGACCGCTATGACCTGGCCACCGGCGCGACCACGCGCCTGTTCCGCAGCAGCGCCGATGCGCTGGAGCAGTTCGTCGGGTTCGCGGGCGGCGACACCGGCAAGCTGCTGACCTGGCACCAGTCGCCGCTGGATCCGCCGAACCTGTACCTGCGCACGCTCGGCGAGCGCATCGAGGGCGCCGCCGAAGGCGAGGCGGTGCATGCCTCCGGGCGCGTGGCCATCACCCGCTTCCCCGATCCGGCGCCGCTGGCGCGCGGGGTGAAGAAGCGGCTGGTGACGTACAAGCGCAAGGACGGCGTGGACCTGTCGTTCACCCTGTACACGCCGCCGGGGTACGTCGAAGGCACGCGCCTGCCGGCGATCCTGTACGCGTATCCGAACGATTACGCGGATCCGTCCAAGGCGGGCCAGGTGAGTGGGTCGGAGCAGACCTTCACCCGCCTGGCCAACTACCGCCTCCTGCTGCTGGCCGGCTACGCGATCATCGACAACGCCTCGTTCCCGATCGTCGGCGACCCGAAGACCGCCTACGACACCTATCTCGAACAGCTGGTCGCCAACGCCGAGGCCGCGGTGGACAAGGCGGTGGAGCTGGGCGTGGTCGACCGCAACCGCATCGGCGTCACCGGCCACAGCCACGGCGCGCTGATGACCGCCAACCTGCTGGCGCACACCGACCTGTTCCGTGCCGGCGTGGCGTCCAGCGGCGGCTACAACAAGACGCTGACCCCGTTCGGCTTCCAGAACGAGCGTCGTTCGTTCTGGGCGGCGCCGAAGGTGTACGACCAGGCCTCGGCGTTCTTCCACGCCGCGAAGATCGACGAGCCGCTGCTGCTTGTGCACGGCGCCGACGACGCCAATCCCGGCACCGAGCCGACCCAGTCGCCGCGCCTGTTCCAGGCGATCCGCGGCAACGGCGGCACCACTCGCCTGGTGATGCTGCCGTTCGAGCCGCACTGGTACACCGCCCAGGAATCGAACGAGCACTTCGTCGCCGAGATGCTGGCCTGGTTCGACCGCTACGTGAAGCCGGCGAAGGCCGGGGCGCAGAAGAAGACCGCCGCGCGCTGAGGCCCCGCCGCACGGGCCGGGTGCGCGCCGCGTAGAGTCGGGCTTGCCCGACTCCCACGCCGGGTCCCCGGCGCCTTCGAAGAGCAGCGGGGCAAGCCCCGCTCTCCAGGAGGTCCCACGCCTCGGAACCGACACGGTCCCGGATCCGCCGCCCCCCTGTTCACCGGATTGATCGCGACGATCAACGTGTCCGTCCCCCCACCGCCGCGTAACCCGCGGTTTTCCGGCGGTTTTCATACCAAGGTCTTAACGCATCCGGCCGGGGTGCGGGTCTAGCCTGCGGACAGATCCCCCGAGGCAGGCCAGATGCAATACGAAGACTTCTACCGGCGTTCGATCGAAGCTCCGGAAGAGTTCTGGGCCGAGCAGGCGCAGGCCATCCACTGGCATGTGCCGCCGCAGAAGATCCTCGACTATTCCAACCCGCCGTTCCGCAAGTGGTTCGTCGGCGGCCAGACCAACCTCTGCTACAACGCGGTCGACCGCCACCTGGAAGAGCGCGGCGACCAGCTCGCCCTGGTCGGCTGGTCCACCGAGACCGGCAGCGTCCGCGAGCTGACCTTCCGCGAGCTGCACCGCGAAGTGAACAGCTTCGCCGCCGCGCTGTGCTCGCTGGGCGTGGGCAAGGGCGACCGCGTGGTGATCTACATGCCGCACACCGTCGATGCGGCCATCGCCATGCTGGCCTGCGCACGCATCGGTGCGGTGCACTCGGTCGTGTTCGGCGGCTTCGCCGCGCACAACCTGGCCCTGCGCATCGACGACGCGCAGCCGAAGGTGCTGGTCTGCGCCGATGCCGGCAGCCGCGGCGGCAAGGTGATCCCGTTCAAGCCGCTGGTCGACGAGGCGCTGGCGCGTGCGCAGCATCTGCCGGTGCACGTGCTGGTGGTCAGCCGCGACCTGGCCGAGGTGTCGCTGCAGCCCGGTCGCGACCTGGTCTACGCGCCGCTGCGCGAGATCCACGCCGACGCCGAAGTGCCGGTGGAATGGCTGGAGTCCAACGAGCCCAGCTACATCCTCTACACCTCCGGCACCACCGGGAAGCCGAAGGGCGTGCAGCGCGACGTCGGCGGCTACGCGGTCGCGCTGGCGCTGTCGATGTGGTCGGTCTACGACGTGCGCGCCGGCCAGGTGATGTTCTCCACCTCCGACATCGGCTGGGTGGTGGGGCATTCGTACAACGTGTACGGGCCGCTGATCGCCGGCGCCACCTCGATCCTCTACGAAGGCCTGCCCACCTGCCCGGATCCGGGCATCTGGTGGAAGATCTGCGAGCGCTACGGCGTGCGTACCATGTTCTCCTCGCCGACCGCAGTGCGCGTGCTGAAGAAGCAGGACACGGAGTGGCTGAAGCGCCACGACCTGTCCAGGCTGCAGTACCTGTTCCTGGCCGGCGAGCCGCTGGATGAGCCGACCGCCGACTGGATCACCAGCGCGCTGGGCAAGCCGGTGATCGACAACTACTGGCAGACCGAGACCGGCTGGCCGGTGCTGACGCTGATGCCGGGCGTGGAGCTGAAACCGGTGAAGCTGGGTTCGCCGGGCCTGCCTTCGCCGGGCTACAAGTTGCGCGTCATCGACGAGACCACCGGCGAGGACGTGGGCCCCGGGCAGAAGGGCGTGCTGGCGATCCAGCCGCCGCTGCCACCGGGCTGCCTGACCACGGTGTGGGGCAACGACGAGCGCTTCGTCGCCAGCTACTTCGGCCACTTCCGGGAACAGCTGTACAGCTCGCTGGACTGGGCGATCCGCGACGAGGACGGCTACACCTTCATCCTCGGCCGCACCGACGACGTGATCAACGTCGCCGGCCACCGCCTGGGCACGCGCGAGATCGAGGAATCGGTGTCCAGCCACCCGGCGGTGGCCGAGGCGGCCGTTATCGGCGTGCACGACGAAATCAAGGGCCAGGTGCCGGTGGTGTTCGCCACGCTGCGCCAGGCCGACCGCGATCCGGCCGAAACCGCCTGCCAGATGATGCGCACGGTGACCGAACAGCTCGGCGCGGTGGCGCGTCCCTCGCGCGTGTACGTGGTCGGCGCACTGCCGAAGACCCGCTCGGGCAAGCTGCTGCGCCGCTCGCTGCAGGCCCTGGCCGAGCATCGCGATCCGGGCGACCTGTCCACGCTGGACGACCCGAACGCGCTGGAAGAAGTTAAAAGGGCTCTGGAGCGGGGCGCGGACGCCGGCAACTGAGCGAAGGATCGCTCGGGCAGCCGCGTCCCGGTCCGGTTCTGCCGGATCGAGCCGGCATGGTCCCTGCCCGTTGCCGCGGGCGGTGCCAAACCTGAACGGTCGCGGCCGTCGCCGCGGCCCGCGTCGTCCGGCTCGCGTAACATGGCCGCAGGCCATCGGCCTTTCCTGCGTCCCGTTCGGTCCCCGCGGCCTTCCGATTCGCTCCCATCCACCGCACGACCCGGCACGCCCATGCGTCCGGTGCACGACGGGAGCTCCCATGCCCGGTTATCTCACCCGCAACGAACACGTCTCCATCGGCGGACGCGACTGGCGCCTGCGCGTCCTGCAGGATCGCCAGCAGTTTTCCGATCCCGATGGCCACGCCGGACGGATGGGCATCTCCTCGGCGCAGTGGAGCCTGTTCGGCCAGCTGTGGCCCGCCGGCCGCCTGCTGGCGCAGGCGATGCAGCGCTTCGACATCGAGGGCAAGCGGGTGCTGGAACTGGGCTGCGGCATCGGTCTGGCCAGCCTGGTACTGCAACAGCGCGGCGCCGACGTGGTCGCCTCGGACATGCATCCGCTGGCCGAATCCTTCCTCGCCTACAACGCCGCGCTCAACGCGCTGCCGGCGCTGCACTACCGCCAGCTGCGCTGGGACGTGCCGTTGCCGACGCTGGGCCACTTCGACCTGATCATCGCCAGCGACGTGCTGTACGAGGCCGAGCATGCCGCGCTGCTGGCCGGCGTCATCGACCGCCACGCCTGGCCGGAAGCCGAAGTCCTGCTCACCGACCCGGGCCGCGGCAACAGCGCCCGCTTCAGCCGGATGATGGCCGAGCGCGGCTTCGCCCTGGCCGAGGAACGCTGCCCGATGGACGACGGCGAGGCGCCGCCGTACCGCGGGCGGCTGCTGCACTACACCCGCAGCGGCGCCGGCTCCGCGTAAGCACGCGTGCCGGCTTCCGCACCGGCCCGGGCACCGGTCCGGGCGGTGTGCGCATGGCCCACCTCGCGTCCGTCGTCGCGCCGCTGCCGGGGCGCGCGGCCCGCGCCCACGCTCGCACCGCCTCAGTCGGCCATCCTCATCGCCGGCTGGATGACCATCTGGAACGGCTTGGTGCTGGCTGGCGTCGGAGGCGCGTTGGCGGTGCCGGGGAACACCTCGAAGTCCGGGGTGAACTGGATGAGGATGCCGGCCAGCTGCTGCAGCGGCCGTGTGTTGCCGCTGAAGCGCACCTTGCCCTGGCGTTCCAGGTCCTCGAAGCTGGCCGCGCCCATCATCAGCTGGTCCAGGTCGGTGCGGTCGAGGGTGATCGTCAGCGTGGCCTTCGGGTCGGTGAAGCCCTTGATGTTGGTGAGCGTGGCGTTGCTCATCTCGACCAGGTACTTCTCGCCGTTGTCCGGGGTGGGCAGGTTGATGGTGAAGGCCATGCCCTCGGCTTTGCGGCTGTCCATGCTGATGCCGAGGAAGTCCAGCCACTGCTCGGTGGCCATGGCGCGGATCACGTCCGGCCCGGTTGAGGAGGGCGCCACGCCTTCCTGCATGCCCGAGCGCAGCTCGTAGGCCATGTTGAGGTAGCTGTTGCGCAGGCTCGGCGATTCGCGCTGGTAGCCGATCTGTTCGAAGGCATCGGCCAGCAGGTTGCGCGCGGCCTGGTTGGACGGCTCGGCGAACACCAGCCGGTTGAGGATCTCGCCGGCGTGCAGGTACTTGGGCCGCCTCAAGAATCAAGTGCAACGCGGTTGCGGAAAAGCTGGATTTCCTCTGCCAGCGCTTGCTCGGGCGTTCGCCATCCCAGGGTCTGCCGGGGCCGCCCGTTGAGCAGTCGGGCAATGTCGTTCAACTGGGTCTGGGACAGGCCTGAGAGATCAGTCCCCTTGGGCATGAACTGCCTCAACAATCCGTTGGTGTTCTCGTTGCTCCCGCGCTGCCAGGGGGCATACGGATCCGCGAACCAGATGTCGATGTTCAGCCGCCGCGCCAGCTCTTCGTGACGTGCCATCTCGCTGCCGCGGTCGTAAGTCGGGCTCTCGCGCAGGAAGGCCGGCAGCTTCTTCATCTGCCGCGTAAAGCTCTCCAGCGCCGACTCGGCGCTGCAGTCCTCCATCTGGGTGCTGGCGGCGACGTGGTCGCGTGTGGCCAGGCGGGTGAGGAAGGCCTCGACCGCCGCCCCGTCAAGATCGCGCGGATGCCGCGGCAGGTACGCCCGGATATACCGGCGAATCCAGTAAAGGTAGGCCTGCTCGGTACGCAGGCTGTAATGCTTGAGCCGCA
>NZ_AZVB01000028.1 GCF_000513995.1 Pseudoxanthomonas sp. J35
GCAACGTTAATCGGCGCAGGGTGAGTCGGCCCCTAAGGCGAGGGCGAAAGCCGTAGTCGATGGGAAGCAGGTTAATATTCCTGCACCTCGCGTGAGTGCGATGGAGGGACGGAGAAGGTTAGGCAGGCCGGGCGTTGGTTGTCCCGGTGAGAGAGTTGAGGCGGTGCCCTTAGGCAAATCCGGGGGCACAACGTTGAGACTAAGGACCAGCCCTATAGGGCGAGGCTGCTGATATCACGCTTCCAGGAAAAGCTCCTAAGCTTCAGCTCACGAAGACCGTACCGAAAACCGACACAGGTGGGTAGGATGAGAATTCTCAGGCGCTTGAGAGAACTCGGGTGAAGGAACTAGGCAAAATAGCACCGTAACTTCGGGAGAAGGTGCGCCTCTTCTGGTTCATAGCTGGGGGAGGCCGAAGTAACCAGGCCGCTGCGACTGTTTATCAAAAACACAGCACTCTGCAAACACGAAAGTGGACGTATAGGGTGTGACGCCTGCCCGGTGCCGGAAGGTTAATTGATGGGGTCAGCCGCAAGGCGAAGCTCTTGATCGAAGCCCCGGTAAACGGCGGCCGTAACTATAACGGTCCTAAGGTAGCGAAATTCCTTGTCGGGTAAGTTCCGACCTGCACGAATGGCGTAACGACAGCGGCGCTGTCTCCACCCGAGACTCAGTGAAATTGAAATCGCTGTGAAGATGCAGCGTTCCCGTGGCAAGACGGAAAGACCCCGTGAACCTTTACTATAGCTTTACACTGAACGTTGAGTTCGTCTGTGTAGGATAGGTGGGAGGCTATGAAGTGTCGGCGCCAGCTGGCATGGAGCCATCCTTGAAATACCACCCTGATGTGCTTGACGTTCTAACCTGGGCCCGTAATCCGGGTCGGGGACCGTGTATGGTGGGTAGTTTGACTGGGGCGGTCTCCTCCTAAAGAGTAACGGAGGAGCTCGAAGGTACGCTCAGCGCGGTCGGACATCGCGCACTGTGTGCAAAGGCATAAGCGTGCTTGACTGCAAGATCGACGGATCAAGCAGGTACGAAAGTAGGACTTAGTGATCCGGTGGTTCTGTATGGAAGGGCCATCGCTCAACGGATAAAAGGTACTCCGGGGATAACAGGCTGATACCGCCCAAGAGTTCATATCGACGGCGGTGTTTGGCACCTCGATGTCGGCTCATCACATCCTGGGGCTGTAGTCGGTCCCAAGGGTATGGCTGTTCGCCATTTAAAGTGGTACGCGAGCTGGGTTCAGAACGTCGTGAGACAGTTCGGTCCCTATCTGCCATGGGCGTTGGAGATTTGAGAGGGGCTGCTCCTAGTACGAGAGGACCGGAGTGGACGAACCTCTGGTGTTCCGGTTGTCACGCCAGTGGCATTGCCGGGTAGCTATGTTCGGAAGCGATAACCGCTGAAAGCATCTAAGCGGGAAGCGCGCCTCAAGATGAGATCTCCCGGGACACAAGTCCCCTGAAGGAACCATCAAGACCAGGTGGTTGATAGGCTGGGTGTGTAAGCGCAGTAATGCGTTGAGCTAACCAGTACTAATGATCCGTGCGGCTTGACCATATAACCTCAAGTGGCCTTGGACTCGACGATCACGTCGATAGCCATCCGCCGCTCCCTACATCACAAGTCCCTATGCGAGACGGTGCGGTACCTGTCACAGGCCACCTGCACGCTCCAACCGTCTCCCTGGTGAAATTAGCGTTGTGGAACCACCCGATCCCATCCCGAACTCGGAAGTGAAACGCAACAGCGCCGATGGTAGTGTGGGCTTCCCATGCGAGAGTAGGTCATCGCCAGGGGCTTTACCCCGAACCCCCAGCCAAATGGCTGGGGGTTCTTCTTTTGTGCGGACACCCTGTGTCCAACTCCGGCAGCAGGCCCCAGGCCTGCCGCCGGCAAGCAAGTTTCCCCGGTGCGGGGTGGAGCAGTCTGGCAGCTCGTCGGGCTCATAACCCGAAGGTCGCAGGTTCAAATCCTGCCCCCGCTACCAGCTTTTCCGGTAAGCAAAGCGCACCCGGGGATTCCCTTGGTGTGCCCGCGGGGAGGTTCGGCTGGCGGAGACCCCGGATGCGGCTTGCGCCTTATCCGGGCTACATGTGCCCAAAGGGGCTCGCGCCCCGGCCCACAGCACGGGCAGCGGCGCTCGACGGCATGCGCGACGGTGGCGCTCATGCATGCCGTCCCAGCCCGTGGGGGAGAGGGGAGGTCACGCGGGCAGGGCGCGGTTGCGGCCTTCGGCCTTGGCCCGGTACAGCGCACTGTCGGCCGCGTGCAGCAGTTCGTCCGGGCTGCCGCCGCGGGCCGGGCGCAGGCTGCCGGCGCCAACGCTGACGGTGATCGCGTCGGCGACGCTGGAAGCCCGGTGCGGCAGGCCGAGCGCGCGGATAGAGGCGACGATCTGGCGCGCCAGCGCCAAGGCGCCGGCGGTGTCGCAATCGGGCAGCAGCAGCGCGAACTCCTCGCCGCCGTAACGCGCGGCCAGGTCGGCGCCGCTGCGTACCTGCGTGGCCAGGTGGCTGGCCACCGCGGCCAGCGCGGCGTCGCCGCCGAGGTGGCCGTAGCTGTCGTTGTAGGCCTTGAATTCGTCGACGTCGACCAGCAGCACGGCCAGCGAGGCGTCGCGCCGGGCATGGTCTTCCCAGGCCTGCAGCAGCCGGCGGTTGAACTCACGGCGGTTGGCGATGCCGGTCAGCGCGTCCATCGCGGCGATGCGCTGCAGCTGGGCGTTGGCCTCGCGCAGGGCGTCGGTGCGCTGTGCCACCTCGCAGGTCAGGCTGCGCTCGCGCTCGCGTGCGGCGCGCAGGCGCAGGCGGACGCCCAGCACCACCAGCCCCAGCGCCGCCAGCACCACCAGGGTGCGCAGCCACCAGGTCTGGTGCCATAGCGGCAGCAGGGTGAAGCGCACGCGCGCGCCTTCCTCGTTCCACACCCCGTCGTTGTTGCTGGCCACCACGCGGAACTCGTAGTCCCCCGGCGGCAGGTTGGTGTAGTAGGCGGTGCGGGTGTTGCCGACGGCGTTCCAGCCGCGGTCGAAACCGACCAGCTGGTAGCGGTACTGCACCGCCGAAGGCGCCACGTAGCTCATCGCGGCGAAGTGCACCTCCAGGCGCTCGACCCCGGGGCCGAGCCTGCCCGGCGCCTGCGGATCCACGTCCCTGCCGTCCACCAGCATGCGCTCGATCTCCACCGGCGGCGGCTGCGGGTTGCCCTGCATGCGCTGCGGGTCGACGACGACCACGCCCTTGGCCGTGCCGAACCACAACCGGCCGTCTTCGCTGCGTCCGGCGGGCGTCTGCGAGGCGCCGTTGCCCTGGGCGTTGAGCATGCCGTCGGCCGTGCCGTACCAGCGCGGCTGCACCGCTACGGCCTTGCCCTCGTCCAGCGCTTCCAGGTCCGCCTGGGCGATATGGCCGATGCCCCGGTTGGAGCTGAACCAGAAGTTGCCGCGGTCGTCGTCGAGCAGGGCGAACACGGCATCGCCATGGAAGCCGGCGCGCTCGAAATAGCGCGTCACCACGCCGTCGCGGATGCGCGCGATGCCGATGCTGGTGCCGAGCCAGAGGTTGCCGTCGGCCGCCTGGTGGAAGGCGAACACGCTGGTACCGGCCAGGCCGTCGGTGCCGCAGGCGTCGAGCACTTCGCCGCGCAGGCAGCGCAGGCCGCTGCGCAGGCCGATCCACAGCCGGCCCGTCGGATCCTCGTAGAGCGCGCGCACGTCGTCGCCGCGGGTGCCTTCGACCACGTGCACCTGGTCGCCATCGATCCGCGCCACGCCCTGCAGGGTGCCGGTCCACATCCCGCCCTGGCGCGCCGGGGCGAAGGCGAACACGATCGTGCCCGGCAGGCCCTCGCCAAGGCCGAAGCTGCGCGCCTTGCCCTGCCGGTCGAAGCGGGTGACGCCCTCGGTGCCGGCGACCCACAGCTGGCCCTGGTCATCGGAAAGGATCGAGCGCAGCAGCTGGCTGGGCAGCTGGCGGTTGTACTCCTCGGCCGCTTCCAGCACCGGCTCGCGGTAGCGCGCCAGGCCGGCGCCGTCGGTGCCGATCCACAGCGGCCCGCCGGGCACCTGGTGCACGGCGCGCACCGCGTTGGAGGCCAGCTTGCCGGTCACGGTCACCAGCTTGGACTGGCTGAGGCGGTGCACGCCGCTGGAAGTCGTGCCGATCCACAGGTTGCCCTCGCGGTCCTCGAACATCGAGCGCACGGTCTCGCCGTACATGCCGGCGAGGCTGTCGTCGCAGGCGAAGCTGTCGTCGGTGAGGCGGCACAGGCCGATGCCCAGTGGCGCGAACCACACCGTGCCCTGGTGGTCGCCGTAGAGGGTGTAGATGCGCTTGCCGTCCAGGAATGCGGCGCGGGGATCGCGGTGGAAGCGACCGTCGCGGAAGTACGCAGGGCCGTCCTGGGTGCCGACCCAGGCGGTGCCGTCGGTCTGCACAGCCAGGCTGTAGACGGCGTTGCTCGGCAGGCCATCGTCCTCGTCGTACATCCGGGCCTGCCCGTTGCGCCAGTTCACCACGCCGACGCCGTCGGTGGCGATCCAGATGCCGCCGGCCGGATCGGCGACGATGGCCCGATAGAAGCCGCGTGGCGGGAAGCCGTCGCTTTCGCCGAGCAGCTCGACCTGGCCATCGACGATACGGGCGACGCCGGCGTTCGTGGTCAGCCACAGCGCGCCCTCGCGGTCGGTGACCACGCCGAACACGCTTTCGATCCCGCCCGGCAGCGGTACCTGCTCGAGCCTGCGCTGCCGGTAGTGGTACAGCCCGCCATTGAGGGTGCCGACCCACAGGCCGCGCTTGCCGTCGGTGGCCACCGCGGTGATCGCCGAGCTCTTCAGCGCCGGCGCCACGCGCGGGTCGATGGTGTCGAAGCCTTCGCCGCTGTGGCGGACCAGGCCGCCGTAGGTGGTCAGCCAGATCGCGCCGTCGGCGTGCTGGGCGATCGAAAGCACCGTGCCTTGCGGCAGCTGGTTCTCGTACCAGACGTGGGTGAACTGCCCGATCGCGCGATCCGCTTCGAGCGCAGGAAGAGGAGAGGGCAGGAGCAGGAGGACCGGGACGACGCACAGCAGCAGGACGCGCCACGCGCCACGGATGATGCGACAATCTGACATCGGCCCCCCCCAACCGGTCGGAAGGGTATGGTAGCAGCTGGCGAGACCCGGCCCGACTGGACTTTGGGACGGTGGGCGCGGAGCGGGCCGGTCCTGCCCGCAGTCGCCGTAGTCATGGCCAGCGGCTGGCAATGTGGCTGGCCGGAGGAGGCAGCGGTGGAGTACTCCACCTACCCGCCGGCGCTGGTGGAGGACATCGTCCGCCTGCGCCGGCGCATCGCCCGGAGCGGGCTGCCGCCGCGGCGCACCGACGCCAACGTGGTCGTCGGCACCTGGAACCTGCAGAAGTTCGGCGCGCTGCATCCGGGGTGGGAAGAGAATCCGGCCAGCCCCAAGCGCAACCTGCGCTGCCTGGCGGTGGTCGCCGAGGTGGTGCGCTGCTTCGACGTGGTGGCGCTGCAGGAAGTGCAGCGCGAGACCACCGCGCTGCGCGTGCTGATGGAGCAGTTCCTGGGGCCGCACTGGGCGGTACTCCTGTCGGACGTCACCGCGGGCGAAAAGGGCAACTCGGAGCGCCTGGCCTACCTGTACGACAGCCGCCGGGTGGTCCTGTCAGGGCTGTCGGGAGAGATCGTGCTGCCGCCACTGCCGGACGGATTCCCCGAACAGTTCGACCGCACGCCGTACATCGCCGGATTCCGTGCCGGGCAGGAGCATTTCACCCTGCTCACCGCGCATATCCGCTACGGCGACCTGCCTGCGCAGCGCATCCCGGAGCTGCACCGCTTCGCCGAATACACGGCCCGCGAACTGAGGACAAGGGCGAAGTCGGGGCAGAGCCGCGAGGAGCCCAACCTGCTGGTGCTGGGCGACTTCAACATCGACCGCCGCCAGGGCAACCCGCTGTTCGACGCCTTCGTCGGAACCGGGCTGTGGGTGCCGGAGGCGTTGCAGTCCGTGCGCACCACCACCGGAGCGGTGGCCAGGCACTACGACCAGATCGCCTGGTTCCAGGGGGATGACTTCGGCCTGCGGCCGACCGGCCGCGCGGGCACGGTGGACTTCGCCGGCGCGGTCTACAAGGGCATGGCGCAATCGCGGGTGTCGCCGCGGATCAGCGACCACCTGCCGCTGTGGGTGGAGTTCGCCACCGACCGCAGCGAGGAAGCGATGGCGCGCGTGCTGGGCCAGGACATCGACCGGCCCGATCCGTTCGCGGCGGTGCCGGACTGACCCGCGTCGTGGCGTTCAGCCGCGCAGCGCCCGTTCGATCGTGGCGATGTCCAGCTTGCGCATGGTCATCATCGCGTCGAAGGCGCGTTTGGCCGCGGCCGGCTCGGGATGGTGCAGCGCCTCGACCATCATCCGCGGGGTGATCTGCCAGGACACGCCCCAGCGGTCCTTGCACCAGCCGCAGGCGCTCTCCTGGCCGCCATTGCCGACGATCGCGTTCCACAGGCGGTCGGTTTCCTCCTGGGTATCGGTGGCCACCTGGAACGAGAACGCCTCGCTCTGCCTGAAGGTCGGACCACCATTGAGGCCCACGCAGGGGATACCGATCACGGTGAACTCGACGGTGAGCACCTGGCCCGAGCTGCCCGACGGGAAATCGGAGGGTGCGTGCAGGATCCGGCCGACGGAGCTGTCGGGGAAGATGCTGGCGTAGAACTGCGCCGCTTCCAGCGCTTCGTGGTCGTACCAGATGCAGACGGTGTTGGGGGCGATCATGGCGGAGCCTCCCTTGCGTGGTTGTCGGACCGGAGCGGGCATCGTTGGCACCGGGGCCACGGCCAAGGATACGCGCCGGCGCTTGCCCGGGGTTGTGCATTGGCTGGCCACCACCTGGGCGGGTTGCTAGGCTTGCGACGGTTTCCCGCAGATCGCCACGCCATGCACAGAAGGCAGTTCCTCGGAAGTACCCTGGCCGCATCGCTGCTGTCGCTGGTGGGCAGCGGCACCGCATACGCCGCCACGGCGGCGCGTGGACGCCTGCTGCCGGTGCCGCTCGACCGTGGCGACACGATCGGCCTGGTCAGCCCGTCATCGGCCACCGACGACAGCATGGGCCTGCAGCTGGCGCGCGAGGTGGTCGAGGCGCTCGGCTTCAAGGTGCGCACCGGCGCGCATTACGACGGCCGCCGTGGCCACCTGGCCGGCACCGACGAGGAACGCGCCGGCGACCTCAATGCCATGTTCGGCGACCGCGAGGTGAAGGGGATCGTCTGCGTGCGCGGCGGTGCCGGCGCCGCGCGCCTGCTGCCGTTGCTGGACTACACGCTGATCCGGCGCAACCCGAAGGTGCTGCTGGGCTATTCGGACATCACCGCGCTGCATGCGGCGATCGGCCGCAAGACCGGGCTGGTGACCTTCCACGGTCCGATCGGCGCCGGCAGCTGGAACAGCTTCAACGTCGACCAGTTCCGGCGCGTGCTCGTGGACCGCGAACTGGTGGAGTTCCGCAACGTGCCGGAGCAGGGCGACGAGCTGGTGCCGCGCAACAACCGCATCCGGACCCTGCACGGCGGCAAGGCCCGCGGCGAGCTGGTCGGCGGCAACCTGTCGGTGCTGGTGGCGCTGGCCGGTTCGCCGTACATGCCGGAGTTCGACGGCCGCATCCTGTTCCTGGAGGACGTGTCCGAAGCTCCGTACCGGGTCGACCGCATGTTCAGCACGCTCAAGCTCTGCGGCGCGCTGGACCGGATCGCCGGTTTCGTCTTCGGCGAATGCACCGACTGCAGGCCGGGCGACGGCTACGGCTCGCTGACCCTCGAGCAGATCCTCGACGACTACATCCGTCCGCTGGGCGTGCCGGCGTACCGCGGGGCGATGATCGGCCACATCAAACGGCAGTTCATCCTGCCGGTCGGCGGCCGCGTCGAACTGGACGCGGACGCGGGCACGCTGCGGATGCTGGAGCCGGTGTTCCAGGGCTGAGGCGCGGTTTCGCGATCCGGCGGACTGGCGTGCGTTTCGTGGTTACTGCGCCGCCGTACGCGGTACCGCAAGGCGCAGGTCGCTTTCGCGCAAGGTCATCTCCGAGAACACCAGCTGGCCCTCGTCGGGCGACAGGTCGAAGCCCCAGCCCTCGAATCCGCCCGGCAGCGGGGCGATGTCGGTGACGTTGGCGCCCTCGGCGTCGGCGTGCGCCAGCCGTGGCGCTTCGCCCTGCGGACGCCGCACGAAGTAGACGCCATCGCGCGCCGGCGCCCAGTTGGAGCTGTCTTCCGGCGCCAGCCCGTCCAGCAACGACTGTTCTTCCGTGAGGATCGCCTGGCTCCAGTCCTGCCGCGGCAGGCGCCACAGGCCGCGCAGGCCGGGCTTGGTATAGGGCAGCTGGCGGCCGTCGACCGATTCGCGTGCGTTGCTGCCGGGCCCGGGTGTCACTGCAACCGCCTCGCCCCCGCTGGCCGGCTGGGCGTACACCTGCCAGTGCCCATTGCGGTTGGATTCGAAGCTGGCGGCCCAGCGCAGGGGCGGGGAGTGCAGCAGCAGATCGAACGGCCAGTCGAACTGCATGCGGTCGTAGGCCCAGCGCAGCGCGCGCTTGAAGCGGAAGCGTGGCGCGGAGTCGATCGCCACCTGTCCGGGTGCCGGACCGCCGTCGCGCAAGTGCGCGGCGACGGCGCGGCCGACCGCCCAGCCGTGTTCCCACGCCGAATGGATGCCGCCGGCGGTGACCGGCGAGACCACGCCGGCCGCGTCGCCGACGAGGATGGCGCGGTCGCGCGCCATGTCGAACACCGGGCCGCTGCACGGGATCAGGCCGGCGCGCGTGGTGCCGGGACGGAGCAGGCGCGGCAGTCCCCCGGCCATGCCGACGCGCAGCAGGAGCCGTCGATGTCGGGCGCGCGCGCGCCGGATCGTGGCGCAGGGCCAGGCCGGCCTGGATGCCGGTCGGGTTCTGCGCGATCCAGCCGATGTAGCCGGGCGCGTAGCGCTTGCTGATGAAGCAGTGCAGGGCGTCCGGCTGGTCCAGCACCGCGCCGGGGAACTCGTACTCCACGCCGTAGAGGAACTGGCGGACCTGGCCGAGGCCGCAATGGCGCGCGACCCGCGAGCGTGCGCCGTCGGCACCCACCAGGTAGCGTGTGCATGGCCGATGCCTTCCACGTGCCAGCCCGCGCTGCGGCGTTCGCAGCCGGTAAACGCCCGGCCCAGGCGCAGGTCGACGCCGTGCTCGCGCATGCGCTGCGCCAGCCAGCGCATTACCCCGGGCGTATCGGTGGTGAGGAATTAGTAGCCGGATGCGGCCAGCGCGACCTGCTCCAGGCTGGGCGCGTACAGGCGCACCTGTTCGATCCGCCGCACCAGCGTGGAAGGCAGCTGGTTGAGCAGGGTGTACTCGGCCGCCTCCTTCACGATGATGCCGGTGGTGTGCAGCTTGTCGCCGGGATCGCGCTTGCGCTCCAGCACGCACACATGCAGGCCGCGCTGGGCGGCGGCGATGGCGCAGGCGGCACCGGCGAAACTGGCGCCGACCACGACCAGGTCGGGACTGGGATCAGGCATCTGGCTCTCCACGCTCCACGGCGGAGCGTGGGCAGCGTGGCGAACGGCCGTGGGCAGGAAATGGGCCTTCGGTGAAACGGATACGAAGTCGCGGCGCGCCGCGAAGCTGAACGGAACCGCGCCGACACCGCGCCCGAGGGGCAACTTCGCGCCTGACCGGGAGTTCTTGCAGGTACGAAGGAGGCATCCGCCTCGCGTGAGGACGCTGGAATGAAGAAGATGACCACGATGGTGATGGCCCTGGGCCTGCTCGCCGCGCCGGCGCTGGCGTCGGCGGCCGACGCGTGGTCGCGCGAGGTGGTCAACCTGCGCAGCGGCCCGGATATCGACTATCCGGTGGTGGTGACCCTGGATCGGGGCGTATCGCTGGAGGTGTTCGGCTGCATCGAGGAATGGACCTGGTGCGATGTCGCCACCGGTCCTTACCGCGGCTGGATCTCCGCCGGCTACCTCGACTACGAGTACGACGGGCGACCGGTGCGGGTGAGCGAATACCGCACCGTGCTCGGCCTGCCGATCGTGAGCTTCGTCCTGGGCAGCTACTGGGACCACCACTACCGCCACCACGCCTGGTACGTGCAGCGCCCGTACTTCGAGCGCCGCCATCCGCTGCACGCGATGCCGCCGCACCACCGTCCGCCGCCGCGCCCGCTGCCGCCGCCGCGTCCGCACCACGTGCAGTCGCGCCCGCAGCCGGCGCCTGCGCATCGTCCGCCCCAGGGGCCGCAGCGACCGCCGCAGGCACATGCGCAGCCGCGCCCGGTGCACGTGGCCCACCCGGGTCGTGACGATGCCCGTCCTTCGGCATCGGCACCGCGTCCGTCCACGCAGGGGCCGTCGCGTCCGCAGCATCCGTCATCGAGCGGGCCGTCGCGGCCGCCGCAGGCGCAGGCCCAGCCCCGTCAGGAACCGCGTCTACAGGCGCAGCGTCCGCAGGCGCGGCCGGAGCCTGGGCGGCAGGCACAGTCACAGCCGCATCCGCAGCAGCGCGACGCACGGCAGGCGCGTCCGCAACCGCAGTCGGGCCCGCCCGAACGCAAGGACGCGGACCGCAAGCCGGGTTCGTCGGAGCACAAGGAACGGCCGCAGCCGTCGCGGCGGGATGGTCAGGCATGATCCCCTGTTGGGCCAGGATCAGAAATTCCTGACACGGCACGACGAGGTAATCCGCTGTGACCGCGGCCCCGCGTGCGGCACGCTGTACCTGCACAGCGACCGCACGTCGGCCTTCGGGCCCACCATCACCGTGCGGGGGCTGTGAAACGGCCGGAGTCCTTCCCCTGGGCGCCGGTGGCACCAGACCACCCCTGACGGTGCAGCGCGGCCGCCTCATGGCGGCCGCGTTCTTTCATGCGCGGGTGGGATATTCAGTCGTGTGCCCGAGGGCGCCTGGCGAGCCAGGCATCGAGCGCGCCGGCGAAGGCCTGGCGGTCCCGGGCGTGGAAGCTGGACGGGCCGCCGGTCTGCACGCCTGCGCCACGCAGCTCTTCCATGAAGTTCCGCATCGACAGGCGCTGGGCGATGTTGTCGCGCGTGTAGCGCTCGCCGCGCGGATTGACCGCTTCGGCGCCACGCTCGAGCACGCGCGCGGCCAACGGGATGTCCTGGGTAACGACGAGGTCGCCGGGACCGGCGTGCGTGGCGATCAGGTCGTCGGCCACGTCGAAGCCGCCCTGTACCTGCAGCGCACGCAGCCAGGGCGAGGTCGGCAGGCGGATCCACTGGTTGGCGACGAAGGTGACCGGTACTTTCGTGCGTCCGGCCGCGCGGACGAGGATCTCGCGCACCGGTCCGGGACAGGCGTCGGCGTCCACCCACACCTGCGACCGGACCGTTCCGGCCTCCGCACCGCCACTCATGTCGCCGCTGCGTCTCCGTTGCGGTCGACGGCAGGCGTCGTGGTTTCGCGGGCGGCGCGCTTGCGCGCGTCCTTTTCGTCTTTCTTTTTCTTCTTGGCCAGCTCGCGCTGGCGTTTCTCGAAGGAATAGTTCGGCTTGGCCACGGGACTCCTTGGGTTGCCGGGGGGATGGGGTAAGCGGGACTCAGCTTCCGCTTTTCTTGTCGCCGGCCTCGTCGACCTTGGTCAGCACGCGGGTGGTGCCGAGCACTTCGATGCGGCCACCCGCCTTGCGGAAGGCTTCAAGGTCGCTGGAGATGCGCTCGCTGGTCAGCACGACGCTGGATTTGCCCGAGGCGGGGCGGGGCGCGGGAATGCGGGCGGTCTTGCGGTTGGCCATGGTGTCCTCTCGTCGGGATGGGAGTGGGAGCCAGCGGCGCCGTGGACGGCGCGTGGCAGGGAGCCGGTTCCCGCGCGGGCGCGCGGGAGCGGAAGGGACGCGGAGGCGCGGCGACGCGCGCCTGCCGGTGGGAGGTGGCACGGCCAGGGGGCCGGCCAATGGGCGCCCGCGCTGCGGCGGAATGCGGCGGTCGATGGCCGTGGAAGGCCGGCAGCGGGAGAGCTCTGGAGTTGGATGTCGTCGCCTTGCTGGCCGCCGCCTGGCGGCGGCGGGGGCTTGGGGAAGCGCTGCGGACAGAGAGGTTCGCTGCGCGCGCGTGCACCCAGCATACGCCAGAACCGCCGATCCTGCCGGGGCGGTGTTCAGGCCCCGCATAGTCGGAGCGAAGTCGTCGACATGCAGGGCGCGTGCGGCGATCTGGTAGGCTGCGCGCCGTTTCCCCAAAGGATCGATCGTCGATGTCCCCGTTGTCCTGGCTGCGCGTGGCCCTGGTGCTGTTGCTGGTGGTAGCCAACACGCTGGTCCATACGCTCCCGCTGCTGGCTGCGTCGCTGTTCAAGGCGGTGCTGCCGCTGGCGCCGGTGCGCCGGGCCTGCAACCGGATCCTGACCGGCATGGCCGAGAGCTGGATCGCGGTGAACAGCGCGATGATGGATGCCTTCACCGATACCCGCCTGCAGGTGGACAGCGACGCGGTCGTGCAGCGCGACGGCCACTACCTGGTGCTGGCCAACCACCAGAGCTGGGTCGACATCCTGGTCCTGCAGAAGGTGTTCAACCGGCGCATCCCGCTGCTGCGCTTCTTCCTCAAGCGCCAGCTGTTCTGGGTGCCGATCCTGGGCCTGGCCTGGTGGGCGCTGGATTTCCCGTTCATGGGCCGCTATACGCGCAGGGAGATCGCGCGCAATCCGGAGCTCGGCCGCAGCGACATGGAGGCCACCCGCCGCGCCTGTGAGAAGTTCCGCGACATCCCGGTGTCGGTGATGAACTTCGTCGAGGGCACGCGCTTCACCGATGCCAAGCACGCCGGACAGGCCTCGCCTTACCGGCACCTGCTCAAGCCCAAGTCCGGCGGCGTGGCCTTCGTGCTCGACGCGATGGGCGAGGGCCTGCATTCGATCCTCGACGTCACCATCGCCTATCCGGCGGGTCGCCCGTCGATGGTGGACCTGATGGCCAACCGCGTGCCGGAAGTGCGCGTGCACGTGCGCCAGCGCCCGATCCCGCCGGAACTGGTCAGCGGCAGCTACCAGGACGACCGCGCCTTCCGCGCCCGCTTCCAGCAGTGGATGAACGGGCTGTGGCAGGAAAAGGACGCGGTGATGGACCGGCTGATGGCGCCACCGCGCTGATAGAGTGGGCAGCTTCGCAGTTGCCCGGATCCCGCCCTTGGACACCATCGAACGCTTCTATCCCGTCGGCACACCCGGCCAGCCCTGGGGCGAGGCCGAACGCGCGCAATGGCGTGCACGCCAGGTGCGCCAGCGCAACTACGCGGACGAGGTGGTCGACGCGATCGAGCACCTGCGCGCGCACTGGGACGTGGAGGTCTACGGCCAGCTCGACTACGCCCCGGACAGCTATCCGCTGCTGGCCCTGCGCGGCAGCGACTGGGACGACGCGCGTCCGGTCGCGCTGGTCACCGGCGGCGTGCACGGCTACGAGACCAGCGGGGTGATGGGCGCGCTGCAGTTCGCGCGCGAACACGCCGACCGCTACGCCGGCCGCCTCAACCTGCTGGTGGTGCCCTGCGTGAGCCCGTGGGGCTACGAGCGGATCCAGCGCTGGAACGCCGGCGCGGTCGATCCCAACCGCTCGTTCCGCGAGCCGAGCCCGGCGATGGAAGCGGCCGCGCTGATGCGCCTGGTCGAACCGCTGCGCGGACGCTTCCTGGTCCACATCGACCTGCACGAGACCACCGACAGCGACGAAGGCGAGTTCCGCCCGGCGCTGGCCGCGCGCGACGGCAAGCCGTTCGAGCCGGGCGGCATCCCCGACGGCTTCTACCTGGTCGGCGACAGCGAGAACCCGCAGCCGGAGTTCCAGCAGGCGATCATCGCCGCGGTGGAGCAGGTCACCCACATCGCGCCGGCCGACGCGGACGGGAAGATGATCGGCACGCCGGTAGCCGCCCACGGCGTCATCAACTATCCGGTGCGCGCGCTGGGCCTGTGCGCCAGCGTCACCGGCGCGCCGTTCGTAACCACCACCGAGGTGTATCCCGACAGCCCCGGCGCGACGCCGGAGCAGTGCAACCGGGCGCAGGTCGCGGCCACCTGCGCCGCGCTGGACTACGCGCTGGCGCAGCGGCCCTGACCGCACAGGGAACCGCACCGCGCTCCCGACGGGGCGCGGTGCCTCGCCCTCACGGTCCGCGCTTGCGGTAGGTGATCTCCATCAGCTTCGCTACCTTGCCATCCGGGCCGGGGCCGTACATCTCGAAGACCCCGGTCGACGCATCGGTCCAGCGCGTGGTCATGCGCGCAGTGTGCTCCTGGCGGGTGACCGGGTCGTTGTAACGGCCGGTATAGGTGCAGTTGCCCTTGGCGTCGCATTCGCCGTCGCTGAGCATCACGCCGGTGCCCATGCTGTCGTTCCACACCGACCAGTAGCGGCGGGTGACGTTGTCGTAGCCGTGCAGGCCCTGGCCCTGGAAGGGCTGGCCCATCATCGTCGCGTCGACGTCCTCCACCATCACCCGGTTGTCCAGGACCATGCGACGCGCGGCCGTGCCCTTGTCCGTGGCCGGCCCGCCCGGGCCGTACCAGCTGCGCACGGTCATGTCCCAGGTGCCGGCCATCGCCGCCAGCTGCGCGTGCTCGGGGCCGGGGGCGGCGGCGTTCCGGTAGGCCTCCGTCGCGGCCTGTTCCTCCGCGGACAGGGCGGGGGACTCGGCCGCCGCCGCAGGGAGCGCCAGCGCGGCAAGGACGGCGAAGGCCCGGTGCGCATGCGGTTCATCGCGATCTCCTTGGCGGCAGTGCCTGCACGGGGACGGTCCGCGGACTCTTCCCCCGTGGCCGCTCAGCCCGCGCGAAGGCTGCGTGGGGCCGGGCAGCGCATGACTTCCGACCTAGACAGATTTGTCTAGACAAGCCTGTCTGGATGGTGCGGGATGCCGGCGTACCCCGGAGACCCGCACCATGACCCGCAAGCCGACCCGCCCGCGACCGCCCCGTCCGACCGCCGCCGAGCTCGACCTGCTGCGGGTGATCTGGCGGCAAGGACCGTCGACCGTGCGCGAAGTCCACCAGGCGCTGCAGGCCGAGCGGCCCGACGTGCAGCAGGCCACCGTGCTGCGCCTGCTGCAGGTGATGCACGGCAAGGGCCTGGTGGTGCGCGACGAGAGCCAGCGCTCGCACGTCTACGCCGCCGCGCACCCGCAAGACGCGCTGCAGACCAACCTGCTCGACGAACTGATCCGGAAGGTGTTCTCCGGCTCCGGCAAGGCGCTGGTGATGGCCGCGCTGGACACCCACGTCAGCGACGCCGAGCGCGAGGAGATCCGCCGCCTGCTCGAGGAAACGGATGCCGGGGACCGCGGCGGCGGCAAGGGAGGGAAGGGCCATGCATGAGCTGATCGCCGCCGGGATCCCGGTGCTGGGCAGGACCCTGCTGTATTTCCTGTGGCAGGGCGCGCTGGTCGGGGCGGCGGCCGCGTTGCTGCTGCACGTGCTGCGCGATGCCCGCCCGCAGCTGCGTTACGCGGTGGCCTGCCTGGCCCTGCTGGCCTGCGCGCTGGCGCCGGTGGCGACCCTGCTGCTGGAGCTGGCCGGCGCCTCCGGGATACCGGCGGGCGTCGCGGTCGCAGCGCCGGCCAGGAGCGGTGCCGGCTTCGCCACGCTGCCGGCGGGCACTGCGCCGGCGGGCTTCGCCTTCGCCTGGCCGGCGATCGACCAGACCCTGCCCTGGATCGTCGCCGCCTGGGCCGCCGGCGCCAGCGCGCTGTCGCTGCGGCTGGCGGCAGGCGTCTGGTGGCTGGGACGCCTGCCCGGCGCGGGCGGGCCGCGGCTGCAGCAGCAGTGGCAGCCGCGGCTCGACCGCCTCGCCGCGGCCTGCGGCGTGTGCCGGCCGGTGGCGCTGCGCCTGGTCGAGGCGCTGGATACGCCGGCCGCGGCCGGCTGCTGGAAGCCGGTGGTGCTGTTGCCGGTGGCGGTCCTGGCGCGGCTTCCGGTCGAGTACGTCGAGGCGCTGCTGGCCCACGAGCTGGCCCATGTCCGCCGCCACGACTACCTGGTCAACCTGCTGCAGGGCGTGGCCGAGGCCCTGCTGTTCTACCACCCGGTCACCTGGTGGCTGAGCCGGCGCATCCATGCCGAACGCGAACTGGTCGCCGACCGGCTCGCCGCCCAGGCGATCGAAGACCCGCGGCGGCTGGCGCTGGCGCTGGCCGCCCTGGCCGACCATCACGCGACGCTGCGCGCCGTCCCGCGGCCGGCACTGGCCGCCCTGTCACACGGAGGTCAACTCATGTCCCGCATCGAACAGCTGGTCCGCCCGGGCCGGGTCCGCGGCAGTGGCCGCCTGCTCTTCCCGTTGCTGGGCCTGGCTGCCGCCGGCCTGGCCTTCTACGCCCAGGCCCAGCGCGACCCGGCCGTGGCCCCCGCGCCGGCGCCGGCCGCGCAGACGGCCCCCGCCGCGGCTCCGGCGCCCGCGGCTTCGCCCGCGCCGAAGGCGGCCGCAGCCGGCAGCCGCAGCTTCGCTCCGCAGCCCCCGGCCGCCCCGGAGGCGCCGCCGAAGCCGCCGGCCCCGCCGGCGTCCAATCCTCCCGCTCCGCCGGCCAATCCCCCGGCTCCGCCGTCGCCTTCGACAATGCGGTTCACCGTCGGGCACAGCGGCGATGCCTATGCCCTGGTGCGCAGGAGCGGCGACTCCTACCTGGTCTCCGGCATCAATGGCGACCACGACCAGATCGAGGCGGCCAAGCGCACCATCGACGGCGACTTCCTCTGGCTGCGCCAGGACGGCAAGGCCTACGTGGTGACCGATCCGGCGCTGGTCGCCCGCGCCCGGCGCAGCTGGGCCGAGACCGAGGCCATCGGCGAGCGGATGCGCGCGCTGGGCGAACGCATGGAAGACCACGGGCGCACGATGGAAGCGATCGGCAAGCGCATGAAGCAGGCGGCGGCGCCGAAGCAGGGCACCCGCGGCATCGACGAGGCGGCCAGAAAGATGGAGGCGATCGCCCGCGAACAGGAAGCCCTGGCGCGCAGGCAGGAACGGTTGGCGCGGGAGTACGCCAGCGCGTCTGGCGACGCTGCCCGCTCGGCCGAGCTGGACCGGCAGATGCAGGCCCTGGACCGCGGAATGCAGGCCCTCGGCGCGCGCCTGGAGGTGCAGTCGCGCGAGGTCGACGCCCAGGTCGCCGGCCAGCAGCAGGCGATGGAAGCGCTGTCGCGGGAAATGGAGCAGGCGAGCAGGCCGATGGAAGCCCTGTCCGCGCAGATGGAAGGACTCGGCTCGGAGATGGAGAAGGCCAGCCAGCGCGCCGAGGCGGAAATGCGCCGGCTGCTCGCCGAAGCGGTGGGCAAGGGCCTGGCCAGGCCGCTGCCCCTGCGGCAGTAGGTGGCATGGGAAGCGCCCGCCGGTCAGCGCCGACGGGCCTCAGGCTGGATCAGGGCAGGCGCGCCTGCAGCGCCTGGACCATCGCCCGGCGCGCGAACAGGAACTGCCACTGGCTGCCGCCCAGCTGGCGCCACAGCATGGCCGAGCGCACCGCCGCCAGCAGCAGCGCCCGGATCTCCGAGACCACGCCCGGCTGGCCGAGGTAGTGCGGGTTGCCCTGGACCATGATCCGCGGGCGCAGGTGGCTGATGGTGTCGGCATAGAGGCCGCCCAGCGCCGCCAGGACGTCCGGGTGGGTGCTGCCCAGTTCCCCGGCGCGCGGCGCGATCGCGGCGATGCCGTTGCCGACCGCCTGCAGGGTGGCCGGTTCGGAGGCGAAGCGCCGCTCCAGCTGCAGGGTGGCCAGCGCCAGCCGCGGCAGCAGTGGATCGGCGTCGCGGCTGGAGAAGTAGCCGGCCAGCGTGCGCAGGCCCGGCTGCAGGGCACGCGCGCCGCCGTACACCGCGGCGGTGGACTCGGCGTCGATGCGGAACACGCTGTCCAGCACCGGGCGGGCGGCGCCGGTTTCGCTCTGTCCGGTCTCGGCGATGCGGCGTACCTGCTGCAGCGCCTGGGCCAGGCCGGCCAGGGCCAGCACGCGGTCGTCGTAGGAATAGGTCATGTGCGCATTCTAACTGCAGGGCTGCTTCAGCCGCGGCCTGGCGCGGGCGCGTCGGTGGACTCGATCACCGCGCCGCCGAGGCATTCGGGACCGTCATAGAGCACCAGCGACTGCCCCGGCGTGGCCGCGCGCTGCGGCCGTTCGAAGCGCACGGCGACGGTGCCGTCGTCCTCGACCCGGACCCGGCACGGCTCCTCCGCCTGGCGGTAGCGCACCTGTGCGGTGCAGTCGAACTCCGTGGCCGGCGGCGCGCCGGCGATCCAGTGCATGGCCTCGCTGCGCACCTGGTTCGACAGCAGCCATCGGCTGTCGCGGTCCTGGTCGACATACAGGACGTTCTCCGCCACGTCCTTGCCGACCACGTACCACGGCGCCGCCGCACGGCCGCGGACGCCGCCGATGTTCAGGCCTTCGCGCTGGCCGAGGGTGAAATAGAACACGCCCGGGTGCTCGCCGATGCGCACGCCCTGCGGGTCGCGGATCTCGCCCGGCTGCGCCGGCAGGTAGCGGCCGAGGAACTCGCGGAAGTCGCGCTCGCCGATGAAGCAGATGCCGGTGGAGTCCTTCTTGGCATGGGTCGGCAGCCCGGCCTCGCGGGCGATGGCGCGCACCTGCGCCTTGGGCAGATGGCCGATCGGGAACAGGGTCGCCGACAGCTGCTCCTGGCCGAGCTGGTGCAGGAAGTAGGTCTGGTCCTTGTCGCGGTCGGCGCCGCGCAGCAGCTTCCAGCGGCCGCCTTCGTGGGCGACCTGGGCGTAGTGGCCGGTGGCGATGCGTTCGGCGCCCAGCTCGCGGGCCGCGTCGAGGAAGTGCTTGAACTTGACTTCGCGGTTGCACAGCACGTCCGGGTTGGGCGTGCGTCCGGCGCGGTATTCGTCCAGGAAGTGTTCGAACACCCCGGCCCAGTATTCCTTCGAGAAATCGCGGAAGTGGAAGGGGATGGCCAGCCGCCCGCAGACCGCCACCGCGTCGCGGCGGTCCTCCTCGGCACGGCATTCGCCGCTGCCGTCGTCGTCCCAGTTCTGCATGAACAGCCCGGCCACCGGCTCGCCGGCCTGAACCAGCAGCCACGCGGCGACCGAGGAATCGACGCCGCCGGACACGCCGACGACGGTGCGGGGCGCGCTCACGGCATCCATCGCAGCAGCGACAGCGGATGGCGGCGGCCGGCCAGCCAGTCGGACGCGGCCTGCCAGACCAGCGGGCTGCGGTGGCGTGCGGCCTGGGCCTGCAGTTCGGCCGGGGTCAGCCACACCGCGCGCTCGATCCCGGTGTCCAGCGGCCGGGCCGGGTCGTGGGCCAGGGGCTGGCCGCCGAAGGCGAAGCGCAGGTACTGGCGGCCGCCCGGCGCGTGCCACTGGTAGGCGCCGATGAAGCAGTCGATGCGGATGTCCCAGCCGGTTTCCTCGAGGGTCTCGCGCACCGCTGCCTCGATCAGGCTCTCGTCGGGGTCGAGGTGGCCGGCCGGCTGGTTCAGCACCAGTTTGCCGTCGATGCGTTCCTCGACCAGCAGCAGGCGGCCGTCGCGTGCCACGACGCTGGCGACGGTGACATCCGGATGCCAGGAGCGCAGGTCGGCCACGGTCAGAACTCGTCGCTGGCCGGGTCGCCGGCCAGTTCCTGCTCCATGCCGTCGGCGCTGGACACCGCGGCGGAGATGGCCTCGTCCAGCTCGCTGGCGCCGGTCTGGGCGTCGATCTTCACCACGAATACCGCGTGGGGGCCCTGCTTGACCCAGGCGCCGAGCTTGAGGTCGTTGGAGGCCTCGAGCAGGCGGTTGGCGACCGGGCCGGGGAAGGCGCCGGACGGCGAGGCGTAGGCCGGCGACCAGATCTCGCGGATGCGGTGGTGGCCGAAGGTCTCCACCGGCGAACGCACGAACACCAGCTGGGTGCGCCCTTCGCCGTCGACCGGCACGACCAGCTTGTAGTCGCCGTCCTCGTCGACTTCGTAGTCGTAGCCCAGCTGTTCCAGCAGCACGCCCACGTGGGGATCGGGCCGCGCGGCGGCAGCCGCCAGGGAGGGGCAGAGGGAGGCGAGCAGGAGCGGCAGCAGCAGGCGGGTGCGGAGGGGCATCGACAGGGGATTCACGATGGAAAGGCTCCATTGTCCGGCCCGGCCTTCGACGAGTCCATCCGCGCGGCTCCGTATAATGGCGCACATGCCCAATACCCCACGCCACGAACACGAACATGGCGCGATGGTCGAACCCGGCAAGCCCGAGGTCGCCCCGCCGCCGATGTACCAGGTGATCCTGCTCAACGACGACTACACCCCGATGGATTTCGTGGTCGCCGTCCTGCAGCAGTTCTTCGGCCTGGACCTGGAGCGCGCCACCCAGGTGATGCTGCACGTGCATACCCGCGGCCGGGGCGTCTGCGGCGTCTTCACGCGCGAGGTGGCCGAATCCAAGGTGGCCCAGGTCAACGAGTTCTCCCGGATGAACCAGCACCCGCTGCTGTGCACCATGGAGAAAGCCTGACCGGCGTCGCCCGGAAGGCCCGGCGGCGCCCCGCCGCCGGCTGAACGCTGCGATCCGCAGGGGTTGTGGAAATCCGGACGGAAGGCCGCATATTGTTGGCAAAGCTCCGGAGTCCGCCATGTTCAGCAAAGACCTCGAACAGACCATCGGCCAGTGCTACAAGCGCGCCCGCGAGGCGCGCCACGAGTTCATGACCGTCGAGCACCTGCTGCTGGCGCTGCTCGACAACCCTTCCGCCCAGGCCGTGCTGCGCGCCTGCGGCGCCGACGCCAACCGCCTGCGCGTGGACCTGGAACAGGCCATCGAGGCCTCGGTCTCGCGCCTGGCCGACGACGACGGCCGCGATACCCAGCCCACCCTGGGCTTCCAGCGCGTGCTGCAGCGGGCCGTCTACCACGTGCAGTCCTCGGGCAAGAAGGAAGTCACCGGCGCCAACGTGCTGGTCGCGATCTTCGGCGAAAAGGACTCGCACGCCGTCTATTTCCTGACCCAGCAGGACGTGACCCGGCTGGACGTCGTCAACTACCTGTCGCACGGGATCGCCAAGCTCGGCGACGAGCAGGAAGGTGCGGGCCCGGCGCCGGGCGAAGGCGAGGGCAAGGCCGAGAACGGCGAGGGCGAAGGCAAGGCCGACGCGCTGGCCGAATACGCGGTCAACCTCAACGAGCAGGCCCGCAACGGCCGCATCGACCCGCTGGTGGGCCGTGCCGACGAGATCGAGCGCACCATCCAGATCCTGTGCCGCCGCCGCAAGAACAACCCGCTGTACGTGGGCGAGGCCGGCGTGGGCAAGACCGCGATCGCCGAAGGCCTGGCCAAGCGCATCGTCGACGGCGAGGTGCCGGAGGTGCTGGCCGACGCGGTGATCTACTCGCTGGACCTGGGCGCGCTGGTGGCCGGGACCAAGTACCGCGGCGACTTCGAGAAGCGCCTGAAGGGCGTGCTGTCGGCGATCAAGAAGATCCCCGGCGCGATCCTGTTCATCGACGAGATCCACACCATCATCGGCGCCGGCTCGGCCAGCGGCGGGACGATGGATGCCTCGAACCTGATCAAGCCGGCGCTGGCGTCCGGCGACCTGCGCTGCATCGGTTCGACCACCTTCCAGGAATACCGCGGCATCTTCGAGAAGGACCGGGCGCTGGCCCGCCGCTTCCAGAAGATCGACATCGTCGAGCCGACCGTGGGCGAGGCCTACGAGATCCTGCAGGGGCTCAAGCCCAAGTACGAGGCCCACCACGGCGTGACCTACGCCGACGACGCCATCCAGGCCGCGGTGGACCTGTCGGTCAAGCACATCGCCGACCGCCTGCTGCCGGACAAGGCCATCGACGTGATCGACGAGGCTGGCGCCCGCCAGCGCCTGCTGCCGGAAGGCTCGCGCAAGGAGCTGATCGACGTCGAGGAGATCGAGACCATCGTCGCCAAGATGGCGCGGATCCCGGCCAAGCAGGTCAGCGCCACCGACAAGGAGGTGCTCCAGCACCTGGAGCGCAACCTGAAGATGGTGATCTTCGGCCAGGACCAGGCGATCGAGACCCTGGCCTCGGCGATCAAGCTGGCGCGCAGTGGCCTGGGGAACCCGGACAAGCCGATCGGCAACTTCCTGTTCGCCGGCCCCACCGGCGTGGGCAAGACCGAGGTCACCAAGCAGCTGGCCCTGCAGCTGGGCATCGAGCTGGTCCGCTTCGACATGTCCGAGTACATGGAGCCGCACTCGGTGTCGCGCCTGATCGGCGCGCCCCCGGGCTACGTCGGCTTCGACCAGGGCGGCCTGCTCACCGAGAAGATCGTCAAGACGCCGCATTGCGTGCTGCTGCTGGACGAGGTGGAGAAGGCGCACCCGGACATCTTCAACATCCTGCTGCAGGTCATGGACCGTGGCGTGCTGACCGACACCAACGGGCGCGAGGCCAACTTCAAGAACGTGGTGATCGTGATGACCACCAACGCCGGCGCGGCGCAGGCCTCGCGGCGTTCGATCGGCTTCACCCGCCAGGACCACTCCACCGACGCGATGGAAGTGATCCGCAAGAGCTTCAGCCCGGAATTCCGCAACCGTCTCGACGCGGTGGTGCAGTTCCAGCCGCTGGGCTTCGACCACATCCTGCGCGTGGTGGACAAGTTCCTGATCGAGCTGGAGATGCAGCTCAACGAGAAGCACGTGGCGCTGTCCGCTTCGCCGACCGCCCGCGAGTGGCTGGCCCAGCACGGTTTCGATCCGCTGATGGGCGCGCGGCCGATGGCCCGCGTCATCCAGGAGAAGATCAAGCGCCCGCTCGCCGACGAGCTGCTGTTCGGCAAGCTGGTCGACGGCGGCCGGGTCAACATCGACGTGGTCGACGGCCAGCTGGTGGTCGAGACCCAGTCCGAGCCGGAGCGCCTGCTGCCGGCTACGGTCTGACCGCGGCCCCGCAGGGCACGCGCACGAAAAAAAGGCCTCTTTTGAATTCCGAGTGGATGCCGGGCAGGATTCGGCTCTCCTTATCTGAGCCCTGACCCCATGGACGAGAGGCTGCTTTTCGCGTCGGCCCTCAATCTGGCCCAGCCTTGGTACGTGAGCGGTACGCGCTTCGATGCCCAGGCCAGGTCGTTGACGATCCTCATCGATTTCACTGCGGGCAGCCGCTTCGCGCACCCTGCCGCATCGGGGCAGCACCCGGTGCATGACACCCAGATCAAGCGCTTCCGGCACCTGAACTTCTTCGAGC
>NZ_AZVB01000029.1 GCF_000513995.1 Pseudoxanthomonas sp. J35
GCCGCACCGCGCGGTCGTGGATCGCCGCCACGGGCTGGCCGCAGCCGCTGCAGCAACGCCGCACGCCCTCCTGCGGATCAAGCTCGATCACCAGCCAGCGTTGGCCGCCGCGCGGCTCGCGATGCCAGCGGCTCACGCCATATCCCGCCCAGCCTCCCAGCGGGAACATACAATCCAACTCGGCCACGGCCGGCCCCAGTTTGTTGTCTAGACACCAGCAAGTCTGCCGGGTCGGCCGTGTGCCTCTCTCCCTCACTTGGGAGAAGAACCTTTTCTTTGGGGGGTGCCGTCCGTCTGGCGATGACTGCCGGGGATTGTCGCGCCAGCCAATGCGGGGGCATGGCGCATCGTGCGGTTCCGACATCCTTGGCTCCAACGCGTGAACGCAGGCCATCCATGGCCTGCTTGCGCGCCATACCCCCACGCTACCGCGTCTTCGGGCGCGTTCCGGTCATGGCTTCGTTCGTTTCTTCCGGGGAACAGCAAGCCCCTGTAGAGCGGGGCTTGCCCCGCTGCTTTTCAGTGGGTCGTAGGGGTGTCGGTGTTGGCTACGGCCTGCGCCGGCAAGGCCGACTTCATCTCTTCTTCCAGCTGCCGCTCGTAATCGGCCAGCAACAGCCCGTTCGCCGCCGCTTCCAGCTCGGCCTCGTCGCGCAGCGCGTCGGAGTAGACCAGCTTCACCGGCACGCCCTGCTCGTCGTGCAGGCGCTGCGCGCGACGGATCAGCATCAGCACCTGCGCGGCGCTGTCGCTGCTGCCGGCAATGCGGCCGTCCATGCCCAGCACCCACACGCCGGCGCGGCGGACGATGCCGGCCAGCAGGTTGCCGTCGCGGTCGCGCAGCTCGGCATGCGGCTCGATCTGCGGAGCGCCGGCGCGGGCGCGGTTGCGTTCCTTCTCCGCCTTGCGCTTGCGTGCGTCGCGACGGGCCTTGGACTGGATGGACATCGGGGGTTCCTCGGAATCAGAGCTGCTCGCCCGCTTCCAGCGTGGGCGAGGACGAAGGTGGCGGGAAGCGGCGCGAGACGCTGGTTTCCCAGCGCCAGAACAGCCAGCCCAGCAGGGCGAACAGGACCATGCCCAGGGCCAGGTGCAGGCCCTGGTGGCTCAGCAGCGGCGACAGCAGGCCGGCGATGGCGGAGTTGAGCACCAGCTGGGTGAAGGCCTGCAGCGAGGAAGCCGAACCCCGCTGGCGCGGATACATGTCCAGGATCGCCAGGGTGATCACCGGGAACACCAGGGCCACGCCGAACGCCGCCAGCGACATCGGCAGCACCGCCCACGGCACTGACAGCTGCGGCGCCAGCGCGTTGTAGGCCACGTTGCCCAGCGCGGCCAGGCCGATACAGGCGTAGCCGACCCCGACCTGGTGCGACGGCGGCCAGCGCCCGGCCACGCGCCCGGAGACGAAGGCGCCGATGGTCATGCCGCCAATGGTCGGGATGAACAGCCAGGCGAACTCGCGTTCGCCCAGCCCCAGCAGGTCGATCACCAACGCCGGCGCCGAGGCGATGTAGAGGAACAGCCCGGCGAACCCGAACGCGCCGGCGGCGGCCAGGCGCTGGAAGCGCATGTTCAGGGCGATGGCCACGTAGTCGCGCAGCAGCCGCTCCGGGCGCAGCGGCATGCGCGCCTGCGGCGGATGGGTCTCCGGCAGCCATGCCCAGGTGGTGACCAGCAGCATCAGCGAGAACGCGGCCAGGAACCAGAAGATCAGCGGCCAGCGCCCGGCGCCCAGCAGGCAGCCGCCAACGATCGGCGCGATCGCCGGGGCGATGCCGAAGATCATCGACACCTGGCTCATCAGGCGCTGCGCGTCGCTGCCCTGGAGCACATCGCGGATCACCGCGCGGCCGACGATCAGGCCGACGCCGGCCGACAGGCCCTGCAGCGCGCGGAACATCAGCAACGTGGCCAGGTCGCGCGACAGCGCGCAGCCCACCGAGGCCGCGATGAACACCACCAGCCCGCCCAGGATCACCCGCCGCCGCCCCATCGCGTCCGAGAGCGGGCCGTGGACGATGCTCATCAGCGCATAGGCGCCCAGGTAAACGCTGATGGTCTGCTGCATCGCCAGCTTGTCGGCGGCGAACTGCGCGGCCATCTGCGGGAAGGCCGGGAAGATGGTGTCGATCGAGAACGGGCCGAACATGGCCAGGCCGCCCAGCAGCAGGGCCAGGCGGCGGGTGGATGGGCGCACCGGCGCCGGGCCGGCCAGGTTCGGGCCGGTGGCCGGGACGCCTCCGCGCGCGCCCTCGTCGCCGCGGGACGCGGCGTCGGCGGAAGCATCGGGGGGAGTCGACGTCATGGTGGGGACGGCGGAAGGGGCCGGCCATGTTAAGGCATCGGCGCGTCAGCCCCCGCGCCGCCGCCGGGCCGGACCGGCAGCCGAGGGCCGGCCCCGCCGTAGAGCCGGGCTTGCCCGGCTCCTCGGCCTGGCAGGGCGAGGACCGGAAAGCCAGAGCAGCGGGGCAAGCCCCGCTCTACGAGGCGTCGGCCGGCGAAGCGCGGCCTGAACAACGGGACAGCAGGCCCAGCTCCGCGGCACAGGCGGCGCGGGCGTGAATGCAGGCGCCGGGCGGCAGGCAGGACGCCGGCGCGGGCGGCTATAATTGCCCGGCTGTACCTGGTGGGAGAAGCTGGCCCCGGCCGGCTGCCGAAGGCGCAAACGCCCGTAATCGCTCAGGCCCGATACCACCGCTGCTGCAAACACTCTGGAGAGACCGGCCGCCCATGCGGGCAGCGCCGGCGCCGAAGGGGCACGAAGCACGCGACCTCGTCCGCGCGTCTTCCAAACTCTCAGGCAAAAGGACAGAGGGGCACCCCGCCGCGCTCGTGCGCGGCGCCATCCTGCCCCAGTCCGGACCGCCTCCATGTCCCAGAACACCCCTTCCCTGCGCGAACTCGAGCAGCACGACGCCTTCGTCGGCCGCCACATCGGCCCCGACGACACCGAGATCGCGGCCATGCTCAAGACCGTCGGCTTCGATTCGCTGGAAGCGCTGACCGACGCCATCGTCCCGGCCAGCATCAAGTCCGCCGACCCGCTCGCCCTGGACGGCAGCCTGACCGAGGAAGAGGCGCTGGCGAAGATCCGCGCCATCGCGCTGAAGAACCAGGTGTTCCGCAGCTTCATCGGTCAGGGCTACTACGGCACCCACACGCCGAAGGTCATCCTGCGCAACATTCTCGAGAACCCGGCCTGGTACACCGCCTACACGCCGTACCAGGCGGAGATCTCGCAGGGTCGCATGGAAGCGCTGGTGAACTTCCAGCAGATGTGCGCCGACCTGACCGGCATGGAGATCGCCAACGCCTCGCTGCTGGACGAGGCCACCGCCGCGGCCGAGGCCATGACCCTGGCCAAGCGCGCCGGCAAGTCGAAGTCCGACACCTTCTTCGTGCACGACGCCGTGCACCCGCAGACCCTGGAGGTGCTGCGCACCCGTGCCGAACCGCTGGGTATCACCCTGCGCGTGGGCACCCCGGCCGAGGCGATGGAAGCCGAATGCTTCGGCGTGCTGCTGCAGTACCCGGATACCTTCGGCCACATCGGCGACCATCGCGCCCTGGCCGAGGCCGTGCACGCGCGCGGCGGCCTGGTCGCGGTGGCGACCGACCTGCTGGCCCTGACCCTGATCGCCGCCCCCGGCGACTGGGGCGCCGACATCGTGGTCGGCAACTCGCAGCGCTTCGGCGTGCCGTTCGGCTTCGGCGGCCCGCACGCGGCGTTCATGGCCTGCCGCGATGCGTTCAAGCGCTCGATGCCGGGCCGCCTGATCGGCGTGTCGGTCGACACCGAGGGCAACCCCGCCTACCGCCTGACCCTGCAGACCCGAGAGCAGCACATCCGCCGCGAGAAGGCCACCTCCAACATCTGCACCGCGCAGGTGCTGCTGGCGGTGATGGCCTCGATGTACGCCGTGTACCACGGCCCCGAAGGCCTCAAGCGCATCGCCCGCCGCACCCATCGCCTGGCCGCGATCCTGGCCGCGGCGCTGCGCGCGGCCGGCGTCAACGTCGGCGACCGCTTCTTCGACACCCTGCACCTCAAGGACGTGGACGCCGAGGCGATCCACGCCAAGGCGAAGCAGGCCGGCATCAACCTGCGCCGGATCGACAGCGAGGCCGTCGGCATCAGCCTCGACGAGACCACCACGCGCGCCGACGTCGTCGCCCTGGCCGGCCTGTTCGGCGCCGCCCTCGACGTGGACGCGCTGGACGCGGCCACCCCGGACGCGCTGCCGCAGGACCTGCTGCGCACCACCCCGTTCCTGCAGCACCCGGTGTTCAACACCCACCACAGCGAGCACGAGCTGCTGCGCTACATGCGCTCGCTGGCGGACAAGGACCTGGCCATGGACCGCACGATGATCCCGCTGGGCTCGTGCACCATGAAGCTCAACGCCACCGCCGAGATGATCCCGGTCACCTGGCCGGAGTTCAGCCAGATCCATCCGCTGGTGCCGGCCGAGCAGGCCCAGGGCTACACCCAGCTGATCACCGAGCTGGAGGCGATGCTGGCCGAGTGCACCGGCTACGACGCGGTCAGCCTGCAGCCGAACTCCGGCGCCCAGGGCGAGTACAGCGGCCTGCTGGCGATCCGTGCCTACCACGCCAGCCGCGGCGAGTCGCACCGCGACATCTGCCTGATCCCCGAGTCGGCGCACGGCACCAACCCGGCGTCGGCGCAGATGGCCGGCATGAAGGTCGTGGTCACCCGCTGCGACGCCAACGGCAACATCGACATCGACGACCTGCGCGCCAAGGCCGAGAAGCACTCGGCCAACCTGGCCGCGATCATGATGACCTACCCGTCCACCCACGGCGTGTTCGAGGAGGACGTGGTCCAGATCTGCGAGATCGTCCACGCCCACGGCGGCCAGGTGTACACCGACGGCGCCAATATGAACGCCCTGGTCGGCGTGGCCAAGCCGGGCAAGTGGGGCTCGGATGTGTCCCACCTGAACCTGCACAAGACCTTCTGCATCCCTCACGGCGGCGGCGGTCCGGGCGTGGGCCCGTGCGCGGTCAAGGCGCACCTGGCCCCGTTCCTGCCGCGCACGCTCGGCAGCGACGGCAAGGTCGGCATGGTCAGCGCGGCCAGCTTCGGCAGCGCCTCGATCCTGCCGATCAGCTGGATGTACATCGCGATGATGGGCGCCGCCGGCCTGCGCAAGGCCACCCAGGCCGCGCTGCTCAACGCCAACTACATCTCCAGGAAGCTGGCCCCGCATTACAAGACCCTGTACACCGGCCGCAACGGCCTGGTGGCGCACGAGTGCATCCTCGACGTGCGTCCGCTGGAGAAGGCCACCGGGGTCAGCGCCGAGGACATCGCCAAGCGCCTGGTCGACTTCGGCTTCCACGCCCCGACCCTGAGCTTCCCGGTGGCCGGCACGCTGATGGTCGAGCCGACCGAGAGCGAGTCCAAGCACGAGCTGGACCGCTTCATCGACGCGATGATCCAGATCCGCGAGGAAATCCGCGCGATCGAGGACGGCCGCCTGGACCGCGAGGACAACCCGCTCAAGCACGCCCCGCACACCGCCCAGCAGGTCTCGGCCAGCGAGTGGACCCGGGCCTACCCGCGCGAGCTGGCCGCGTTCCCGCTGCCGTCGCTGAAGCTGCAGAAGTACTGGCCGCCGGTGTCGCGCGTGGACAACGTGTACGGCGACAAGAACGTGTTCTGCGCCTGCATCCCGGTGGATGCCTACAGGGAAGACGCCGAGGCCTGAGCCACGGCGTCCCGGCCCGGAACCCCGGAAGGCCCCGCTTCGGCGGGGCCTTTCGTTTGTCTTGCAGGCGACGCGCGCAACCGTGCGGAGTGGCGCGGACGGCGGCGTCGCGCCGTCCGTGGCGCACGACGGCGGCCGCGCTCAGTCGCGCAGTTTCAGGGCCGGGTTCTCGTCGATCTCACCGTCTTCGCGGAGCACCACGAAGCGGTCGCCACGGCGGTTGAACAGCACCGGGATCGGCGCCTTGAACAGCGGGCGCCGCACGAAGCGCAACTCCCAGTGGAATTCACGCATGGTGTCGACGGTGGCACGCTGCTCGGGCGTGAGGCCTGCGGCCAGCTGTTCGAAATCCGGCTCAGGCTGGTAGCTGCGCCGGTCGCGGAAGGCGTTGCTCATTGGTTCTCCTGGAGCGCGCCGCCGGCCGGGGGAAGCCGTCGCTCGGGGGAGCCGGGCGCGCGCCCTGTGAAGGCAAGACCCATGCCAGCCACTACGCCCGCGCACGCGCGGATCGAGGCCATGCCTCGCGATCGTGATGGACGGACAGCGGCGCAAACTGCCGCGAAGTGTCACTGCCTGCACACGACCCCGGCGTGGTCGCGCATGCCGCATATGATCGCACGCCACAAACGTGCCGGTGATTTTCACGAGCCCGTTACCGCGCACTCGTTTATCTGCGAGTCGCACGATGGGTGCAACGCAGGAGTCCGCCCGATGCCAAGGGGTGACAAGTCCAGCTACACCGACAAGCAGCAGCGCCAGGCCGAGCACATCGAGGACAGCGCCAAGGAACAGGGCCGCAGCGACGAGGCCGCCGAGCGCATCGCCTGGGCCACGGTCAACAAGCAGGATGGCGGCGGCAAACGCTCCGGCAGCGGGCGCAAGTCCGCCCGGAAGGCCACCCGCAAGAGTGCGAAGAAGACCGCCAGGAAGGTCACAAAGAAGACCGCGGCCAAGTCGGCCAGGAAGGCCACGAAGAAAGCGACGAAGAAGACAGCCAGCAAGACGGCCAGCAAGGCCGCAAAGAAGGCGACGAAGAAGACGACGAAGAAGACGGCCCGGAAGGCCACGAAGAAGACCACCGCCGGGAAGACCAGTCGCACGGCGGCGAAGAAGGCCGCACGGAAATCCACGGGCACCACGGCACGCAAGAGCGCCAGCAAGTCCGCGAAGAAAGCGACCAGGAAGACGGCCGGTAAGACCGCCAGGAAGGCGACGAAGCGGACCGCACGGAAGGCGGCGCCCCGGAAGACCGCACGCAAGACGGCCAGGAAGTCGACCGGCACGACGGCCCGCAAGACCACGCGCCGGACCACGAAGAAAACGGCCTCGAAAAGCTAGTTCCTTGCCGGGCTTCTGGGCTTCTGGGCCTTCAGCCCCTCCGGACCATCCGGGCGTCCGGTTCTCCCAGCGCATCCACCCGAAGCAGTGCTCCTCCCCTCTCCCCCCGGGAGAGGGGCCAGGGGAGAGGACTCGGAGCCCGCCATCTCGAGAAACCTTGCCCCCCGTTATCCACGATGCACTCCGCTCCCTGGCCAGTGCGCTGGCACGGCATGCTGCATCGCCAGGCGCCCATGGAGTTGCCGCCGGGCGATGCCCTAGACACCCTCGCGCCGATACCAGGCCAGCACCCCGGGCGCCAGCAATGGCGCCAGGTCGATGTCCAGCGCCACGCAGCCATCCAGCACATCCCGGACCCGCCGTTGCGCCGGCGTGCGATCCAGCCGGTCCTCCAGCTCATCGGCCGAAAGCTGCGAAAGCGTCCATTCGTAGATGCGATCGCACCGCGCCTCCAGCGCCGCGCGCAACCAGTCCCGCAGCGGATGGACCCGGTATCCCCCGCGCGCCAGCGTCGCGACGCGCCCGGCCAGCTCCACCTCCACGCCGCGGAACCACTCGGTATGCCCACCTGCCGGCACCCGGATCGCCAGCGGCGCCGGCGCGTTGTATTCGGCAAACCCGTCGCGCAGTGCCAGCTCCAGGTCGCGCGCGTCGCGTACCGATTCCGCCTCCACCAGCACGCCCCGCTCAAGCGCGAAGAGCTCGAACCAGCGCGGATGCAGCGCCGAGATGCGCCCCAGCGGCTCGCCCGAGAACCCGATCTTGCAGTGGTCCTCCCACTGGCAGGGAAAGACGTAGGCGAAACACCGCCCATCGGTCGCCAGGACCTCGTTCCCGACGAGCGCCTGCAGATCCGAGTCCGTCAACCAGACATGGCGAACCTCGGCGAAAGCATGCCGCCTCCCCCTGCGCGTTCCGGAGAAAGCCATCAGCCCGGACTCACCCAATTCCGAATATCCGCCACTGCATCAGTACTATGAAGTTGACGAGGAAGTGCAGGAAGACGGAGGCCCAGAATCCCACTGCCCGATTCTTCGCATTGTGGATCAAGCAACACATGAGGAAGAAGTCGACGAAAACCGAGGCATACCTCGGCTCCATGTAGAGCGCCACGTGGAATGCCGTGGCAATGAGCGCCACGATGCAAGGTACAAGCCACCAGCTCCGACCCAGCTTGTGGGCGAACACCCTGACCCAGAACAGGCAGAGCAGGTTCTCCAGAACCGGCGCAACAAGCAGGGGCCCCGCCCATGAACTCGCCGACTGGCGCACTTTTATCTCGTCCATGTGTCCGGGGAACCCCAGACTGGAGAACACCGCGTCCAGGGCCGACTCGACGACGTCCTCCACAAGGAACGTCGCCAGCGCCAAGGGAATGCATGCGAGAGAAAGCCGCACCCACCCGGCGCCCCACAAGGTCCGCTCCAGGAATGCCTCGAAACTGTCCCGCGTCCTCGCCAGGCTCATGCATCATTTCCTCGCGTCGCGTCTCTTCGAGCACCATCACTCCTGGAACCGGAACTGCAGCAGTACCAGAAAATTGGTCAGGAAGTGGAGGAAGACCGACGCCCAGAATCCCGCCACCCGGTTCCTGACGTTGTGGATCAGGCAGCACATCGCGAAGAAGTTGGCGAAGATCGATGCGTACCTCGGTTCCAGGTAACCCACCACATGGAATGCACTGGCAATCAACGCGACCATGGAGGGCACCAGCCACCACGTCCTCCCCAGCTTGTGGGCAAGGACAACCACCCAGAAGAGACAGAAAAGGTTCTCGAGAATCGGCGCGATCAGTAGCGGCGACACCCAGGACATGTTCGCCTGGAACTCCGTGACTTCAGCCATCCGCCCGGGAAACCCGAGGCTGGAGAGCACCAGATCAATGCCAAGTTTCAGGGCGTCCTGCGCCAGCAGGACGACGAAAGCAAGCGGGATGCAGGTGGCGAACAGCCTCAACCATCCTGCCGTCCACAGGTACCGTTCAAGAAAGGCATCCAGACCCGTTCGTTCGCTGGCCAGGCTCATACGTTGACCCTCCCCGGACAATCGGCTGCATCTCGCCGCACCTGCTAACGGACATCCGGAGCTGAGGGCTCCGGATGTCCGGTCGCTAACGCTACTTCTCCGAATCCTCGATCCCGGTAGCGGCCTTGAAGCCGCGCCAGAACTCCTTCACGAACTCCTTCCCGTACTGGTACACCTCGTCGAAATCGCCGAGGGGGCCAGCGCCGGAAACGTTAACGGCTTCGTTGTCAGACAGGACTTTCATGTTCCGGTCCTCCTCAAGCGCCGTACTGCATGGCGCCCAGCATTTCGTTGCCCGAATCCTCGACCGCCTTGTTCACCGAGGCGACGAGTCCGATGAAATAGCCGAGCGCGTACCCGAAGCCGCCGTAGAGGCTCTTGTCATCGCTGTCGGCGCCGCCACTGACCATCGCCAGTTCTTCCCTGATCAACTCCTTCATTTCACGACTCCATTCGTTTGCACAATGGGAACCGCTGCGCCTGCGGTATTGCCGGCCTTCCGGCAAACCCTGGCCCGTCCGCACCCCGCGCCCCCGTCCCCTTGAACCACGACAGGGCCTTCTGCGCAGGACTATTCGCCCGCCGGCAGCGCGGGTCGATCAGCGCATGCCGGAGCGGGCTGCAGGAGAAATCCGAACCCGATGCGCGCCAACGCAGACGATGCTTTACCGGCGTTGGCCACCTCACGCCGCCCGCTCCCGCCCCTGCCCGGCTGCTCCGCCCCACTGATCGCGGCCGCGCGGCACGTCCTCCGGGCGCGCCCGGAACACCACGCTCATCCGCGGCGGCACCACCTTCGCGGTCTTGGGGATGCCGTGCTCGTGGGTGAGCTGGCTGGCATGGCTCATCACCAGCAGGCTGCCGGGCTGCAGGTCGATGCCCAGCGCGCGGCCGCCGGCCTTGGCACGGATGTTCATGCGGCGCGTGGCGCCCAGGGAAATCAGCGCCAGCGGCTCGCCCGGCACCAGGTGGTGCAGCGTGTCGTTGTGCATGGCCACGCTGTCGCGGCCGTCGCGGTACAGGTTCAGGCCGACCGAGGTGTACGCGCCGGGCACGGCCGCCTGCACGCGTTCCAGCATCGCGGCCAGCGGCAGGCGCGGCGGCAGGCCGTGCAGCGGGTACCAGGCCTGCAGGCGCGGCACGTCGACGATGCGGTCGTACATCGGCCGGCGTTCGTGTTGCCAGTGGCAGCCGTCGCGCAGCGCGCGGAACCATGCGTCGACCTCGGCTTCGCCGACGAAACCGGGCCAGTAGCGGATGCCGCCTTCGGCATCCGGGACCAGCACCTGCGGTCCATTGTCGAACAGGTCCATGTCAATTCCTCCGGCAGGCGCCGGTCACGGCGTTCAATGGAAATCCCGCGAGGCCACCGGCAGGCTGCCGAGCAGCCCGCTGAGGTCCTCCAGGTGCGCGGCGATCAGGTGTTCGACGCCGTCCACGCGCTCCCAGCGCCCGCGCACGGCCAGCAGGCGCGCCTGCAGCAGCGGCTTGCGCTGGCGCACGGCCAGGTCCGGCCAGACGACCACGTTGACCATGCCGTGCTCGTCCTCGAGGGTGACGAAGATCGTGCCCTTGGCCGTGCCCGGGCGCTGGCGCTGGGTGACCAGGCCGGCCACGTGCACGCCGCTGCCGTGGCGACGCCCCTGCAGTTCGCGCACGCCGAGGATGCGCCTCTGCACCATCTGCGCGCGCAGCAGCGCCATCGGGTGCGCGCGCAGGCTCAGGCCGGTGCTGCGGTAGTCGGCGGCCAGCGACTCGCCCAGCTGCGGCGCCGGCAGTTCCACCTGCACTTCTCCAGGACTGCCAGGCAGCAATGGGCGGCGCTGCTCGATGCCTGCCACTTCCCAGCGCGCGGCATTGCGGTGACCGGCCAGCGAATCCAGCGCCCCGGCCTCGGCCAGCGCATGCCGCGCCCTGGCGTCCAGGCCGGCGCGCAGGCACAGGTCGGCCACGCTGGCGAACGGGCGCTGCGCGCGCGCGGCGACGATCGCCTGCGCCATCGGCTCGGACATGCCCGCCACCTGGCGCAGGCCCAGGCGGATCGCCGGCTGGCCTTCGTCGTCATCCAGGTCGCGCCGCAGCCGGCCGCCTTCCAGGGTGTTGTCCCAATCGCTGCAGGCCACGTCCACCGGCCGCACTTCCACGCCGGCGCGTTCGCCGCGGCCGCGGCGCGCGTCCTGCACGATCTGGCTGGGCGAATAGAACCCCATCGGCTGCGAGTTGAGCAGCGCGCAGGCGAACGCCGCCGGTTCGTGGCGCTTGAGCCAGGCGCTGACGTACACCAGCTTGGCGAAGGACGCGGCATGGCTCTGCGGAAAGCCATAGGAGCCGAAGCCCTTGATCTGCTCGAACAGCTGGTCGATGAACTCGGTGCTGTAGTTCTTCTTCTCCATCAGCTTGCGGATGCGCAGCCGATGCGGCTCCATGTCGCCGCCGCGCCGCCAGGCCGCCATCGAGCGACGCAGCCCGTCGGCCTCCCCGGGCGTGTAGCCGGCATGGATCACCAGCTCCATCACCTGCTCCTGGAACAGCGGGATGCCCAGGGTCGCGCCGAGGATCTGGCGCACGCCTTCGGAGGGATAGGTCACCGGTTCCTTGCCCATGCGCCGGCGCAGGTAGGGATGGACCATGCCGCCCTGGATCGGCCCGGGGCGCACGATCGCCACCTGCACCACCAGGTCGTAGAACCTCTCCGGCTTCAGCCGCGGCAGCATCGCCATCTGCGCGCGCGATTCGACCTGGAACACGCCGACGCTGTCGGCGGCCTGCAGCATGCGGTAGGTGGCCGGGTCGTCGGGCGGCAGCGTGGCCATGTCCAGGCGCACGCCGCGGTGCTTGGCGACCAGATCGAAGGCCTTGCGGATGCAGGTGAGCATGCCCAGCGCCAGGCAGTCGACCTTGAGCAGGCCCAGCGTTTCCAGGTCGTCCTTGTCCCACTGGATGATGGTGCGGTCGGGCATGGCCGCGTTCTCCACCGGCACCAGCGCCGACAGCGGCGCGTCGGAGATCACGAAGCCGCCGACATGCTGGGACAGGTGCCGCGGCCGGCCCTCGATCATCCCGGCCAGCGCCAGGATCCTGAGGACCAGCGGGTTCGCCGGATCGAAGCCGGCCTCGCGCAGGCGCTGCTCCATCGGCGCCTCGCCATTGCCCCAGCCGAAGCACTCGGCGAGCAGGCCGATCTGGTCCGGCGGCAGGCCGAAGGCCTTGGCCACGTCGCGCACCGCGCTCTTGCCGCGGTAACTGATCACCGTCGCCGCCAGCGCCGCGCGGTCGCGCCCGTACTTGGCGTAGACGTACTGCATCACCTCCTCGCGCCGCTCGTGCTCGAAGTCGACGTCGATGTCGGGCGGCTCGTTGCGCGCCCTGGACAGGAAGCGGGCGATCAGCAGCCGGGTCTGCGCCGGGTCCACCGCGGTGATGCCCAGCGCGTAGCACACCGCCGAGTTGGCCGAGGAGCCGCGCCCCTGGCAGAGGATGCCCTGCGACCTGGCGAACCGGACGATGTCGTGCACGGTGAGGAAGAACGCCTCGTATTCCAGCTCGGCGACGAGGGCCAGCTCTTCCTCGATCTGCGCGACCACCTTCGCCGGCACGCCATCGGGCCAGCGTTCGCGCATGCCTTCTTCGGTCAGCACACGCAGCCAGCTGGCGGGGGTATGGCCTTCGGGCACCAGTTCCTTCGGATACTGGTACTTCACCTCGCGCATGCTGAAGGTGCAGCGCCGGGCCAGTGCCGCGGCGGCTTCGAGCAGGGGGTGCGGATGGATGTTCGCCAGCGCACGGCGCGTGCGCAGGTGGCGTTCGCCGTTGCGGAACAGCAGCGCGCCGGCCTCGGCCAGGGTCACGTTGTGGCGGATCGCGGTCAGCGTGTCCTGCAGCACGCGCTCGCGGCGGTGGGCCATGTGCACGTCGCCGCTGGCCAGCGCCGGCATGCCGAGACGCGCGGCCAGGTCGAGCAGCTGCGCCAGGCGCGCGGCATCGTCCTGCTCGCGGTGCAGCTCCACCGCCAGGTGCGCGCGCTCGCCGAACACCGACTGCAGCCAGCGTCCCTGCCCTTCGTCGGGCTGCGCGCCGGGGATCCACAACGCGAACAGGCCGCAATGCGCTCCACGCGGCCCGGGATCCGCCGCGCTGTTCGCGGGATGCCCCGGCTCCGCCACGCGGGATCCGCCGGTGCCCCGTAGAGCGGGGCTTGCCCCGCTCCCTTCTGCACCTCCGCGGCACACCACCTGCTCCACGTCGCTGCGCAGCAGGCGATAGCCCTTCTTCTCCACGCTGCGCCGGGCCACCGTGATCAGCTCGCACAGGCGGGTATAGCCGGCGTGGTTCTCGACCAGCAGCACGCACTTCAGGCCATCGGCCAGCACGAACTCGCTGCCCACCACCAGCGGCAGGCCGACGGCCTCGGAGGCTTCCAGCGCGCGCACGATCCCGGCCAACGAGCATTCGTCGGTGATCGCCAGCGCACTGTAGCCGCAGCGCCTGGCCCGCTCGAACAGCGTCGCCGCGTCGCTGGCGCCGCGCAGGAACGAGAAATCCGATACGCAGTGCAGTTCGGCGTAGGCCGGCAGGCCGTCGTCCCTGGCGACATCGTCGTTGGCCGCGCGCAGGCCCAGGCGCTGCGCCACTTCCCAGGCGCGCGGTGGACGCCCACCGGGGGTGTCGCGGTTCACGCCGTCGATGGCGTCGTCCCAGCTCATCCGAACCACCCGTGCAGCATCCAGCCCTCGCGCTCGCCCGGCGCAGCGAAGGCCCAGGCGCGCTGGCCCTGCGCGGTCTCCACCACGTAGTAGTCGCGACGCGCATCGGCGCCGTCCCACCAGCCGCTTTCCAGCCGCTCCGGCCCGGAGACCACGCGCACGCGGCCCCGCAGCGGCATCGGCTGCGGCAGCAGCCAGCCCGGGCGCGGCGGGCGCGGCGGCGCCGGGCCGATCCGTGCGTCGTCGCCCTGCAACCGGCGCCAGGCGCGTTCCGGGCGCGGATCGCCGTCGGGCGCGACGCGGTACACCGCCTCGTCGCCCAGCCGCGCGCGCAGGCGTTCGCGCAACTGCGGCCACGGCAGCTGCTGCTGTTGGCGGGTGTCGAACAGGTCGCGGCTGGCCGGCACGAACGCCGGCAGCTCGCGCGCCAGCAGACGCATCGCCACCACCGGCGCGGCGATCGCCACCCGCTCCAGGCGGTTGCGCGCCAGCTCGAACAGCATGCCCGGCTCGCGTTCCGGCGCCAGCAGGCCGACTTCCACGTCGGTATGCGCGGCATTGCGCGCGGCGGCGCCACCAGGCCCGCGCTCGTGTTCCAGGCGCAGTACGAAGCGCTGCACGCCGCCATCGCGGATCGACAGCAGCGTGCACAGGTCGCCGATCAACCGCCGCAGCGGGAACAGCAGCGCGGTGTGGTTCTCGACCTCGTAGCCCAGCTCCACCCGCGAATCGAAATGATCCGGCGGCAGGTAGTACTCCAGCGGATCGTCGGCCTCGCCATAGAGGCGGTCGAGGTGTTCGAGCAGGGCCAGGCCGAAGCGCCGGCGCAGCGCATCGCGCGGCAGCGCGCGCAGGTCGCGCAGTTGCCCGATGCCCATGCGCTGCAGGCGCACGCCCAGTCCGTCGGGCAGGCAGGCCCGGCGCACCGGCACCCGGTCCAGGCGCGCGGCCATCGTGGCCGCATGCGGGATCGCCAGCCCGTCTTCCAGCCCGGCGAACACCCGCGCCGCGCGCGGCGTCGGCGCCAGGGCGATGCGATGGCGGAAGCCGAGCGCATCCAGTTCGCTGCGCAGCCGCGCCTGCAGCGTCGGCCACGGGCCGAGCAGGCGGAAGCTGCCGCGCACTTCCAGCACGATGCAGCCCGGCCATTGCGCGCTGACCAGCGAGCTGTGCCGGTACGCCCAGGCGGCGAGGAAACGCTGCCAGCGCGCCTCGGCCGAGGGATCGTGGTCGACCATGGCGAAGTCCGGCAACAGCGCGTGCGCGGCGACCAGGCGCATGCCCGGCACCAGGCCGGCCGCCGCGGCGGACGCGTTCACCGCATGCAGGGTGCGCAGCTGCGCCGGCCCGGTGACCAGCGCCAGCGGCGCCTCCGGATCAGGCCGGCGGCGGAGGACGACGTCCAGCGCCAGCTGCGGCAGCAGTACACAGGCCCAGAGCATGGCCGCCCCTCACGCCGCGTCGGGGATGAAGGCCTGCGCCGGCGCCGGGCCGCCGCGGCACTTGCGTACCTGCCAGGCCGGACGGCCGTGTCCGTCGCGCACCCATTCCAGGCGCAGCGCCGCCGGCGAAGCATTCACCGCGTGCCTGCGGTCGCGCAGGGCGAAGCCCAGGCAGGCGCCGCTGTCGGCCGCCACCTGCAGGCGCCGCAATGCCGCCGCGTCGGCCTGCTGTGGCCAGCCCAGCACCGCGCCGCAGGCGCCGCTGCGCAGGCACTGCTCGAACGCCCACAGCGCATCGCGCGGGCTGGCCTCCACGACCTGCAGCGCGGCCAGGTCCACGCCCGCGGCCTGCCACGCCGGCGCGTACGGGATGTACGGCGGCGCGACCAGGGCCACGGTACCGCCATCGGCGGTGATGCGCGCCAGCGTCGGCAGCAGCAGCGCCAGTTCGCCGACGCCGTCGGCCGGCAGCAGCAGCTCGGTCAGCGCGCGGCGCGGCCAGCCGCCCTGCGGCAGCAGCGCGTCCAGCGCGGCGTGGCCGGTGGGCTCGCCGTCGGCGGCGATCGCCGCGCTGCGCCCGGCATGCCACAGCGTGCGCGAGGCCAGCAGCATATCGAGGGCGACGACCGCTCCCATCTCAGCCCTTCCGCACCAGGCCGCAATACACGCCTTCGATGGCGAAGTCCTGGCCCGGCCCCACCTCGATGGGTTCATGCGCCGGATTGCGCGGCAGCAGGCGGATCGCGCGTCTGCCACGCTGCAGGCGCTTGATGGTCAGTTCGCCGTCCACGCGCGCGACCACGGTCTGGCCGTCGCGCGCCTCGGGCGTGCGATGCACGCCGACCAGGTCGCCGTCGAGGATGCCGTCATCGCTCATCGAATCGCCCTGCACCCGCAACAGGTAGTCGGGCCTGGGCGAGAACAGGCGCCGGTCCAGCCACAGCGACTCCCCGCCCTCCCCGACCGCGCCCAGCCGGGCCACGCCCTCGGCGCTGATCGGGGTACCGGCGGCGACCCGGCCCAGCACCGGCAGGGGCAGCAGGTCCGCCGCCGCACTCCCGGGCAGGCGCAGGCCGCGCTTCTGGCCGGGGACCTGCTCCAGCAGGCCGTCGGCGACCAGCGCCTGGACGTGTTTCTGGGCGGCGTTGCGCGAGGAAAAGCCAAAGGCATCAGCGATTTCCGCCAGGCTCGGGCCCCGCCCGGCCGCCAGTTCGGCACGCAGGAAGGCCAGCACGGCGGCGCGCTGGGGGGGAAGCCGGGAAAGATCGGACGGGGTCATGGTGTACATTTGTACACCTTCCGCGTCTCACGGGGCGAGAGCCGCGCCCCGCGCCCTTGAAGCGCGACGAAGTCGAGGCCGGCGCCACGGCCCTGCACCCTCGAAGCGCGAGGTTTGGGGGGGACGCATCCTGGTCGTACGCCTGTCCCGGGTGCGCTTCGCTTACCCGGGCTACGGGTTGCGGGTTTGGACTCGCGGCTGTGGAGGCCTCTCACGGGGGAGAGGGGAGACGTAGCCCGGATAAGGCCGAAGGCCGCATCCGGGGAGGTGGCCTGGCCGGTCACCTGTCCCGGGTGCGCTTCGCTTACCCGGGCTACGGGTGTCGGCGTCGGCAGAGCGCAACCGGGAGACCGAACGCATGCGCGCTATCGCCATCTTGCACCGTGCACGCCAATCACCAGGTCGCGCATGTCATGCATACCGAGTGCAAACACCGCAACCGCAAACCGGATGGATGCCGCCCGCCATCCTCAATGCTCCGCAACGCGCCCGTGTCACTCCTCGACGCTCCGCAACGCGCACACAAGCCCGTCGTCGCAGGCTCCGAACGTGTCCATGCGGGCCTACCGCCCGTCGGACCGGTTTGCTACCGCATGCATATGCGCCTACGGTGGGATGGCTAGGTATCGAGGGTCACCATTGAATCGTGGCCCGACGCCGCGGACGTCAAAGATCCGCTACCCGTTGCTTCGTTCCCTCCTTGCTGCCAGCTATCCACCGCGATCTCCGCGGAGGGCACCCTCTTGCACAAGGAAACGACATGACCGGCATCCGTACCGGGATCGTCAAATGGTTCAGCGCCGAAAAGGGCTTCGGCTTCATCGCCCCCGATGAGGGGGACGAGATTTTCGTGCACCAGAACTCCACTGAATGCGAAGGCACCCGCCAGCTCCACGAGGGCCAGCGGGTGCGCTTCGTGGTCGTCAAGGGCCTCAAGGGCGTCCAGGCCGACCGCGTCGAACCGATCAGTTAGCGGATCAGCGACGGCGCCGTGCTGGTCGGCTCCTTCTCGGTCGGCAAGCGCTCATCCTGGACCTCCGGGCAACCCTCGGTGCCTTCCTTGCCTACGCAGGCCGGATCGGTGGTGCCGTTGGTGGTCGGCGGTATCGTCCCCGGCGGAGTGGCCGGATCGATCGTCGCCGGACTGGTGTTCACCGGATCCGCGGGCGGGGGCGGGGTGGTGGCCGGATCGACCACGGCCGGCGTATCGGTCGCGGCGCCGGTGCGGTCGATGTCCTGGTCGTCGCGGCGATCGCAGGCGGCCAAGCCGGCGAAAGCCACCAGCGCCGTGGCAAGCATGAGCGTACGCATGAAGTCCTCCTCGTCAGTGTGGCGCGACCAGCGTGGCCGCGCTTGCAGGGGCAGCGCACGCGAACCCGGTCGCATGCACCAGCATCCACATGAGGCCTTCCCGCCACGTATTGCGCGGTGAAATACGCGTCGCCGGCAGATGAAACACCCCGCTCGCAGATGAACCGCGTCATGCGCGCTTCCGTCTCCCAGACGGGACGCCGTGCACGAAGACGAGGTCGAAAGCGATGGGCACGCTTCGCATCCCGTCGCGAGGCGACGGCATGCACACGGCACTACGCCTGCGGCCGCGCCTCCACCTTCGGCTCGGCCACTTCCTGTCCGGCCTGCGCATGCCCTGCCATCTCCGCGCCGGCATCGGGCGACAGCTTGCGCATCTGGAACACCGACGCCGCCGAAACCAGGCCCACGCTGAGGAAGGCGAAGGTGAAGTTGATCGGCGTGCCGTCCGGCCTGCCGGTCAGCACGCTGGCCAGGCTCAGCGCATAGCCGCCCACCGTCACGCCCAGCGCCAGCGCGATCTGCTGGGCCATCGCCGCCAGGCTGCTGGCCTGGCTCATCCGTGCCTGGTCGATGTCGGCGTAGGCGATCGCATTGATGCTGGTGAACTGCAGCGAGCGGAAGCAGCCGCTGGCCAGCAGCACGCCGACCATCAGCGCATACGGCGTGTCGGCGCGGAACAGCCCGAACACGCACAGCAGGATCGAGGCGAACAGCCCGTTCCACACCAGCACCGGGCGGAAGCCGAAGCGGTTGAGGATGCGCGGCGCCACCACCTTCATCACCATCGCCCCCGCCGTGGAGGTGAAGGTCACCAGGCCCGATTGCAGCGGATCCAGGCCGAAGCCCAGCTGCAGCATCAGCGGCAGCAGGAACGGCGTGGCGCCGATGCCGATCCGGAACAGCGAGCCGCCGAGCACGCCGGCCCGGTAGGTGGGGATGCGCAGCAGGTCCAGGTGCAGCAGCGGATGCGGATGGGTGCGCGCATGGCGCACGTACGCGCCGATCAGCCCGGCGCCGACCAGCACGCACACGGCGATCGCCGTGCCCGGGACCAGCCCGCGGCCCACCGCCGACAGGCCGAACATCGCCAGCGCCAGGCCGGTCGCCGACAGCAGGAAGCCACGCCAGTCCAGCGGCCCCACCACCTGCCGCAGCTCGGGGATGTGCTTCCACGCCAGCCACATGCCCAGCGCGCCCATCGGCAGGTTGATGAGGAAGATGAAACGCCAATGCGCGTAGGTGGTGATCGCGCCACCCAGCACCGGGCCCAGCATCGGCCCGAGCATCGCCGGCACGGTCAGCCAGCTCAGCGCACGCACCAGCTCGGCCTTCTCCACGCTGCGCAGCAGGACCAGGCGCCCGACCGGCACCATCATCGCCCCGCCGATGCCCTGCACGAAGCGTCCGGCCACCAGCTGGCCGAGCCCATGGCTGGCCGCGCAGCCCAGCGAACCGAGCAGGAACACCGCGATCGCGCCGATGAAGATGCGGCGCGCGCCGTAGCGGTCGGCGATCCAGCCGCTGATCGGAATGAACACCGCCAGCGCCAGCATGTAGGTGGTCAGCGCCAGCTTCAGCGCCACCGGCTCCACGCCCAGGTCCGCCGCGATCTGCGGCAGCGAAGTCGAGATCGCCGTCGAATCCATGTTCTCGATGAACAGGGCGGTGGCGACGATGAGGGGCAGCAGGCGTTGTGGGCGCACGGGTCAGGAACGGGCCGGGACATGCCTATTGTGGCCACTGCGGCGTGAATCCGGAGCGTGCGGGGACGTGCGCGGGGTCACGTCGTGGCCATCGCGCGCGCATGCCGCACGCCGTCGCCCCGTAGAGCGGGGCTTGCCCCGCTGCTCTTTCCCGTTTCGCCGGGCGTGGGAGTCGGGCAAGCCCGACTCTACGCGGGGGCGTACGGCCTTACAGGCGCCGGGCCAGCCGCTGCGCATCGAACGGCGCATGCACCTTGGCGTCGTTGTCGAAATAGCAGTACACGTCGCGCGGCTCGCGCGGCGGCACCGCGCCGGTGGCCCGGCGCGCGCCGCGTGGCTGGGCGCCGCGGCGCCAGGCGCGGATCCGTCGCGCCCAGTCGTCCAGCGTCGCATCGTCGTAGCCGCTGGTGTACAGCTCGCTGGCGCCGTGCAGGCGGATGTACATGAAGTCGGCCGTGACCTCCTCCACCCACGGCCACAGTCCCGCCGTATCGGCGACCACCAGCGCCATGCCACGTTCGCGCAGCATGTCCAGAAACACCGGGTCGATGAAGCCCGGATTGCCACCTCGAAGGCATGTCGCAGCGGACCGTGCTGGCGCGGCTTCAGCACCGCCGGGCCGTGCAGCCGCGAAGCGTCGCGGCGCCGGGCCAGGCGCGAGGCCGCATCGGTGTCTGCCGGCAGCAGATCGAGGAAGGCCTGCATCCGCTCCGGATCGAAGCGGGCACGCTCCGGGAGCTGCCAGAGCAACGGGCCGAGCTTGCCGCCCAGCGCCAGCAGGCCCTGCGCGAAGAACGTCGCCAGCGCCTGCTCCACGCCGCGCAGCCGCAGCATGTGGGTGATGTAGCGGCTGCCCTTCACCGCGAACACGAAGTCGTCCGGCGTTTCGTCGTGCCAGCGCCGGAAGCTGTCCGGATGCTGCAGCGAATAGAAGCTGCCGTTGAGCTCGATGCTCGGGAAGCAGCGCGAGGCGTATTCCAGCTCACGGCGCTGCGCCAGGTCCCCCGGATAGAAGCGGCCGCGCCAGCGCGCATAGCGCCAGCCGGAGATACCGATGCGGACGCGGCCTTCCGCCATCCAGCTGGCCTGCTGAAGCTGCCGCCGGATCAGCCGCCGGCCAGGCCGCCGCCGACCCTGCCGGGCAGCGCGTCATCGTCGGTGGCGTCCTGGTCTTCCAGATCGCCGACTTCGCGGTCGACGCCGGCCTTGGGATCGGTGGAGGAAGCCTCGCCCCTAGAAGTTGGGCCTCTGTCGTCCTCCGCGCGGGAGGCGCCGCCGTCCCCGTCATCATCCGCCGGAACTTCAGGGCGACGTCCGGGCTTGTGGTCCTGACGCACCGGCCGGTCATGCCCGCCCTGCTCTCGCCGCACATCCTCCTCCGATTCCGAAGGGTTACGCCGATGCTGCTGCAGCTCCTGCTGCTGGCGCTGCTGGGTGTTCTCCTGCTGCACCTGTTCCGGATCCTTCCCGGGGTTTTCCTTCCTGCTGCCCATGCTGGGCTCCTGGTAGCGCGGTTGTCCGCATTGCGCCGAGGCTCACAGGTCGCCCGTTACCCGCGCGCCGCGTTCGCGTCAAAGCCCGCTTTACACGAGAGGAAAGCCCACCATCGCGTAGAGCGGGGCTTGCCCCGCTTCCTCAGGCCAGCATCCACTGCACCGCCTCAACGGCCCGTCCTCCCGCACATCCAGTACCGCGCGCACCGCTCGCCATATCGCCCAACCAATATGAACGGAACGGCGAGCCGCATTTGCTATTCCCCGCGTAAACGCCTACCGTGGCCGGGCTGAGTTTCAAGGGCCATCGAATCCGGCCCGATGCTGTAGATCAAGACCTACTACACCGTTGCACCCGCTTCATCTCCTTGCAGCCAGCTTCCGCCGCGACCGCGGCACTTTCATTTGCTCCAAGGAGATACACATGTCCCAGATCCAGACCGGCACCGTGAAGTGGTTCAACGACGCCAAGGGCTTCGGCTTCATCACCCCGGAAAGCGGCCCGGACCTCTTCGTCCACCACAATTCCATCCAGGCCTCGGGTTTCCGCAGCCTGCAGGAAGGCCAGCGCGTGCAGTTCGTCGCCGTGCAGGGCCAGAAGGGCATGCAGGCCGACAAGGTCCAGCCGCTCTGATTCCAGCCCTCACCAGCTGACGCAAAAAGCCCGGCGCAAGCCGGGCTTTTTTGTCTTTGTAGAGTCGGGCTTGCCCGACTCCAACGCCTGGTGGACCGTCGCCTCCTCAAAAAAGGGGCTCTTTTGAAATTCGAGTGGGTTATGCCACGTGCGGGTTGAGGCGCGAGAAGTCGAGCTTGCCGGCGATCAGGAAGATGACGGTGCGCATGGTGTCGAGCCGGGTGTAGCCGCGGGCCTTGCGCTTGGCGGCCTGGAACAGGCCGTTGATGGCTTCCAGGAAGCCGTTGGTCTGGCGGGTCTGGCTCCAGGCCAGGATGCCGTCGAAGTGCTTGCGGATCATCCGCGCGACGTCCTTCATCGGCTCGACCTTGGAGCGCATGACGTTCGTGCACCACTGCCTGAGCAGCGCGGCGACCACGTTGATCTGCTTGCGCTCGAGG
>NZ_AZVB01000030.1 GCF_000513995.1 Pseudoxanthomonas sp. J35
GTCCGCAGTTCTACTTCCGCACCACCGACATCACTGGCGCCGTCCAGCTGCCGGAGGGCGTGGAGATGGTGATGCCGGGCGACAACGTGAAGATGACGGTGTCGCTGATCAACCCGGTGGCGATGGACGAAGGCCTGCGCTTCGCGATCCGCGAAGGCGGCCGTACCGTCGGCGCCGGCGTGGTCTCCAAGATCATCAAGTAACGCCCAGTCCGGGCGGGCCTCGGGTCCGCCCGGCTTCGGGTTTCCGCTCCGGCCTCGCCGGTAGCCGGTAACCCGGCAGGCGAAAGAGGCGGCCCGGAACCCCGGTCCGCCTTCGCCGTCTAAGGGAAGCGACGGTTCAAACGTACGCCAGTAGCTCAATTGGCAGAGCAGCGGTCTCCAAAACCGCAGGTTGGGGGTTCGAGTCCCTCCTGGCGTGCCACTTCCGCGAGCCCGCAGGGCAGGCCTTCGGGGCCGCAACGGCAAAGAGCGACAGCGACTTGAACAGCAAGATCAGCCAGACCAATACCGCCGCTTCCGGCGGGGACATCGTCAAATACGCCATTGCCGCGCTGCTGGTGCTGGCCGGCCTGTTCGTCTGGTTCTGGTTCGCCGCCCCCGCCCGCGCCGGGCAGCTGGGCGACTGGGCCCCGCAGCTGCGCGGGATGGCCGTGGCCGCCGGCCTGGTCGCCGGCGCCGCCGTGTTCCTGGTCAGCAGCAAGGGCCGCGACATGCGCGAGTTCCTGTCCGAGTCGCGCTTCGAACTGCGCAAGGTGGTCTGGCCGACGCGCCAGGAAACCACCCGCATGACCTGGGTCGTGATCGCCGTCGTGATCATCCTGAGCCTGATCCTGGCTGGCTTCGATTTCTTCGTGAAGTGGGCGATCGAGCTGTTCCTGAACTTCGGCCGCTGAGGAGAATGCCGCAGTGAAGCGTTGGTACGTGGTCCATGCCTATTCCGGTTTCGAGAAGAGCGTCGCCCAGGCGCTGCGGGACCGCATCGTCCGCAACGGCATGGAAGACCGCTTCGGCGAAGTCCTTGTCCCGACCGAAGAGGTCGTGGAGATGCGCTCCGGCCAGAAGCGCCGTTCCGAGCGCAAGTTCTTCCCGGGCTACGTGCTGGTCCAGATCGAGACCCACGACGAGAACGGCATCCCGCGCATCGACAGCGAGTGCTGGCACCTGGTGAAGGAGACTTCCAAGGTGATGGGCTTCATCGGTGGCACCGCCGACCGCCCGCTGCCGATCCGCGACGACGAGGCCGACGCGATCCTGCAGCGCGTCCAGGAAGGCGTCGAGAAGCCGCGCCCGAAGGTGCTGTTCGAGCCGGGCCAGATGGTCCGGGTCATCGACGGCCCGTTCAACGATTTCAACGGCGTGGTCGAGGAAGTCAACTACGAGAAGAGCCGCCTGCGCGTGGCCGTCCTCATTTTCGGCCGCTCCACCCCGGTGGAGCTCGAGTTCGGCCAGGTCGAGAAGGCCTGAACCGGCCGGGGCCCCGGGGCGTTCCCCCTGGGCCCGAAACCTGCTATACTGCGCGGCTTCCTGTCCGGTCCGCCCGGGCAACCGCAATGGCCGCCGCCGAGGCGGCCTTTCGCGCGAATGGGCTTCAAGCGTCAACGCGACGCCGGGACGCGTGATTTTCCCGGAACGATGGGGAGCCTGCCTGGCAGGCGCTAGCACCCGGAGAGCATTGAAATGGCAAAGAAAGTCGTCGGTTACATCAAGCTGCAGGTGAAGGCCGGCCAGGCCAACCCCTCGCCGCCGGTCGGTCCCGCGCTGGGTCAGCGCGGCCTGAACATCATGGAGTTCTGCAAGGCGTTCAACGCGGCGACCTCCAAGCTCGAGCCGGGCCTGCCGACCCCGGTCATCATCACGGCCTACTCGGACCGTACCTTCACCTTCGTCACCAAGAGCACCCCGGCGACCGTGCTGCTCAAGAAGGCGGCCGGCATCACCTCCGGCTCCAAGCGCCCGAACACCGACAAGGTGGGCAAGGTCACCCGCAAGCAGCTCGAGGAAATCGCCAAGGCGAAGGAACCCGACCTGACCGCGGCCGACCTGGACGCGGCGGTTCGTACCATCGCGGGCTCGGCCCGTTCGATGGGTCTGGTGGTGGAGGGCTGAGCACATGGCACTGAACAAGCGACAGAAGGCGATCAAGGCGGCGGTCGAGCCGGGCAAGGCTTACTCCATCGATGAGGCGCTGAAGATCATCAAGGGCTTCACCAAGGCCAAGTTCGTCGAGTCCGTCGACGTGGCCGTGCGCCTGGGCGTGGACGCCAAGAAGTCCGACCAGCAGGTCCGCGGCTCCACCGTGCTGCCGGCCGGTACCGGCAAGAGCGTGCGCGTGGCCGTGTTCGCCCCGGCGGGCGCCAAGGCTGACGAGGCCCTGGCCGCCGGCGCCGAGGCCGTGGGCATGGACGACCTGGCCGAGAAGATGCTGGCCGGCGACCTGAACTACGACGTGGTCATCGCCACCCCGGACGCCATGCGCGTGGTCGGCAAGCTGGGCCAGGTCCTGGGCCCGCGCGGCCTGATGCCGAACCCGAAGGTCGGCACCGTGTCGCCGAACCCGGCCGAGGCGGTGAAGAACGCCAAGTCGGGCCAGGTCCGCTACCGCACCGACAAAGCCGGCATCATCCACGCCACCATCGGCAAGGCCGATTTCGGCGATGAGGCCCTGAAGTCCAACCTCCAGGCGCTGCTGCAGGACCTGATCAAGGCCAAGCCGGCGACCTCGAAGGGCCAGTACCTGCAGAAGATCTCGCTGAGCTCGACCATGGGCCCGGGCGTGACCGTCGACCAGGCTTCGCTGTCCCTGAAGTAATGCAATACCCCGGGCCGCCCGCGTGGCGGCCCGGGCGCACGTTTTGAGGGCAGTCCCCGGCCTCGCCGGGGACAGCCGTCAAAGACCGCAGGCGCGGTCGGCGCACATCGACGACGGGCACGGAAGCTCGCACTGGCAGGGAATCGCCGTCGATGCAGCGGGATCGCTTAATCCAAGGTCCCCCGGGACCCGGGCCTGCGCAGATGGTGCCGCCTTCTGGAAGTTACACCGGCAAGACCGACCCGTCGGGACACCGGATCAGAAAGGCCAGCACCGGGATGCCCGAGGCATCCCCGGCGCGCACGGAAGGGCGCCGCCCAGGACCGCAAGCGGCAGGAGCCGCGAACGGAGTTCATACGGAGGAGTGTTATGGCTCTCAATCTGTCCCAGAAGAAGGAAGTCGTCGCCGAACTGGCCGACGTCGCCGCCAACGCGCACTCCCTGATCGCCGCCGAGTACGCTGGCACCACGGTCGAGCAGATGACCGCGATGCGCAAGAAGGCCCGCGAAACCGGCGTGTTCCTGAAGGTTGTCAAGAACACGCTGGCCGCGCGCGCCGTCGAAGGCACGGAATACGAGTGCGCCAAGGACGCCCTCGTCGGTCCGCTGCTGTACGCGTTCTCGACCGAGGAGCCCGGCGCCGCCGGTCGCCTGATCAAGGAGTTCGCCAAGACCAACGACAAGCTCAAGCCGAAGGTGGTCGCCGTCGGCGGCCAGCTGTACCCGGCCAGCCACGTCGATGTCCTGGCTTCGCTGCCGACCCGCGAGCAGGCCCTGGCCATGCTGGCGCGCGTCCTGGCCGAGCCGGTCACCATGTTCGCCCGCGCCGTCAAGGCCGTCGGCGAGAAGCAGGGTGGCGGCGAAGCGGCTCCGGCCGAGGCCGAGGCCGAGACGGCCTGAGCCCGCGTCGACGATTCCTATTTCCCTTTCAAGATCAACATCCAGAAGGTAATCACAATGTCCCTTTCCAACGAGCAGATCGTCGAAGCCATCGCCGGCAAGACCCTGATGGAAGTGATGGAGCTGGTCAAGGCCATCGAAGAGAAGTTCGGCGTCTCCGCCGCCGCCCCGGTCGCCGTGGCCGCCGGCCCGGCCGCCGCTGGTCCGGCCGCCGAGGAGCAGACCGAGTTCACCGTCGTCCTGAAGGCCGCCGGCGACAAGAAGGTCGAAGTCATCAAGGCCGTCCGCGCCATCACCGGCCTGGGCCTGAAGGAAGCCAAGGACCTGGTCGAAGGCGCCCCGAAGGACGTCAAGGAAGGCGTGTCCAAGGAAGACGCGGAGAAGTTCAAGAAGGAACTGGAAGCCGCCGGCGCGACCGTCGAGCTCAAGTAAGCGGTACCTTGCATCGCCGGATCGCTCGGTGATGCGCCAAGGCTGGGGGCGAAAGCCCCCGGCCTTTGGTCGTTCCGGGGTCTCCGTGCCCTGGATGCCCCGGGAATGGGCGCGTAACACCCGGAAAACCCAGTTCCACACAGGGGAGCTGGTAGTCGGAAGTAGCGGGAGATGGCGTGCTGGTGCCGGCAATACCAGCGACTACCGACTGACAGCTTCGCATCATGTTCACCGGGCCGCGGACGCGTGGCCCGCACTGCCAAAGGTGGTAGACCCATGACGACGTACTCGTTCACCGAGAAGAAGCGCATCCGCAAGGATTTCGGCAAGCAGCGCTCGATCCTCGAGGTGCCGTTCCTGCTGGCCATCCAGGTCGATTCGTACCGCGAATTCCTGCAGGCCGACATCGAGCCCTCCAAGCGCCGCGACATCGGCCTGCATGCGGCCCTCAAGTCGGTGTTCCCGATCACCAGCTACAGCGGCAACGCCGCACTCGAGTACGTCGGCTACAAGCTCGGCGAGCCGGTGTTCGACGAGCGCGAGTGCCGCAACCGCGGCCTGTCCTACGGCGCGCCGCTGCGCGTGACCGTGCGCCTGGTGATCTACGACCGCGAGTCGTCGACCAAGGCGATCAAGTACGTGAAGGAGCAGGAGGTCTACCTCGGCGAGATCCCGCTGATGACCGAGCACGGCACGTTCATCGTGAACGGCACCGAGCGCGTCATCGTCTCGCAGCTGCACCGTTCGCCGGGCGTGTTCTTCGACCACGACCGCGGCAAGACCCACAGCTCGGGCAAGCTGCTGTACAGCGCCCGCATCATCCCGTACCGCGGCTCCTGGCTGGACTTCGAGTTCGACCCGAAGGACGCGCTGTACACCCGCATCGACCGTCGCCGCAAGCTGCCGGTGACGATCCTGCTGCGTGCGCTGGGCTACAACAACGAGGAAATGCTGCGCGCGTTCTTCGAGATCAACACCTTCCACATCAACCCGGACGAAGGCGTCCAGCTGGAGCTGGTGCCGGAGCGCCTGCGCGGCGAGACCCTCAACTTCGACCTGTCCGACGGCGAGAAGGTCATCGTCGAGGCCGGCAAGCGCATCACCGCGCGCCACGTGCGCCAGCTGGAGCAGTCGGGCATCACCGCGCTGGCGGTGCCGGACGAGTACCTGCTCGGCCGCATCCTGGCCCATGACGTGGTCGACGCCAACACCGGCGAACTGCTGGCCTCGGCCAACGACGAGATCAGCGACGAGCAGCTGGCCGCGTTCCGCAAGGCGGGCGTGACCACCGTCGGCACCCTGTGGGTGAACGACCTCGACCGCGGCCCGTACCTGTCCAACACCCTGCGCATCGACCCCAGCCGCACCCAGCTGGAGGCGCTGGTCGAGATCTACCGGATGATGCGTCCGGGCGAGCCGCCGACCAAGGAAGCCGCGCAGAACCTGTTCCACAACCTGTTCTTCACCTTCGAGCGCTACGACCTGTCGGCCGTGGGCCGGATGAAGTTCAACCGCCGCGTGGGCCGCAAGGAGACCACCGGCGAGGCCGTGCTGTACGACTACAAGTACTTCGCCGAGCGCAACGACGAGGAATCCAAGCGCCTGGTCGCCGCCCAGGGCGAGACCTCCGACATCCTCGACGTGCTGCGCGTGCTGACCGAGATCCGCAACGGCCGCGGCGTGGTCGACGACATCGACCACCTGGGCAACCGCCGCGTGCGTTCGGTCGGCGAGATGGCCGAGAACGTGTTCCGCGTGGGCCTGGTCCGCGTCGAGCGCGCGGTCAAGGAGCGCCTGTCGATGGCCGAGTCCGAGGGCCTGACCCCGCAGGAGCTGATCAACGCCAAGCCGGTGGCCGCCGCGATCAAGGAGTTCTTCGGCTCCTCGCAGCTGTCGCAGTTCATGGACCAGAACAATCCGCTGTCGGAAGTGACCCACAAGCGCCGCGTCTCGGCGCTGGGCCCGGGCGGCCTGACCCGCGAGCGCGCCGGCTTCGAAGTGCGCGACGTGCACCCGACCCACTACGGCCGCGTCTGCACCATCGAGACGCCGGAAGGCCCGAACATCGGCCTGATCAACTCGCTGGCGGTGTTCGCCCGCACCAACCAGTACGGCTTCCTCGAGACGCCGTACCGCAAGGTCGTGGACGGCGTGATCACCGACGAGGTCGACTACCTGTCGGCGATCGAGGAGAACGAGTACGTCATCGCCCAGGTCAACGCCGCCCATGATTCCAAGGGTCGCCTGACCGAGCAGTTCGTGCCGTGCCGCTACCAGGGCGAGTCGCTGCTGAAGCCGCCGTCGGAAATCCACTACATGGACGTGTCGCCGATGCAGACCGTGTCGGTCGCCGCGGCGCTGGTCCCGTTCCTGGAGCACGACGACGCCAACCGCGCGCTGATGGGCGCGAACATGCAGCGCCAGGCCGTCCCGACCCTGCGTGCGCAGACCCCGCTGGTCGGCACCGGCATCGAGCGCGCCGTGGCGCGCGACTCGGGCGTGACCGTGAACGCCCGCCGCGGCGGCGAGGTCGTGCAGGTCGACGCCGGCCGCATCGTGGTCAAGGTCAACGAGGAGGAGATCTCCGGCGAGCACGACGCTGGCGTGGACATCTACACCCTGACCAAGTACACCCGCTCGAACCAGAACACCTGCATCAACCAGCGCCCGCTGGTGCACGTGGGTGACGTGGTCGAGCGCGGCGACGTGCTGGCCGACGGTCCGTCCACCGACATCGGCGAACTGGCCCTGGGCCAGAACATGCTGATCGCGTTCATGCCGTGGAACGGCTACAACTTCGAGGACTCGATCCTCCTGTCCGAACGCGTCGTCCAGGAAGACCGCTACACCACGATCCACATCGAGGAGCTTACCTGCGCGGCCCGCGACACCAAGCTGGGCCCGGAGGAGATCACCGCCGACATCCCGAACGTCTCCGAGCAGGCGCTGAACCGCCTCGACGAGTCGGGCGTGGTGTACATCGGCGCCGAGGTCCGTGCCGGCGACATCCTGGTCGGCAAGGTCACGCCGAAGGGCGAGAGCCAGCTGACCCCGGAAGAGAAGCTGCTGCGCGCGATCTTCGGCGAGAAGGCCTCCGACGTTAAGGACAGCTCGCTGCGTGTGCCACCGGGCATGGACGGCACCGTCATCGACGTGCAGGTCTTCACCCGCGACGGCATCGAGAAGGACAAGCGCGCCAAGCAGATCGAGGAAAACGAGATCAAGCGCGTCAAGAAGGACTTCGACGACCAGTTCCGCATCCTCGAGGCGGCGATCTACGCGCGCCTGCGCTCGCAGATCGTGGGCAAGGTCGCCAACGGCGGCCCGGGCCTGAAGAAGGGCGACACCATCACGGACGCCTATCTGGACGGCCTGAAGAAGTCCGACTGGTTCCTGCTGCGCATGAAGGACGAGGAGGCCTCCGAGGCCATCGAGCGCGCGCAGAAGCAGATCCAGGCGCACGAGAAGGAGTTCGAGCGCCGCTTCGACGACAAGCGCGGCAAGATCACCCAGGGCGACGACCTGGCCCCGGGCGTGCTGAAGATGGTCAAGGTGTTCCTGGCCGTGAAGCGCCGGATCCAGCCGGGCGACAAGATGGCCGGCCGCCACGGCAACAAGGGCGTCGTGTCGAACGTGGTCCCGGTCGAGGACATGCCGTACATGGCCGACGGCACCCCGGTCGACATCTGCCTCAACCCGCTGGGCGTGCCGTCGCGCATGAACATCGGCCAGATCCTCGAGGTGCACCTGGGCTGGGCCGCCAAGGGCCTGGGCAAGCGCATCCAGAAGATGCTGGACGAGCAGCGCGCCGTCTCCGAGCTGCGCGAGTTCCTGGGCCGGATCTACAACCACGACGCCGCCAACGTCGGCGAGCGCGTCGACCTGTCGCAGTTCAGCGACGAGGAGCTGGTGGCCATGGCCCGCAACCTGACCGGCGGCGTGCCGATGGCCACCCCGGTGTTCGACGGCGCGCACGAGGAGGAGATCCGGCAGATGCTGGACCTGGCCTACCCGGACGACGACCCGGAGACCGCGCGCCTGGGCTTCAACGCCAGCAAGACCCAGATGCAGCTGTACGACGGGCGCACCGGCGAGGCGTTCGACCGCAAGACCACGGTCGGCTACATGCACTACCTGAAGCTGAACCACCTGGTGGACGACAAGATGCACGCCCGTTCCACCGGCCCGTACTCGCTGGTCACGCAGCAGCCGCTGGGCGGCAAGGCGCAGTTCGGCGGCCAGCGCTTCGGCGAGATGGAAGTCTGGGCGCTGGAAGCCTACGGCGCGGCCTACACCCTGCAGGAAATGCTGACGGTGAAGTCCGACGACGTGCAGGGCCGCAACCAGATGTACAAGAACATCGTCGACGGCAACCACGAGATGGTCGCGGGCATGCCGGAGTCCTTCAACGTGCTCGTGAAGGAAATCCGCTCGCTGGCCATCAACATGGAGTTGGAGGACGAGTAAGGCGCGCGGCGCGGCCAGTGGATGGACGCCGGCCGCGCTTCCCCCCGAATCGCCCGATCGACCGCCTTTACTCCTGACGGAGACAAGAAATGAAAGACCTGCTCAACCTCTTCAACCAGCAGCGCCAGACGCTGGACTTCGACGCGATCAAGATCGCCCTGGCTTCGCCGGACCTGATCCGCTCGTGGTCCTTCGGCGAGGTGAAGAAGCCCGAGACGATCAACTACCGCACCTTCAAGCCGGAGCGCGACGGCCTGTTCTGCGCGGCCATCTTCGGCCCGATCAAGGACTACGAGTGCCTGTGCGGCAAGTACAAGCGCATGAAGCACCGCGGCGTGGTCTGCGAGAAGTGCGGCACCGAGGTCACCCTGGCCAAGGTCCGCCGCGAGCGCATGGGCCACATCGACCTGGCCTCGCCGGTCGCGCACATCTGGTTCCTGAAGTCGCTGCCGTCCCGCATCGGCCTGATGCTGGACATGACCCTGCGCGACATCGAGCGCATCCTGTACTTCGAAGCCTACGTGGTCACCGAGCCGGGCCTGACCCCGCTCGAGCGCCGCCAGCTGCTGACGGAGGAGCAGTACCTGCAGGCGCGCCAGGAGCACGGCGACGACTTCGACGCCGCCATGGGCGCCGAGGCGATCTACGAGCTGCTGCGCACCATCGACCTGCAGGCCGAGATGGCCCGCCTGCGCGAGGAAATCGCCGCCACCGGTTCGGAGACCAAGCTCAAGCGCCTGACCAAGCGCATCAAGCTGATCGAGGCGTTCATCGAGTCCGGCAACCGTCCGGAGTGGATGGTCATGACCGTGCTGCCGGTGCTGCCGCCGGACCTGCGCCCGCTGGTCCCGCTGGACGGCGGCCGCTTCGCGACCTCCGACCTGAACGACCTGTACCGCCGCGTCATCAACCGCAACAACCGCCTGCGCCGCCTGCTGGAGCTCAACGCGCCTGACATCATCGTGCGCAACGAGAAGCGCATGCTGCAGGAGTCGGTCGACGCGCTGATGGACAACGGCCGCCGCGGCCGCGCCATCACCGGCACCAACAAGCGCCCGCTCAAGTCGCTGGCCGACATGATCAAGGGCAAGCAGGGCCGCTTCCGCCAGAACCTGCTCGGCAAGCGCGTCGACTACTCCGGCCGTTCGGTCATCGTGGTCGGCCCGTACCTGAAGCTGCACCAGTGCGGCCTGCCGAAGAAGATGGCGCTGGAGCTGTTCAAGCCGTTCGTGTTCGCCAAGCTGCAGCGCCGCGGCCTGGCCACCACGATCAAGGCCGCCAAGAAGCTGGTCGAGCGCGAAGAGGCCGAGGTGTGGGACATCCTCGAAGAGGTGATCCGCGAGCACCCGGTGCTGCTGAACCGCGCCCCGACCCTGCACCGCCTGGGCATCCAGGCGTTCGAGCCGGTGCTGATCGAAGGCAAGGCCATCCAGCTGCACCCGCTGGTCTGCACCGCGTTCAACGCCGACTTCGACGGCGACCAGATGGCCGTGCACGTCCCGCTGAGCCTCGAGGCCCAGCTGGAAGCGCGCGCCCTGATGATGTCGACCAACAACATCCTGTCGCCGGCGAACGGCGAGCCGATCATCGTGCCGTCGCAGGACGTCGTGCTCGGCCTGTACTACATGACCCGCGCCCTGGAGAACAAGAAGGGCGAGGGCATGGCGTTCGCCAACGTGGCCGAGGTCAAGCGCGCCTACGACAACCGCACCGTCGAGCTGCACGCCAAGGTCAAGGTCCGCATCACCGAGGTGGTGACCGACGAGAACGGCAACAAGCAGAAGAAGACCTCGATCGTGGACACCACGGTCGGTCGCGCCCTGCTGGCCGAGATCCTGCCGGAGGGCCTGCCGTTCGCGCTGGCCAACACCGAGCTGACCAAGAAGAACATCAGCCGCCTGATCAACAGCTGCTACCGCCAGCTGGGCCTGAAGGACACGGTCGTGTTCGCCGACCAGCTGATGTACACCGGCTTCTCCTTCGCCACCCGCGCCGGCGTGTCGATCGGCATCGACGACATGCTGATCCCGGAGGAGAAGAAGAGCATCCTCGCCGAGGCCGAGGCCGAGGTGCTGGAGATCCAGGAGCAGTACCAGAGCGGCCTGGTCACCGCCGGCGAGCGCTACAACAAGGTGGTCGACATCTGGTCGCGCACCAACGAGCGCATCGCCAAGGCGATGATGGACACCATCGGCACCGACAAGGTGGTCAACGCCAAGGGCGAGGAGATCGCCCAGAAGTCGATGAACTCGCTGTACATCATGGCCGACTCCGGCGCGCGTGGTAGCCAGGCGCAGATCCGCCAGCTGGCCGGCATGCGCGGCCTGATGGCCCGCCCGGACGGCTCGATCATCGAGACGCCGATCAAGGCGAACTTCCGCGAAGGCCTGAACGTGCAGGAGTACTTCAACTCCACCCACGGTGCCCGCAAGGGCCTGGCCGACACCGCGCTGAAGACCGCCAACTCCGGTTACCTGACCCGTCGACTGGTCGACGTGGCCCAGGACGTGGTGATCACCGAGCAGGATTGCGGCACCCTCAACGGCCTGACCATGACCCCGATCGTGGAAGGCGGCGACGTGGTCGAGCCGCTGAAGGACCGCGTGCTGGGTCGCGTCGTGGCCGAGGACGTGTTCCTGCCGGGCAACGACGAGGATCCGATCGTCACCCGCAACACCCTGCTCGACGAGCAGTGGGTGGCGCGCCTGGAGGACGCCGGCGTCCAGTCGATCAAGGTCCGTTCGACCATCACCTGCGAATCCGCCTTCGGCGTGTGCTCGCAGTGCTATGGCCGCGACCTGGCCCGTGGCCACCTGGTCAACATCGGCGAAGCGGTCGGCGTCATCGCCGCCCAGTCGATCGGCGAGCCGGGTACCCAGCTGACCATGCGTACGTTCCACATCGGTGGCGCGGCGTCGCGTGCGGCGGCGGTGGACAACATCACGGTCAAGACGACCGGTTCGGTGAAGTTCAACAACCTCAAGTCGGTCGAGCACGCCGGCGGCCATCTGGTCGCGGTGTCGCGTTCGGGCGAAATCTCCGTCCTCGACCCGCACGGCCGCGAGCGCGAGCGCTACAAGCTGCCGTACGGCGCCACCATCTCGGTCAAGGACGGCGCCGAGGTCAAGGCCGGCCAGTCGGTCGCCAACTGGGATCCGCATAACCACCCGATCGTGTCGGAAGTGGCCGGCTTCGTCCGCTTCGTGGACTTCGTCGACGGCGTCACCGTCATCGAGAAGACCGACGAACTGACCGGCCTGGCCTCGCGCGAGATCACCGATCCGAAGCGTCGCGGCTCGCAGGGCAAGGACCTGCGTCCGCTGGTCCGCATCGTCGACAAGGACGGCAACGACCTGACCATCCCGGGCACCGACCTGCCGGCGCAGTACCTGCTGCCGCCGCGCTCGCTGGTGAACCTGCAGGACGGCGCGCCGGTGGGCGTGGGCGACGTGGTCGCCAAGATCCCGCAGGAAGCGTCCAAGACCCGCGACATCACCGGCGGTCTGCCGCGCGTGGCCGACCTGTTCGAGGCGCGCAAGCCGAAGGATCCGGCGATCCTGGCCGAGCGTTCGGGCGTGGTCAGCTTCGGCAAGGACACCAAGGGCAAGCAGCGCCTGATCATCAAGGACGCCGAGGGTGGCGAGCACGAGGAGCTGATCCCGAAGTACCGCCAGATCATCGTGTTCGAAGGCGAGCACGTGACCAAGGGCGAGACCATCGTGGACGGCGAGCCGAGCCCGCAGGACATCCTGCGCCTGCTGGGCATCGAGCCGCTGGCGGCCTACCTGGTCAAGGAGATCCAGGACGTGTACCGCCTGCAGGGCGTGAAGATCAACGACAAGCACATCGAGGTGATCACCCGCCAGATGCTGCGCAAGGTCGAGATCACCGACCAGGGCGACTCCAAGTTCCTCAATGGCGAGCAGGTCGAGCGCCAGCGCGTGATCGAGGAGAACGCCCGCCTGGTCGCCCGTGGCGAGGTCCCGGCCAAGTTCGAGCCGGTCCTGCTGGGCATCACCAAGGCGTCGCTGGCGACCGAGTCGTTCATCTCCGCGGCCTCCTTCCAGGAGACCACCCGCGTGCTGACCGAGGCGGCCGTCCGCGGCACCCGCGACAGCCTGCGCGGCCTGAAGGAGAACGTCATCGTCGGTCGCCTGATCCCGGCCGGTACCGGCCTGGCCTACCACAGTCGCCGCCGCCGCACCGCCACCGGTCTCACCGAGGCCGAGATGGAGGCGCTGGCCGGTGGTCCGGCCGAGGCCGCGACCGCCGAGGCGGCCCCGGCCGAGGCCGGCGGCGACGAGGCCCCGGCGGCCGAGTGAGCCATGTCCGCCGGGCCTTCGGGCCCGGCGGCGGGGCAGGGGCAGGACGCCCCGCCTTCCCGCGTCCCGGCGGCGGGTAACCGCCCCGGGGCCGGACAACCAGGGACGGGGGCGTGCGGTTGACGCGATTTCCGGCCGCCCGCTATACTCTCCTGTCTCGGCAGGCCGACCTTCGGCCTGCCGTCGTTTTCACGTATCCGGCCACGCGGAAGCCTGCGCGGCCCCAAGCAGAAGAACCTTACCAATGGCGACGATCAACCAGCTGGTCCGCAAGCCGCGGCAGGCGGAAACGTACAAGAGCGCCTCGCCGGCACTCGAGAAGTGCCCGCAGCGCCGCGGTGTCTGCACCCGCGTCTACACCACCACCCCGAAGAAGCCGAACTCGGCCCTGCGCAAGGTTGCCAAGGTCCGCCTGACCAATGGCTACGAGGTCATCTCGTACATCGGCGGCGAAGGCCACAACCTGCAGGAGCACTCCGTCGTCCTGATCCGCGGCGGCCGCGTCAAGGACCTCCCGGGTGTCCGTTACCACACCGTCCGCGGCTCGCTCGACGCCGCCGGCGTGACCAAGCGTCGCCAGGGCCGTTCGAAGTACGGCGCCAAGCGCCCGAAGAGCTAATCGAGGAAGCCCGACATGTCCCGTAAAGGTTCCACCCCCCAGCGCGCCGTCCTCCCCGACCCGAAGCACGGCAGCGAGACCATCGCCCGCTTCATCAACATGGTGATGAAGAGCGGCAAGAAGTCGATCGCCGAGAACATCGTGTACGACGCGATGGACGTCATCGGCCAGAAGAACCCGAACTCGATCGAGCTCGTCCAGAAGGCCCTCGACAACGTCGCCCCGGCGGTCGAGGTGAAGTCCCGTCGCGTCGGCGGCGCCACCTACCAGGTGCCGGTCGAAGTGCGCGCTTCCCGCCGCCTGGCCCTGGCGATGCGCTGGGTGATCGACTCGGCCCGCAAGCGCGGCGAGAACACCATGGCCCGCAAGCTGGCCGCCGAACTGATCGACGCCTCGGAGAACCGCGGCGGCGCCATCAAGAAGCGCGAAGAGACGCACCGCATGGCCGAGGCCAACAAGGCCTTCGCCCACTACCGCTGGTAACAGCCGCCGGGCCCGCCACCGGGCCCGCGCGACCAGCCCGGGCGGCGCGGCAGGCTCCGCGCCCCCGTCGTACGGAAGCCGGCGCGCCGCGCCGCTCCGCCATCCAAAGCCCCAAGCAAACGAGAGACTCCCGTGGCTCGCACCACTCCCATCGAGCGTTACCGCAACTTCGGCATCATGGCCCACATCGATGCCGGCAAGACCACGACCTCCGAGCGCATCCTGTTCTACACCGGCAAGAGCCACAAGATCGGTGAGGTGCACGACGGCGCCGCGACCATGGACTGGATGGAGCAGGAGCAGGAGCGTGGCATCACGATCCAGTCCGCGGCCACCACCGCCTTCTGGAAGGGCATGGACAAGTCCTTCCCGGAGCACCGCTTCAACATCATCGACACCCCCGGGCACGTCGACTTCACCATCGAGGTGGAGCGCTCGCTGCGCGTGCTCGACGGCGCGGTGTTCGTGCTGTGCGCGGTCGGCGGCGTGCAGCCGCAGTCGGAGACCGTGTGGCGCCAGGCCAACAAGTACCACGTGCCGCGCATCGCGTTCGTCAACAAGATGGACCGCACCGGCGCGAACTTCTTCAAGGTCCGTGACCAGCTGAAGAGCCGCCTGGGCGCCGTTCCGGTGCCGATGCAGATCCCGATCGGCGCGGAGGACAACTTCGTCGGCGTGGTCGACCTGGTCAAGATGAAGGCCATCCACTGGGACGAGAAGACCCAGGGCATGACCTTCGAGTACCGCGACATCCCGGAAGAGCTGAAGGCGCAGGCCGAAGAGGCTCGTTCCTACATGGTCGAGTCCGCGGCCGAGGCCAATGAAGAGCTGATGGACAAGTACTTGGGCGGCGAGGAGCTGACCGAGGACGAGATCTACGCCGCCCTGCGCCAGCGCACCCTGGCCACCGAGATCGTGCCGATGTTCTGCGGCTCGGCGTTCAAGAACAAGGGTGTGCAGGCCATGCTGGACGGCGTGGTCCGCCTGCTGCCGTCGCCGGTCGACGTGCCGCCGGTCAAGGGCGTCGACCCGGACGACGAGACCAAGGTGATGACCCGCGAGTCGTCCGACAAGGCTCCGTTCTCGGCTCTGGCGTTCAAGATCATGACCGACCCGTTCGTCGGTTCGCTGACCTTCTTCCGCGTCTACTCCGGCACCCTGAGCGCCGGCGACCAGGTGCTGAACTCGGTCAAGAACAAGAAGGAACGTATCGGCCGCCTGCTGCAGATGCACTCCAACCAGCGCGAAGAGATCAAGGAAGTGCTGGCCGGCGACATCGCCGCGGCCGTGGGCCTGAAGGACGTCACCACCGGCGACACCCTGTGCGCCCAGGACGCCCCGATCGTGCTCGAGCGCATGGCGTTCCCGGAGCCGGTGATCTCGATGGCGGTCGAGCCGAAGACCAAGTCCGACCAGGAGAAGATGGGCAACGCCCTGAGCCGCCTGGCCCAGGAAGACCCGTCGTTCCGCGTCCGTACCGACGAGGAATCGGGCCAGACCATCATCTCGGGCATGGGCGAGCTGCATCTGGACATCATCGTTGACCGCATGAAGCGCGAGTTCAACGTCGAGGCCAACGTCGGCAAGCCGCAGGTCGCCTACCGCGAGACCATCCGCGCCAGCGACGTCAAGTCGGACTACAAGCACGCCAAGCAGTCGGGCGGCAAGGGCCAGTACGGCCACGTGGTCATCGAGATGTCGCCGATCACCGACGAGGACCGCGAGAAGTACGCCGACCTGATCAAGGACGACTTCCTGTTCCTCAACGAGATCACCGGTGGCGTGATCCCGAAGGAATTCATCCCGTCGGTCGAGAAGGGCATCCGCGAGACCATCACCAGCGGTCCGCTGGCCGGCTTCCCGGTCGTGGGCGTGAAGGTGAAGCTGGTGTTCGGTTCGTACCACGACGTCGACTCGTCGGAAATGGCGTTCAAGCTGGCCGCCTCGATGGCGTTCAAGCAGGGCTTCGCCAAGGCGCGCCCGGTGCTGCTGGAGCCGATCATGAAGGTCGAGATCGTCAGCCCCGAGGACTACCTGGGCGACGTGATGGGCGACGTGAGTCGCCGTCGTGGCGTGCTGCAGGGCCAGGACGACAGCCCGTCGGGCAAGATCATCAACGCGATGATCCCGCTGGGCGAGATGTTCGGCTACGCCACCGCGCTGCGGTCGATGACCCAGGGTCGCGCGACCTTCTCGATGGAATTCGACCACTACGAAGAAGCGCCGGCCAACATCGCCGAGACCGTGATCAAGAAGAACTGATCCGGGCCCAGCCCGGATCGACCAGAAGACAAGCTGATATACAGGACACAAGACAATGGCCAAGGGTAAGTTCGAGCGCACCAAGCCCCACGTGAACGTGGGCACCATCGGTCACGTTGACCACGGCAAGACGACGCTGACGGCGGCGCTGACGAAGATCGGTGCGGAGCGTTTCGGTGGCGAGTTCAAGGCGTACGACGCGATCGACGCGGCGCCGGAAGAGAAGGCTCGCGGCATCACGATCTCGACGGCGCACGTGGAGTACGAGTCGCCGACCCGTCACTACGCGCACGTGGACTGCCCGGGTCACGCCGACTACGTGAAGAACATGATCACCGGTGCCGCGCAGATGGACGGCGCGATCCTGGTGGTGTCGGCGGCTGACGGCCCGATGCCGCAGACCCGCGAGCACATCCT
>NZ_AZVB01000031.1 GCF_000513995.1 Pseudoxanthomonas sp. J35
TATACCGCCGTGGACAAGGCCGAGACCGACCGCGACACCGCGTTCCGGATCAATGCGGACGCCCCCGGTGCGCTGGCGAAGGCCTGCGCCGACCTCGGCATCCCGTTCGTGCATTACTCCACCGACTACGTGTTCGACGGGCAGGGCACCCGGCCGTACCGGGTCGACGATCCGACCGCNCCNCTGGGCGTGTACGGGGCCAGCAAGCGGGCCGGCGAACAAGCGGTGCGTGCGGCCGGCGGCCGCCACCTGCTGTTCCGCACCGCGTGGGTCTATGCCGCGCACGGGCACAACTTCCTGCGCACGATGCTGCGGGTGGGCGCCGAGCGCGACGAACTGCGGGTGGTGGCCGACCAGGTCGGCACGCCGACCCCGGCGGCGCTGATCGCCGACGTCACTGCCAACGCGCTGGGCAAGGCGCTGGCCGATCCGGGCATCGCCGGCACCTGGCATCTGGTCGCCGATGGCCAGACCAGCTGGCACGGCTTTGCCGAGGCGATCTTCGCCGAAGCGGTGGCCGCCAGTCTGCTGCCGCGCGCGCCGAAGGTGCAGGCGATCGCCACCGCCGACTACCCGACGCCGGCCAGGCGGCCGGCCTACTCCTGCCTGGATACCGCCACGCTCAAGCGCGACTTCGGCGTCGAGCTGCCGGACTGGCGCCAAGGACTCAAGGGCGTAATCGCAGAACTGGCCGGCTGAAAGATATGCTCGGGCGATCCGCGATTCGCACCGCCCCGGGCAGTTCGCATCCGGCCACCACAGGCCCGCTGGTATCCTTCCCGCCTGACTCCAAGGTGGGAACATTATGATCCCCGTCATCCTCTCCGGCGGCTCCGGCACCCGCCTCTGGCCTCTCTCGCGCGAGGCCTATCCGAAGCAGTTCCTGCCGCTGGCCGGTAGCGACACCATGCTCCAGGCGACCTGGAAGCGGGTCGCGCCGCTGGCCAGTTCGGCGCCGATCCTGGTGGCCAACGAGGACCACCGCTTCATGGTGGCCGAGCAGCTGCGCGAGGTTGGCTGCACGCCGGCCGCGATCCTGCTTGAGCCGGTCGGCCGCAACACCGCCCCGGCCATTGCCGTGGCCGCGCTGCAGGCCGGTGCCAATGGCGAGGATCCGCTGCTGCTGGTCCTTCCCTCCGATCACGTGATCACCGATGCGGCCGCTTTCCGCGCTGCGGTGTCCGAGGCGGCGACGGCAGCCGAACGCGGAAAGCTGGTCACCTTCGGCATCGTGCCGACCGGTCCGGAGACCGGCTACGGCTATATCAAGGCCGGCGCCGGCCAGGCCGTGCGCGCTGTCGAGCGTTTCGTCGAGAAGCCGGACGCGGCCACCGCCGAGGCTTACGTCGCCTCCGGCGAGTACTTCTGGAACAGCGGCATGTTCCTGTTCAAGGCCTCGCGCTACCTGGAGGAGCTGGGTCGCCACCAGCCCGCGATCCTCGCCGCCTGCCGCGCCGCCTTCGACGGCGCGCGCCGCGACCAGGACTTCGTGCGCCTGGACAAGGCCGCCTTCGCCGCCTGCCCGTCCGATTCGATCGACTACGCGGTGATGGAGAAGACCGCCGACGCGGCGGTGCTGCCCATCTCGGTGGGCTGGAACGACGTCGGCAGCTGGTCGGCGCTGTGGGAAGTGGCGCAGCAGGACGGCAATGGCAATGCCCACCACGGTGATGTGATCGCGCTGGACTGCCGCAACACGCTGGCCTGGGGCGACGGGCGCCTGGTGGCGATGATCGGCCTGGAGGACGTGGTCGTGGTCGACACCGACGACTCGGTGCTGGTGGCGCACAAGGACCACGTGCAGGACGTGAAGACGGTCGTGGCCCAGTTGAAGGCGGCGGGCCGCTCCGAGCCGACCCTGCACCGCAAGGTCTACCGCCCCTGGGGCGCGTACGACTCCATCGACATGGGCGACCGCCATCAGGTCAAGCGCATCACCGTGAAGCCAGGCGCGGCGCTGAGCCTGCAGATGCACCACCACCGCGCCGAACACTGGATCGTGGTCAGCGGCACCGCCGAGGTCACCCGCGGCGACGAGGTGCTGCTGCTGTCGGAGAACCAGAGCACCTACATCCCGCTGGGCGTGACCCATCGCCTGCGCAACCCGGGCAAGGTGCCGCTGGAGCTGATCGAGGTGCAGTCCGGCAGCTACCTGGGCGAGGACGACATCGTCCGCTTCGAGGATGTGTACGGGCGCGGCTGAGGCACCTAGCACCCGGTGCGGCTGCTTGCGTTCGGCAACCTGAGAAGAGAAGTGCCATCAGCCGGCCGCCCCGCATTGCGAGGCGGCCGACTTGCTATCGGGTAATGACGATCAGTCCATCAAGCGCCGATGGCGCGGTTGCCCCTCTCTCGCGGAGCGGCGGCGACGTCGTTCGAAAAACGGCAGATGCCCATGGCCAGTACGCCCAGGCAGGCACCGATCGAAGCCCCCAGCAGGAACAACAGCATGTGCGTTCTCCCCTCCTCGCTGGCCCTCCCAGCGGGACCTATCGTGGCAGGTTCCGGAGGGCTTGGACTGAGGCAGCCTTCACATCTTTGAACAGCCGTCGGGACCACGGCTTGTCCCGCCCGGCCAAAGTCGCCCCGATCTGGGCGAACCAGCGCTCGCTGTCCGGCAGGCGCATCGAGCGGGGGTCGATCCACAGGGCGGCCAGCAGGCACAGGATCACGGGGACCATGCCCCACGCCCGCGGCCATTGGTGCCGGCGCAGGGTATGCAGGCCATGCGCCGCCACGGCCGCCCCGAGCAGGACACCGGCCAGCACTTCCGAAGGCGGGTGCGCTCGTGTCATGAGCCGCGACACACCGATGAGGCCAGCGAAGATCCAGCCGACCGCGGCCAGCGACACCCGCCAGGCCCGATGCCGCGGCGACACCAGCAGCGCCAGCGCCACCGGCCAGAGCACCAGCCCCAGCACGGTGTGCCCACTGAAGCAGGTCAGGTCCCAGGCGCGCACGCCGGTGCCCCAGCCATAGAAGGCGATCTTGCTGGCGGCCACCAGCAGCACGGCGACCGCGATCGCCGCCCACCAGCGCAGCACAGGCCCGCGCGCGGACGGATCCCTCGCCGCAAGTACGGCGCCGAGCACGGCCACCAGGGGCAGGACCAGCCAGGCGCTCCCGGGCAGGACGAATATCCGCCAGTCCCAGCTCATCGGATTCCCCCGGCCTGTCCGCCCACCTGCATCGCCCCTGTTATGCGTGAACAGCCGGCATTGTCGCCGATGCGATCTCCGCGGCTACACGGCCTTGAGACTTTTCTGAATTGGAGGCCCGTGCCGGCTCTCCACACGCTCCTCATGGAAGCACTGGCCGGCGTCTGGTGGGCCAGGCCACGCCACTCCTCGAACGTTCGTCCGGATTGGCTATGGGTAGGCAGCTGGATGGGCGCCGTAGTGGTGCTGTGCCATAGCTTCGCCGACTATCCTTTGCGGACACCCTCCCTCATGACGGTGACCGCGGTGCTGGCGGGGATCGCTGTCTCCGCATCCACCCGGCGAGGGCAAATCGACGTGCCGGCCGGGCGCCACAGTAAGGGCCCGGGGATTCATGGCGGGAAAGGGACAGGGGGCGACCTCATGGCTGAGGGATATCAATATCAACTGGGGGACTAGATGCAGCTCACGAGGTCGCCGCGCCAGGCACGAATCGCCATTGTCGGTCTTGGGTACGTAGGCTTACCCCTGGCCGTCGAGTTCGGAAAGGCCCATGACACCATCGGATATGACATCAATACCACCCGCGTGAGCGAGCTCCGCCAAGGCATCGACCGCACTCTGGAGGTCAGGGCCGCGGACCTTGCCTCGGCCACCCGGCTCCGCTTCAGTAGCGCCTTGGAAGACCTGCGCGACCGGGATACCTACATCGTCACGGTACCCACGCCCATAGACGACGCCAAGCGACCCAACCTGCGTCCGTTGATCGCCGCGAGCGAAGCCTTGGGCAAGGTGCTGAAGCCGGGCGATATCGTCATATACGAGTCGACCGTTTACCCGGGCTGCACCGAAGAGGTTTGCGTTCCCGCGCTCGAAGGCGTGTCCGGGCTGAAGTGCAACCAGGACTTCTTCGTAGGGTACAGCCCGGAACGGATCAATCCCGGCGACCACCAGCATCGGGTGGCCGACATCCTGAAGGTCACCTCTGGCTCGACCCCGGAAGCGGCCGAGTTCGTGGACTCGCTTTACGCTGGCATCGTCACGGCCGGCACCCACAAGACCAGTTCCATCAGGGTGGCCGAGGCGGCGAAGGTGATCGAGAATACCCAGCGAGACCTGAACATCGCGCTGGTCAACGATCTGGCGATCCTGTTCAACAAGCTCGGCATCGACACCCTGGAAGTACTCCAGGCCGCCGGCACGAAGTGGAACTTCCTGCCTTTCCGGCCCGGACTGGTTGGAGGCCATTGCATCGGCGTCGATCCCTACTACCTGACGCACAAGGCCCAGCAGGTGGGGCACCATCCGCAAGTGATCCTCGCCGGCAGGCGTACCAACGACGGGATGGGGTCATACGTCGCCAGCCAGACGATCCGGATCATGGTGCGGAAGCGGATCAACCCGGTGGGCGCCCGTGTCCTGGTGCTGGGGTTCTCGTTCAAGGAGAACTGCCCCGATTTCCGCAACACGCGCGTGGTGGACATCGTCCATGCGCTGCAGGACTACCGCGTGGAAGTGGACGTGCACGATCCATGGGTGGACGAGCACGAGGCCGCGAACGAGTACGGGCTGGCCTTGACCCGCCAGCCCGAGGAAGGCGCTTACGATGCGATCATCGTCGCCGTGGCCCACGACCGGTTCAGGCAGCTGGGAGCGGAAGGGATCCGCGCATACGGCAAGGAGGTCTGCGCGATCTACGACGTGAAGTACGTCCTGCCGCGCGACGCCGTGGATGGAAGGCTGTAGGTAATTCGAGGAAGGCCGCTGCACACATGAAAGTACTGGTTACCGGCACGGCCGGCTTCATCGGCTCCCACGTCGCGATGCGCCTCCTGGAACGGGGCGACGAGGTCGTCGGGGTCGACAACCTGTCCGACTACTACGACGTCGGGCTGAAGAAGGCGCGACTGGCGCTTTTCTCCGGCCACACCCGCTACAGCCATGTGGCTGCGGACCTGGCGGACCGGGGGGCGATCGAGGCCGCCTTCGACGAGCACCGTCCCGAGCGGGTAATCAACCTGGCGGCACAGGCTGGCGTCCGCTATGCGGCCGAGAATCCCCACGTCTATGTCCAGAGCAACGTCACCGGCTTCCTGCATGTGCTGGAGGGGTGCCGGCGCCATCACGTCGAACACCTGGTATTCGCGTCGACGAGTTCGGTGTATGGCGCCAACACGCGCATGCCCTTCTCCGAGCATGCATCGACCGAGCATCCCCTGACCTTGTATGCGGCAACGAAGAAGGCCAACGAACAGATGGCGCACAGTTATGCGCATCTGTACGGCATACCCTGCACCGGCCTGCGCTTCTTCACCGTGTACGGTCCCTGGGGACGGCCCGACATGGCGCTGTTCCTGTTCACCAAGGCGATTCTCGCTGGCGAACCGATCCGCGTGTTCAACAATGGGCAGCACAAGCGCAGCTTCACCTATATCGACGACATCGTCGAAGGCGTCATCCGCGCGCTGGACCGGATTCCGGCAAGAGACCCGCACTGGAACGGATCGGCTCCGGACCCCGCCAGCAGCGGCGTAGCGCCCTACCGGCTCTTCAATATCGGCAACGAGGAGCCCGTCGAATTGCTCCGGTACATCGAGCTGCTTGAGCAGTCCCTGGGGCGGAAGGCCGTGAAGGAGATGCTGCCGCTGCAGGCCGGCGATGTGCCGGACACCGAGGCGGACATCTCCGATCTCGTCGAGTACGTGGGCTACCGTCCTTCGGTTCCGGTCGAGCAGGGAATCGCCCGGTTCGTCGCCTGGTATCGCGACTACTACGGCGTCTAGAGCAGGTTGCGCCGCATTCCTGTTCACGTCGACAGCAGCGGAATAGAAAGGGAGCCAGCGGAGCGATGCGAGCCAGGATCCCGGTCATTCTTCTCAACGAAACACGTGCAGACAGGCAGCCGAGGATGGGTCAGTTTTCGATCGGCGGGGTGGGTCAGTTTTTCATCGGCGCTGACAACAACTTCCCCATGCCCCGGCGACCGCGGGCGCGCGTCTTCCTCGGCAATGCCGGCAGCGCGTTCCTGGGCTTCTCGATCGCCTGGATCGTGTTCCGGCTCACCCAGAACGCCGGCCATCCGGTGAATCCGGTGCTGGCGCTGTGGCTGATCCCGGTGCCGGTGATCGATTGCCTGGTGCTGATCGTGCGGCGTTTCCGCCACGGGCGCTCGCCGTTCGCCGCGGACCGCAACCACGTCCACCACCTGATGCGCGATGCAGGCTTCTCGACCGTGCAGCTGGTGCTGACGCTGGCCGGCTTCAGCCTGCTCGGTGGCCTGCTGGTCGGCCAGGCCATGCGCCTGGATGTGCCCAATCCGCTGCTGATGGGCCTGTTCGTGGCCGCGTGGGCGGGCTGGTGCGCGCTGACCCTGCGCCGGCGCCGGGCCTGCGCGATGTTCGCGGCCCTGCACCGGGCGCTGTTCGCCGGGTGGGAATGGACCCGGCCGGCCAACGAGCCGGTCGATCTGATCGACGAGGACGACGAGCCCAGCTTCGGCGGCAAGCGCGGCTGAGGCCGGCTCCGGCGAGGCCCCGGGCCGTCGTGGCGGCGCCCGGGCGCCGGCGGGTGGGCGCACGGCGGAATTCCGTTACAATGCCCGGCCACGCGCCCGTAGCTCAGCCGGATAGAGTAGTGGCTTCCGAAGCCCCTACTCATGGGTCAAAGGCGCCGGGTAAAGTGTCACAGGGCCTGAACTCGGTTTCAGGCCGGTTTGAAGAAAAAGTCCTTTAGATACGCGCCTGTAGCTCAGCCGGATAGAGTAGTGGCTTCCGAAGCCATTGGTCGGGGGTTCGAATCCCTCCAGGCGCGCCAAACCCTCTGGGACATTTTTGGGACAGATCTGGGACAAGTCCCGATCACGCCTCCCTGTCCAACTGAGTAAAGGCGCGCATGGCCACGCCCCGGGCCCCACGGGCCGCCCCCACCTGGACCTTTGCCGCCCGCTTCCGCCGCGGCGCCTTCGGCTGGAAGTCCGATCGGGCCATCGAGCGGCTGGACGAGGCCGCGGCCGAGATCCGGGCCATGGTCCGCAAGGACCCGGTCCTGGCCGCTGATGGGGCCGTGCGTCTCATCGAGAAGCTCTCGCCGGCCTTCGAGAACGTCGACGATTCCTCCGGCCGCCTTCAGGCGGTCATCCGCCAGGTCTTCGAGCAGGTCGTGCCCCTGATCGGCACCGTCGAGGTGGCGGCCAAGACCCGGACGGCCTGGCTGGAGCGGCTCTGGCAGGCCATGGTCGACGACGAGATGCCTTGGATCGAGCGACTCGGCGACCACTGGGGCACCCTGTGCGGCAGTCCTGAGGTGGCCTCGGCCTGGGCCGACGAGCTGCTACCGGGCCTGCGCGCCGCCTGGGCGACGGGCGCGAAGAGCCATGGCTGGTATTCCGGCACCATCCCCTGCCTGTCCAGTTTGTACGCGGCCGGGCGCCACGCCGAGCTGCTGGTGCTGCTCGAGTCGCCGCACACCCACGACTGGTGGGACTGCCATCGCTGGGGCGTGAAGGCCCTGCTCGACCACGGGCACCGCCATGAGGCCCTGGCCATGGCGGAGCGCTGCTACCGGCAGGGCCGCTACCGCTACGAGGTGGCCCGCACCTGCGAGTCGATCCTGATCGACCTGGGCCAGCGCGAGCTGGCCTACCGCCAGTACGCGTTCGAGGCCAACCAGGCCAACACCAACCTGGGCACCCTCAAGGCTCTGGCCGCCAAGTACCCCGAAAAGGACAAGGCGCGCGTCCTCACCGACCTGGTGGAGGCGAATCCGGGCAGTGAAGGCAAATGGTTCGCCGCCGCCAAGAGCGCGGGGCTGTTCGACGTGGCCCTGAAGCTGGCCCGCAGCAGCCCGACCGACCCGCGCACCCTCGCACGGGCCGCCCGGGACTTCGCCGCCAAGCAGCCGGTGTTTGCGCTGGAAGCGGGATTGCTGGCCGTGGGCTGGATGGCGCGGGGCTATGGATACGAGGTGTCGTCCCGGGACGTGGCGATGGCTTGGGAGGCCTGCCTGGCTGCTGGCAAGGTCCACGGGCTGAGCTCCGAGGAAGTCCGGGATCGGGCGCTGGCATTGTGCGACGGCAACTCGGGTGCCGAGCGGTTCGTTCGCGCGGAGATCAGGCTTCCGGCGAGAGCGGGTTGATCGCGTCCGTCCCGCCAGCTCGGCATTTCTCATACGAACTGGCTTCCGGAGAAGCCGGGGCGATTCACTCATGAGTTCTTTAACCGTTCTATAAGGCCCAGTGCGTGCTTGCTCTGCAACTCACTGGGAATTCTGGAAGGCATCGAGGCACAAACTTGGATGATCTGCTGATCCTTGGGAGACAGCATATTCCCTGCGACTCCACGTGAAAGGACCTCGCGCCAGAAGTCGGCCCCCCAAACGCACAACCTCTGCCTGTGCCGAGATTCCGTCGATCTCGCGCTTCTTCCTGCGCTCGTCCCGCTCGCTAGGGAAGGTCTGATCAAAGCGCGCTGATGCTTAGATTTCAGCGCCAAGGCGCCTGATCGACCTCGATGTGATCACTTTCTCGCCATTTCTGGCGCTTTTCGACGGGTTTCCCCGTCCAACGGACGGATTTAGCCCGTCGGCAGCAACAGACGTCGCCGCGCTATCCACAGGTTCGACAGCGCGAACAGCGTCAGCACCTGCGCCGTGTTCTTCGCCAAGCCCCGGTAGCGCACCT
>NZ_AZVB01000032.1 GCF_000513995.1 Pseudoxanthomonas sp. J35
GCTGCTCAGGCAGTGGTGCACGAACGTCATGCGCTCCAAGGTCGAGCCGATGAAGGACGTCGCGCGGATGATCCGCAAGCACTTCGACGGCATCCTGGCCTGGAGCCAGACCCGCCAGACCAACGGCTTCCTGGAAGCCATCAACGGCCTGTTCCAGGCCGCCAAGCGCAAGGCCCGCGGCTACACCCGGCTCGACACCATGCGCACCGTCATCTTCCTGATCGCCGGCAAGCTCGACTTCTCGCGCCTCAACCCGCACGTGGCATAACCCACTCGAATTTCAAAAGAGCCCTTAATTTCATACTGCTGTTCGGTTTGATAGCCGCTTCAAATGAGGCCCCGGCTGAGACAAGAGCGCCAGACAAGGAAGAGGATCCTATTGAAGTGCGAGGGGTGCGTGGCTTTGTCGATCGCCTGGCTTATCGTAGATTCTCGAGCATTCGTATGGAGGGCGGAAGTGGAGGCGATATTACTGCCCCTGCTACGACTGTGGACAATACCCAGCCGATGCAGCCTGAGCAGCGCTGCGACGGTCAAGAAGAAGCCCCGTCTGATCTTTCAGGCCAACCGGTGGTGATCCCGTCGGGCAACAAGATTCTCGAAGAATTGGATTTTGCTACGTCCGCCGGAGATTTTGTCCTCAACCGCTGGTATTCCAGAGCCCGCGGCGCTCCCAGTTTCGGCCCCGGTTGGACATGGGCGTTCGATTACCGGCTGAATTTCACCCCCAATCCTGGCTTCACCCCGGTATGCCAGCCCGGGACGCAGGAGCCAGGCGTCCCTTGCCCGTTGCAGGGCGCCCGCTACAGCGCGATCACGGTCTACCGTCCGGATGGGCGTGCCTACGAATACACATGGAACGCATCGAGCGGGCGCTATGAGGACCCGCGCGCCGAATCGCGCAGCTGGATCAACGCGAACTTCTGGAGCAACCAGTCTCAGGACACCTTCACCCTCAGGACAGAAGGGGTGGGCACGGAGCGGTACAACAGCAACGGCCTGCCGCTGTTCATCCGGGACAACCGCAACGTCGGATACACCTTCACCTACACCAGCAACCGGATGACCAAGGTCACCCACACGTCCGGGCGATCCATCACGATTGCCTGGACCAGTGGATTGATCTCGTCCATTACTGCGCCCAACAACCAGGTTTACAGCTACGGCTACAACGCCAATGGGGTCTTGTCCTCGGTTACGTATCCCGGTGGGTTGGGTACGAGGACCTATCACTACGAGGACCCCGTCTCCTACATGGCGCTGACCGGGTATTCGATCGATGGCGTGCGCAAGACACGCTACTCGTACCAGGCCGACGGGAAGGTCGCCTGGTCCGGGCGCGAAGGCGCGGTCGAGCGCGACACATTCGCGTATGGCGGCAACTACACCGACGTGACCAATGCGCTGGGGCACACCACGCGCTACAACTTCGTGACCGTCAAGGGCATCAAGCGGGTGGCCTCGGTGAGCCGTCCGGCCAGCACGGCCTGTCCGGCGGGAGTCGCAGCCACCGACTACGACACCCGTGGCTATCCCACCCGCAACGTGGACTTCGAGGGCAACCAGACCTTCCTCACCTACAACGACCGCGGCGAACTGCTGGAGCGGCGCAGCGGCGTCGGCCCGGCGCCGGGCAACAGCACGGCCAACCAGCAGCGCACCACCTATGGCTGGGATACCGCGCGCAACCTGCTGGTCCGCGAGTCGCACTACGGCAACGGCGGCAACATCCAGGCCGAAACCGTCTACACCTACTACCCGGACAGCGACGCGCCCCGCGCGCGGCTGCTGGAAAAAGTGGAACAGTGCGCGCCGGACTGCACGTCTGGCCAGAAGCGCACCACCACCTACGCCTATGCCGTATACGGCAACCGCATGATCCAGACCCTGGTCGTCGATGGCCCGCTGGACGGCAACGGCGACGCGGTGACCTACCAGTACGACACGGCCGGCAACCTCACTTCGGTGACCAACGGCCTCGGCCATGCGGTCACCTACGCCGGCTACAACGCCCTGGGCCTGCCGGGCAGCATGACCGACGCCAACGGGCTGGTCACCCAGTACACCTGGGACCTCAAGGGGCGCCTGACCCAGCAGCGCGTGCTCGGTCCCGGCGGCAATCGCGACTGGACCACGACCTGGCGGTCCGACGACCAGCCGTCGGCCACGACCAGTCCCGGCGGGATCTCGCTGGGCTACCTGTACGACGGCATCGGCCGCCTGACCGAGGTGCGCGAGTCGCGCGGCAGCCTCTACGGCGCCAACTCGCTGGACCGGCTGCTGATCAGCTACGACGCGCTCAGCAACGTCACCCAGCGCCGCACGGGTTACCAGGCCGATGGCGTCTCGTTCACGCAGACCAGCAACGCGCAGTACGCCTACGACAGTGCCGGGTTCCTGGAGCGGTCGTGGCAGGTCTCGGGCCAGGAGACGCTGTACCAGTACGACGCCAACGGCCGGCTGGCGGGCGTTTCCGATCCGCTGGGCCGGACCACGGCGTACCTGTACGACAGCCATGGCCGCAGGAAGACGGTCATCGACCCGCTGCTGCAGCCGGCGCAGTTCGGTTATGACGTGCTGGGCCGGCTGTCCAGCGTGACCGACCCGCGCGGCAAGGTCACCAGCTACACCTACAACGGCTTCGGCGACCTGACCCAGCAGGTCAGCCCGGACACGGGCACCACGACCTACGCCTACAACGCCTACGGCCAGCGCAGTTCGATGACCCGGGCCGGCAGCCTGACCACCACGTATGGCTACGACGGCCTGGGCCGGGTGACCTCGGCGGCCTCCGGCGGCCAGACCCAGGCCTTCACCTGGGACAGTTGCACTAATGGCAAGGGCCGGCTGTGCGCGGTCGGCGACCCGAGCGGAACGCTGGGCTGGACCTACAACAGCGCCGGCGAGGCCACGGCGCAGTCGCAGACCGTGGCCGGCAGTGGCGTGGCGTTCGGGCAGACATACGCCTACGATGCAGCCGGGCGCCTGACCGGGATCGGCTATCCGGGCGGGGTGAGCGTAGGCTACGGCTACAGCGGCGGACGGATGACGGCGATGACGGCGATGGTCGGCGGTGTGACCCACCACGTGGCCACCGGGATCGGCTACCGTCCGTTCGGCGCGGCGAGCGGATGGACCTACGGCAACGGGGCCACCCGGGCCGTGGTGCGCAACGGGGTGGGGCGGCTGACCGAGCTGAACGCGAAGAACGGCGGCACCGACCTGCAGCGGCTGACCTACGGCTACAACGCCGCCGAGGAGATCACCCAGATCACCAACGGCGTCAACAGCGCCCTGACCCAGGCCTACGGGTACGATGCCCTGGGCCGGCTGACCGGGGTGACGGCCAGCGGCGCCAACCAGGGGTTCGGCTACGACGCCAACGGCAACCGGACCAGCCACACCTGGGGCGGATTGACGGACAGCTACGTGATCGCCGGCGCCAACAACCAGCTCAGTGCGATCACCGGCCCGCGGGCCAAGGGGTTCAGCTACAACGCGCGGGGCAACACCACCCTCGGCGGCGGCAACACATACGGCTACGACGCGTTCGACCGGCTCAGCCAGGTGACCCAGGGCGGCACCACGACCTACTACCGGATCAACGCGCTGGGCCAGCGGGTGCGCAAGGACCGGGGGTCGGATGCGACGGCCACGGGCTATGCCTACGGGCCGAGCGGGCAGGTGGAGGCCGAGTACAGCTGGGGCGCGGGCAGCTGGAGCCACTACCTGCGGCTGCNGGGCGGGGAGCCGGTGGCGCTGGTGCGCGGCGGGCAACTCTATGCGATCCACACCGACCACCTGGGGCGGCCGGAGGTGGCGAGCAACAGCAGCCGGGCGATTGTCTGGCGGGCGAGCAACTATGCGTTCGACCGCACCGTCACCCTGGACAGTATCGGGGGATTGAACCTGGGGTTCCCGGGGCAGTACTGGGACCAGGAGAGTGGGCTCTGGTACAACCGGTTCCGGAGCTACGATCCGAGTACGGGGCGCTATGTCGAAAGCGATCCGATTGGGCTGGCGGGCGGGTTGAATACCTATGCCTATGTCGGGGGGAATCCGGTCAGCTTCGTTGATCCGTTTGGCCTAAGACCTTGCCCGCCCGATTACTTGGGCATAGCGTTCGGCGTTGCGGACATCGGAATGGGTGGCTATGAGGCAATTAGTGGAACTGCATCGTTCTTAATAGGTGTTTCCGCTGGACAACCGGAAATTGCAGCGCCTGGTGCTCTTGTGGCTGGCGTTGGAATGGCCACTATGTACGATGGAATGTCTGGTATTCAGACTGCTCTTGACGGGAAGGAGAGGCCGTCTGCATTTAGTCAGGTCGGAGGGATGCTCCTTGGAGCACAAGGCGCAGCGATCGGCGAAGTGGCGTCCAATGCGATGACCTTCAGTGGAGCGCTTAGAGGCTTCCGAAATCTGATGCGCCGAGCAGCGACGGATAAGGACACCATGGAAGCGATGAAGGGTATAAACGAGGCTGCCAATGACCCATGCGGGTGCAATTGAGGTGAATATGCAGAGCAAATTTATGAGATGGGTTGGCGCGCTGGTATGTCTCTCAATCTTTTTGCGAGCGGTGTTCTACATAGGAAGCAAAATCTATGTGACGGGCGGGTTGGAACCGTTCGATTGGGTTGCGGTTCCAATTGGTCTCGTAGCCCTGTACCTCAGCTACATGTTCTTCAAGAAAATCTTCAGGAAAAGGGGTCAGGTACATTTTAGGCATCAGGGAAAATGAACCCGACCCCTTTCGATTACAGGGCGGGGCGACCGACGTGTACGTGACGGCCAGCGCCAACAACCGGCTGAGCTCGATCACCGGCCCGCGGGCCAAGAGCTTCGTCTACAACATCCGCGGCAACACGACCAGCGGCGGGGGCAACAGCTACGGCTACGACGCGTTCGACCGGCTCGGCCAGGTGACCCAGGGCGGCATCACGACCTACTACCGGATCAACGCGCTGGGCCAGCGGGTGCGCAAGGACCGGGGCTCGGATGCGACGGCCACGGGCTATGCCTACGGGCCGAGCGGGCAGGTGGAGGCCGAGTACAGCTGGGGCGCGGGCAGCTGGAGCCACTACCTGCGGCTGCNGGGCGGGGAGCCGGTGGCGCTGGTGCGCGGCGGGCAACTCTATGCGATCCACACCGACCACCTGGGGCGGCCGGAGGTGGCGACCAACAGCGCCAAGGCCATCGTCTGGCGGGCGAGCAACTATGCGTTCGACCGGACGGTGACGCTGGACAGCATCGGGGGGTTGAACCTGGGGTTCCCGGGGCAGTATTGGGATCAGGAGAGTGGGCTTTGGTACAACCGGTTCCGGAGCTACGATCCGAGTACAGGGCGCTATGTCGAAAGCGATCCGATTGGGTTGGCGGGTGGGCTGAATACCTATGCCTATGCCAGCGGTAATCCTGTCAGCCGCATTGATCCACTTGGGCTGACCGATTGGTCTGGTACCTCACTGGAGTACGGGTATGGCTACGGCGGCGGGGCAACCTTCACACTTTCAAACAAATGCGAGGGGAATGGCGAGCCGCGCTATCTAGTACGTGTTCAGGCAGTTGCTGGCTCGGGCTCATCTTTACCGAAAAAGGTGGGAAGCCCTATTACATACATGGGTTCAAATGTCTCGTTCAGCGACGGAAACGCATTCCCAGATCCGAGCGTCTTCAACGGTGAGTACGCTAGCTATAACATTGCGATAGCTGGTGGAGTGGGGGCCAGCTTTGGAGCGACGCGTTTAGGAGGCGCATCGTCCGGGTGGGGGCTTGCGCCAGTAGCAGGATATAGTGCGTCTGCTTCTGCAAGCGTCGGGGGTGCAAAGGTGCTGTGGGCGAAGACCATCGGGACGTGCCCATGCAAAAAGTAGTCCTTGGCTTTTTTATTCCGGCGGTACTCGCCGTTCTACTTGCCAGCGTACTGGCTGCGATACTGCGACGAAAGTATCCAGAGCACTACAAGCGGGCCGGCAATCCGGCGAGTACAGATTGGCATCCGTTCTGGGTCATTAGCTTTATTCTCCGCGGCGGATTTCAAGGGCTTGATGCTGTGACACGCTTCGTCTCGCTTGCGTCAGGTGTTCTTATGATCATGTCGCTTCTAGTGGGAGTCTTTTTTGCTTGGCAAGCACTTACTTAGCTGACGGGTTCTGCTGCTTTTAAGTCTGCTCCCTGCAATACATATGCCTATACATCAGGGAATCCTGTAAACGCGGTTGATCCGTTGGGACTGGCAACTGCTGTAATCATCAATGGGCCTGACCTGAGACGGATCGTGTAGCCAGTTGGCTGGTGAGTTCTCTACCCTTAACAGGCAAGGAGAGCTCCATGAAGAAGCGATTCACCGACGAACAGATCATCGGCATCCTGCGTGAGGCCGAGGTCGGCGCCATGTCGATCAAGGCGCTGTGCAAGAAACACAACCTGACCGAGCAGACCTTTTTCCGCTGGCGCAACAAGTTCGGCGGCCTGGACGTGCCCGACGCCCGGCGGCTCAAGGACCTCGAGTCCGAGAACGCCCGGCTCAAGCGGCTGGTGGCCGAGCAGATGCTGGTCATCGACGGGATGAAGGAGATCGTCCGAAAAAAATGACGACCCCGTCGGAACGACGCGACACGGTCCAGGTGCTGGTCCGTCGGGGACTCTCGCAGCGCAAGGCCCTTCGTTACCTGGGCCTGAGCCGCCGCATCGCCAGCTACGCTCCGCGCCAGGCCGCCAAGGACCAGGCGGTGGCCGAGCGCTTGCTGGCCGCGTCGCCGAAGGTGCCGCGGTTCGGGTATCGCCGGATGGCGGCCTGGCTGGACCTGGGCGAGGCCCGGGTGCGGCGCCTGTGGCGTCGGCTGGGCTTGAACATTCCCCGCCGCCGGCCGCGTCGCCGCCGATCCGACGTCCCCCCGCTTTCAGTAGCGGTTCGATCTAGAGTCCGGGTTGGATGGTAGCCGATGCCAGTTGCCTGGCGTAGGCGCTCGGTGTCAGTCCGCCCAATGCCTTCTTGGGTCGCTCCTCGTTGTACTCCCGGCGCCAGGTCTCGATGACGGTCCGGGCGTGCAGCAGGTGGGTGAACCAGTGTTCGTTGAGGCACTCGTCGCGCAGGCGGCCGTTGAAGGATTCGACGTAGGCGTTCTGGTTCGGCTTGCC
>NZ_KI911336.1:0-465 GCF_000513995.1 Pseudoxanthomonas sp. J35
GATGTGTTCCCCGCGCTCGCGGGGATGAACCGCCTTCGTGGCCGACTATGCCAGCGCACTGCCGGTGTTCCCCGCGCTCGCGGGGATGAACCGCACCGCCATCGCGGCATTGATTTCGTCATGATGTGTTCCCCGCGCTCGCGGGGATGAACCAGCGGTCCGCCGCCTCGCACCGTGCCTGGTACGGTGTTCCCCGCGCTCGCGGGGATGAACCAGGTCGGGACGACGACCATCGTCGCCAGCACGACGTGTTCCCCGCGCTCGCGGGGATGAACCGCGCAGGCCATCGGCCTAGCGTGCGCGTTGCTGGTGTTCCCCGCGCTCGCGGGGATGAACCGCCGGGCCAGAAGGAAGAAGCCTCGGGCGGTGAGTGTTCCCCGCGCTCGCGGGGATGAACCGCGATCACGATGATTATCTCGGCAGTGGCCGCGGTGTTCCCCGCGCTCGCGGGGATGAACCGTCTAC
>NZ_KI911336.1:3423-4411 GCF_000513995.1 Pseudoxanthomonas sp. J35
AGCCGTGTTCCCCGCGCTCGCGGGGATGAACCGAACTTCCGCACCGACGGCCTCTCCTGGAAGGCGTGTTCCCCGCGCTCGCGGGGATGAACCGGCTGTGGCCGCTGGCATTGCTGATGGCTCTGTGTGTTCCCCGCGCTCGCGGGGATGAACCGTCGGCCAGCTGGGGCCGCTTCCAGATCATGGGGTGTTCCCCGCGCTCGCGGGGATGAACCGAATTCGTTCCAGTCCACTGCACAACTCCGGCCGTGTTCCCCGCGCTCGCGGGGATGAACCGACCCATTGCGCTGGGCCGAGACGTACCTGGTCGTGTTCCCCGCGCTCGCGGGGATGAACCGGCGGACCCGATGTTCTCGTAGGCACCGATGAAGTGTTCCCCGCGCTCGCGGGGATGAACCGCTGGAGCACATCAAGGCCGCGCTGCACCAGAAGTGTTCCCCGCGCTCGCGGGGATGAACCGTAACCNGTGTTCCCCGCGCTCGCGGGGATGAACCGGTAGACATGTCAAGCGGCCTTTTGACCGTTCGGTGTTCCCCGCGCTCGCGGGGATGAACCGGACCCGGTCACCGCGATGCAGCGGACGAAGGCGTGTTCCCCGCGCTCGCGGGGATGAACCGTTCACCACCAGCGCGAGCAACGCCGTCCTGGAGTGTTCCCCGCGCTCGCGGGGATGAACCGCATGAGGCTCAGGCGGAGCAGTGGCGGCAGTCGTGTTCCCCGCGCTCGCGGGGATGAACCGCTCACGACGGCGCTCATGCCGTCACCCGCGCCGTGTTCCCCGCGCTCGCGGGGATGAACCGAGCATCGCGGTCGAGGCCTTCGACGGGAAACAGTGTTCCCCGCGCTCGCGGGGATGAACCGGCCCTCGCCAACGACTGGCCCGGCGCCTGTGCGTGTTCCCCGCGCTCGCGGGGATGAACCGCCAGGTCGTCACGTCGTCGCGCGACGGCTGCAGTGTTCCCCGCGCTCGCGGGGATGAACCGGACCG
>NZ_KI911336.1:6499-7389 GCF_000513995.1 Pseudoxanthomonas sp. J35
GTGTTCCCCGCGCTCGCGGGGATGAACCGGCTACCGGCCTGTACACGGAGGACGACATCGAGTGTTCCCCGCGCTCGCGGGGATGAACCGTCCTCGGCCAAGCGCGAGCTTGCGCAGCGCAAGTGTTCCCCGCGCTCGCGGGGATGAACCGGCACCAAAAACGGCTGCTCCCTGTATATCGGCGTGTTCCCCGCGCTCGCGGGGATGAACCGAGCACGAACCGGACGCCAGCGGCTATGGCTGGGTGTTCCCCGCGCTCGCGGGGATGAACCGGCGCAGGCCGATGTCCGCCGGGCGCAGGCTGCGTGTTCCCCGCGCTCGCGGGGATGAACCGCTGTTCGTCCTGGACCCGTGCGCCGTGCTGCCGTGTTCCCCGCGCTCGCGGGGATGAACCGTAGGTGAGCCCCTTCATTGCCGGGGCGGCCATGTGTTCCCCGCGCTCGCGGGGATGAACCGTGGGCCGCGCACTTCCGCGTGCGCATGGAGTGGTGTTCCCCGCGCTCGCGGGGATGAACCGGCCTGGGACCACCAAGCGGCGCAGCACTACGGGTGTTCCCCGCGCTCGCGGGGATGAACCGGCATACTCGCTCGCTTCAAGCGTCCACACGCGGTGTTCCCCGCGCTCGCGGGGATGAACCGTCGACCGAGTAGGCGAGGGTTGCAATGTCGGTGTGTTCCCCGCGCTCGCGGGGATGAACCGGGCGGCGACATCGGCCGGCTGGTGCCGCGGAACGTGTTCCCCGCGCTCGCGGGGATGAACCGTTTCACCGCTGTTGCCTACGACTCGCGCGTGGCGTGTTCCCCGCGCTCGCGGGGATGAACCGGCCGTGGGCAACATGCTCTGGCCGGCGCTGCCGTGTTCCCCGCGCTCGCGGGGATGAACCGTTCGT
>NZ_AZVB01000036.1 GCF_000513995.1 Pseudoxanthomonas sp. J35
GGACGAGACCACCCAGCAGAACGCCGCCCTCGTGGAAGAAGCCTCCGCCGCCGCGCGCGCCATGGAGGAACAGGCCGCTGGCCTGGCACAGGCCAGCGCCGTGTTCCAGACCGGACAGGATCGCGGCGAGGCGGCACCGCTCGCCGCCGCTCCCGCCGCCGTCCCCCTGCCCGTGCGCCGGCCCCGCAGCGGCCCGGCCCGGCGCGAAGACGGCGCCCTGGCCACGGTGATCGACGAGGCCGACTGGGCCGAGTTCTGACGCCGCCCCCTGCGGCCTCACCGCCAGTCCCGGCCGCCGCGCCGGGGCTGGCCTTCTCTGGCGATCGGTCCGCCGGCACGGCGCGACCGCACGGGGTCCGCCACCGGCCGACGACCCTCCGCCCCTACGAGCCGCCGTCACGGATCCATGAACCGCACAAGCCTCTCCTTCCGCTTCCTTTCCCACTTGCCGATGAAGCGCAAGTTCCTGCTGCAGACCCTGCTGGTCGCGGCCGGGATCGTCGCTCTGGCGGTGGTCGCCGCGCGCATCCAGTACCTGGACCTCAACGCCACCCGGCAGGCGAGCCTGCGCGCCCAGACGGAAATGGCGCTGAGCGTGGTCGAGGGCCTGGCCGAGCGCGTGCGCGCCGGCGAGATGGACCTGGCCACAGCCCAGGCGTCGGCACTGGAAACGCTGGAGTCGATGCAGGCCAACCAGGGCGTGGACTATTTCTTCGTCACCGATCAGGCCCCGAACATGCTGATGCACCCCACCCGCCCGGACCTGGTCGGCAAGCCGGTGGCCGATGTGCTGAGCCCGGACGGCAAGCGCATCTTCCCGGAGTTCGTGCGCGCGGCCCAGACCGGCGGCGGCTTCGTCGACTACGCCTGGGCCAAGGCCGGCGCCGAGGAGCCGGTGAGCAAGACCTCGTACGCGACCCTGTACACGCCCTGGGGCTGGGTGATCGGCACCGGCGTCTACCTGGACGACACCCAGGCGCAGGCGCTGCAGTTCACCGCGATCATGACCCTGGCCGGGGGCGTGGTGGTGCTGTTCAACCTGGGCATGGGCTGGCTGATCGGCGGCTCGGTGCTCGAGTCGGTGGGGCGGGCGCTGGCCGCGGTCAGGGGCGTGGCGCGCGGCGACCTGGGCGTGCGCACCGGCGAGCACGGGCGCGACGAAGTGGGCCAGATGCTCGCGGCCACCGACGAGATGGTGCACATGCTCGAGCGGTTCTCGCAGGAGACCCGGCGCATGATCGCCCAGCACGCCGGGCCGGACATCGGCCATCGCATGCCCGAGGACTTCCCCGGCGTCTACGGCGAGCTGGCCGCCGGCATCAACACCATGATGTTCGAGCACCTGGACGCGATCGCCGATGCGGTCGACGTGCTGCGGCAATACGCCGAGGGCGACCTGTCGCGCGACGCGCGGCGCCTGCCGGGCACGCGGGCGGTGCTGCACCAGGCCATGGATGCGGCCAAGGCCAGCCTGCAGGCCATCAACGGCGAGATCAAGCGCCTCGCGCGCGCGGCGGCGGCCGGCGACTTCTCCGCGCGCGGCGACGAGGCGGCCTACCGGCACGATTTCCGCGCCATGGTCCAGGGCCTGAACGCGATGATGGCCACCAGCGACCGCAACCTGGATGCGCTGTCCGGCCTGCTGCGCGTGGTGGCCGAGGGCGACCTGACGGTGCGGATGGAGGGCGAGTTCCACGGAGTGTTCGCGCGCATGCGCGACGACGCCAACGCCACCGTGGCCCAGCTCACCGCCAT
>NZ_AZVB01000037.1 GCF_000513995.1 Pseudoxanthomonas sp. J35
ATGGCCCTCGAGGCCGAGCGGTGATCCGCAAGGGCGGGAAGTCTCCTTTTTACTCGTCCAAGCCGACGCCGCTTCGCGGCGCGGCTTAACTCAGGTGTTAGAACTCAAGGGGGAGAACTTCGCGTGCTCACATTCAAGACACAGTTTCCGATTAACGCCGAAAAGACGACTGAGGACCTACTTGACTGCACACACGCATGGATTTCGGGGAGTCCACACAGCGAATTGGCACGTAAGCTCAGTGGCATCAAGTTTGAGGATGGCACGTCCGTATCAACGGCAAACGAGTCGGTCCTGTCTTCTTCGTTCAAAGACTCCGAAAGAGAAACGGCGGGAGTGCGATACGAGAAGCGCGAGGATGGCGAAATCAGATGGATAACGGACGTTGTTGGTTCAAAGTCGAAAGATGGATTCATTGTTGCGGTCCAGCTTAGTGTCGACTCCGAGCTTCCTGTCGAGAGATTGGATCAGGGAAAGCGACCATACATCCTGAAAAGCCTGATGGAGAGGATTGGTGGTGGTGTTGATGGCGACCTGATCGTTTCTGACAAGCCAATCTTTCTGAAAGAGCAAGATTTGTCTCTTGCTGCCGACATCATCTGCGCAAAAGCAAATTACACAATGCCTGTTGTGTATGTAAGCGCTGACAACAGAGACAAACCATTCATCGATCCCGATCAAACCGCGAAGTGGCTGTCTGGCATGGCTCATGTTGTTGTCGAGCCCAGTCGGTCTTTCTCTTTCAAGCTCATGCGAGAAGTCTATGGAGAGAACGCATACGGTGGTGCTGTAGGGATCTACTGGCCAGATGGCGTCGGAAAATGGCTGTTCCTGCCAACCGGCAACTATTCCGATCCTAAGGAAATGCAGATTGCCGTATCAAGGAAGGTACGGGCTTCATTGCTTTCGCAACGAACAAAAAGAGAATGCACTTGGTCCAACCTTCAAGAGCTGATCGCGAGGCACCGCCTTCAGGAGCTGAAGGACTCGGGGTCAAATGACATCAATGAGTACATTCGACACTTCGATGCTGAGATGGCATCGAAGGATGAGGAAATACAACGACTAGAAGCGGAACTGGCACGCGCCAAATATGCGCGTCAGCTTCCCAGCGGCGTATCTAACACTGACGGAACAAGTCTTGCTCTTGCCTCTACAGAGAGAGACCTTTATCAAGGTGAGCGCTTAGATATAATTATTGATTCACTAAAAGCTGCTGCCGACGCCGCGGAGCCTCATAGCCGACGCCGAGATGTTTTGACTGACATTATTAAGCAGAATGCGCATTCTGGCGAGCGCGAACAGATTTTGGAGCGACTCAAGCAAGTTTTGCGTCAGTATGACTCAATGACAGTATCTGCTCGCGCTGAACTGGAGTCGCTCGGGTTCGCAATTCTGGAAGACGGAAAACACCACAAGCTCATCTTCCATGATGATTCTAGATATCCATTCATTCTTGCAAAAACTGGCAGCGACTGGCGTGGCGGGCTGAATGCTTTCTCTGATTTGAAGCGCCGCATTTTCTAGTTGATCGCATTGAGTTCTAACAATTCCGTGGGGAGCTTCCCGTCAACCCGGGGTGCATGACGTCCTTGCCTTGAGCTTCAGGCATTGCTGCTTCCTCGTTGTGGTGTTGTT